>NZ_VIVP01000013.1:0-189649 GCF_007993955.1 Pseudomonas sp. AG1028
TCTTTTCGGCCGCGAAATTCGAAGGCTAATGCACAGTGCGCCAGCCAGGCGGCCAGAGCGCACGCTGACCTGGGTATCGCTTCGCTCTACCGCAGACTACGTAAGAGGCAGCCGTAAAAGCCGTACCGTAGCGATAAGTTGCTAGAGGTAAGTAGCCTGGGTTAGCCGAAGGCGTAACCCAGGGAGCTGGTGCGAGTTTGTTGGGATGCTCGAATGACCTACCTGGCATGGGTAACAGCCGAGCATACCAATGCCCAGGATGATCTTGGCTCAGAAACAACAAAAGCCCGCATAGCGCGGGCTTTGTTGTTTCTACCTTGTTCCTTCCGCAATGAAACCGCGGAAGCAAGATCGTTTTAGTCGCCGCGATACTCGCAACCGCTGGTGCAGGTCTCATGGATACGGATGCGTGACAATTCCGGCAGCAATGGCTTGAGCTGTTGCCATACCCACTTGGCGAGGATTTCGCTGGTCGGGTTTTCCAGGCCGGGGATGTCGTTGAGGTAGTTGTGGTCGAGCTGCTCGTAGATCGGCTTGAAGATGGCCTTGATCTCCGAGAAATCGCGAATCCAGCCGGTATACGGATCGACTTCGCCCTCGATGTAGACCGCGATGCGGAACGAATGGCCATGCAGGCGACCGCACTTGTGGCCTTCGGGGACGTGGGGCAGCCGGTGGGCGGCTTCGAAGATGAATTCTTTAAACAGTTCCAAGGCCAATCTCTTTTCTACAGGGCAAACAGCCTGCGATTCTAGCAGCCTGCTGCAACCTGTAGGGGCTTACTGGCCCAGCGCAGCGTTGCGATCGTGACGATAGACACTCACTGCCTCGTACACTGCCTTGCGCAAACGGTTGATGCCACCGATCGGGCGGTGTTCGGGCAGGGCGTGCCACGGGTTGAACGACAGGTTGTCGCAGAACAGATTCTGCTCCGAGCTATCGAAGTCCTGAGCTGGCAGACGTATGTCGGCGACGGTCTCGAACGGCGCGATCTTCTCGTCCCACTCTACGCTCGGGTCTTCGATCGGCATGTAGTAATCCGGGTTTTGCTGCTGCACCTGCAAGGCGAAGCAAGCCGGCATGCGATCTAGGGAAAGCTGCTGATAAAGCGCGTTGCGCAGGAAGTTGGGCAGATCGGTATTGGGCTTGGGAATGGCATAAGCCGGGCAGTTTTCCGGAGTCGGAATGACCCGATACTTGATGTTGTGCGGCCCCAGCTTGAACGGAGCGATGGAATTGTAGGTGGTTTCCACCGGGCTGGCGGGGGCGGGGGACAGGGTTTTCAGGGCGATGATCAGGTGACGAATCTCCCAGGTTCGCGGATCCCAGCTCGGAAAGAAGGCCAGGGCTTTCTTGCCGTCCGCTTGTGCGGCGAAGTTACTGCGGTACTCCGCCACATCACGTACGAAGAACGCGGGGTGATTGAACATCACGAAGTCCTGATCGCCAGCACTGCGTTGATTGTTCATCAGCTTGGCGCCCGGCACGTCGAGTAGCTTGATGGCCATACCCCGGGCATCGCGAGCGCGGTCGAATTGCGGATAGGCGTTGCCGTTGGACAGGCGCATCCATGCCTGCCAGGTTTTGCCTGGTTCGGCGAGCACGCCGTAGCGCAGGCTTTCATCAAGATCTGCCTTGACCGTCACTTCTGCCTTCACGCAGCCGTGGGCCTTGGCGTGGGCGTCACGCAGCACGCGAGTATTGTCACGGTGTTGCTCGACGACGCGAATGGCGTCTTCGATGATGCCAGCCGTGTAGGCGGCCTCATTGGCTGGAATCTGCTCTTCACTGGAAACCGGGCCGGAAAACTTCCAGCTGTA
Organism: Pseudomonas sp. AG1028; assembly: GCF_007993955.1. Classification (NCBI taxonomy): domain Bacteria; kingdom Pseudomonadati; phylum Pseudomonadota; class Gammaproteobacteria; order Pseudomonadales; family Pseudomonadaceae; genus Pseudomonas; species Pseudomonas sp. AG1028. The sequence continues at coordinate 1,821 of NZ_VIVP01000013.1, forward strand.
ATAGGCGCTGCCCACGGCCCAGCCACCCAGGCCGACGACCAGCAGGGTGACCAGCGTTCTGCTCAGTAGGCGTCCGAGCCACAGCCAGAATCGTTTAAGCATCGTTGGACTCCTTGCGATTTGCATTCACGCTGCCTTGGCAGTTCTGCCCGGGATTCCAGGGTTTGGCCGGCACGTCGCTCAACTGGTTTTCCAGCGCCGGATTACCCAGCACCTTCAGGTATTCGACCAGCGCCCAGCGCTCCTCCGGCTGCAGGCCACGGCCGATGACGCCATCGTTACGGCAGCCATCCCGGAATTCATGGCCGCCGTTGCCATTGCCCTTGATGCGTGTATCGAGCAGGAAACCGCCCTGGAACTTGTCGCTGACGAAGCCCACATGCTTGGGATCGAATTCGAAATTGCCCACCCAGAAGCTGCTGGGCCGCTCCGATACCGGCGACAGCAGATGAAACAGCGTCGGTACCGAGCCGTTGTGCAGGAATGGGGGGGTGGCCCAGATGCCATCCAGCGGCCGCGCCTTGTAGCCACGGATCTCCTGGACGCCAATGGGCAGGCCGTAGCCGTCCATGCGCTTACGCTGCTCGGGCGCGATGCCGTTGTCGCGATAGGCGCGGTCTTCGACGTAGGCGGTGACATAGGCCAGCGCCTCGGCAGTGGAGATGGCGCTGAAATCGATATTATCGAGGCTGTTGCTGAACAGCTTCACGTCCAGCCTCGCCAGCTCGGCTTTCTTCCAGCCCAGCTTGCGGATGTCGAAACGGTGGTCGGCGATATTGTCGGCGGTGGTGGAGTCGGTACCCACGATGGACGTGTCGACGACTTGCATGTACCACTCGGGGTCGCGATCAGGTGCCATGCGATGATCTGGCGGAACCACCTTCGGTGCGTGGCAGAGGGCGCAGTTTTCCTGGAACAGGGCGCGTCCCCGGCTGGCGAGCGGTAGGTCGATCTTGCCAAGGACCTTTTCCGGCCAGGCAGGCGGCTGCAGGTGCTTGAGCGTTTCTTCCAGCTGATAAAGGTCGTTGATGCGCACGCCGGACGCGTAGCGCTGATCGTGTGGCACCGGGCGCCCGTTTTCGTCGAGCAGCTGCAGGGTAGCGCCAACCCCCAGTGCCTCGCCGACGTTACGGGCCATGGGCTGCATGGCCGAACCGTTCCACTGCACCCAGTCGAATTTCCAGATATCCCACAGATGCGGATAGCTGACCGGCGCATCGGCCACGCGGTAGTTGGCGGCATCGATGCTGTCACCAAACACCGTATTGGCGATGCGGCCGAAGGCATCGGTACGGCCGAAGCCTTCCTCGGTCGGGTAGAGGCCACGGTGCCAGTCGTTGTAGGCGGTGCTCAACAGGCGATCGAGCACCTGCTTGAACTCCACACGCAGCCTGTCGTAGTCGCGCTCGTAATGCTCGCCCAGTACTTCATGGGCGAAGCGACGGAATTTCAGCGGGTTGTAGTAGGTGAACGCCATGCTCATACCCAGGGCCTGACCGAAGCTGCCGCCCTTGAGCGTCGGCACGGTGGACGCCAGCGAGTGCAGCGCGGCACCACCATCGATGCGCACCGCCTGGCCCTGGTAACGCAGCTCGCCGGTGTGGCAGGCGGCGCAGGTGATGTCCAGATACTGGACGCCGCTTTCATCGTCCTGGTGGCGGGCAAAACCCACCGGCAGGTTGCCGGGGTTCAGGGCCGTGGCCTGTTGGCCGGGTTGGGTGAGAAAGCCGAAGCGCGCGAGGTAATCGGGGTGGGCGAACTTGGCCTTGCCGAATGGCATTTCCAAGGCGGTGAACCAGTCGTAATGCAGGTCTTTTACCGTAGTGCCCTGGGGCGTGTAGTAATAGAACTGGCGCTGCTGTTCGCTCCATTGTCCCAGGTAATGGACCTTTTTCGCCGGCGTGTAGGCCGGTAGGTTGGGATTGACGATGTAATAGAGGATGACCAGCAGGGCGGTCAGCACGAGCAGAGCGATGAGTTTCAGCGCGCGGCGAATCAGGCGCATCGGGACGTCCTTGTGGCGTTCTTCCAGTCGTCCCCCTTTATGCCCATACCGTCACTTAATGGCAAGATGCCACGCGCAACTGGCGAACAAATTCAGTTTGGGCTAGGTGTCGACGCCCAGCCAACTGGCCACACAGCTCACCGCTGCGCGCTGGCGTTCATGCCAGGTCCCGGCGATTTCCACCACGCTCTGGCCGTTGGCCTCGAGCCATTGCGCGCAGCCCTGGTGAAAGGCCAGGCGCTCCGCCAGATCCGGCTGGCAGCGCTGCCCGTCGCCTACCCATTCGACGCCACGCGGGTCGAGCAGCAGGTGCAGGTGATACTCGCGGGCCAGCAGGGCAGGTTCCATCCAATCCGGGCAATCACAGAAAAGCGTGCGGCTCCAAAGAATGTTGCTGAGCAGGTGGGTGTCGAGGATCAGCAGGTGAGGGCGTTGCTCGCGGGCTGCATCTTCCCAGGCGAGCTGACCGTGGGCGATGGTAGAAATATCGGCGTAGCAGGTATCGCGTTGCTGCGTGTCGATGAAGTGGCGCACGTATTCACCGACCACGATGCCGCCGAAGCGCTGCTGCAGCTCGTTCGCCAGCCAGCTCTTGCCGGTCGATTCCGGGCCGGTCAGCACCAGGACGTTCATGGGCGCGCCGCGAGCAGCTCGCGCCGCCAGGTCAGCCAGCCATGACAGGCCAGCAGGGTGAACAGAGCGTACAGCGCAGCGGTAAGGTACAGCGCCTGATTGATGAACAGCACGACGAACAGCACGTCCAAGAGGATCCACAGTGCCCAGCATTGCACGCGCTTCTTGGCCATCCACACCTGCGCGACGAGGCTGAAAGCGCACAGGGTCGCATCCTGCCAGGGCGCGCTGGCATCGGTGTAGGTCATCATCAGCAGGCCCAGCACGGCCGAACCGAGCACGCCCAGGGCGAGGCCTGAAAGGGTCTGGCGCAGGTTCAAGCTCGATACCTGCAGGCGCTCGTCGGGGCGGTCGCCACGCGTCCAGTGCCACCAGCCGTAAAGCTGCAGGGCGGCGTAGACGCATTGCAGCAGCGTGTTGGAGTAGAGCTTGGCCTCGAAGAACACCCAGGCGTAGAGCACCACCATGACCAGCCCGATCGGCCAGCACCAGGGGTTCTGCCGCACGGTCAGCCAGACGGCGATCAGGCCGAGCAACGAGGCGCAGACTTCGAGCGGTGACATGGAACCTCGGCGTATGACGGTGGGGCGGGCGCGCATTCTAGCGCTTGTGGCGCCTGGGAGATCGATCAGCTGACAGGAAAGTGACAATTTCGGTTTGATAGCGTTTTGAAATTGCATGCGAGTGATTTATAACTGCCGCTTTTTTCGGCCCCGCTGGAACCTCCTCCAGCGCCTCCAGTCCGAGAAACAATCCCTTTACAGCCAGTTCATCTGGCACCTTTCCGAGGAGTTTCGATGGACAGTTGGCTCGCTTTTCAGGCGCTGATTCTGGGTATCGTTGAAGGTCTCACCGAATTTCTGCCCATTTCCAGCACCGGGCACCTGATCGTGGTCGGTGACTTGCTGGATTTCAACGGCGAACGCGCCACGGCCTTCAAAATCATCATCCAGCTTGGCGCCATCCTGGCGGTGATGTGGGAGTTTCGTCAGCGCATCCTGTCGGTGGTCACCGGCCTGGGCAGCGATCCCATGGCCCGGCGTTTCACCGTCAACCTGATGATCGCGTTCTTTCCGGCGGTGGTGCTCGGCCTGCTGTTCGCCGATCTCATCGAGCATTGGTTGTTCAACCCGATCACGGTCAGCGCCGCGCTGGTCATCGGTGGCGTGGTCATGCTCTGGGCCGAGAAGCGTCAGCACCGCATCGTCGCCGAAACGGTCGACGACATGGACTGGAAGCTGGCTCTCAAGGTCGGTTTCGCCCAGTGCCTGGCATTGATTCCGGGTACCTCGCGCTCCGGCTCGACCATCATCGGCGGCCTGCTGTTCGGCCTGTCGCGCAAGGCAGCCACCGAGTTCTCGTTCTTCCTTGCGATGCCGACCATGGTCGCCGCCACGGTGTACTCGCTCTACAAGTACCGGGATATCCTGCAACTGAGCGATCTGCCGGTATTCGCCATCGGTTTCGTCACCACCTTCGTCGTCGCCATGCTGACGGTGCGTGCGCTGCTGGTATTCATCGCCAACCACAGTTACGCGGTATTTGCCTGGTACCGAATTGCCTTCGGCCTATTGATTCTGGCCACCTGGCAGTTCGGCTGGATCGACTGGAGCACGGCGGAGGGCTGATCGCCCAGCCGTTAAGGACGCATATGCAGAGCAGGGAGCAGGCGGGCCGCATCAAACGCTGGGACGATGACAAGGGCTTCGGGTTCATTCAGCCCCTTGCCGGTGGAACCGACGTGTTCGCGCACATTTCGGCGATGCGTGGCGATCGTCGGCCCACTGCTGGGGACCAGGTGCTGTTCGTGGCCGGGCGCGACGACAAGGGCCGCTTGCGCGCCGAGCATGTGCGCCTGGCCGGTGAACTGGCGATCGATCAGCCGCAGATTCGCGTCAAGCCGACTACCGCCAAGCCCAACGCAGGCAGGCCAAACACCAAGGCTGCCAGGCCAACTACGCGCGGCGATCGTCGGCCAGCGGCTGCCGTGCGCAATCCGCTCGCCAAATGGCTGGTTTTCGCCGCGCTTTGTTTGCTTCCTGTGTTCGGCGCACTGCGTTGGCTGGCTAGCGGAATGGTATGGCCGGCGTTGCTCTATCCCGTGGTCAGCGTGCTGTGCTTCTTCCTCTACTGGCACGACAAGAACAGCGCCCAGCAGGGCCGCCAGCGTACGCCGGAAAACACCTTGCATCTGGTCGAACTGGCTGGGGGCTGGCCGGGAGCCCTGGTGGCTCAGCAAGCCTTTCGGCACAAGACGCGCAAGGCGTCCTACCAGCTGGTTTTCTGGTCCATCGTGGCGCTTCACCAACTGGTCTGGATCGATCAGCTCTTGCTCGGTGGTGCCTACACCAGCGGTTGGTTGCGCAGCCTGCTATAGATCGAGCAGCAGGCCGACCTGCTGCTTGCGTGGCAGGCGCCGCACTACCAGTTGGTGGGAGCGGGTCAGCAGATCGCGCAGCTCCTCGTCACCCAGCGGCGGTTGGCTGCCGTTCATGCTGATCCAGTGGGCGCGGGCGAGGTAGGGCGCCGGGCGAATACCGGGGCGATCGGTGAAACCCAGAAACACCGCGGCATCTACCTTGAAGGCCAGGTTGTCACCGAGAAAATCGAGAATGGCGAACATCTTGTTGTGCGCCACGGAAAACACCTGGTTGCTGCCCCACTTGTAATCCACCCGAGCTCCCGGCAGTTGCAGGCAGAAGGCGATCAGTTCGTCACGAGTCACGGCTGCACCGCCTTCGGCCGCTCGGCACGGCGTAGCAGTAACACGCTCAGCCCCAGGCCAAGCAGCGACAGCAAGCCCGAGGCGAGAAACACCGCGCCATAGTCATAGGCGGTGGCGACAAGGCCCATCAGGGGGCCGGCCACGCCCAACGCCAGATCGAAGAACAGCGCGTAGGCGCCCAGTGCCGAACTGCGGCTGGCCGCGGGAATGTTGCCGATCGCCTCGACGCCAAGCGCCGGATACACCAGCGACAGGCCGAAGCCGGTCAGCGCTGCGCCACACAGGGCCAGAGCCGGGATCGGTGCGATCCACAGCAGCAACAGGCCAAGGGTTTCGATTGCCAGGCAGACGGTCGCGACCCGATAGCCGCCGCGCCGCTCGATGGCGCCGGCGAACAACAGCCGCGCGGCGATGAAGGCCAGGCCGAATGCGCTCAGGCAATAGGCGGCGTGTTCCCAACCGAGGCTCGCGTAATACAGGGTGACGAAGGTTGCCAGGGTGCCGAAGCCGATGGAGCCCAAGGCCAGCGCCAAGCCATTGGGGGCGATGGCCAGAAAGACGTTGTGAAACGGCAGGCGCTTGCCCTGGATGACCGGGATGGCTGGTTTGTCGCGTGCCACCCACAACGCGCCGAGGCTGAGCAGGGTGATGGCCGCGCCGATGCTCCACAAGCCGAGCTGCGAGGCCATCAGAACGCCCAGTGGTGCGCCGATGGCGATGGCGCCGTAGGAGGCGATGCCGTTCCAGGAAATCACCCGTGCGGTGTTCTCTGCGCCGACCCGGCCGATGCCCCAGGTGATCGAACCGGTACCGATCAGCGCCTGGGAAATGCCCAGGGCCACACGCCCGGCCAGCAACAGGCCCAGGCCTATCGCGCCGGATACCTCATGCAGGCTGGTCGCCGCCAGGGTCAGCACGCCGCTACCCAGGGTACCGCCCAGACCGTAGACCACCGCGCGCTTGGGGCCGATCCGGTCGATCAGCATTCCCGTGATTGGCCGTGAAACCAGGGTGACGAGGTACTGCAGGCTGATTACCAGGCCCGCCATCACCGAGCCGTAACCCAGGTCGTTGAGCACGAAACCGGGTAGTACCGCCAGGGGCAGGCCAACGCAGAGAAAGCCGATGAAGGTGAAGAACACCACGGCTAGAATTCGCGCGGTCTGGCCGGGTGCCTGGGGCTTGCGGGTGGTCATCGAGTGTCCTGTGCGGTGGAGTGGGAGATAACGTTATCAGGTTGGTCTGACTCTGTGCGAGCCAGGTCCGTTCCAGGCATCAGCCAGCCCTCGCTGCTGGCCTGGATCATATGCTCGAGCCAGGCGCGCACTGCTGGCAGCATGCCGCGCCGGTGAGGGTAGACGACCTGCAGGTGGCCGCCGGGCAGGTTCCAGTCCGGGAGCAGGCGCACCAGGCGGCCTGCCTGCAGATCGGTCACGCATTTGGTGTGCGGCAGCATGCTGAAACCCAGCCCCTTCAGCGCGGCCTCCCGGCGGATATCGAAGTCTTCGATGCTCAAGCGTGCTTCCAGCGCCACTTCACGTCGTACACCGGCTGAGTTTCTGAGCAGATGATGGATACGCCTGTCGCTGGCCGCCGCGCCCAGCGCCGGAAGCTGTTGCAAATCGTCGGGCGTACGGATGTCCAGTCCATGCAGCAGCGCTGGCGCAGCCACCAGATAGGCAGAGGCGGGCGCCAACTGACGAGCAATCAGCGAGGGATCCTCATCGCTCTGGTCACGCACGCGCAGTGCGACGTCGATGCCTTCCTGCAACAGATCGACGCGGCGGTTGGTCAGCACCACATCGAGCTGCACCAGCGGGTACTTGACCAGAAAGCTGGTGATTACCGGATGCAGACCGGCGCGTGCCATTTCCACTGGGCAGGACATGCGCACCCGCCCGCGTGGTTCGCTGCTCAGCGAAGCCACGGCCTCTTGCGCCTGCTCGGCTTCGAGCAGCATCGCCTGGCAGTGGCGCAGGTAGCGCTCTCCGGTTTCGGTCAGCGCCAGCTTGCGGGTGGTGCGTTGCAGCAGGCGCACGCCCAGGCGAGCCTCCAGCTCGGCCACCCGCCGTGACAGCCGCGATTTGGGAATGCCCAACTGCTGCCCGGCCGCGCTGAAGCCGCCGTGCTCGACCACCTTGGCGAAATACATCAGGTCGTTGAGGTCCTGCATGAAGGCTCCGAATTACGCAAAATACGTTTGTCCCATTGGTGGAACGCATCATCGCATTTTTACCGCCTAATCAGCGATTGGCTCCATTGATAGGATTAACCCATCGAACAGTCACTGACTTCTTTCAAGGAGACCTTCATGAAACTTCTGCACATCGATTCCAGCATTCTTGGCGACGCTTCCGCTTCTCGCCAGCTCAGCGCTGCCGTAACCCACGCCTGGAAAAATAGCGAGGTCAATGTCGAGGTCACTTACCGCGACCTGGCCAGCGATGCGCTAAGTCATCTGTCTGCTGCCAGCTTTGTTGCCGGCGGTACTCCGGCCGAGCTGCGCGACGCCGCCCAGGCTCACGAAGTGGCCCTGGCCGAAGCGACCCTGGAAGAATTCCTGGCGGCCGATGCCATCGTGATCGGCGCGCCGATGTACAACTTCACTGTGCCGACCCAGCTCAAGGCCTGGATCGACCGTATTGCGGTCGCCGGCAAGACCTTCTCCTACACTGAGAATGGCCAGCAAGGCCTGGCTGGCGGCAAGAAAGTGGTGATCGTTTCCACCGCCGGCGGCATCCACGCTGGGCAAGCCAGCGGCAAGGCTCACGAGGACTACCTGATCCTGGTTCTGAATTTCCTGGGCATCACCGACATCGAAGTGGTGCGTGCCGAAGGCCTGGCGTACGGCGACGAGCCTAAAGCCAATGCTCTGCGTGGCGCTCAGGCACAGATCGACGGTCTGTTCGAAGCTGCCTGATCGAGCATCTGCTGGCGACGTCGGGTTTCCCCGGCGCCGCAAATGTGCTTCCTTGTTTGCCAGGCGCAGCATCGGCTGCAGTCACTGGGTACAGACACAAGGGAGTCATGCCATGAGGAAATCACTGTTGTCGGCAGCGTTGCTGGGCCTTGCCGGGCTGGCGGAAGCGGGTGTGGTAGTCAAGAACGTCCCCTACGAGATCGACGGCCAGCCGTTCGAAGGCAAGCTGGTGTACGATGACGCGATCAGCGAACCGCGTCCCGGTTTGCTGATGGTGCCCAACTGGCTGGGTGTCACCGACGCCTCTGCCGAGAAGGCCGCCCGTGCTGCTGGCGACAAGTACGTGGTATTCGTGGCCGATATGTACGGCAAGAGTATCCGCCCCAGCAATGCCGACGAAGCCAAGCAGGCTGCCACCACCGTGCGCAGCGACCGCGCGCTGATGCGCAAGCGTGCTCAGGCGGCTGTCGAGGTGCTCAAGGCACAAACCAGCCAGGTCGCCCTGAACACCGCCAAGCTGGGCGCGATCGGCTTCTGCTTTGGCGGTGGCACGGTTCTCGAACTGGCCCGCTCGGGTGCTCCGCTGAAAGCCTTCGTGTCCTTCCATGGCAACCTGGACACACCCAACCCCGCTGACGCCAATAACATCAAGGCGCCGGTGCTGGTGCTGCATGGTGCGGATGATCCGGCCGTGCCGCCGGCTCAGGTCGATGGGTTCGAGGCGGAAATGAAGGCTGCCAAGGTGGACTGGCAACTGGTCAGCTACGGTGGTGCGGTGCATTCGTTCACCGATCCGCTGGCCAATACGCCAGGCAGCAATCAGTACCATCCATTGATCGCAGCGCGTGCATTCAAGGCGATGAACAATCTGCTCGATGAGGTGTTCGAGTAACGCGAAACAGAGAGGGGAAGGCCGTGCGGTCTTCCCCTTTTTCGGGTTATTTGGCTGGCAGAACTGCAATGTCGATGATGTCGTCGGGCAGGTTCTTGATCTCGCCCAGGGCTGTGGTCTTGCCCGTTTCCAGGTCGAGTTGGTGCAGCGTGGTACCCGTCAGCAAATAGGCGGTATTGCCGCCCTTGCCATCGCTCTTGATGTCCAGCGCGGCGCTGTTCAGGTTATCGGCGATCTTGCCAACCACCTGCTGGATGCCATCATTTGGCGGGTTCTGCAGCATCAGGTTGCCGGTCGCCAGGTCTACGGTGTACAGCGCAGTTTTCTCGGTGCCCTTGTAGGCGTTGGTGTAGGCACCGGCTAATACCTTGGGCGTCTTGCCAGCGTACGGACCATCCTTCGCATAGGCGACCTTGCCGTCCACTACCACCTCACCGCTCTCGACATTGACGCGCAGGCTGGTGCCATCGGCCGCCAGCAAGCGCAGGCGGTCGGCGACCGGGTTGAAGTCGACCACGGCCTGGCCCATGCCCGGTAGCGCTTGGCTGAGCTTGACGGCCTTGGTGGCTGCGCCGCTCTTGGTATCGATGGTGTAGAGCTGGCCGGCGTCATCCACGCCGTAGAGCGAGCCATTGGCTGGGCGAATATCGATTCCGCGCAGACTGGAAATACCGCTTAGTTTCACATCGGAAGCGACGGTAAGGGTCTTGGTGTCGATGTGGAGCAGTTTGCCATCTGCACTCAGGGCCAGCAGATCATCGGCATTGGCAGTGGCACAGCCCAGAGCAGCGGCGGTGATGGCGATACCGAGCACTTTCTTGGAAATATTCATGAGCGTCCTCTCTATGGGTAGGGCGCGAAGGATTCTTCGCGCTGGCATCCAGGTACCGTGGTTAAGCACCTGTTATCCATACCCCCGAGATCGCCAGGCAGATGTCGCCAGACACATCTGCTTACATCAGTTCAGCGCTGCCGTCACCGCGCGACCGATATACAACACCTCGCCAGTAGGTCTGCTCAGTGGTGAGCCACCAGCTGGCTCCAGGGTCAGCTCGAACAGCTGGCCGGCGCGTACCGTGCCAATCTGTTCAGCCGTGAGCGTCAGGCGTTCGCCCGGCTCGACCAGGCCGAGAGAGCGGGGGCCATCCTTCGGATCGACGAGCGTCCAGAACTGTACCGAGCGATCTGCCGCAACCTGGTCGTCACGCAGTGGCTCCAGCAGCAAGGTGCCGGTCGCATCGATATGCACCACCCAGCCCGGTGCTGCGGCTTCGCCTGGCGGCTGCAGTACAGCGGTATAGATCGCCGAAGGCCCAGGCGTATCGGCCTGCCACGGCATAGGCAGCAACGCGGCGATCAGCGCGAGTGCCAAGGCAGCACTGGTCAGGCGCCAGGTATTGAGGTTCGACCACCACTGCTGCCAGGCGCTCGTTTGTCGATTCAGATTGAGCGTCTGTTGGATGCGTGGCCAGAGTCCGGGTGAGGGCGAGGTGGGTTCGAGCCTGTCACTGAGTTCGAGAAAATGCTGCTCCCATTGCAGAGCCATCTCGGCAGCCTGGGGGTCGCGCTCGATCAGCTCGGCAATTTCGGCAGCCTGTTCCTGTTCAAGCAGGCCAAGAACGTATTCACCGATAAGTGCACGGCGTTCTGCGGGATCAGTGCTGATCATCGTTGCAAACACTCCTGCAATGCGCGCAAGCCGCTGCGAATGCGCCCTTTGATGGTGCCCAGTGGTGTGCTCAGGCGCTCGGCGATCTGCTCGTGGGTTAGGCCTCGATAGAACGCCAGCAGAACCGGATGGCGCCGCGGCCGCTCAAGCTTTTGTAGGCACCCGCGCAAATGGCGCCTGTCCGACTGCTGTTCGTGCTGCTGAGCGGCCGATGGGCTGTCGTCAATCAGCTGTTCGGCTATGTCGTCGGCCAGTACCACCGTGCGGCCGCGCTGGCGCAATTGATTCAGTGCGCGATAGCGCAGAATGCTGTAGATCCAGCCTCGGCCGCCGCCCAGCGCACGCTGAAAGCGTCCGGCATTGCGCCAGATCTGCACGAAGGCATCATGCAGGCAGTCCTCGGCAGCATCGCGCTGGCCCAGCAGGCTGATGGCCAGCGCGAGCATCTGCGCCGACTCCTGGCGATACAGCGCCTGAAAGGCGCGCTCGTCACGGCGCGCGCAGGCTTCCAGGGTATGGTCGTAATCAAACATCGGGTCAGACATGCCGTCGTCCTGTGCTGGGCTGCGTCCTGAGGTTGGCAAGGGTTATACCCGAGAGCAGGCCGTTTGGATGTGCCAGCAATGAAACAATTAGTCTCGGCAACGGTGGGGCAGCGACTGCCAATAGCCTGAACTCGAGCGAAGCGGCCACAGTCTATGCTGCTCAGTGACAGAGGAGCGTCTACATGCGTCTGATTCGCCTGGGTTTTCTATTGTCTGCGGGGCTTTTGGTCGGTTTCGCCGAGGCGCGAGACTATGGCTACAGCGACGCCCACCTGCATTACGTGGATTTCTTCCAGGAAAGCGCCGGCATGGACATGCTGCTCAAACGCATGGATGAGTCCAGGGTCGACCATGTGATGTTCTCGGGCATTCCGGTGGCCAAGAAATGGCATGAGGACGAACCCAAGCGTCCGCGTTATTACGCTGGCGACGACGCTGCAGCCTATTGGTACAGCGCCACCGATGTGCTGATTGCCCATGCCTACAAACAGGTTCCCGAGGCGCAGCGCCATCGCTTCCATCCGTTTCTGTCCGGCTTCAACCCCAACGACAAGAACTCCGACTCCCATATTCGCCGCATGCTGGAGCTAGACCCTGGGCTGTGGCAGGGCATTGGCGAAGTATTTACCCGCCATGACGACCTCACCTCGCTGATCGAGGGCAGCACGCCGCGAGCCAATAACGAGGCCATGACACGTGTCTATCACCTGGCTGCCGAGTACGACCTGCCGGTGATGATGCACTCCAACATCACCTCCAAGCGCGAGCGCAATCCGCTGTACCTGCAGGAGATCGAGGAGCCGCTGCGCAATCATCCCCACGTGCGCTTCATCTGGGCCCACGCCGGCACCAGCATGGAAATTCACCGCCATCAGGAGAAACTGGATTTTCTCTACGACACCCTGGCGCGCATGCTGGAGAGTTACCCCAATCTGTACATCGACCTTTCGTGGACCATGCTCAGGCCCTACCTGACCGATGAGAGCGGCAAGCCGGACCCCAAATGGGTAAAGCTGGTCGAGCGCTACCCCGATCGCTTCATGGTCGGCTCCGACGTGGTCGGCCGCTTCGACAGCATGGGCGAATACATGCACGGCTTCGACCGCTTCCTCGATGCGTTGCCCGAGGAGGTCGCTCACAAGGTCGCCCGCGACAACTTCCTGTCCATCCTGCCGCGCAAGGTACAGGAGTCGCTGCCTGCTTCACGCTGATTGTCATCAGGCTGTCATCGCCGCGTCATAGCCTCGCGCCATTCCAAAACAGGAGCGTGAGATGCAACAGTTTCGATTCGCGACGATGACGGCGTTGCTGCTGGCAGCCGGGCTAGTTCAGGCTGAGGTGAAGGTGCAGGGTCCTGTCGAGTACGGCGTCTTCATCAGCCAGCACAAGGATTTCCAGCCGGGGGAGCGGGTATTGAGCCAGTCCAACCAGCAGATCGAGCACACCAGCGTGGTGCCCGCCAAGCTCGGCACCAAGTTCGGCATGCGATACACCCTGAGCGGCAAGACGGCTGACGGTGAGCCGTTGACGCTGCTGTATCTCACTCCGGGCGTGATCGGCGCCGATGGCCAGCGCCACGACAAGTTCGTGGTGACCCAGAAGCTGGTGCCCGATGCACCTCACGATGTCATGGCCTTCGAGTTTTCCGAGAACAACGAAGTGGTGCCAGGGGAGTGGCATTTTCTGCTGTTCCAGGGCGACCGTAAGCTGGCCGAGCAGCGCTTCGACGTGCGCTGAGCAACCGTCGGGCAATAAAAAACGGCGCCCTAGGGCGCCGTTTTTATTGCAGGCAACCGATCAGTTGGCCCAGCGCTTGAGGACCAGGGTGGCGTTAGTGCCACCGAAGCCGAAGCTGTTGGACATGATGGTGTCCAGCTTGGCGTTCTCGCGAGTCTCGCGCAGGATCGGCAGGTCAGCGACCGCCGGGTCCAGCTCTTCGATGTTGGCCGAGGCGGTGATGAAGTTGCCTTCCATCATCAGCAGGCAGTAGATCGCCTCGTGCACGCCAGCGGCGCCCAGGCTGTGACCCGACAGGCTCTTGGTGGAGCTGATGGCCGGGGCGTTGCCTGCGAACACTTCACGAATACCCTTGATTTCCGCGACGTCGCCGACCGGAGTCGAGGTGCCGTGGGTGTTGAGGTAGTCGATCGGGCTGTCGACGGTGGCCAGCGCCTGCTGCATACAGCGCACCGCGCCTTCGCCGCTCGGGGCAACCATGTCGTAGCCATCGGAAGTCGCGCCATAGCCGACGATTTCCGCGTAAATCTTCGCGCCGCGAGCCAGAGCGTGCTCCAGTTCCTCGACCACGACCATGCCGCCGCCGCCAGCGATGACGAAACCGTCACGGTTGGCATCGTAGGCGCGCGAGGCTTTTTCCGGGGTGTCGTTGTACTGAGTGGAGAGGGCGCCCATGGCGTCGAACAGGCAGCTCTGGCTCCAGTGCTCTTCCTCGCCACCACCGGCAAAGACCACGTCCTGCTTGCCGAGCTGGATCTGCTCCATGGCCTGGCCGATGCAGTGGGCGCTGGTCGCGCACGCCGAGGAGATCGAGAAGTTGACGCCCTTGATCTTGAACGGAGTCGCCAGGCAGGCCGATACGGTGCTGCCCATGGTGCGGGTAACGCGGTAGGGACCAACACGCTTGACGCCTTTCTCGCGCAGGGTGTCGATGGCTTCCATCTGGTTCAGCGTGGAGGCGCCGCCGGAACCGGCGATCAGGCCGGTACGCGGGTTCGATACCTGCTCTTCGCTGAGGCCGGAATCCTTGATCGCCTGCTCCATCGCCAGGTAGGCGTAGGCAGCGGCATCACCCATGAAGCGGAACAGCTTGCGGTCGATCAACTCTTCCAGGTTCAGGTCGACGGAGCCCGATACGTGGCTGCGCAGACCCTTCTCGGCGTATTCCGGATTGAAGCGGATACCGGGGCGGCCAGCGCGAAGGTTGGCGGAGACGGTTTCTTTGTCATTGCCCAGGCAGGAAACGATGCCTAGACCGGTAATAACGACGCGACGCATGGAAAGGATCCTTTAGAAACTGTCGGTGGAAGTGAACAGGCCGACGCGCAGGCTTTCGGCACTGTAGATCTCGCGACCATCGACACTCACGGTGCCATCGGCGATCGCCAGGATCAGCGAGCGGGTGATGGTGCGTTTGATATGGATGTTGTAGGTGACCTTCTTGGCGGTCGGCAGAACCTGACCGAAGAATTTCACTTCGCCCGAACCCAGGGCGCGACCACGGCCGGGGTTACCCTGCCAGCCGAGGAAGAAGCCGACCAGCTGCCACATGGCATCGAGGCCCAGGCAGCCTGGCATGACCGGGTCACCTTCGAAATGGCAGCCGAAGAACCACAGATCAGGATTGATATCGAGCTCTGCGACAATTTCGCCTTTGCCGTACTTGCCGCCCGTTTCGCTGATGTGGACGATCCGGTCGATCATCAACATGTTGGGGGCGGGCAGTTGCGCATTACCCGGGCCGAACAGTTCGCCGCGGCTGCAGCGCAACAGATCTTCCTGGGTGAAGGCGTTTTGTTTGGTCATGCGAGCTCCTCAATAATCCCCACGCGCCTCGGCTGGGTAAATCGTCCTGGCCGGCTGCGCATGAGTGATGCGACTGCCAGCAGCCTAGTCATAGACTGTTGCGTTGTGGTGAAAGTCACAGTGTGGTGAGTACAGTTGTACTCTGCAGGCGGCAATGGTGTCACAGATGCCCCTTTGATGCCCACTTCAACCAACAAGCGTGCAGTATTTTCGCCTATCTGACTAGAGGTTGCGAGTATTGCGATCCCAGGTGAGGTGGGATTTCGCATGACGGCGGTACAACAGCGTCAGGTCACCGATAGCCAGCGTTCGAGCACTTCCTGCAGCTCCATGCGTTTGAACGGCTTGGCGAGGTAATCGTTCATTCCGGCTTGCAGGCAGGCCTCGCGGTCACCCTGCAGGGCGTTCGCGGTGAGGGCGATGATGGGTAAACGGCCCTTGGCACCCAGGTCACGGATACGCCGAGTAGCCTCGTAGCCGTCCATGATAGGCAGGCGACAATCCATCAGCACAGCGGCGAACGTTTTGCGCTCGACCGCATTGACGGCTTGGGCGCCGTCGACCACCAGCTCGACCTGATAGCCCAGGCTACGCAGCATGGCCTCGATCACGGTCTGGTTCACCGCATTGTCTTCTACCAAAAGTACTGAGCGCTCGACCGGCGAAGAAGGCGTGCTGACGGTAGGGTGGACGGGCAACTGGGGCTGCTGGGCAGAGAAGGGCAGCGGAATTTCCAGAGTGAAGCAGGAGCCGTGGCCGAGCTCGCTTCGTGCGGTCAGCGTGCCGCCCATGCATTCGGCAAGGGTGCGAGCGATGGGCAGACCCAGGCCGGTGCCGCCGTAGCGGCGGGATATGGAGTTGTCGGCCTGCTGGAAGGCATCGAACATGGTGTCCAGGCGCTCGGCGCTGATGCCGATGCCGGTGTCGTGCACCTGGCAGGTAAACCACAGCACCTGGTTGTCCAGCGCCTGCCAATGGGCTTCGACGCGTACTTCGCCGCGCTCGGTGAATTTCAGGGCGTTGCCGATCAGGTTGACCAGAATCTGCCGCAAGCGGGTTGGGTCGCCCTGTACCTGCGGCGCCGGCAGCGCATCGTCGAGTTCCAGGCGCAGCTGCAGGCCACGCTGCTGGGCGCTGTGCTGGAAAGCCTGCAGGGCGGACTTGAGCAACGTCGGCAGGTTGAAGCTGATCAGCTCCAGCTCCAGAGCACCACGCTCGATGCGCGAGAAGTCGAGAATATCGTTGATCACCTTGAGCAGGTGCTCGGTGGACTCCATGGCCAGGGCCGCGTACTCGCGTTGCTCGTCGTTCATCTCGGTGGTGTCGAGCAATTGCAGCATGCCGAGCACGCCGTTCATGGGCGTGCGCAGCTCGTGGCTCATCATGGCCAGGAAGTCGGATTTGGCGCGGTTGGCCAGGTCCGATTCCTCTCGCGCCTTGATCAGCAGGGTCATGGCCTGTTGCTGCTCCTGAGCGGCGTTCTGCAGCCCGTTGGCCAGGTCATTGATGTGGCGGGCCAGGGTCGCCAACTCGCCGCCGCCGACTTCGGGAAGACCTGCCTGGTAGTTGCCAGCCTGGATCGCGGTAACGGCTTCGCTCATTTCGCTCAGGGGTCTGGACAGCCGCCCAGCCAGGCGCCTTGCCAGGACAAAGGTTAGCAACAGGGCGAAGAGCACCAGCGCAGCGACCTTGAGAAGGATTTCCTGCTGCCGGGAATTGAAGGCATCGCTGGACATGCCCACCACCACGCGGCCCAGGTAACCGATGCCAGGTGCGTCAACAGCACGTGCCTGCTCCTCGACGAAATCACCGCCCAGGTCTACCTGCTGTTGCTGGATGGGCGCCTGGAAGATGTCCAGTTGGCCATTACCGGTTTGCGCATGATCGGGTTGTTCGAGGTACGCGAGGATGTTCTCGTCACGATCGCGTACCTCGATGAAGCGTACGTGGGGCGTCTTGAGGGTTGCCTGCAGCAAGGATTCCAGCATACGGCGATTGCCGGAAATGACCCCGTACTCGGTGGCAGGCGCCAACTGGCTGGCGATCAACTGGCCAGTATGGTTGATCTCAGCGCGCAGATCCTGCAGGCGATTGAAGGTCAGAAATCCAGTCAGCAACAGGGTCAGCAGCAGCGCAGGCCCGACGCTGATGAGTTGGGTGTGGACGTGGATGTTCCAGCCTCGCCACAACTTCATGGCGTTTCTCCTTGAGATAGGTGCCGGGCGAGTTCCGCATCGCTAGGCAAGGTGATTCCCAGCGCGCGGGCCACCTGAGGGTTGCCGAGTACCTTGAATGTTTGCGAATAAGCCCCCGCCGGCCAACGTGCTGGCGACTGATCCAACAATTGGTTGAGTGTGGCCAGCTGGTCGCTTTGATCGCTGTAGGTCGTGGCCAGGCTGCCCGCGCGAACGAAGCCTGCACTCGGTCCGATCAACGCGTGCTGCTGGCTGTAGCTGGTCAACAGCAGGGTCTTGGCGGTCATCGAGTTGTAGAGGTCGTCATCGGCGATAGCGAGCAGTACATCGCTTGCTCTCAGCAGATTGATCACCGCTTTGTTGTCCCGCGTATCCTGCCAACTGCTTGCGACGATCTTGAGCCCCAGTTCACTGGCCGCCTGGTGTAGTTCTTCGATCAGAAATGCGCTGTGCGGGTCGTGCAGCACGCCCACGCGTGGGGCGTTTGGCAGTAGAAGCTTGAGCAGACGCAACTGGCGGCGCGGCGCCGGATCTTGCCAGAGCACGCTGAACTCCGCTGGATGACGCTTGCCAAGGATTTCGCGTGCGTCGGTCTTGCTGACCTGCAGCACGAGTGTCGGCGGGCCTTTGGGGGTTGTGAGGCGCCAGTTCAGAGCGGGTTTGCCGAACAGGATTAGACGCGTATCGTCGCCGAGCTGGTCGAGCGGCGGCATGTCGTTCAGGGGCACGACGCGAAGGCGGTCGGCCGGGCGGCTTTTGGCCAACGCGCTTGCGAAATGCTGCAGGGTAGAGGTGTCGCCTGCTGTGCTGAGCAGCAGCTCAGCCGCTCGCACTGGTGTGTGCAGCACGCACAGCGTGACCAGCGCTCGGCATAGCCAGATCCGGTAGCGGGCATGAACACGCGTTCTTTGAAAACTCATCCGGGCAGTGAAACCGACAGGCGACACGAGGTATGGCCAGCACAAATACAGGAGGCCACCAGCAACATAGGGTTATCAATAGTGGTGAAGGAAGTCACGCAACGGCCCTGTTCGCGTAGAGCAGGCATGTTAACCGAGCTGCGGCACCTTGCCAGCCAGCAATTGCCGAAATAGCGGCTGTCTCGCGCTTGTTCGTGGGCAATAGAGCGGCTCTGCAGACTGGCCGTAACAATCGCGAGCCGTATAATGCCCGCCACTTGCATAGCACAACGGACTGGTCATGACTCAACAGCAACCTATCGCGGTATTGGGTGGCGGCAGCTTCGGAACCGCCATTGCGAACCTGCTGGCGCAGAACGGCTACCGCGTTCTGCACTGGATGCGCGACCCCGTACAGGCTGAGGCCATTCGTACACAGCGCGAAAATCCGCGTTACCTCAAGGGCGTCAAAGTGCTCGACGGTGTAGAACCGACCACCGACCTGCCGGCGGTACTCACAGCCTGTGAGTTGGCTTTCGTGGCGCTGCCGTCTTCTGCCTTGCGCCAAGTGTTGCAGCCTGTGTCGGGATTGCTGGCCGGCAAGCTATTGGTCAGCACCACCAAGGGCATAGAGGCGCAGACCTTCAAACTGATGAGCCAAATCATCGAAGAGGTCGCGCCAAAGGCGCGCATCGGCGTGCTGTCGGGGCCGAATCTGGCCAAGGAAATCGCCGCACACACCCTGACCGCCACCGTGGTTGCCAGTGAAGACGAAGAGCTCTGCCGCAGGGTGCAGGAGGTGCTGCACGGACGTACTTTTAGGGTCTATGCCAGTGCCGATCGCTTCGGCGTCGAGTTGGGTGGTGCGCTGAAGAACGTCTACGCCATTATGGCCGGTATGGCGGCAGCGTTGGGCATGGGCGAGAACACCAAAAGCATGTTGATCACCCGGGCGCTGGCGGAGATGACTCGGTTCGCCGTGCACTTGGGCGCCAATCCCATGACCTTCCTGGGCCTGGCCGGGGTGGGCGATCTGATCGTCACCTGCTCTTCACCGAAAAGCCGCAACTATCAGGTCGGGTTCGCCTTGGGTGAGGGGCTGAGCCTGCAGGAGGCTGTCGATCGTCTTGGCGAGGTGGCCGAAGGCGTCAACACCATCAAGGTGCTCAAGGCCAAGGCTGAAGAGCTGCAGGTGTACATGCCGTTGGTGGCCGGGTTGCACGCCATTCTGTTCGAAGGGCGCACCCTCGACCAGGTGATCCAGGCACTGATGCGCGCCGAGCCCAAGACCGATGTCGACTTCATTTCAGCCACGGATTTCTGAGGACAATCTTTATGAGTGATCACTCCAAAGGCGAGCCCATCGGCCTGCGTCTCGTCTGGATGCTGCTGTTTCTGTTCGTCTGGCAACTGGCCGAGCTGCTGCTGGCCGGCGTTGTGTTGCTGCAGCTCAGCTATCGCTTGATCTATGGCGCGCCGAATGCCGGCTTGCTGAGCTTCGGTGACAGCCTCAGCCAGTACCTGGCGCAGATCGGCCGCTTCGGCACGTTCAACACCGAAACCAAGCCCTGGCCGTTCGCCGACTGGCCGGCTGCCCGCCCTGCGCAAGGCGAGGCTGCCCATCGCGTGCCGCCGGCGCCACATCCGGTCCGCGACGAGGAGCCGAAACTATGAGCCAGCCGGCATGAAGCTCTGGTTGTTGCGCCACGGCCAGGCCCAGGCCCAGGCGCGTAGCGATGCTGCCCGTGAGCTGACGGCCCATGGCCGTGACGAAGTGTGCCAAGCCCTCGAACATTTGCGTGGTCGTTCGCCTGCCATTCTGGTTAGCCCCTATGTGCGGGCCCAGCAGACGGCTGCGCTGGTGCACGACGCATTGGCCTTGCAGGCGCCTGTGCAGACCGTGCCCTGGCTGACACCGGACAGCGATCCGCGTGATAGCCTGGCGAGGCTGCAGCAATTGTCCGGAACTGAATTGCTGCTGGTTTCTCACCAGCCCTTCATTGGCGCCTTGGGTGGCCTGCTGGTGCATGGCCATCGTCAGCAGCCACTGGCGATGCATACGGCCAGCCTGGCACTGCTCGAAGGCGAGGACCTGATTGCCGGGCTGATGACACTCCAGTTGCTGGCGCACCCTGAGCTGCATTGATCAGCCCACCCACAACAACAAGAAGGATCGACCATGAGCATCTGGCGTCAGACACCCAACCTCGACGAACTTAATGCCGCCCAGCGCAATACCATTGGTGAGCTCTTGGACATCCGCTTCGAATCCTTCGATGATGAGTCGATCACCGCCAGTATGGCCGTCGATTCACGGACCCATCAGCCCCACGGCCTGCTGCATGGCGGCGCCTCGGTGGTGCTGGCCGAGAGCCTGGGTTCCACGGCCAGTTACCAGTGCATCGATACCGAGAAGTTCTTCTGCGTGGGCCTGGAGGTCAATGCCAACCACCTGCGTGGGCTGCGCAGTGGGCGCGTCACGGCGGTGGCCAAGGTCGTGCACCTGGGCCGCACCACCCATGTCTGGGATATTCGCCTGAGCGGCGATGACGGCAAGCCCAGCTGCATCTCGCGCCTGACCGTGGCCGTCGTGCCCCACGGTAGTCAGCCGCCTGAGCGTGGCTAAGAACCTGTTCAAAGTCTGCTGCGCGTCGGCACTGCGGCGTTAAAAACAGGCTCGGACTGCTCATTTACAGCTCGTAAACTCCGCGTCCTCGCCTGTTTTCGCCTTGCATTGCTCTAGCTCGCGAGACTTTGAACAGGCTCTAAGCGCCGGAGCAGGGTTGGCCGGAGCGTCGTGCTTCCTGACCGTTACAGGCGTTGTCGGCCTGGCAAGGCTGGCTGACAATCCCAGCACTGCATGCCACCTGTGCGATTGCCATGGATCAGCTCATCTTCTTCGCCCACGCCAACGGTTTTCCTTCGGCCACCTACCGCAAGCTGTTCGCGGCGTTGGCGCCGGAGTACCAGGTGCAGCACCTGGCGCAGCATGCCCATGACCCGCGCTTCCCAGTGAATGACAACTGGAGCAACCTGGTCGACGAGCTGATTCACCATCTCGAACAGTGCGCTGGGCCGGTGTGGGGCGTAGGCCACTCGCTGGGCGGTGTGCTGCATTATCATGCGGCGTTGCTTCGCCCGGATCTATATCAGGGCGTGGTCATGCTCGACTCGCCGGTGCTCAGCCGCGTCGACCAGTTGGTGATTCACGCGGCCAAGCGGTTCGGCTTTATCGACCGGCTCACCCCAGCCGGGCGTACCCAGGGGCGGCGCGAGGCCTTTGTCGACGGCCATGAGGCGCGTCGTTACTTCGCTGAGCGTACGCTGTTCAGCCGCTTCGACCCTGAATGCCTGGACGCCTATGTCGAGCACGGTCTTCACCCGGGTGAAGAGGGCCTGCGCCTGCGTTTCGAGGCCGCTACCGAGATGAGCATCTACCGGAGCGTGCCGCATATCAGCCCGGGGCGGCCGCAACAACTCAAGGTGCCGCTGGCGCTTGTAAAAGGCGCCGAGAGCCGTGTGGTGCTCGCCCACCATGGGCGTATGGCACGAAGGGCGCCACGCGGCGAATTTCTGATCATGCCCGGCGGGCATATGTTTCCCCTCGAACACCCGGATGCCACGGCGCAGTTGCTTCGGCGCCTGTTCGCCCGCTGGCAGCAATCTCGCGAGACGATGCAGTGACCTGTATCCCCGAAGAAATACGCTTGCACCTACCGCATATCGAGCTGACCGCTCAAGTCTATGGGCCGCCAGATGGCCTGCCGGTCATCGCCCTGCATGGCTGGCTCGACAATGCGGCGACTTTCGCGCGGCTGGCTCCCAAATTGGCGGGCATGCGTATCGTCGCCGTGGATTTTGCCGGTCACGGTCATTCGGCTCATCGCCCATCGGGTGCCGGTTATGCCCTGTGGGACTACGTGCACGACGTACTGCTGGTCGCCGAGCAGCTTGGTTGGCCCCGCTTCAGCCTGCTTGGGCATTCCATGGGGGCCATCGTTTCGGTGCTGCTGGCGGCCACCTTTCCCGAGCGCGTGCAGCGCCTGGCGCTGATCGACGGGCTGGTGCCGCCCACCGTCGAGGCCGATGGCGCAGTCGCTACCCTGGCGGAATCGCTGCGTGGGCGCCTGACCTTGTCCGCCAAGCGCAAGCCGGTCTATCCCGACATCGAGCGAGCTGCCCAGGTGCGCCAGCGCGGTGTCGGACACGTCAGTTTCGAGGCGGCGATGTTGTTGGCGCAGCGCGGCCTGATGTCGGTGCAGGGCGGGCTGACCTGGCGCACCGACAGCCGCCTGACCCTAGCCACGCCCCTGCGGCTGACCCATGCCCACGCGCAGGCGTTCGTCACCGCGCTGCGCTGCCCGACCTGCCTGGTGCTGGCCGAACAAGGGCTGCTGGCGACACGGGATGGTCTGGCTGACTTGTTGGCGCAGACGGAAATCAGCGTCGAACGCCGGCCCGGCGGTCACCATCTGCATCTGGATGACGAGCAGGGTGCACAACTCGTAGCAGACTGTTTCAAAGCATTCCTGAGCGCGCCTTGACGGCCCGTGGCAACTGGGGAAAGGTGTCGGGCACTGCCATGGAGATCTGCATGACCGACCTGTTCACCGTCGCGCCGGATGCGCTGCCCACCTTGCCTGCTTACTTGCAAATGCCTGCTGCTGTCGGGGGATCGGCATGCGTCTGAGCTACCTGTTCGCGCTGATGCTCGTCAGCCCTCTGGCCGGCGCCGATGTGGCCGGTAGCCGCGATCTCGATGTGTTGCCGCGTTTCGCCGGCAGTGAAATTGTCACCTTCAAGGAAGAGGCTGAGCAGGAGCGCGTGTATCCCCAGGGAACCGTACGCCGCATCAGCGGGCGCCTGCGGTACGAGCGTGAAGTGCTGGTGCAAGGCGCGCTTACCGCCGTTACCTATGAGTTGCCGGGAACCCACAGCGCCAATGAGGTGTTCACTCAGGCTCGCGAGGCATTACAGGATCAGGATGCTCAGTTGCTGTACTGGTGTCAGGGTCGCGAATGCGGCTCCAGCAGCCTGTGGGCTAACTCGGTATTCGGCAATTCCACACTCTATGGCTCGGATGACCAGCAGGCCTACGCCTTGCTGCGCCTGGCCGAGCCGCGCCATGACAGCCTGGTGGCGCTTTACAGCATCACCCGCGGCAATCGCCGTGCTTACCTGCATGCCGAGCTGCTCAAGGCCGGGCAGCCGTTGGCCAAGGTGCTGCCGACCCCGGCGACTCTTTCTCGGCAACTCAAGAGCACTGGCACGCTGCGCATGCCCGAACGGGACCAACCCAGCCCCGAGTGGGCGGAGGTGCTGGCGCGCAGCCTCAACCTCGACAGCACCTTGCGGGTCAGCCTGTCCGGGGTGAATGCCGAGGCCTGGCGTGAGGCGTTGATCGACGATCAGGTCAGGGCCGCACGCTTAGAGATCGGCGAAAGCACCGGCGACGGTTTGCGTATCGACGTGCTACGTTGAGCGCGCCTGCGTTGGGCCTGAGTCTGGTTTGCTGGAAGTCCTGAAAAATGCCGAATAACGACCGCTTGCTGGTGCAGATCCTGCTCCTGGGGCTACTGGGTGCCAGCCTTTGGGTGCTGGCGCCGTTCTGGTCCGCACTGTTCTGGGCGGCCGTGCTATCGTTCGCCAGCTGGCCGGTCATGCGCTGGCTGACCCGTGTATTGAAAGGCCGGCAGTCGGTTGCCGCCGCCTTGCTGACCGGCGTGTGGATCGTGCTGGTGGCGGTGCCGCTGGTGATGCTGGGCTTCAATCTCGCCGACCATATCCGTGACGCCACCGCAATGCTCAAGGACTTTCAGGTCGATGGCCTGCCGCCACCGCCAGGCTGGCTGGCCTCTGTGCCCATGGTCGGCGACCGTCTGGTGAGTATCTGGGAAACCCTGGATCAGCAGGGCTCGGCGCTGTTCGCCACGGTGCAGCCCTATCTTGGGCAGGTCGGCAACTTCCTGCTGGTACGCAGCGCCAAGATCGGCGGCGGCTTCTTGGAACTGGCCTTGAGCCTGATCCTGGTGTTCTTCTTTTATCGCGACGGCCCTCGTCTGGCTGCCTTCGTCGAAAGCCTGCTTGAGCGGCTGATCGGTGAGCGCGCCCAGCATTACCTCGAGCTGGTCGCCGGTACGGTACAGCGGGTGGTCAACGGGGTGATCGGCACTGCGGTGGCGCAGGCGCTGCTGGCCTATATCGGGTTCATGATCGCCGGCATTCCTGGTGCGCTGGTGCTCGGTGTGCTGACCTTCGCCTGCAGCCTGATCATGGTGCCGCCTCTGGTCTGGGGGCCGGCGGTAGGCTGGCTGATCTGGCAGGGCGAGATCGGCATGGCGATCTTCCTGGGCATCTGGGGCTTCTTCATCATCAGCGGCGTGGACAACATCCTCAAACCCTACTTGATCAGCCGCGGCGGCAACCTGCCGCTGGTGGTGGTGCTGCTCGGCGTGTTCGGCGGCATCCTGGCCTTCGGCTTCATGGGGCTATTCCTCGGCCCGACTCTGCTGGCCGTCGCCTACAGCCTGCTTAGCGACTGGGTCGCTCACAAAGCACCGGCTGGCCTGCCGCCCCGTGAGGAGCGCCGGCCGCCGTTGTGAGGGCGAGTCGGCTCAACGGTCACCGCGCTCGTATTTATCGAGGGTATCGCGAGCGATCTGCCGGCCCAGCATGATCAGTTCCGGCGCCTTGTAGAACTCGAAGAAGCGGCACACGCGTTTGGGCACGTTGATCAGGATATCCGGCGGATAACCGGCGATCTTGTATTGCGACAGCGACGTCTGCATCACCTCGAAACTCTGGTTGATCAACTCCAGCAGCGATGCCGGGCCTGCCATCTGTGCGACCCGCGAACCACTTGCCGATTTGGGGGCGCTGTCGTCTTGCGGAGCAGCGACCGGTTGTTGGCCGTGAGGGGCCGCCGGTTCCTGCAGCCAGAGGTCGGGCTGCTCCGGCGCTTCGGGCAGCGCAGCGCCTTGGAGAAGCAATGGATCGTCCTCACCGCCCTTGCGGCGCAGCGACGGTAGCCGTGAGCCCAGCGATGTCATCATTTGGTCGAAGCGGCCCTTCAGGGCAGCGGGGCGTTCGATGACGGGCAACTGATAGTGCTGCTGATGGGCCGAGTTGAGGTTCACGGCGATGATCAGATCGCAGTGGCTCGAGACCACCGGCACGATGGGTAGGGGATTGAGCAGGCCGCCATCGACCAGCATGCGCTTGCCCTGAATGACCGGGGTAAACAGGCTGGGAATCGCCGCCGAGGCGCGCATCGCCTGATGCAGGCAGCCTTCCTGAAACCAGATTTCCTGCTGGTTGGTGAGGTCGGTGGCCACTGCCGTGAACGGGATGTTCAATGACTCGATGTTGATCTCGCCGACGATATCGCGAAGGCGCCCGAACACCTTCTCGCCGCGGATGGCACCCAGGCGAAAGCTGACATCCAGCAGGCGCAACACATCTAGATAGTCCAGGCTCTGCGTCCAGTCGCTGTAATCCTTGAGCTTGCCGGCGGCGTAGATGCCGCCGACCACCGCCCCCATCGAGCAACCGGCAATGCAGCCGATCTCGTAGCCACGTGCTTCCAGCTCTTCGATGACGCCAATATGCGCGTAACCACGCGCGCCGCCCGAACCCAGTACCAAAGCCACTTTCTTGCTCATTCAGCTCTCCCTGATTCGTACTGTAACGGCAACGCAATTTGCGCTGTGCAGCACGCTGATAGTGGCACTTTTTCTCTAGCCTATCGTCATAAACAACACCGGTGACCTGATTGCCGGCCAACCTCTGGAGTATGCGACATGAAAGCCTGGATTCTTTTACCGATTGCGCTGTTGGCGGGCTGCTCAGCGACCACGACCTACCGCGATAGTTGTGCAACCCAACTCGATGCTGCCTGGCGTGAACTGGATCTGGCCAAGGCCGAAGGTTTTGCCGGCACGGTCAGCTACTCCAAAGCGGCCTCGTTGATGACCGCGGCGAAGACCCAGCAGCAGTTTGAAGCCTATCGTGGTTGTACCGACAAGTCCGAGAAGGCGCGTTTCTATATTCGCGAGTCCCGAGCAGGCCGTTGAGTCGTGTACTGGAGTAAGCTGGCGTCAACCTGACTGCCGGAGACCCTCATGCTGCTCGATTTCGCTGACCTGACCCCGCTGGATCGCTACCGCTGGCTCGCATCCACCGTGACACCCAGGCCCATTGCCTGGGTGTCCAGCATTTCCAGCGAGGGGGTAACCAATCTCGCCCCCTTCAGCTTCTTTCAGGTGATCAGTGACGAGCCGGCGACGTTAATGGTCAACGTCGGCAACCGTGACGACGGCGCATTGAAAGACACCCTGCGCAATGCTCAGGAAACCGGCGAGCTGGTCATTCACCTGGTTTCTTTCGCCCAAGCAGAAGCCATGAACGCCAGTGCAGCGATCCTGCCGCGCAGCACCAGTGAGTTCGTGCATTGCGGCATCGACTCGCTGGCGAGCACGCGCGTTGCACCGCCGCGGGTGAAAGGCGCTGCGGTGGCATTCGAGTGCCGCGTCGCGCAGATCATGGGCTATCCGCAGGTGCAGCCCAATCATCATCTGATCTTCGCCGAAGTGCTGCTGGCGCATATCAGTGACGAGGTGCTCAACGAGAAAGGGCGCGTCGACCCGCAACGTCTCGATCTGGTCGGTCGCTTGGGTGGCGCTGCCTACAGCCGCACCTGCGATACCTTCGATCTGCAACGCCCGCTCTGATCTATTAGTAGAGTTAGATCCGTGAGTGCGGCGTGCGCTCATTGGCGTGGGTGCTGACTTGCGCCGGCGCCTCGCGACCCGCCTGCAGGTGAGCGTGCCGGTAACAGATGCGGTAGCCGTCAAATCAATCGTGGCTGGTCAGCAACAGCGTGTCGCGCTCGGAGCTGCTGTCGACCTAGCAGGCGATGTGCATCGTATGATTGTCCCGCCGATGCCGGCTAGCCAAGGTGCAGCCCGATTCCAGAGCCGCCGCCTTGGTGATTGCGATGTGCTGCTTTCGCCCGACCAGTTCTTCGATAACCAGCAACATTCTGAAAACGACATCTTTTTAGTCAAAACCACCTGACGCCTCGCTGCTGGCTTGTCGCCATTAGTTGCGTGCCTCACTGTTGCGATTATGAGGGCATCTGCCCAGCACGAGAGGGTCGACAATGGTTTCTCTTCGCGGCTTGGCCAGTCTGGCGACGGCGGCCAAATTGTCCATGGGCTTCGGGGTGGTGCTGGTGCTCACCCTGGTAGTGGCTGCTACCGGGTTCTTTGCGCTGCGTGATGTCGGGGCGCGTTTTACCCTGCTCGAGCATTTCAGCGACATCAACGACAAGGTCGTGCAGATGCGCCGTACCGAGCAGGCCTTCATCATCACCGGCGATGCCGCCCAGACCCAGCACCTGCACGAGCAGGCGCAGGCGATTCGTGAGCAGGTGGCGCAGTTCAGCGAGCAGGTGGCTGGCGAGGAGCGTCAGGCCTTGCAGCAGGTCGACGATGATATCGCCGAGTACGTGCAGGTCTTCGACCGCTATGTGGAGCAGAGCGACAACATGCGCCTGTCCCTGGATGCTGCCAAATGGCTGGTGGTCGGTGCGGCCAACAGCCTGGATCTGCTCAAGGACGGTTTGGCCGAAGACGGCGTTTATTCCCTCAAGGACAGCCAGGGAACCGAAGGCGCCGACTCCATCACCCAGGCCGGCAGCATTGGCAAGATACATTTGTTGCTTCTACAAGCCCTGGAGCAGGCCCGCGTGCTGCTGGAAAACAGCCGCAGCAGCGGCGAGGTGCCGACTACCGCCATCCAGGAAGCTGTCGATGCGCAAAAACAGGCCGCCGAGTTGCGTGATGCGTTGCGTGATCCGGGGTATCGCTCGGTGCTGGCCGAGGTGGTCGGTAATATCGACTCTTTCAACCAGCGGCTGCAGGAGTACACCGGGCTGTTGCAGCAGCAACAGCAAGAGCACGCCAAGCTGGTCGAGCGGGCCGACAAGGTGGTCGAACTGGTCAGCCAGGCCTATGCCCAGCAGAAGGCCGCCGTGCATACCCTGGTGCGCACCAGTGCGCTGCTGATTCTGGTCGCCGCGGCGGCGGCCCTGGTGGTCGGCCTGCTGGCGACGCTGATCATCACCCAGGTGATCGTGCGACCGCTCAAGCAGGTCACAGCCGTGGCGCAGCGCATTGCCGCCGGAGACCTGAGCACCGAGATCGAGGTGCAGCGCAGCGACGAGATCGGCCAGTTGCTGTTGGCCATGCAGGGTATGTCGCGGGATCTGCGTACCATGGTCGGGCGCTTGCAGGATGGCGTGGCGCAGCTTTCCACCTCGGCGCAGACCTTGTCGTCGGTCACAGAGCAGGCGCGTCAGGGTGTCAGTGGCCAGAAGGAGGAGACCGATTTGGTGGCCACCGCGATCACGCAGATGGCGGCGACGGTTCACGAGGTGGCGCAGAATGCCGAACAGGCCGCTGTCTCCACCGCTCAGGCCGATTCGCGGGTCGATGCCGGCAGCGAAGTGGTACGGGCGACCCTGCAGCGTATCGAGCAACTAGTCGCGGCCATGGCCGTCACCCGGCAAGGCATCGAACAGCTCAGCCAGGACACCCGCAATATCGATGCGGTGCTGGAAGTCATCAAGAGCGTGGCGCAGCAGACCAACCTGCTGGCGCTCAACGCGGCCATCGAGGCGGCGCGGGCGGGTGAGCAGGGGCGTGGGTTCGCGGTGGTGGCCGACGAGGTACGTGCGCTGGCGCGGCGTACCCAGCAATCCACCGAGGAGATCGAAGGTCTGCTGGGCACGCTGCGCGCCGGCGCCATCCGTTCGGTTGCCGATATGCGCCAGAGCGATGAACTGGTCGAGCAGGTGGTGCATGACGCTCGGCATACCCAGCAGGCCCTGGCCGGGATTGCCGATTCCGTCGCAGTGATCCACGGCATGAACCAGCAGATCGCCGCCGCCGCTGAGGAGCAGACTGCGGTGGCCGAGGACATCAACCGCAGCGTCACCTCGATTCGCGACCTGGGCGAGCAATCCGCTGCGGCCATGGACGAGAACGCTGGCTCCAGCCAGCAATTGGCGGCGCTGAGCCGTGAATTGCAGGGCATGGCCGCGCACTTTCGTCTCTAGCCGCTCTGCACTGCGGCTTTCACACGATCGCTACCAGGTGTGGGCCTGGCACACAGTTTCGTCAGCAAACATTACGTAACGCTTTGCCCGCCGCCTTCCGGTCAGTAGCATCGAGCCACTTGCCTGAGGAGTGGACGATGCACACGAAACTGGATGCCTGCCTGGATACCATCAACCAGGTGTTGCTCGGCAAGGAGGCGCAGGTGCGCCTGGCACTGACCTGCCTGCTGGCCCGCGGTCACCTGCTGATCGAGGATTTGCCCGGCATGGGCAAGACCACCTTGAGCCATGCCCTGGCCAAGGTGCTTGGGCTGAGCTTTCAGCGTATCCAGTTCACTTCCGATCTGTTGCCTGGCGACATACTTGGCACCTCGGTGTTCGACAAGGACAGCGGACAGTTCCTGTTCCACCCCGGCCCGGTGTTCGCCGAGCTGGTCCTGGCGGACGAGATCAACCGCGCTACGCCGAAGAGCCAGAGTGCGCTACTGGAGGCCATGGAGGAGGGCCAGGTGACCATCGAGGGTGCTACGCGCCCGCTGCCCGATCCCTTTTTCGTCATCGCCACCCAGAACCCGATCAGCCAGAGTGGCACCTTCGCGTTGCCGGAGTCGCAGCTGGACCGCTTTCTGATGCGCCTGTCGCTGGGCTATCCAGCCCGCGCCGCGGAAAAAGCCCTGCTGTTGGGTGAGCCACGTCGCTCGGTACTGCCGACGCTGGACGCGGTACTCGATCACGCGGAGCTGGCAAAGCTGCAAGCCGAAGTGCCCAAGGTGCGCGTCAGTGATGCCTTGGTCGATTACGTGCTGCGTCTGGTCGAGGCCACCCGCACCCAGCCGCAGTTCGCCTGGGGCCTGTCGCCACGCGGCAGCCTGGCGCTGCTGGCCGCGGCACGTGCCTGGGCGCTGTTGGCCGAGCGCGATTATGTGATTCCCGAGGATGTGCAGGCCGTACTGCCGTCGGTGGCCGGGCACCGCCTGCGTGACCAGGCCGACCCCGCCGGGCATGGCGGTGGCGCGCTGGTGCAGTGGCTGCTGCGCGAGGTGCCGGCGCTTTGACCGGCGCCCTCAGGCAGCGCTGGGATCGCTGGCTGGCCAGGCGCATACCGGCGGCAGGCAGTGTGCAGCTTAATCAGCGGCGCATCTTCATCCTGCCGAGCCGCGTGGGTGTGGCGTTCCTATTAGCATTGCTGGTCATGCTGCTGGCTGCCATCAATTACCAAAGCAGCCTGGCCTACGGACTGACCTTTCTGCTCGGTTCGGTGTTCGTGGTGACCATCCTGCATACCTATCGAAACCTGGCCGGGCTGGTCCTGCACGCCGGTGGCGCCGGCGCGGTATTCGCTGGCGAGGCGGCGCGGCTGCGGGTACGCCTGGAGAGCCGCGGCCGCGCCCATGAGGCCATCGCCCTGGGCTGGCCGCCGGCCGAGCTGCAGCAGCAGGACGTACCGGCGCAGGGCTCGGTCGAGTGCGAGCTGACTCTGCAGACTCAGCGCCGTGGCTGGCTGCAGCCTGGCCGCCTGCGGGTGGAAAGCCGTTTCCCGCTGGGGTTGCTGGTTGCCTGGAGCCACGTTGATCTCGATCAGGCGGTGCTGGTCTATCCGCGGCCACTGGAGGGCGAGTTGCCACTGGCGGCTGGCGGCGATGAGGATGACGAGCAGGCAGGACTGGTCAGCCAGGGGCAGGGCAGCGATGATTTTCAGGGGTTGCGCACCTATCAACCCGGCGACTCACGCCGGCGGATGCACTGGAAGGCCTATTCGCGAGGTCAGGGGCTGTTGGTCAAGGATTTTGCCGCCCAGAGCGGCCGTGACCTGCTGTTGGATTTCGACGCGCTCACCGGCGACCTGGAAAGCCGTTTGTCGCTGCTCTGTCACTGGGTGCTGGTGCTCTCCGAGCGTCAGCAGCCTTTCGCCCTGCAGCTGCCGAACGAATCGCTGCCGGTGGCCATCGGCGAACGCCACCGCGAACAATGCCTGCGTGCGCTGGCCCTGCATGGAGCGCGAGGATGAGCAGCATCGCCGGCATTCCGCGCATCAGCCTGACCTGGCTGCTGGTCGCCCAGGCACTGGTGATTCTGCCGCACACCTTCCACCTGCCGGTCTGGGTGATCGGCCTGTGGCTGGGCTGCGCGCTTTGGCGCATTCAGATCTATCGCATGCGTGCCGGCTACCCCAGCCTGATCGTGCGTATCGGCCTGATCGTCTTGGCGGCGGCCGGGGTATTCCTGTCGCGCGGCACCCTGGTCGGGCTGGATGGCGGCGTCGTGCTGCTGGTCGCGGCGTTCTGCCTCAAGTTGCTGGAAATGCGCACTCGCCGCGATGCGCTGGTGGTGATCTTTCTCGGCTTCTTCGTGGTAGTGACCGCCTATCTGTTCGATGACGGCATGCTCGTTGCGCTATTTAGCCTGCTGCCGGTGTGCGCTCTGCTGGCGGCGTTGATCGGTTTGCAGCAGAGCGGCACGGCGACGCGGCCGTGGCGTACGCTGCGTCTGTCGGCCAGCTTGCTGCTGCAGGCGCTGCCGCTGATGCTGCTGCTGTTTCTGTTCTTTCCGCGGCTGGGGCCGCTGTGGTCGCTACCGGTGCCCAACGAGCGCGGCGCCGTCACCGGGCTGGCCGACAGCATGGCGCCTGGCGATATCGCCGAGCTGACCCGCTCTGGCGAACTGGCTTTTCGCGCCAGCTTCGAGGGCCGCGTGCCGGCACGCAGCGAACTGTACTGGCGCGCCCTGACGCTCGATTATTTCGATGGCCGGCGCTGGTCGCAGTCGTCGCTTGAACAGTTCTCGCCGGCGCCGCAGTGGCAGCCCCGTGGCGAGGCGCTGCGCTACAGCGTGGTGATGCAGCCCACCACACGGCCCTGGCTGTTCGCCCTCGACGTGGCGCAGACCGAGCTGCAAGGCACCCGGCAGATGGGCGATTTCCGCCTGCAGCGCATCCGCCCGGTGGACCGAGCGCTGCTCTATGACGTCAGCTCCTGGCCCGATGCGCTGCGTGAGCCGCAACTGCCGTCGAGCCGGCGGCAGGCCTTGTTGCGCCTGCCCCGTGACGGCGATGCGCGCAGTCGCGCCTGGGCCCAGGAGCTGCGCCGTCAGTATCCGCAGGATCAGCAACTGGTCGAGGCGCTGCTCGCTCATTTCAATCGCCAACCCTACGTCTATGCCCTGACGCCCACCCCGCTTGGCGCCGATTCCATCGACGAATTCCTGTTCGATACCCGCAGCGGCTTTTGCGCGCACTACGCGGGCGCCATGACCTTCGTGCTGCGTGCGGCGGGCATCCCCAGCCGCGTAGTGGCCGGTTACCAGGGCGGCGAACTTAGTAGCAACGGCAACTACGTGCAGGTTCGCCAGTTCGACGCCCACGCCTGGGTCGAATACTGGTTGCCGGAAACGGGCTGGACCAGCGTGGATCCGACCTTTCAGGTCGCCCCTGAGCGCATCGAACAGGGCTTGGAGCAGGCTCTGGCCGGTGAGCAGAGCTTCCTCGCCGACTCGCCGTTTTCGCCCCTGCGTTACCGCAACCTGACCTGGCTGAACGAGTTGCGCATGGCCTGGGACGACCTCAACTACGGCTGGCAGCGCTGGGTACTCGGCTACCAAGGTGCGCAGCAGTTCGAACTCTTGCAGCGCTGGTTCGGCCAGGTCGACGCCGGTCGGCTGATTCTTGCCCTGGTCGGCGGTGGCGGTTTTCTGCTGGGACTGTTGTCGCTGTGGTTGTTCAAACCCTGGCGCGTCGAGCGCGACGCTACGCTACGCATCTTTCAGCGCTTCGAGCAACTGTTGGCCCAGCACGGCATACGACGCCAGGCCGGCGAGGGCCCGCGGGCGTTCGCCCGGCGTGCGGCCGAAGCGCTGCCCCAACAGGCGGATGCCGTTCACGCCTTTAGCGAGGCTTTCGAAGCGCAACGTTACGCGGGCCAACCTGTATCCTCCCAGGCGCTGTTACGGCAGCTGAAGACATTGCGCCGCCAATTGCCCTGGCGCTGGAGTCGATCCCCTTGAGCGGTTTTTCAGGAGTTCTGTGATGAGTGGTTTTGTCGGTACGTTGCGCAGCGAAGTGCTGCGCCTGCAGATCGCGCTCTATGCCTGTCGCGAGCGTTTACAGGCGCAGACCGATGAGGAAGCGCTGCACGATCTGCGAGTCTGCCTGCGCCGCTTGCGCAGTCTGCTCAAGCCGCTCAAGGGCGCCGCGGGTAGTGAGGCGTTGCAGCGCCGAGCCGCCGAGCTCGGGCAACTGACTGGCCCGTTACGTGACCTGGAAGTGCTGATCGCCACCCTGCGTGCCAGTGATGAGCACGCCGCCGCGGATCGACGCCTGGCGCAGCGCCGCAAGGGCGATGCGCTTGTGCTGGGTAGCCGAGCCTTGCCAGCGCTGTTTCGCGCCCTGGATGAGTGGCCGCAGGAGTTGACTGCTCAACAAGCCAGTGGAGAACTCGAGAATTTGCACAAGCAGGTATGCCGTTACCTGCGCAAGCAGCGCGCCAAGTTGGTTGAGGCCCTGGGCGATGCCGAGCATGATCCCCATCAGGTGCGGCTGCTGATCAAGCGCGTGCGTTATACCGCCGAGGCTTATCCGCAACTTTCGTCGCTCTCTGCCGCGCAATTGAAGCTGCTCAAGAAAGGCCAGGCAGCCCTCGGCGACTGGCACGACCATTTTCAGTGGCTGGCGAGCGCCGAGCGCGAGCCGGATCTGCGGGCTTTCATCCCCGCCTGGCGCGAGTCGATGAAGACGGCCGAGAGCACCGCACAGGCGATCCAGGCACGCCTGCTGGCAGCGCTGCAATAAATCCAGCCGGGACAATGGCCGAACTGCCGCCTGCGAGAGGCTCGCGGTAGTGCCGCCAGTCTCTTACCATCGGCTGAACGGCAAACGAGGTGAGCATGGATTTCGTCGATTTAATGGAGCAGGTTCAGCGCTCGCCAGAGGCGCTGACGATTGGCCCGGATTGGGCCCAGGGGCGTACGACTTTCGGTGGCCTGATGGCGGCGCTGGTGTATGCGGTTATGCGCAGCAAGGTGCCTGCCGACAGGCTGCCACGCTCGCTGGCGATCACCTTCGTGGCGCCGGCCACGCCGGGCGTGGCAGTGAGCTTCGAGGCTGAGGTGCTGCGCTCCGGTTCGGCGGTGAGCCAGGTGCTGGGGCGCGCCGTGCAGAACGGCGAGGTGGTCACCCTGATTCAGGGCAGCTTCGGAACACCGCGCCAGTCTTCGGTCAGCGTGCAGGCGTTGCCTGCGCCGGTGATCAAGGCGCCCGAACAGAGTCAGGGGTTTCCATACATCGCGAAGGTCACGCCGGAATTCACCCGGCACCTGGAGATGCGCTGGGGCCTGGGTGGTATGCCGTTCAGTGGCAATCCTTCTCGAGAGATGGGCGGCTGGGTACGTTTTCGCGATCAGGCGCCGAGCCAGATGCTCGACGAGGCGCACCTGCTGGCACTGGTCGATGCCTGGCCGCCGGCCGTGCTGTCGCTACTCAGCAAGCCGGCGCCTGGCAGTTCGCTCACCTGGACCATCGAGTTCATCCAGCCGCTGAGTTCGGTCACCGTTGATCAGTGGTGCCTCTATCGCGCCGAGATCGAACAGGCCAGCGATGGCTACGGGCACATAGCGGCGGAGCTGTGGAGCGCGGACGGCCACTTGCTGGCCATCAGCCGTCAGACGGTAACGGTTTTCGCCTGATCGCTGGCCAGCAGCGCCTGGCGCGCCAGAGTGTAGGCAGCGATGGCGCCGAGGCCGGATAGCGCCAGGGACAGGGCGCCAGCGCCACTGCCCGCCAGCACCAGTGAGACCAGCAGCAGCGGCAGGGCAATGGCGAGCATCGGCATGTCCAGCGATTCGGTTTGGCGGGCGAGTGTAGCGGCTTGGGTATTCATGGTCTGTCTCCTGCATCAGATGGAGTCAGTCTATGGCGCGGCCCGTGAGGTCGCGAATTGATCCGCGCTATACGGCAGATAGGCTTTCTACTATCTGCCGAGCGATCCTCCGTATTCAGGTTTTGAGCTGGCGTATGGCCCGCGACAGTTCGCCAGCCAGCTCCGCCAACTGGCTGCTGGTGGTGGCCGACTGCAGGGTCTGCTCGACGGTCTGCTCGGTAACGTCGCGGATACCGATCACCGAACGTGTCATTTCCTCGGCAACCTGGCTCTGTTGCTCGGCTGCAACGGCGATTTGCGTGTTGCTTTCGCGCATTTGCGCCACCGCGCCGGTGATCGCTTCCAGCGCGTCGCCGGCTTCATGGGCGGCGCGTACGCAGTCGTCGGCCTTGAGCGAACTCTCCTGCATGAACGCCACCGCATCGCGGGTGCCGATCTGCAGTGTGCCGATCATGCCGGTGATTTCGTTGGTGGAGTCCTGCACCCGCTTGGCCAGGTTGCGCACCTCATCTGCCACGACGGCGAAGCCGCGGCCCATTTCACCGGCCCGCGCCGCTTCGATGGCCGCATTGAGCGCCAGCAGGTTGGTCTGTTCGGCAATGCCGTGGATGACGCCGACCATGCTGCCGATCTTCTGGCTGTCGGCGGCCACCTGTTCGATCAGGTTCGCAGTCTGCCGCACACCGCTGGATAGCCCGGTAATGGCGTCCACCACGCCGGTGACCACGCTCTGGCCAACTCCGGCGAGCTGGTCGGCGGTCTGCGACTGGTCGCGGGTGGTGGCGGCGTGTTCGGCGATATGGTGCACGGTGGTCGACATCTCGTTGATCGCCGTGGCCGCCTGATCGGTTTCACTTTGCTGGCCGAGCATGCCCTGACGCACTGCCTGCATACCTTGCGCCAGCCGAGCGGTGCCTTCGTCGAGCTGTGAGGCGGCCTGGATCACCGCGCCGACCACCCGCTGGTAGCCGTCCTGCATGGCGTTGAAGGCGCCAGCCATCTGTCCGACCTCGTCGCGGCTTTGCAGCGGTACACGAGCAGACAGGTCGCCGCTCTTCTCGACGTGCAGCATCACGTCCTTGAGGGTATTGAGGTGGGTAAGCAGAAAACGGATCAGCAACTGTGAGGCGGCCAGCAGGGCAAGCATCAGCACGGCCACCGCCAGGGCGTAATGGCCGGCGCGCTCGGCGAACACCTGGGCCAGGCTGCGCCCGCTGGCCAGCACGGCGATGCGCTGCTCGGCGCCGCGCTCGATGACTTGCGCGCCAAGTAGCGGGTCGCTGCCAAACAGGGTGTCATGTTCCAAGGCCACCCAGCCGCGAGCGGCTTTTAACGGCGTCGCATCAACGCCGTCGGGCAGTTTCGGTGCTTCACCAGTTTTGAAGGTAAGCAAACCTGCGGTCGCGGGGATTGGTTGGTCAACCGGCCAGGCAGCCAACAGTTGCGCCTGCTGCTGAGCATTGGCACGGGCGGCCTGGGTAAAGGTGTCCTGCTCCTGAAGCATGGCGAACAGCACCAGCAGCAGGGTGGTGATGAAGGCGACGGCATTGACCGCCCAGAACTTGTGTTTCAGGGAGATATCGCGGATCCAGACGGGCATGTTTTTTTGCTCTCGACATGAATGAATTGCTGGCAAGGCGCCATTATTCTTTCATGGGCAAATCAACCATCCCTTGATATGGGTCAAGAGCAGCCGGTCTATGGGCTGTTCCAACCGCCGTAATGACGGCGCAAGCCGATCAGCGGTAATCCCAGTCGCTTGATTGCTCGTCGCTCGGCTCGGCGATTGCCGGCAGGCCGAAGAACGCGCGGGCGCAGGCCGTGGTGTGCCTGGCCACTTCGTCCTGGGATTCATTGCGATGTAGCGCCACCTCGCGTAGCACCTCGGGCAGAAACGCCGGCTCATTGCGACCACCCTTGGGTTTCGGGCGCAGGCTGCGGGGTAGCAGGTAGGGCGCGTCGCTTTCCAGCATCAGGCGGCCGGCGGGAATTTCCTTCACTAGCGGGTGCAGGTGTGCTCCACGGCGCTCGTCACAGATCCAGCCGGTGATGCCGATATGCAGATCCAGATCCAGATAGTCAAATAGCGCACGCTGCTCGCCCGTAAAGCAGTGCACCACGGCGGCCGGCAGGCGGTCGCGGTAGTCGCGTAGAATCTGTACGAAGCGCGGGTGGGCGTCGCGCTCATGGAGAAATACTGGCATCTGCAGGTCGGCAGCCAGGCTCAGTTGCTCTTCCAGAGCCTTTTCCTGCAGCGGGCGGGGTGAGAAGTCGCGATTGAAATCCAGACCGCATTCGCCCACGGCCCGGACCTGAGGCTCGGCGAGCAGGGCGCGCAGGCGTTTGCTGTCGTCGCTGTTCCAGTGCCTGGCATCATGGGGATGCACGCCGGCGGTGCTGAAGAGCCGATCACCGTGCTCGTCCAACTTCAGGCACAGGCTCAGCGCATGGTCGCTTTCGGCCAGGCTGGTGCCCGTCAACACCAGTTGGCAGACGCCGGCACCGAAGGCGCGTTCGAGCACGGCGACGTGCTGATCGTCGAAGCTTGCGTGAGTCAGATTGACGCCGATGTCGATGAGTTGCATGGTGTGACCCTGTGAAACGAGAGGGCGCAGCATAGCAGAGCTTTTTATCTTCAATAAAAAGCTAACAATTACAAAAACTTGTGGTCGATTCGTGAAGTTGAAAATAGCCTTTGGTGCTGACTTTGCAGCTTCTCCCGCGTTAGCACCGGTTTCCCGAATCATCGCCCCTGGCGGCCAGCCAGTTTTTCGCTATCGGAGCATCGATATTGCGCGTCCTTCTTGTTCTTTGCCTGTTGCTCTCGCTGCCGCTGCCGGCAGTGGCGCGCATCGCCGGCCCGCTGGAGGTCACCAGCCCGGCTGCGCAGCGGGATCTGCCAGGCATCCGCAAGAGCGGCGAGCTGCGCGTGCTGGTCAACCAGAGCCGCAATAGCTCCGGCGAGGTGAAAGGGCAGAGCATCGGTGTCGAGTATCAGCGCCTGCGCGCGCTGGAGCAGTACCTCAATCGCAATGCCCGTGACGGGCGCACCCTGCGCCTGAAGCTGATTCCCAAAGCCAAGGATCAGCTGCTCGCGGCCCTGCAGCGCGGCGAGGGCGATCTGGTTGCACCCGGCGAGCTACTCAGCGGCAAGGGAAGCAACGTACTGGCCAGCGAAGCGATACGTCGCGATGTGCCGGTGGTGATCGTGGCGCGCCAGGGCAACCGCCGCTATCAGCGGCTCGAGCAGCTATCCGGCCGCAGCCTGTCGCTGCCGGTTGGCAGCGTCGCCAAGGACGCCCTGCACGACATCAACCTCAAGCTCGCCGAGCGCAAGCTGCCGCCCATCCTGGTCGAGTGGGTGGACCCGACTCTCGCGGTGGAGGACGTGCTGGAAATGGTCCAGGCCGGCATTTTCGATTTCACCGCCGCGGAGCTGCCGATTGCCGAGCGCTGGGCCAAGGTGATGCCCAAGCTGCGTGTTGATCGCCATCTGGTGCTCGATGATCAGGGCGACATGCGCTGGTACATGCGCCGCGACGCGTCAATGCTCAGTGCCAGCGTCGATCGCTTTCTGGAAGGTTACCGGGCGCCCGATGATCAGGACACCGCCTTCCAGCGCGTCTACCGGCGTCTTTACAAAGTGCATTCGCCCATGGGCCGCGCCGAGCGTCAGCGCCTGGAACGGGTGCGACCTGTTTTGCAGCGTTACGCCGAGCAGCATGATTTCGACTGGCTCGCGCTGGCGGCGCTGGCCTTCAAGGAATCGACTCTCAACCCCACGGCCCGCGGTAGCAGCGGCGCCACCGGCCTGATGCAGATCACCCCCGCCGCGGCGCGCAGCGTGGGTATCAGCGACATCTCACTCATCGAGAACAACGTTCAGGCCAGTGCCAAGTACCTGGCCAAGATTCGCCGTGGCTTCTTCAACAGTCCGCGGCTCAACGAGCGCGAGCGCATGGCCTTTGTGCTGGCCGGCTACAACCTCGGGCCGCAGCGCGTGCAGAGCCTGCGCGCCGAGGCGCGGCGGCGCGGTCTAAACCCGGATCAATGGTTCTTTCAGGTCGAGCGTGTGGCCATGGAGGAGCTGGGCATGGGCGTGGTCAGCTACGTCAACGCGGTGAACAAGTATTACCTGGCTTACGCGCGTGAGCGTTATTCGCTGGAGCCTGCGCAAAAGGTGAGTGTTCGAAACTAATCCAATAAATAGATCTGTTATAGCGGTTTTATCCGCTATCCATATTTGATTGTTGAATTAATATGCCGCCATCTCACTCACCTAGCACAGGATCGCCCCACCATGAACGCCTTTATCAAATCCCTGGCAACCACCCGCGCCGGCTTCGGTCTCACTGTCCTGCGCGTGCTGGTCGGCATCACCTTTATGGCCCATGGCTCGCAGAAGTTGTTCGGCTGGTTCGGTGGCTACGGCCTGGCGGGCGTCGCCCAGTGGATGGAGAGCATCGGCCTGGCGCCGGGTTACCTGATGGCCCTGATGGCCGGGAGCGCCGAGTTCTTCGGTGGCCTGGCGCTGGTCATCGGCCTGCTGGTGCGCCCGGCGTCGGCGGTGCTGGCGTTCACCATGCTGGTGGCGATCTTCTCGGTGCATATCGGCAATGGCTTCTTCATGGCCAATAATGGCTACGAGTTCGCTCTGGCGCTGCTGGCTGCCACGCTGGCCCTGCTGATCGAGGGCGCCGGGCGTCTGTCGCTGGACAAGCGCATCGCCGGTTGATCACCGCGCCATTCAAGAAAGCCCGCTGATGCGGGCTTTTCTGCTTGTTGACAGGCTCAGCGGCAAGTCTCTAGGATTACCACTTGCGCCGATTTAGACAGCTACTTGCGGGGCGCCTCAGGGATTCTTCATCGAGTCCTGAAATTCCGCTAAAGCGCTGGTTCGGTGTTGCCTCCACCGCTGCCCAGCGGGATTTGCGAGGCGGAGACAAACACCATGAGCTGCTCCCAGGCTGCACACATTCGTATCCTTCCCATCACTACCCGACTGGTTCGCCGCAACCCGCGCATTCTCTTGGGTGGCGTTCATCAGCCGACGCTGCTGCGCTATCTGGATGGCTGGCCCGCACGCCGCGAAGGCCAGCGTGCCTTTCTCGTGCAGTTCGCTGAAGAGGGCGAGTCGCTGCAGCGCTTCGCCGATAACAGCTTCGACTTCGCCGTGCTGCAACGACCGAGTGCCGAGGCGCTGGGCCAGTTGACGCGCATCGCTCGGCAGGGGCTGATTACGCTGCGCTGAACCTGGCTTACGGATAGTCGATGGCGACGATGTACCAGTACTTGTCGCCGGTCGGCGTCTGCACCCGCACTTCGGCGTCCAGACCCTTGCCGACCAGGGCGCGGGCCAGGGGCGAGTCGATGCTGATCAGGTTCTGTTTGAGGTCGAGCTCGTCGGGGCCGACGATACGGTAGCGCGCTTCAACGCCATCTTCGTCTTCCACCGTGACCCAGGCGCCGAAGTACACCTTGTCCGGGTCACTGGGGCGGCTGTCCACCACCTTGAGCTTTTCCAGCCGTCTGGTCAGAAAGCGCACGCGGCTGTCGATCTCGCGCAGCATTTTCTTGCCGTAGGTGTACTCCGCGTTCTCCGAGCGATCACCCTGGGCCGCCGCCTCACTGACCGAGCGGGTCACCTCTGGCCGGCGCACGTGCCAGAGCTCGTGCAGTTCGGCGCGCAGGCGCGCCTCGCCTTGTGGGGTGATCAGGGGTGTTCCTGCAGCGCGGGGAGGGCGGTATCGGCTCATGCTCGGCTCTGAGTGTGGCGGATGCGCAGTTTATCAACCCTCGCGCAGAACGGTGAGCGGGCTGGCGTTGAGCGCGCGGCGCGTGCCGAGTACACCGGCGAGGCCGACCAGCAGCGCACCGATCAGTGGCAGCAGCAGCAGCCAGGGGTGCGGTTGCCAGGCTATCTGGAACGCGTAGCGATAGATCATAAAGCTCACCAGCTCGCAGCCCAGGGCGGCCAGCAGGCCACTGGCTGCGCCGAGCAGGCCGAATTCGGCACGCCTGGCCTGCACCAGCAACCGGCGTTCGGCGCCCAGGGCGCGCAGCAGTGCGCCCTGGCGGATGCGCTCGTCCAGCGTCGATTGCAGGCCGGCGAAAAGCACCGCAAGGCCTGCCGCCAGCACGAATAGCAACACGAACTCGATGGCGATGGTGACCTGGGCGAGGATGCTGCGCAGCTGGTTGAGGATCGCCTCGACCTGCAGCAGCGATACCGACGGGAAGGCCCGCGACAGGTCCACCAGTTGCTGCTCGTGCTGCGGTGGCAGGTAGAAGCTGGTCAGGTAGGTCACCGGCAGGTCCTTGAGGGTGCCGGGCTCGAAGATCATGAAGAAGTTGGGCTGGAAGTTGTTCCAGTCCACCGTGCGCAGGTTGGTCACCAGGGCGTTACGATCGACGCCGCCGACGTTGAAGGTCAGGCGGTCGCCGAGCTTGATGTGCAGGCTCTGCGCCAGTTCGTCTTCTACAGACACACCGGGCAGCTCGCGTGGCTGGTCGTCTGTCCACCACTGGCCGGCCGTCAGGGTGTTGCCGTCCGGGAGATCGGCGCTCCAGGTCAGGCTCAGGTCGCGGCGCACTGCACGCTCGCCACGCGAGTCCTCGGTGACGTACTGGCGAACCGGCTCGCCATTGACCTGGGTAAGGCGCCCCGGCACCACGGGATAAAGCGGCGCGGGATGGGGAGAAAGCTGCGCCAAGCGCTCGGCGAAGGCATCGCGGTCGGCTGGCAGGATGTTGAGAGCGAAATGATTGGGTGCGTCGGCCGGCAGCTGCTCCTGCCAGTTGTCCAGCAGTTCGCCGCGTAGCAGAGCAATCAGTGCCATCGCCAGGAGGATCAGGCCGAACGCCAGGGCTTGCCCGGCGGCGGCAAGGGGGCGACGCAGCAACTGGCCAAGGCCCAGGCGCCACGGCAGCGCGGCACGTGCCAGCAGGCGCCGCAGGCTCTGCAGGCCCAGTAGCATCAGACCGCCCAGCAGCAGGGCAGTGACCAACCCGCCGCCGAGCAGGGCGAGCGTCAACGTCAGATCCAGGCTCAGGCGCCACATGATCAGCCCCAGGGCGAGCAACGCGGTGCCGTAGACCAGCCAGGAGCTGGCCGGCACCGGCAGCATGTCGCGGCGCAGCACGCGCAGTGGAGGCACGCGGCCCAGCGCAGCCAGCGGCGGCAGGGCGAAGCCGGCCAGGGCTACCAAGCCGGTGGCGATACCAGCCAGTGCCGGGGTTATGCCGCCGGCGGGAATTTGTGCCGGCAGTAGGCCTTGTAGCAGGTGGAACAGGGTCTGCTGGGCGAGCCAGCCAAGCAGGGCGCCGGCGAGGCTGGCGACTAAACCCAGGATCGCCAGTTGCAGGCCGAACAGGCTCAATGCTTGACGACGTGATAGACCCAGGCAGCGCAGTAGGGCGCTGGCGTCGAAGCGGCGGCTGGCAAAGCGCGCGGCCGACAGGGCGACTGCCACGCCGGCCAGCAGCACGGCCGCCAGGCTGGCCAGGTTCAGATAACGCTCGGCGCGATCCAGCGCGCCGCCAACGCGGCGGCTGCCATCGCGGGCGTCATCGAAGCGCTGGTTGGCGGCCAGTCCGGGTTCAGTAGCCTGCCGATAGCTGGTCAGAGCATCGCTCGGCCCGTTCCATTGCTCGATATAGCGCACTCGACTGCCCGGCTGCACTACACGGGTGGCCGGCAGGTCGTCGAGGTGCATCAGCACGTGGGGCGTCAGGCTGTAGAAGTCGCCGGCTTCATCCGGTAGGTAGGTCAGCACCCGGGTGAGGCGCAGCTTCTTGGCGCCGACTTCGATTTCGTCGCCCACCTTCAGATTCAGTGCCACCAAAAGGCGCGATTCGGCCCATACTTCGCCAGGCCCGGGGCCAGCGCTGACGGTCTCCTCGCCATAGGGGGCGGCAGCGCTCTTCAACTCACCGCGCAGCGGGTAGCCGTTGCCGGCGGCCTTGACGCTGGCCAGCTGGATGCCGGCGTCGCTGGCGATCACGCTGGAGAACTCGACCACCTGGGCGTGCTGCAGACCACGCCCGGTGCCGGCCTTGATCTGCTCGGGTTCGGCCGGGGCGCTACCTCTGAGAATCAGGTCGGCGCCCAGAAACTCGGTGGCGCGCAGGCTCATGCCTTCATTCAGTCGCGCGCCGAAATAGCCGATGGCGGTGCTGGAGGCCACGGCGATCAATAGTGCGAAGAACAGCACGCGCAATTCGCCCGAGCGCGCATCGCGCAGCAACTGGCGGCCCGCCAGTGACAGCAGGCTTGCAAAGGACAGGTTGCGCATCAGGCGTTCACCGCTGCCACCAGGTGGCCGGCCTCCAGGCGGATGACGCGCTGGCAGCGCGCGGCCAGGCGTTCGTCGTGGGTGACCAGTACCAGAGTGGCGCCGCGCTCATGGTTGAGCTCGAAGAGCAGATCACTGATGCGCTCGCCAGTGTGGGTGTCCAGGTTGCCGGTCGGCTCGTCGGCGAACAGCACGTCGGGATCGGCGGCAAAGGCCCGGGCGATGGCGACGCGTTGCTGCTCGCCACCGGAGAGCTGGCGCGGCGTATGGCTCAGGCGCCCGCCCAGGCCGACGCGTTCGAGCAGTTCGGTAGCACGCTGGCGGGCATCGCTGCGACCTTCAAGCTCCAGTGGCAGCATGACGTTCTCCAGCGCATTGAGGCTGTCGAGCAGCTGGAAGGACTGAAACACGAACCCGACGTGCTCGGCGCGGACCCGGGCGCGGGCGTCTTCATCCAGGCTGCCCAGGTCATTGCCGGCCAGCAGGATGCGTCCGGTGCTGGGCAGGTCGAGGCCGGCCAGCAAGCCGAGTAGGGTGGACTTGCCGGATCCCGAGCTGCCGACGATGGCCAGGCTGCCGCCTTTTTCCAGTTCCAGTGACAGGTCGTGCAGGATGGTCAACTCGCCTTCCGCGCTGGAAACCACTTTGTTAAGGTTCTGCGCAGACAGAATGCTTGAGCTCATGAGGAATCCGATGCGTGCGATAGTGAAGGGGGCCATGCTCGGCCTGCTGCTGATAGGGCAGATGGCGCAGGCGGGGACCATATTGGTCGTCGGCGATAGTATCAGCGCCGCTTTTGGCATGGATACCCAGCAGGGCTGGGTTCATCTGCTCGACGAGCGCATGCGCCAGGAGGGCTTCGAGCATCAGGTGGTGAATGCGTCGATCAGCGGCGACACCAGCGCTGGCGGCGCGGCACGGCTGCCGGCGCTGCTCGCCGAGCACAAGCCGCAACTGGTGGTTGTCGAGCTGGGTGGCAACGATGGGCTGCGCGGTTTGCCACCGAGCCAATTGCAACAGAATCTTGCCTCGATGATCGATGCCTCCCGCAATGCTGGTGCCAAGGTGCTGCTGCTGGGCATGCGCATTCCGCCCAATTATGGCGAGCGCTACACCACCGGCTTCGCCAAGGTTTACGACGATCTTGCTGCCGAGAAAAAGGTGCCGCTGGTGCCCTTTCTTCTCGAGGGGGTCGGCGGCGTTGCCAACCTGATGCAGGACGACGGCGTACATCCCGCTGTGGCGGCCCAGCCGCAGCTGCTGGAGAATGT
Source organism: Pseudomonas sp. AG1028 (assembly GCF_007993955.1). Classification (NCBI taxonomy): domain Bacteria; kingdom Pseudomonadati; phylum Pseudomonadota; class Gammaproteobacteria; order Pseudomonadales; family Pseudomonadaceae; genus Pseudomonas; species Pseudomonas sp. AG1028. The sequence goes on from NZ_VIVP01000013.1 coordinate 46,401, forward strand.
CTGGCCGACCCTCAAGCCATTGCTGTAACGGGCTTTTCCACTGACGGTGTTTCCGCTAATGTGGCGCCCCCGCTCTGGAGCCCCCAATGTTGCGACCCGTCTGGTCCCTGTATGCCTACCAACTGATCGAGCCGGACGAACAGCTGGACCTGTTCGCCTGCCGTGAAGTGAAGGTGCACCTGGTCGCTCGTCAGCTGGAACTTGGCGGGTACGCTGATCGCACTCTGTGCGGCGGCCTGCTGCCCGCGCAGCCGCTATGGCGCGACCTGGAAAGGCCGATGTTGCAGGACCGTCGTCTGTGCCGCGCCTGCCTGGCCACGCTCGAGGCTCAGCGCCGTGGTGATCGGCCCGCGTGGCCGGGGCGCTGATCGGCGCCAAGGTATACAATCACCTCCCATATCCCCTTACCACCTCGAAGGTTTTCTGCATGTCGCCGCGCGTTTCAGCTGTTGCCCGCTGTGTGTCGTTGTGTGCCGTCTTTGTGGCCGGCTCCGCTGCCGCACTTGAATTGCCCCTGCCGCCTCCTGGTGAGGATATCGTCGGCGAGATCAAGGTGATCAAGGCGCGCTACGAGGACACCTTCGCCGACATAGGCACAGCCAACGATCTGGGCTATCTGGAGATGGTCGCCGCCAACCCGGGCGTCGATGCCTGGCTGCCGGGTGAGGGCACCGATATCGTGCTGCCGACGCGCTATATCCTGCCTTCGGGCCCTCGCGAAGGCATCGTGATCAACCTGGCCGAGTACCGGCTGTACTACTTCCCGAAGGGGCAGAACGTCGTTTACACCTATCCGCTGGGGATCGGTCGTGAAGGCTGGAGCTCGCCGGTAACCCAGGCGCGCATCACCGCCAAGACGCCGAACCCGGCCTGGTACCCTCCGCAGTCGATTCGCGAGGAGCATGCCGCCGATGGCGATCCGCTGCCGAGCGTCGTTCCGCCAGGCCCGGACAATCCGCTGGGGCCCTTCAAGATGTCGCTGTCGGTACCGGGTTACCTGATCCATGGCTCGAACAAGAAGTTCGGCATCGGTATGCGCGTGAGCCATGGTTGTTTCCGCATGCTCAACAACAATGTGCTTGAGCTGGCCGACATGGTGCCGGTGGGCACGTCGGTACGTATCGTCAATGAGCCGTACAAGTTCGGTGTGAGCGGCGGCAAGGTTTATCTGGAAGCGCATACGCCGCTGGGCGAGGAGAATGAGCCGGCCGTGGATCATCACACCGAGGTAGTCAATGCGCTGATCCGCCGTAGCGACCTGAGCGCCGATACCCTGGACTGGGATGTGGTGCGCGAAGTGGTGGCGGCCCACGATGGCCTGCCGGTGGAAATCGCTTCGCCGCGCGAGACGGTCATTCAGGCGCAATCGCCAAGTCTCTGATGATCAGTTGCACGGGCGCTTGCGAGAGCGCCTGTACAACCTTTCAGGCAGACATAAAAAAGCCGGCTTAAGAGCCGGCTTTTTTATTGCCCGGGGGCTATTACTTGCGGCTGGCTTTTTCCAGCATACGCAGAGCACGCTCGTTGGCTTCGTCAGCAGTTTGCTGAGCCTTCTGAGCAGCTGCCAGAGCTTCGTCAGCCTTGCGGTAGGCTTCGTCAGCGCGAGCTTGAGCGCGAGCTGCTGCGTCTTCGGTAGCAGTCAGGCGAGCTTCGGTTTCTTTGGTGACGCTGCTGCAACCGGTAGCCAGAACTGCGGCCAGAGCCAGAGCAGAGAATTTCAGAACGTTGTTCATCGTGTTCCCCTTAGGGTCAGTTTTTTGCTTATTGAAGCCCTTTCCCGAACCTGGAAAATGGCCGGCGTACATACTACCTGTAACTTTTAGTAAGTAAACGGACGACAGGCAAGGGTTCCGCATTTTTTTCACTGAAATTAGTACGCTAGCGGCAAAAGCTGTACAAAATTCGATCATGTATGCGGCCATTTGACAGGATTTTCACCTAGCGACCGGCAAGATTGCTTGCAATGTTGAAAGCTCAGGATTTTGCCTTGCCCTTTGCCGCTTACAGTGGCTTTATATCCTATTGTTACCGGATGTACGCAGGCCCTGCCGGGGATGTCGTGTCTGGCCCAGCCGAGAGGAGCAGTAATGAGCGAACCACTGTCCATTCATCATGACCTAGCCGGTCACCAGTTCGAGACCACAGTGGATGGGGATCGCGCTTACCTTTCTTATATGGATCTGGGCAAGCAGACCCTGGATATCTACCGTACCTTCGTGCCCAATTCGCTGCGTGGTCGCGGCATCGCCGCCGCCCTGACCAAAACGGCGCTGGAGTATGCCGACAGCATGGGCTACACGGTGATTGCTTCGTGCTCCTATGTGGAGCGCTACATGGAGCGCAGCGAAGGCTCGCCCGATCAGGACTGAGCCAAGCACTAGATACGAAAACGCCGAGCATCTGCTCGGCGTTTTTCATGGTGGCGGTCTTAGCCGCGCAGGCGCTTGGGCAGTACGTCCTTGAGCTTGGCATGCATGCCGCGCAGGGTTTTCTCGGTGCTTTCCCAATCGATGCAGGCGTCGGTGATCGAGACGCCGTACTTGAGCTGCGAGAGATCCTTGGGAATCGCCTGGCTGCCCCAGCCCAGGTGGCTTTCGACCATCAGGCCGACGATCGACTGATTGCCTTCCAGGATCTGGTTGGCGACGTTGTCCATGACCAAGGGTTGCAACGCCGGATCCTTATTGGAGTTGGCGTGGCTGCAGTCGACCATGATGTTTGGCTTGATCGACGCCTTCTTTAGTTCCTGTTCGCAGATGGCCACGCTCACCGAGTCGTAGTTCGGCTTGCCGTTGCCGCCGCGCAGTACTACGTGCCCGTAGGCATTGCCCTTGGTGGTGACGATGGAGACGCCGCCTTGCTGGTTGATACCCAGGAAACGGTGCGGGCTGGAAACCGACTGCAGGGCGTTGATCGCGACGGTTAGGCCGCCATCGGTACCGTTCTTGAAGCCGACTGCCGAAGACAGACCCGAGGCCATTTCCCGGTGTGTCTGGGATTCGGTGGTGCGCGCGCCGATGGCTGACCAGCTGATCAGATCCTGCAGGTACTGCGGGGAAATCGGATCCAGGGCTTCGGTGGCGGTGGGCAGGCCCATTTCGGCGAGGTCCAGCAGCAACTTGCGGCCGATGTGCAGGCCATCCTGGATTTTGAAGGAGTCGTCCAGGTACGGGTCGTTGATCAGGCCTTTCCAGCCGACGGTAGTGCGCGGCTTTTCGAAGTACACGCGCATGACCAGATACAACGTGTCGGACACTTCCTCGGCGAGCACTTTCAGGCGCTCAGCGTATTCGTGGGCAGCCTTGATGTCGTGAATGGAGCAGGGGCCGACCACGACGAACAGGCGGTGATCCTTGCCATCGAGAATGTCGCGTACCACTTGCCGGCCGGCTGAAACGGTGCGCTGGGCAAGCTCGGTCAGCGGAATCTCGAGCTTGATCTGCTCGGGGGTGATCAGGGTTTCGTTGGAGGCGACGTTCAGGTCGTTAATCGGTAAATCAGCTATCGTGCTTTTCATCGGGTGTGTCATCGGGTCACGGGAGCCGGCCGCCAGCGATCCCCGTGCAGCGGGCACAGCAGTATGGGCACAGTGGGGAAGCCGAACCTTAGCGCGTTAGCGCCGGTCGAGACAATGGAATTTAGGGATTGGCGGGCTTGAAGACAGTCAGGCGCTGCTCGCGCCATTCCTCGGCGATCAGCTCCAGGGGCAGTGCCTGACCAGCCTGTTGTTCGCGATGGCGACGATACTGTTCGAGGTGGCAGACTTCCTCGACCATATGCGCGCGCAGCTCCGGTGCGTGTTCGCTGAAAGCCACGCCGAGCAGATAATTGTTTGTTTGCTTTGTGCACCAGGCCACCTCACCGGGGTAGGCTGCCTTGTCGCCCAGCAAGGGAATGTGCAGCGTGATCGGCGTGCCCAGGGCAAGCGGGTGGCTTGAATGGCAGGCCGCACCGCCCAGGCTGATATTATCCAAACGTTGGCTAGCGCTGGGCGAGTGGCGACGTAGCCTCAACTCCACCGGCAAATTGCTGCTATGACGAAGAAAGCGACGCATGAACGGGCACTCCGATTGCCGGCAATATGATATTGCCCTGCCGAGTATAGCTACACAACTGGAATTGACCGATTTCGATGCCGATCGGCAATTACTCGATCTCTCAGGCACCTCATTGGTGATATTTACCAGCCGGGGCTGCGCTGCCTGCCTTTACGCGCGCCAGCAACTGCCACGCCTGAGGTTGCCGGTCGAGCGGCTCGTATGGATCGATGCTCAGGAGAATTTCGGCCTGGTGCAGCGCTACGAGGTTTTCCAGTTACCGGCGCTGTTCCTGGTACAGAACGGCGAGTTTTTCGGGGCGCTGCACACCAGCCTTACGCCTGCCGATCTACGCCAGGCATTGACCGAGGCGCTTGCCAGAGCACCCGAAGAACTACCTTGAGTGCCGTTGCGCTGGTCGCTTTACGCCAGCTCCCGCGTTTTCCGGTGGCTTTGCCAAGGCGCTGCTAAGCTCTAGCCACAGGCCCCGCCGTACCGGCAGTCGAGGAGGCCGCATGATCCGTTCGATTCTCTACGCCACCGATCTTGGTCTGTATGCGCCCTATGTGCTGCAACACGCGCTGGCATTGGCGCGCAGTTTCAAGGCGCGCCTGCATGTCGTACACGTCGTGGAGCCCATGGGTTTGTTCGCCGAGTCCGTGCTGCAGACCTACGTCGATGAAGCCCGTCTCAAGGAACTGCGCAGCACGGGCTTGGAGACCGTGATGAGCAATATCGAATTGCGCGTGCTCGAGGGCTTTCGTGACGAGCTGGGTGACAGCCAGGACGATCTCGAACTGATCGGCTCGGTCAGCGTCCTGCGTGGCGATCCGCCGATTTCCATTCTCGAGCACGCCCAGAAACTCGCCGTGGATTTGCTGGTCGTAGGCAGTCATAGCCATGGCGCTGCGCTCGAGGTGCCGATGGGCCGCACGGCTGCCAGGCTGCTGCAGTTATGCGATGTGCCGGTTTACCTGGTGCCCATGCTGCAGCATCGATCTCGCCACGAGTAAGCGGCTCGACCCAGATAAAAAATCTATATATACCGCCTTTACCATTAATATGGTTATATAGCTGATCGACGATCAGGCGGCGGCCTATCCGCTTTGAGGGATTTATATGAAGCTTCAGCAACTGCGCTACATCTGGGAAGTCGCGCACCATGACCTCAACGTTTCCGCCACGGCGCAGAGCCTGTATACCTCGCAGCCGGGGATCAGCAAGCAGATCCGCCTGCTCGAAGACGAGCTCGGCGTCGAAGTCTTCGCCCGCAGCGGCAAGCACCTGACCCGCGTCACGCCGGCCGGCGAGCGCATCATCACTACCGCAGGGGAAATCCTGCGCAAGGTCGAGAGCATCAAGCAGATCGCCCAGGAGTTCTCCAACGAGAAGAAGGGCACGCTGTCCATCGCCACCACGCACACCCAGGCGCGCTACGCATTGCCGCCGGTGATAAGTAGCTTCATCAAGCAGTACCCGGAAGTTGCTCTGCACATGCACCAGGGCACGCCGACGCAGATCGCTGAAATGGCCGCTGACGGCACCGTCGATTTCGCCATCGCCACCGAAGGTCTGGAACTCTACAACGACCTGGTGATGATGCCGTGCTACCGCTGGAACCGCTGCGTGATCGTTCCCCAGGGCCATCCGCTGAGCAAACTGCCGAAGTTGACCCTCGAGGCCTTGGCTGAGCACGAGATCGTCACCTACACCTTCGGCTTCACCGGTCGCTCCAAACTCGATGAAGCCTTCAGTCATCGCGGGCTGACGCCAAAGGTGGTGTTCACCGCCGTCGATGCCGACGTGATCAAGACCTATGTGCGCCTAGGCCTGGGTGTCGGTATCGTGGCCGGTATGGCGGTCGACCCGAAGCTAGATCCGGACCTGGTGGTGCTTGATGCCAGCGAGCTGTTCGAATCCAGCGTCACGCGCATCGGTTTCCGCCGTGGCACCTTCCTGCGCGGTTTCATGTGTGATTTCATCGAGACCTTCGCTCCTCACCTGACCCGCTACATGCTGGCCAAGGCCGTGCAGTGCCACAACAAGGTCGAGCTCGAAGAGCTGTTCAAGGACGTCAAGCTACCGCTGCACTGATCGCTGCGGCAGAAACGAAAAAATGGCGCCAAGAGGCGCCATTTTTTCGTCCCGAGATCAGTGGCTCAGGTGCAGGCCGCACTCGCGGTTGTCTTCGCCCTTGGTCGGGTCGAAGTAATCGAAGTTGTTCGGCAGACCGTTGGCGGTCAGGTAATGGTACAGATCCTTGGAGGACCAGTGCAGCAGCGGGGCGACCTTGATCAGGCCGTCCGGGTTGATGCTCACCGGCTGCATCTGCGCGCGTACCGCCGTGTCGGTGGCGCGCAGTGCGGTGAACCAGACGCTCGGCGCCGTCTCGCGCAGGGCGCGGGCGAAGGGCTCGAGCTTCACTTCCTCGGTGAATGCGGCGTGACGTGGGTCGTCCAGCGCCGGCGTAGGGCCGTCGATGGCTTCGCGGTGCGCGCGGCTGCGTTTGGGCAGGTAGGTGATCAGGTTGAGGTTCAGTTGCTTGGTGACCTCATCGGCGAACTGGTAGGTCGCCTCTGTGTTGTAGCCGCTGTCCATCCACACGATCGGGATATCGGCTCTAGCCTGGCTGACCATGTGCAGGATCACCGCTTCGAACGGACGGAAGTTGGTGGTGCAGATCGCCGGTTTGCCCAGGCCGATTGCCCACTCGATCAGCTTTTGCGGCTGATTGGCGAATTCGGCGTTGAGTCTGTCCAGATCGAGATCCATTGCGGGCTCCGAGGCATGTGGGTGAGAAGGGCGATGGTAACAAATCCGTGCGGCCGCCGGGCGGGCCGGGCAAGTCCGCTGCCGAGACCGGCAGCGGGTAACGCGATCAGATTTCGGCAGGTGGGATGTGGCCGAACAGTTCCTGGGAGAAGCGGGTGCGCTCCTCGGCGTTCTCTTGGATGCCCTTGGCGGCCAATTCTTCAAGACGCGCTTCCACGGCGTGGGCACGGTGGGTCAGACCACAGTCATTGGCGATCTGGATGTTCAGGCCGGGGCGGGCGTTGAGTTCGAGAATCAGCGGGCCCTTGTCCTGGTCCAGCACCATGTCGACGCCGATGTAGCCCAGGCCGCACAGCTCATAGCAGCCGGCTGCAAGCTTCATGAAGCCATCCCAGTTGGGCAACTGCACGCCGTCCACCGCGTTGGTGGTGTCCGGATGCTTGCTAATCTTGTTGTTCAGCCAGGTACCGCGCAGGGTCACGCCGGTGGCCAGGTCCACGCCGACGCCGATGGCGCCCTGGTGCAGGTTGGCCTTGCCGCCGGACTGGCGGGTCGGCAGGCGCAGCATGGCCATCACCGGGTAGCCCATCAGCACGATGATGCGGATGTCCGGCACGCCTTCGTAGCTGATGCTCTTGAAGATGCTGTCCGGCGTTACCCGGTATTCGATCAGCGCGCGGTCGCGGTGGCCGCCAAGCGAGTAGAGGCCCGAGAGAATGCTGGAGATCTGCTGCTCGATTTCCGAGTGGCTGACGATCTTGCCCGATACCGTCTTGAAGCGATCCTCGAAGCGGTCGGCGATCACCAGGATGCCGTCGCCGCCGGCGCCCTGAGCCGGCTTGACGACGAAGTCGCTGCGCTCACCGATGATCTTGTCGAGGTTGTCGATCTCCTTTTCCGTGGAGATCACCCCGTACATTTCCGGCACATGGATGCCGGCTTCGATGGCCCGTTCCTTGGTGATGATCTTGTCATCGACGATCGGATACAGGTGGCGTTTGTTGTACTTGAGCACGTAGTCCGCGTTGCGGCGGTTGATGCCCATGATGCCCTTGGCCTCAAGGGCTTTCCAAGTCTTGATCAGGCCGAACATGGTCTTAGTCCTTCAGGAAGGCTTTGAAGCGGAACAGTTCGGTCAGGCGATAGCCGCGGTAGCGCCCCATCGCCAGCATGAAGCCCACCAGGATCAGCAGGATCGCCGGGAAGGTGAACACGAAGTACACCAGCTCCGGTACGGTCATCAGCAGATGCGCGACGGTAGCGGCGAACAGCGTGCCGAGAGCAACCTTGAAGGCATGGCTGCCGCCGCGCTCTTCCCAGGTGATCGACAGGCGCTCGATGGTCATGGTCAGAATCACCATCGGGAACAGGGCGACCGACAGGCCGCGTTCCAGGCCCAGCTTGTGGCTGAACAGGCTGATGGTGGCGATCAGCACCACCACGAAGGTCAGAACCACCGACAGGCGCGGCAGCATCTGCAGCTTCAGGTGTTCCAGGTAGGAGCGCAGTGACAGGCCCAGCGCGGTGATCACCGTGAACAGGAAGATCCCGAAGCCCAGCTGGGTCTCGCGGAAAGCCAGGGCGATCAGCACCGGGGTGAAGGTACCCAGGGTCTGCAGGCCGCCGAGGTTGCGCAGGATCAGGATCACCAGCACGCCGATGGGGATCATCACCATGATCATGAAGGTCTGCTGGGTCTGCAGCGGCAGGCCGTACAGCGAGTACTCGAGGAAGTCGGCGTCGGTATTTTCGTCGGTCAGCTGAGCGAGGCGAATAGCGTTCATCTCGCTGTTGTTGAGCGTGAAGGTGGTGGTGGCCTGACGGCCGCCATCGAGGGTGATCAGCGGCTCGTCACCGGTCCACCAGACCAAGCGATCGGCCGGCAGGCCCTGCTCGCCGGTTTCCGGGTTGAAGTACAGCCAGCGGTCGCCGTTGAAGCTGCGCAGCCACAGTTCCGGGCTCTGCTGGATGTCCGCCGCCAGGCGAATGGTGTGTACGCGCTCCATCGGCACGTGTGCGATGGACAGCAGCAGCTCCACGGCCTGGGCTTTTTTGGTGGTCGAGGCATCGCCGCCGAGCAGCAACTTGGCGTTGTCGTCGTTGGTGTTGTTGACGCGCTTGATGGTCTCGCTGATGAAGGTCTCGACATCCGCCGAGTGCTGGCGGATCGGCGCCAGCAGCGCCTCGGCGGCAATCTTCTCGGGGCCTTCGACCGGGATGCTGTCACGGAAGATTGGGCCCTTGGGCTTGGCCTGCTCGCCGCTGTAGCGCTTGGTCAGAACCAGGCGGTAGTACAAGGTCTGCTTGCCGTTGGCTCGGCGTGCCGACCAGGTCACCTTGCGGTTGCCATCAGCACGGTTGACGCTCACGCCATAGTTGTTGGAGATGAAGCTCTCATTAAGGCTGACATAGTCCTGGTTCAGCGGCGGTACGAACATCTGCAGTTTGATCGGGTCGCGGCCGTTGGCCTGGAATTCGACCCGGGTGTCGATGTTCCAGAGGTCGTCGGTTTCGTCACTGCTGACCGGAATGCCGAGAATGAAAATCTGATAGGCCGTAATCAGAACGCCCAGGGTCACCAGCACGGTGATCAGGATTTTCAGATGCAGGGTAAGAGAGCGCATGGGGATTACTCGCCGGATTTCGCGTTGGAGCAGTCAGGCTTGCCTGCTGCGTATTTTAGGCTTGGGTCGACCAGGGCATCGAAGCGCTTGAGCGCGTCGGAGCCGATCAAAAGCGGGTATTGGAAGGCGCTTCGATCGGTAAGGTTCACTTCGATCTGGCGCTTGACGTTACCCATGCACACGTCCAGTTCGATGACCGGGCGTGCGGTGTAGGTCTTCTCGTCGTCCTCGTCGATGTCACCGGCGCGGCGCTTGATCTTGCTGATGCGTGCCAGCGGACGCTCGATGGGGTGCGCGTGGGCGTCATCGATCGCCAGGTAAAAACGCACCCAGCGTTCGCCGTCACGCTTGAAGCGTTCGATATCGCGGGCGCTTAGGGAGGCGGTCTGGGCGCCGGTGTCGAGTTTGGCGGCCACTTGCACGTCGAGGTCGAGGCTGACGTATTCGTTCAGACCGTAGATGGTCTTGTCCGCGGCGATGGCCTGGCAGGACAGCGCCAGCAGGCAGGGCAGGGTAGTCAGGAAATGAAGTCTCATGGGTCCTTGAGTCGATGAAGCGATGGGACGATCCATGCGCCATTGAAGACGGCCCCAGGCGCCAGTGCAGCAGCGGCCCTTGGGCGAAATGAGGCGAAGTCTAGCATGGCCGGCGAGCGTGCTGACAATGGCGTGTGCAGCGCACCCAGGGCTGTCTGCCGCTGCTGATACCTTGCCGCATGTGATTGTTTGCTAAGTCTTTCGGCTGCCGTATGGCGTTTGAGCGTTAGCGGACTGCATCGCCTAAACACTTGCGCAATCCTGGGTGTGCGCGGCGTCACGCGCGGCATGTTGGCAGCTGGGTGTCTAGGCTGATGAAGAGCCTGGGCGCCAGCCGTACTGGTTTTTTGTCTAAATCCGTTGATTGTCGACACCTAGTGCTTGAATAAATGCGATTTATCGAGTTATCTAGGTTTATTGGTCTTTGAGTGTCGACAATATGCTGGATGTCATCGAAGTAAATAGCGCTCAGGAGGATTCCGGCACGCTCGCCGAAAACGTCTTCCGCCAGATTCAGCTGGCCATCGTGCGTGGCGAGATTGCGCCGGGCTCGAAGATTTCCGAGCCGGAGCTGGCACGTACCTACGGCATCAGCCGTGGGCCGTTGCGTGAAGCGATTCACCGGCTGGAGGGGCAGAAGCTGCTGGTGCGTGTGCCCCATGTCGGCGCGCGGGTGGTTTCGCTCAGTCACGCCGAGCTGATCGAACTCTACGAAATCCGCGAATCCCTGGAAGGCATGGCCTGCCGTCAGGCGGCCGAGCGCATGAGCCAGGCCGAGATCGACGACCTGCGCCGGGTGCTGGAGCTGCACGAGCAGGACGCCGCCTTCCAGGCCGGTGTCGGCTACTACCAGCAGGAAGGCGACTTCGACTTTCACTACCGGATCATCCAGGGCAGCGGCAATCGCACCCTGGCCAAGCTGCTGTGCGACGAGCTGTATCAGCTGGTGCGCATGTACCGCCTGCAGTTCTCTGCCACGCCCAACCGGCCGCACCAGGCTTTCGCCGAGCACCACCGCATTCTCGACGCCATCGAAGGCCGTGACGGCGAGCTGGCCGAGCTGTTGATGCGCCGTCATATCGGCGCCTCCAAACGCAATATCGAGCGCCACTATAAAGAGGCGCTCGCCACCCCATCCAAGACCCGAGGTGATTCATGACCCAGCTTTCCGCCGGCCAGCGTTTCCGCCAGGCCCTCGCCGAAGAGCAGCCGCTGCAGGTGATTGGCGCGATCAACGCCAACCATGCGCTGCTGGCCCAACGTGCCGGTTTCAAGGCGATTTACCTCTCCGGTGGCGGTGTCGCGGCCGGCTCTCTGGGCTTGCCGGATCTGGGCATCAATACCCTGGACGATGTGCTGATCGACGTGCGGCGCATCACCGATGTGTGCGATCTGCCGCTGATGGTCGATATCGACACCGGTTTCGGGCCCAGCGCCTTCAATATCGAGCGCACCATCAAGAGCCTGATCAAAGCCGGTGCTGCGGCTGCCCATATCGAGGATCAGGTCGGCGCCAAGCGCTGCGGCCATCGGCCGGGCAAGGAGATCGTTTCCTGTGAGGAAATGGTCGATCGCGTACGCGCTGCCGCCGATGCCAAGACCGATCCGGATTTCTTCCTGATCGCCCGCACCGACGCCATCCAGGCCGAGGGCGTTGACGCAGCCATCGAGCGCTGCCTGCGTTACGTGGAGGCAGGCGCCGACGGCATCTTCGCCGAGGCGGCCTATGACCTGCCGACCTACCAGCGTTTCGTCGAGGCGCTGAAGGTGCCGGTACTGGCCAATATCACCGAATTCGGCGCCACGCCGCTGTTCACCCGCGACGAGCTGGCCTCGGTCGGCGTCGCCATCCAGCTCTATCCACTGTCCGCGTTCCGCGCTGCCAACAAGGCGGCTGAAAGTGTCTACACCTCGATCCGCCAGAACGGCCACCAGAAAGACGTGGTCGAGCAGATGCAAAGCCGCGCCGAGCTCTATGACCGCATCGGCTATCACGCTTTCGAGCAGAAGCTCGACGCGCTGTTCGCCGCCGGCAAGAAGTAAGAACAAGAACAACAGTCTGAGGAGATAACCATGAGCGCCACCGAAACCACGCCGGGCTTCAAACCGAAGAAATCCGTTGCCCTTTCCGGTACTGCCGCCGGCAACACCGCGCTGTGCACTGTGGGCCGTACCGGCAACGACCTGCACTACCGCGGTTATGACGTGCTGGATTTCGCCAACCGCTGCGAGTTCGAGGAGATCGCCCACCTGCTGGTGCACGGCAAGCTGCCCAACGTCGCCGAGCTGGCGGGTTACAAGGCCAAGCTCAAGGCTCTGCGCGGGCTGCCGGCCGGGGTGAAGGCGGCGCTCGAACAACTACCACCGTCGGCGCACCCGATGGATGTGATGCGCACCGCAGTGTCCGTGCTCGGTTGTCTGGCGCCGGAGAAGGACGACCACAACCATCCGGGCGCCCGCGATATCGCCGACAAGCTGATGGCTTCCCTTGGCTCGGCGCTGCTGTACTGGTACCACTACAGCCATAACGGCAAGCGCATCGACGTGGAAACCGACGACGACTCCATCGGCGGCCACTTTCTGCACCTGCTGCATGGCGAGAAACCGCGTGAGTCCTGGGTGCGCGCCATGCACACCTCGCTCAATCTGTATGCCGAGCACGAATTCAATGCCTCGACCTTCACCTCGCGGGTGATCGCCGGCACCGGTTCGGACCTGTTCTCCTGCATCGCCGGCGCCATCGGTGCGCTGCGCGGGCCCAAGCACGGCGGCGCCAACGAAGTGGCCTTCGAAGTGCAGAAGCGCTACGACAACCCGGACGAGGCCGAGGCCGATATCCGCGAGCGGGTAGGGCGCAAGGAAGTGGTGATCGGCTTCGGCCACCCGGTCTACACCGTCAGCGACCCGCGAAACAAGGTGATCAAGGAAGTGGCCCGCGAGCTGTCCGTGGAGCAGGGCAGTACCAAGATGTTCGATATCGCCGAGCGTCTGGAAACCATCATGTGGGACATCAAGAAGATGTTCCCCAACCTCGACTGGTTCAGTGCCGTGAGCTACCACATGATGGGCGTGCCCACTGCCATGTTCACCCCGCTGTTCGTCATCGCCCGTACCGCTGGCTGGTCCGCCCACGTCATCGAGCAGCGCATCGACGGCAAGATCATCCGTCCGAGCGCCAACTACACAGGCCCCGAAGACCTGAAGTTCGTGGCGCTCAAGGACCGTAAATAAGATGAATGACGTCGTGAACAGCCAATACCGCAAGCGCCTGCCCGGCACCGAGCTTGATTACTTCGACGCCCGTGAGGCGGTCGAGGCGATCCAGGCCGGTGCCTGGGCGAGGCTGCCCTACACCTCGCGCGTACTCGCCGAGCAGCTGGTACGCCGCTGCGATCCGCAAGACCTGACCGCGTCGCTGGAGCAGCTGGTCTACCGCAAGCGTGACCTGGATTTTCCCTGGTACCCGGCGCGGGTGGTCTGCCACGACATTCTCGGCCAGACCGCGTTGGTCGACCTTGCCGGCCTGCGCGATGCCATCGCCGAAAAAGGCGGTGATCCAGCCAAGGTCAACCCGGTGGTGCCGACTCAGTTGATCGTCGACCATTCGCTGGCCGTGGAAGCGCCGGGCTTCGACCCGGACGCTTTCGAGAAGAATCGCGCCATCGAGGATCGCCGCAACGAGGATCGCTTCCACTTCATCGACTGGACCAAGACCGCGTTCAAGAACGTCGACGTGATCCCCGCCGGCAACGGCATCATGCACCAGATAAACCTGGAGAAGATGAGCCCGGTAATCCAGGCGCGCGGCGGCATCGCCTTCCCCGATACCTGTGTGGGCACCGACTCGCACACCCCGCACGTCGATGCCTTGGGCGTGATCGCCATTGGCGTCGGCGGCCTGGAGGCCGAGACGGTGATGCTTGGCCACCCGTCGATGATGCGCCTGCCCGATATCGTCGGTGTCGAACTGACCGGCCAGCGTCAGCCCGGCATCACCGCCACCGATATCGTCCTGGCGCTGACCGAGTTTTTGCGCAAGGAGCGGGTGGTGGGCGCCTGGGTCGAGTTCTTTGGCGAGGGCGCCGACAGCCTGTCCATCGGCGACCGCGCCACCATCTCCAACATGTGCCCGGAGTATGGCGCCACCGCCTCGATGTTCTATATCGACGGCCAGACCATCGACTACCTCAAACTCACTGGCCGCGAGCCGGAGCAGGTGGCGCTGGTGGAAAGCTACGCCAAAACCCTTGGGCTATGGAGCGACTCCCTGAAAACTGCCGAGTACGAACGCGTACTGCGCTTCGACTTGGGCAGCGTGGGCCGCAATATGGCGGGGCCGAGCAACCCACACCGCCGCCTGCCGACCTCGGCGCTGGCCGAGCGCGGCATCGCCGACGAAGTCAAACTGCAAGCCGGCAAGGGCGAAGAGGCGCAAGGGCTGATGCCGGATGGCGCGGTGATCATCGCTGCCATCACCAGCTGTACCAATACCTCCAACCCGCGCAACGTGGTGGCCGCCGGCCTGGTGGCCAAGAAGGCCAATGCGCTGGGTCTGGTGCGCAAGCCCTGGGTGAAGACGTCGTTCGCGCCGGGTTCCAAGGTCGCCAAGCTGTACCTGGAGGAAGCCGGACTGCTGCCGGAGCTGGAGAAGCTCGGCTTCGGTATCGTCGCCTACGCCTGCACCACCTGTAATGGCATGTCCGGCGCGCTGGATCCGGTGATCCAGAAGGAAATCATCGACCGCGATCTGTACGCCACCGCCGTGCTCTCTGGGAATCGCAACTTCGACGGGCGCATCCATCCTTATGCCAAGCAGGCCTTTCTGGCGTCGCCGCCGCTGGTGGTGGCCTATGCCATCGCCGGCACCGTGCGTTTCGACATCGAGCAGGATGCGCTGGGCTATGACGCGACTGGTAATCCGATCACGCTGAAGGATCTGTGGCCGAGCGACGAGGAGATCGATGCCATCGTCGCCGCGTCGGTAAAGCCCGAGCAGTTCAAGCAGATCTACATCCCGATGTTCGACCTGGGCAGCGTGCAGGAGGCCGAAAGCCCGTTGTACGACTGGCGGCCGATGTCCACCTATATCCGCCGCCCGCCGTACTGGGAGGGTGCATTGGCCGGTGAGCGTACGCTCAAGGGCATGCTGCCCCTGGCGATCCTGCCGGACAACATCACCACCGATCACCTATCGCCGTCCAACGCCATCCTGGCGGACTCGGCCGCCGGGGAGTATCTGGCGAAAATGGGCTTGCCGGAGGAAGACTTCAACTCCTACGCGACCCACCGGGGCGACCACCTGACCGCCCAGCGCGCCACCTTCGCCAACCCGCAGCTGGTCAACGAAATGGTCGTGATCGATGGGCAGGTGAGAAAGGGCTCTCTGGCCCGCGTCGAGCCCGAGGGCAAGGTGATGCGCATGTGGGAGGCCATCGAGACCTACATGAACCGCAAGCAGAACCTGATCATCGTGGCCGGTGCCGACTACGGCCAGGGTTCGTCCCGCGACTGGGCGGCCAAGGGCGTGCGCCTGGCGGGTGTGGAGGTGATCGTCGCCGAAGGCTTCGAGCGCATTCACCGCACCAATCTGGTGGGCATGGGCGTGCTGCCGGTGGAGTTCAAACCGGGCACCACGCGCCTGACCCTCGGGCTGGATGGCACCGAGCGCTATGACATCGAAGGCGATATTGCGCCCCGTTGTGAGTTGACGCTGGTGATCCATCGCCGCGATGGCGAGGTGGTATGGGTACCAGTGACCTGCCGCCTGGATACGGCGGCGGATGTCAGCGTATACAAGGCCGGCGGCGTGCTGCAGCGCTTCGCCAAGGACTTCCTCGAAGGCGTGGTGGCTTGATCGAGTAGGGTGGATGGCGCTTTACCGACCCACCAGGGGGCTCTCCCCGGTGGATGGAAAGCGCCAGCTACGCCTGCCGACCCACCCTGTAGCCAATCCGGGAAAACCAGTATCAACTTGCCCGGATCGCATCCGGGCCATTTTTCAGGACTGCACCCATGGCTCATCTGCCTCAAGTGAAAATCCCCGCCACCTACATGCGTGGCGGCACCAGCAAGGGCGTGTTCTTTCGCCTGCAAGACCTGCCAGAGCCCTGCCAGGTGCCGGGTGAGGCCCGTGACAAGCTGTTCATGCGGGTGATCGGCAGCCCGGATCCTTACGGGGCGCAGATCGACGGCATGGGCGGGGCGACGTCGAGCACCTCCAAGTGCGTGATCCTGTCGAAAAGCACGCGGCCGGATCACGATGTCGACTACCTCTACGGCCAGGTGTCCATCGACAAGGCGTTCGTCGACTGGAGCGGCAACTGCGGCAACCTGTCTACAGCGGCCGGGGCTTTCGCCATTCATGCCGGCCTGATCGATCCCTCGCGGATTCCCGAGAACGGCACCTGCGTGGTGCGCATCTGGCAGGCCAACATCCACAAGACCATCATCGCCCACGTGCCGGTCAGCAATGGCCAGGTGCGGGAAACCGGCGACTTCGAACTGGACGGCGTGACCTTTCCGGCGGCGGAGATCGTGCTGGAGTTTCTCGACCCGTCGGACGATGGCGAAGAGGGCGGCTCGATGTTTCCCACCGGCAATCTGGTGGACGAGCTGGATGTGCCTGGCGTCGGTACGTTCGAGGCGACCCTGATCAGTGCAGGCATCCCGACCATCTTCGTCAATGCCGAGGATATCGGCTATCAGGGCACCGAGCTGCGTGAGGACATCAATGCGGACCCGGCGCAGCTGGCGCGCTTCGAGCAGATTCGCGTGGCCGGCGCCTTGCGCATGGGCCTGATCAAGAGGGCTGAAGAGGCGTTGACCCGCCAGCATACGCCCAAGGTGGCGTTCGTCAGCGCGCCGAAAAGCTACCGGGCCTCAAGTGGCAAGACGGTCGACGCGGGTGAGGTCGACTTGCTGGTGCGGGCGCTGTCCATGGGCAAGCTGCACCACGCCATGATGGGCACCTGCGCCGTGGCCATCGGCGCAGCGGCAGCGGTGCCTGGGACCCTGGTCAATCTGGCGGCGGGCGGCGGCGAGCGCCAGGCGGTGCGTTTCGGCCATCCGTCCGGCACCTTGCGAGTCGGTGCCGAAGCAAGTCAGGTCGATGGCAACTGGGTGGTCACCAAGGCGATCATGAGCCGCAGTGCGCGAATCCTCATGGAAGGCTGGGTGCGCGTGCCTGCGTGATGCCGGCAGGCTTTCAGTGCTGAGTCGTGCTGAGCAGCAGACCACCGGCGCCCATGAAAAAGGCGCCGGTGGTGCGGTTAAGCCGCTGCGCGCCTTGCCGGGTGCGGATGAAGCGGCGGATCTGCCGGCCGAACAGGGCATAGACCAGCGAGGCTGCGTATTCGGCCAGCAGGTAGGTGGCGCCCAGGTATATGAACTGTTCGCTTGCCGGCTCGCCGGGCTTGATGAACTGCGGGAAGATCGCGGCGAACAGCAGAATCGCCTTGGGGTTGCTGATACCGATCAGAAACTCCTGCAGCATCAGGCGGCCGATACGTCGTTGCGGCTGCACGGCCGGCACCGCGCCTTCCAGGTCCAGGCCATTGAATTCCCGGCTGCGCCAGGCGCTGATGCCCAGATAAAGGAGGTACAGGGCACCGACCCACTTGATCGCCGTGAAGGCGGTTTCCGAGGCCAGCAGCATGGCGCCCAGGCCCACGGCGGAAATGCTCAGGAAGATGGTGAATGCCGCCACGCGCCCGGTGGTGGCCAGCAGGGCTGCGCCGATGCCATGACGAATGCCGTTGTTCATGGCGCAGAAGTTGTTGGGGCCTGGCGTCAACGCGATCAGGAAGGCGAGCGGAGCGAACAGCACGGCATCGGACAGCGTCATGACGAGACCCTCACAGGGGCATTATTTGAAGCGTCGTTCGACGCCTTTTTCCACCAGGATCTTGGCGGAGATTTCCTCGACCGAGAAATGCGTGGAGTCGATGAAGTTGATCGATTCGCGGCGGAACAGGCTTTCCACCTCGCGCACCTCGAATTCGCACTGAGCATAGCTGGCGTAACGGCTGTTTGGCTTGCGCTCGTTGCGAATCGCCGCCAGGCGGTCGGGGTCGATGGTCAGGCCGAACAGCTTGTCGCGGTGTTTCTTCAGCGAAGCAGGCAATTGCAGGCGTTCCATGTCGTCTTCGGTGAGTGGGTAGTTGGCGGCGCGGATGCCGTATTGCATGGCCATATACAGGCAGGTCGGGGTCTTGCCGCAGCGTGACACGCCGACCAGGATCAGGTCGGCCTTGTCGTAATAATGGGTGCGGGCGCCGTCGTCGTTGTCGAGGGCGAAGTTGACCGCCTCGATACGCTCCATGTAGTTGGTGTTGCCGCTGATCGAGTGCGACTTGCCCACCGAGTACGAGGAGTGGGAGTCGAGCTCCTGCTCCAGCGGCGCCAGGAAGGTCGAGAAGATGTCGATCATGAAGCCGCGGGACTCGACTAGGATGTCGTGGATTTCCTGGTTGACGATGGTGGCGAAGACGATCGGGTTGGCGCCGTCTCTGTCGGCGGCATTATTGATTTGTTGTACCATGGCGCGCGCTTTTTCCACGCTGTCCACGTAGGGGCGCGTGAGCTTGGTGAAGCCGATGGTGTCGAACTGGGCCAGCAGGCTTTGCCCCAATGCTTCTGCGGTGATACCGGTGCCGTCGGAGATGAAGTACGCGGTTCGAGTCATTGCGCAAATGGCCTATAAGCTGGGAACGAATCTTGGCTATGATAGGTCGGTTTTTTGCCGGCCCTGATGGGTTTGCATTGTTACTTATTTTCCAGGGCCAGGCCATTGTCCACCCGGCGCATGCCGACGGCGTTTCCAGCCCATGAGCTTTTCCAACACTGAAGTGGAGAGATCACCTTGGCAGAGTACGTAGTTTCCCTCGATAAGCTCGGCAATCACGACGTCGAGCATGTAGGGGGCAAGAACGCCTCCCTCGGCGAGATGATCAGCAACCTGGCGGGCGCTGGCGTTTCGGTTCCTGGTGGTTTCGCCACCACGGCCCAGGCCTATCGCGACTTCCTCGAGCAGAGCGGCCTCAACGCCCAGATCCACGAAGCCTTGGACGCGCTGGATGTCGACGACGTCAACGCCCTGGCCAAGACCGGCGCACAGATTCGCCAGTGGGTGATGGACGCCGAATTCCCGGCCGAGCTCGATAAGCAGATTCGCAGCGCCTTCGCCGCCATGGCGGGCGGCAACGACAACATGGCCGTGGCCGTGCGTTCCTCGGCCACCGCTGAAGACCTGCCGGATGCCTCCTTTGCCGGCCAGCAGGAAACCTTCCTGAACATTCGCGGCGTCGACAACGTCATCCGCGCGGCCAAGGAAGTCTTCGCTTCGCTGTTCAACGACCGCGCCATCGCCTACCGCGTCCACCAGGGTTTCGACCACAAGCTGGTCGCCCTGTCTGCCGGCGTGCAGCGCATGGTGCGTTCGGAAACCGGCACCGCCGGTGTGATGTTCACTCTGGATACCGAATCGGGCTTCCGCGATGTGGTGTTCATCACCGGCGCCTACGGCCTGGGTGAAACCGTGGTTCAGGGCGCGGTAAACCCGGACGAATTCTATGTGCACAAGCAGACCCTGGAAGCCGGGCGCCCGGCGATCCTGCGTCGAAATCTGGGCAGCAAGGCGATCAAGATGGTCTACGGCGATGAAGCCAAGGCCGGCAAGTCGGTGAAGGTGGTCGACGTCGACCGCGCCGACCGTGCGCGCTTCTGCCTGACCGACGCCGAGGTCAGCGAACTGGCCAAGCAGGCCATGATCATCGAGAAACACTATGGCCGCCCGATGGACATCGAGTGGGCCAAGGACGGCGACGACGGCAAGCTTTACATCGTCCAGGCCCGGCCGGAAACCGTGAAGAGCCGCGCTAGCGCCACCGTAATGGAGCGCTACCTGCTCAAGGAAAAAGGCACCGTGCTGGTCGAAGGCCGCGCCATCGGCCAGAAGATCGGCGCCGGCAAGGTGCGGGTGATCAATGACGTATCGGAGATGGACAAGGTCCAGCCCGGCGACGTGCTGGTTTCCGACATGACCGACCCGGACTGGGAACCGGTGATGAAGCGCGCCAGCGCCATCGTCACCAACCGCGGTGGGCGTACCTGCCACGCGGCGATCATCGCCCGTGAGCTGGGCATTCCGGCCGTGGTCGGCTGCGGAAACGCTACCCACGCGCTGCGTGACGGCCAGGGTGTGACGGTTTCGTGCGCCGAAGGCGACACCGGTTTCATCTTCGAAGGTGAGCTGGGCTTCGACGTGCGTCAGAACTCCATCGATGCCATGCCCGAGCTGCCGTTCAAAATCATGATGAACGTCGGCAACCCCGACCGCGCCTTCGATTTCGCACAGCTGCCCAACGCCGGTATCGGCCTGGCGCGCCTGGAATTCATCATCAACCGCATGATCGGCGTGCACCCCAAGGCGCTGCTGAACATGGACGGCCTGCCGCCGGAAATCCAGGAAAGCGTCGAGAAACGCATCGCCGGCTACGCCGACCCGGTGGGTTTCTACGTCGAGAAGCTGGTCGAGGGCATCAGCACCCTGGCCGCCGCGTTCTGGCCGAAGAAGGTCATCGTGCGCCTTTCCGACTTCAAGTCCAACGAATACGCCAACCTGATCGGCGGCAAGCTCTACGAGCCGGAAGAGGAAAACCCGATGCTGGGCTTCCGCGGCGCGTCGCGCTACATCAGCGAATCGTTCCGTGACTGCTTCGAGCTCGAGTGCCGGGCGCTGAAGAAGGTCCGCAACGAGATGGGCCTGACCAACGTCGAGATCATGGTGCCGTTCGTGCGTACCCTGGGCGAAGCCAAGCAGGTGGTCGATCTGCTCGCCGAAAACGGCCTGGCGCGCGGCCAGGATGGCCTGAAGGTCATCATGATGTGCGAGCTGCCATCCAACGCCATCCTCGCCGAAGAATTCCTCGAATACTTCGACGGCTTCTCCATCGGGTCCAACGATCTGACCCAGCTGACCCTGGGCCTGGACCGCGATTCCGGCATCGTCGCGCACCTGTTCGACGAGCGTAACCCGGCGGTCAAGAAGCTGTTGTCCAACGCCATCCAGGCCTGCAACAAGGCCGGCAAGTACATCGGCATCTGCGGCCAGGGACCGTCGGACCACCCGGATCTGGCGCGCTGGTTGATGGAGCAGGGTATCGAGAGCGTGTCCCTTAATCCCGACTCGGTATTGGAAACCTGGTTCTTCCTGGCTGAAGGTCAGCCGGGCTGATCGATTGGCATTGAGGTGACCCGAGGGCAGGTTCTACCTGCCCTTTTTTGTGTCAGCAGGCTCTTAAGCCGTTTCACCGGATTTTGAATATTGATGCCTGCCGCAGTTTGCTGTGGCAGGCAATTTGTTGTGTCAGAGCGAAGAAGATGCAAAGCAGCAGTGAGTTGTTTCCCGTAGCGCTGATGAGCGCCGAGCTACGTGGCGACCTGAGTGAAGATGTCTACCGCCTCAAACCCGGCAACAGTCCGGATTTCAGCGTCGAGCTGGCCCTGACCCGTCTCGGGCTGGCTGAGCAGGAAGAAGTCCGCGGCGAGCCGGTGATCCTGCTGCATGGCAGTTTTTCCAACCGACGCTTCTGGTATTCGGCTGGTGGTATCGGTCTTGGGCCTTATTTGGTGCGCGCCGGTTTCGATGTGTGGATCGCCGAGATGCGCGGCCATGGTCTGTCGCCGCGCAACCTGGCCTACCGGGACAACTGCGTGGCCGATTACGCCCGTTACGATCTGCCGGCGATCGCCGCCTTCGTCGCCGAGCAGAACCCGGCACCTATTCACTGGCTGGGGCATTCCCTGGGCGGCCTGACCCTGGCGGCGGCGCTGGGCGGCGGTTATCTGCCGCAGGCCGGTGTCGCCAGTGTCGGGCTGTTCGGCGCCGAGGTCAGTCGCCGCTACTGGATGCTCAAGGTGCCGCCTGTTGAATGGATCGCCCGTCTGCTGCTCAAGCGTTTCCCGGTGCTTTCGGGCGCACGATTCAAGCGCGGGCCGGAGGACGAGCCGATCGGTATTGCCCTGGAAACCTTGCGCTGGCATCGCCTGTTCGGTCGTTTCGGCGATGCCGAACGCGACTGGTGGGCAGGGCTGCAGGAGGTGAGGGTGCCGCTGCTGGCGGTGGCCAGCGACGCGGATGTGCAATGCCCGCCTGACGCCTGTCGTGAACTGTTCACGCAGTTCGCCTCGCCAGAGCGCGAGTTCGTGGTGCTGGGGCGCGGCCATGGTTTTGCCCATGAGTACGATCATGTGCAGATGCTGGTCAGCAAACCGGCTCAGGACGAAGTCTGGCCACTGGTGCATCGCTGGCTTGCCGGCGAACGCCAGATGCCGGCTCATGAGATGGATGAACAGGGTGGGGCGGCGGTTGCTGCCACGCTCTGATGCAGCCAGGTGGATGCGTCTGCGAGAGTGTTCGAGGCGTACCGGATAAGGCTATGCTGCAGCCTTCGAACACCCACCAGGAGCTTCGCCATGCACTACAGCACGCCCGATCTGTGTGACGCCAACCCGGAACTGGTCAGCGTCGTGGAGCCGATGTTCAGCAACTTCGGCGGTCGCGACTCGTTCGCCGGGCAGATCGTCACGGTCAAATGCTTCGAGGACAATTCCCTGGTCAAGTCCCAGGCCGAGCAGCCAGGCGCTGGCAAGGTGCTGGTGGTCGACGGCGGGGCGTCGCTGCGCTGCGCGCTGCTGGGCGACATGATCGCCGAGAAGGCCGCGAGTAACGGTTGGGAAGGCATGGTGATCTACGGCTGCGTGCGTGACGTCGACGTGCTGGCGCAGACCAATCTTGGCGTGCAGGCACTCGGAAGCCACCCGATGAAGACCGAGAAGCGCGGCCTGGGCGACCTCAACGTGGTGCTCAACTTCGGTGGCGTCACCTTCCGCCCGGGCGAATACCTGTATGCCGACAACAACGGCATCATCGTTTCACCGCAGGCGCTACAAAGCGAATAACCAGGGGCATACGCCGCCTGGCAGCAAGCAAGGGGTATGGATGTACGAGGAAGACAATGCCCAGTGGGGCCTGGTGCACGGCTTCGTGCTGGACGGCAAGGGCGGCGCTCAGGCGGTGGCCCGCGAGCAACTCGATGACTTGCGGTTGGAGGACGGGCAGAGCCTCTGGCTGCACTGGGATCGCAGCCACCCGCAGACCCAGAGCTGGCTGCGCCGTGACAGCGGGTTGAGCGAGTTCGCCTGCGACCTGCTGCTCGAGGAAAACACGCGGCCGCGTGCGTTGCCGCTACCTGACGACGAGTTGTTGCTGTTCCTGCGTGGCGTCAACCTCAACCCCGGCGCCGAACCTGAGGACATGGTTTCGGTGCGCATTTCTGCGGGTGCGCAGCGGGTGATCTCACTGCGCTTGCGCCCGCTGCGCGCCACCGAAGACCTGATCGAGCGCCTGCAGGCGGGCAAGGGACCGAAAAATCCTTCGGAGCTGATTCTGCAACTCAGCGATTATCTGACCGACAAGATCGAGGACCTGGTGACCGGGCTATCCGACCTGGTCGATGAGCAGGAAGAGCAGGTCGATGGCAACGAACGCACCTTGCCCGATCACGGTCTGCTGCTGCATATCCGCCGCCGCGCCGCGGGCCTGCGCCGATTCCTGTCGCCGCAGCGTGATATCTACGCACAGCTCACGCGCAGCCAGCTGCCCTGGTTGAGCCACGAAGACAGCTTGTACTGGAACGAGCTGAACAACCGACTGCTGCGTTATCTCGAGGAACTGGAGCTGACCCGCGAGCGTATCGGCCTGTTGCTGGAAACCGAGAACCGCCGGCTGGACGTGCGCATGAACCACATCATGTTCCGCTTCGGCATCATCACCTGCATCTTCCTGCCCATGAGCTTCGTCACCGGTCTCTTGGGTATCAACGTGGGCGGCATTCCTGGCGCCGAGAGTCCTTACGGGTTTCTGGTCGCCTGTTTGCTGATGGTGCTGATTGGCGTGGGGCAGTGGCTGCTGTTTCGACGTCTGCGCTGGGTGTGATGTGACTCACTCGGCAAGCGCTTCGTCTAGCGGAGACGTTCTGTGAGGTCTGCCATGCACGATCCATTTGAAGAATCTCTGCGTGATTTGTTGAAAGCCTCGTCCTCGCCTGCGCGAGACGACGATGCCTGCCTGAACCGGGTACTGAAAACCGCCAACCGCCAGGTGGGCGCGGGTGACCTGTTCGGCCTGATGGGGCACTGGGCCGGCGCCCTGATGATCGCCCTCAACAATGGCTCTTCCCATGTCGCACCGGTATCACGCCGTCGTGCTTCTGCTCGTTCTTCCGATAAGGCTCAATGAAAATGGAACTCGATCCCTGGACTCATAGCCTGGTCGCCGCGATGACGGCGCTGTGGACTAAAGTCGCCAGCTTCATTCCCAATCTGTTCGTGGCGCTGGTGCTGGTGCTGCTGGGCTTCATCGTCGCCAAGCTGCTCGATACGCTGCTTTCCAAATTGCTAGGCAAAGTCGGCCTCGACCGCCTGATGGCCGGTACCGGGCTGACCAAGATCCTCGGCCGCGCCGGCTTCCAGGTGCCGGTCTCCACCTTGATCGGCAAGATCGTCTACTGGTTCGTACTGCTGGTGTTTCTGGTTTCCGCCGCCGAGTCGCTGGGCCTGGAACGGGTCTCTGCCACCCTGGATGTGCTGGCGCTGTACCTGCCCAAGGTGTTTGGCGCAGCTCTGATCCTGCTCGCCGGTGTGCTGCTGGGTCATCTGCTCAGCGGCCTGGTACGCGGCGCCGCCGAAGGCGTTGGCCTGGATTACGCCCATGGTCTGGCACGTCTTGCCCAGGGGCTGGTGATCATCATCAGCATCTCCGTGGCCATCGGCCAGCTGGAGGTCAAGACCGACCTACTCAACAACGTCATCGCCATCGTGCTGATTTCCGTCGGCCTGGCCGTGGCGCTGGCCCTTGGCCTGGGCAGCCGCGGGCTGGCCAGCCAGATTCTGGCCGGCATTTATGTACGTGAGTTGTACCAGGTTGGGCAGGAAATCGAAGTGGACGGCGTGCAGGGGCAGATCGAGGAGATCGGCACGGTCAAGACCACCGTGATGACGGACTCCGGCGAGCTGGTTTCGCTCGCCAATCGGGTATTGCTCGAGCAACGGGTGAGCAGCCGCTGAAAGGCATTTCTGCTACGCTATGCACCCAGCCAGTGGCCTGCTCGACAGGCGCTGGCTGCTTTCGTCCTGACCGTTGGCCCAATCTGCTTTGAACGCATCCCAAACACCGTCACTGCGCTATGACCCACGCGAGCTCTCCGACGAGGAGCTTGTGGCACGTGCCCATGACGAGCTGTTCCATATCACCCGTGCGTACGAAGAACTGATGCGACGTTACCAACGCACGCTGTTCAATGTATGTGCGCGATATTTAGGGAACGATCGAGATGCCGACGATGTCTGTCAGGAGGTGATGCTCAAGGTTCTATATGGGCTCAAGAACTTCGAGGGTAAATCGAAGTTCAAGACCTGGCTGTACAGCATTACTTACAACGAATGCATCACTCAGTACCGCAAGGAGCGTCGCAAACGTCGTTTGATGGATGCACTGAGTTTGGATCCTCTGGAAGAGGCGTCGGAAGAAAAGGCGCCAAAGATAGAGGACAAAGGCGGACTGGATCGCTGGCTCGTGCATGTGAACCCGATTGACCGGGAAATTCTGGTGCTGCGTTTTGTCGCAGAACTCGAGTTCCAGGAGATCGCCGACATCATGCATATGGGACTCAGTGCTACCAAGATGCGTTACAAGCGAGCGTTGGACCGATTGCGGGAAAAGTTTGCAGGTATTACCGAAAGTTAGTTCGGGGCAAGCTTTAACTGGCAAAGGTGAGTTTTAGTAAACTTACCGCAGACTCGCATGTCTACCTGCATGCGGATCAATCACTCATAGATGGGGATTTAACGGATGAAACTGAAAAACACCTTAGGCGTAGTCATTGGCTCCTTGGTAGCCGCTACCTCCATGGGCGTGCTGGCCCAAGGCCAAGGCGCTGTCGAGGTGGAAGGCTTTGCCAACCGCTACTTCACCGACAGCCAGCGTGATTTCGCTCACGACGAAGGCAACCAGTTCGGCGCAAGCGTTGGCTACTACCTGACCGACGATGTCGAGCTGGCACTGTCCTACGGCGAATACCACGACCTGCGTGGCGAAGGCGCTGCTGGCAGCAAGAACATCAAGGGCAACCTGACTGATCTGAAAGCCCTCTACCACTTCGGCCAGCCGGGTGTAGGTCTGCGTCCTTACGTTTCCGGCGGCGTTGGCCATCAGAGCATCGGCGACGCCAACAAAGGCGGTCGTGACACTTCGACTCTGGCCATCGTTGGTGGCGGTGCCAAGTACTACTTCACCGAAATGTTCTATGCCCGTGCAGGCGTCGAAGCGCTGTACAACATCGACAAAGGTGACACCGAGTGGCAAGCCGGCGTTGGTGTCGGTCTGAACTTCGGTGGCAGCACCCGTCAGGTCGCTCAGGTAACTGAGCCGGCTCCAGAGCCGACCCCGGCTCCGGCTCCGGTCGTTGAAGAAGCTCCGCAAGTCGTTCGCGTCGAACTGGACGTGAAATTCGATTTCGACAAAGCTGCTGTCAAGCAAGAAAGCTACGGTGACATCAAGAACCTGGCTGACTTCATGAACCAGTACCCGCAGACCACCACCACTGTTGAAGGTCACACTGACTCCGTCGGTACTGACGCTTACAACCAGAAGCTGTCCGAGCGTCGTGCAAACGCTGTTCGTGAAGTGCTGGTCAATCAGTACGGCGTAGGCGCTGACCGCGTCAACTCGGTTGGTTACGGCGAGTCCCGCCCGGTTGCTGACAACGCTACCGAAGAAGGCCGTGCCATCAACCGTCGCGTTGAAGCTGAAGTAGAAGCCCAAGCCAAGTAATAGGCTCAGGCATCATGAAAAACCCGGCTCAGGCCGGGTTTTTCTTTGCCCGTAAAAAAGTGCGGTACAAATAAAAACGGCATCTACCAGAACACCCGATGGGGGAAGGTGGTCTGGCAGATGCCGTGTGCGTTACCCAGCTTCCCATCTAAGGGCTGCCAGGCTATGTGGTTCTCGTCAAAGCAAGCATCGCGCCAAGGTACCAAGACGCAGTCGATGCCGGCGCAATATGACCAGGCACCGGCCTGTATCGAACCATTAGCGAGCGCCGGCGCCCATCGCTGCTTCATCAGGAGGCAGGGCAGGCCCTGGCTTCTTCAACGTAATCCCTCAGCCAGTGCAGCACCTCGACGGCCTCCCAGCGATTCGGGTCGAACATCGCATAGGCCAGCCCCTGATAACCCACCACGTCGAGCTGGCGGTGATAGCCGGCGCGCTGCAGCAACGCTTCGATCTCGGCGAAGCAGGTGTTGAAGTGCAGACGATTGAAGGGCGTTTTACCTTCGGTAACGATTCCTTCCAAGTGCAGTTCCTCAACGATGAGGCGCACCTTGTCCAGCGGCATCCGGTTGACCGTGTGTTTGAGTTGCAATACGTCCAGCATCGTTAGGCTCCCGCTTAGGCCTGAGTTCGCCGGAAAATATCCGGGTCGGCGATCGTGTGATGACGGCTGCTAGGGTAATTCAAAAGTACTGTACAAATAAACAGTATTCGGTGATAGTGAGCCCCGACGCTTGCTGACTCCCCTGTCTGGTGGCCCTGTAAGGCGCCGCTGATCAATGCCGAGGACTCCCTGTAATGCACCAGATACTCATGACAATTGTGCTGTTGGTAACACTGACCGGCTGCGTACAGCCCCAGGTCGAGCAACCGAAGGTCAATGCCAATTACCTGGTCATCGAAGACGATCAGGCCTGGGCGGTACTGGTTTCCGATGGCAAGCGGGTCGAGGAACATGGCGTGGTGGTCGATGCCATCAAGCTCGACAGCAAGCAGGCGCCGGTTGCGGCGAGCTATGTGATCGACACACCCAATTGCGGCAAGCTGCAGTGGTTGGTCGAACGCCAGGACGCCGCCGATGGCGTCACTACCCGCATGACCCTGCACGACAACAAGCAACTGAGCGCGTCGAACTGCGTTATCGGCGAGGGCCTGACGCGGGTTTGGACGGTGCTGGACTATTCCAGCTGATCTTTCCTCAGTCGACCTCAGGCGCCGGCCGACGCTTTGCGATCCTCGGCGGTGATGCGCTGGCAGATCTCGATGATCTGTTCGCGCATCCAGCGGTTGGCGGGATCCTGATCGGTACTTTCATGCCAGTACAGGTGGGTCTCCAGCGAGGGGATGCCTGCCACTGGCAATTCACTGAAGTGCAGGTCGTTGTCGCGAGCGAAACGTTCCGGCACGGTGATCGCCATGTCGGTATCGCGCATCACCCGGCAGGCCATCAGATAGTGCTGCGAACGCAACGCAATACGCCGCTGAATGCCCATCTTGCCCAGCGCCAGGTCGACATAGCCCAGCCCACTGCGGCGGCTGGAGATCTGAATGTGGGTCAGTGACAGGTAGGCTTCCAGGCTGAGCTTCTCCTTGGCCAGCGGATGCCCATGGCGCATGGCGCAGACGTAGCGGTCTTCCATCAATTTGACGTGACGTACTTGCGGGTCGATGTTCAGCGGCGCATCCACGGCGAAGTCCAGGCGGCCGGCGGCCAGCTCCTTGGTGGTCTCACGACGTTTCACCAGCATGCTTTCGATGGTCACGCTCGGTGCCTGGCGACGTAGGCGCTGGAACAGCGGCGGCAACACCACCGCCTCGGTCAGGTCGGTCATGCTGATGCGAAAACTCTTGGTAGCCTGTGCCGGGTTGAAGGTGCGGCTTTCCTGCACCGAGATGCGCAGCTGCTGCAAGGCGTTGCGCACCGGGGTGATGATGTTCTGCGCCATGGGCGTGGGCACCATGCCTTGCGCGGTGCGCACGAACAGCGGGTCGTTGAAGGTCTCGCGCAGGCGGGCGAGGGCGTTGGACACCGCGGGTTGGGTGATGCCGACGATCTGCCCGGCTCGGGTGAGATTGGCTTCGGTGTAGATGGCGTCGAAGACCACGAAAAGATTGAGATCGACCTTGTTCAGGTTCATGCCTGAGCGACTCCAGAGTTGTTCTTGTGCGCCGATCTTATATCGGTGATGAATGTTAATACATGCCGAAAATAGCGTCGATTTATGACTCGCCGTCCACTAGCATCCCTGGCACACAGAAACGCAGCCGAGGTGCGCCGTGGATTTCGCCTATTCCCCCAAGGTTCAGCAACTGCGCGAGCGGGTTACCGCGTTCATGCAGGAACATGTCTATCCGGCCGAGGCCGAGTTCGAGCGCCAGGTCGCCCAGGGTGATCGCTGGCAGCCGACTGCGATCATGGAACAGCTCAAGGATCGCGCCAGAGGAGAGGGGCTGTGGAACTTGTTCCTGCCCGATTCCGAGCTGGGCGCGGGGCTCACCAATACCGAATACGCGCCGCTGGCCGAGATCATGGGCAGCTCGCTGATCGGCCCTGAGCCGTTCAACTGTGCGGCCCCCGACACCGGCAACATGGAAGTGCTGGTGCGTTACGGCAGCGAAGAGCAGAAACGCCAGTGGCTCGAGCCGCTACTCAATGGCGATATCCGTTCGGCCTTCGCGATGACCGAACCGGGTGTTGCCTCATCGGACGCCACCAACATGCAGGCCACCGCCGTGCGTGATGGCGATCAATGGGTGATCAATGGCCGCAAGTGGTGGACCTCGGGCGCCTGCGATCCGCGCTGCAAGATCATGATCTTCATGGGCCTGAGCAACCCCGATGGCCCACGGCACCAACAGCATTCGATGATTCTGGTGCCCATGGACACGCCCGGCGTGAAGGTGCTGCGCCCGCTGCCGGTGTTCGGCTATGACGATGCGCCCCATGGTCACGCCGAAGTGCTGTTCGAGGACGTGCGCGTGCCGTACAGCAACGTGCTACTCGGTGAGGGGCGCGGCTTCGAGATTGCCCAGGGCCGCCTCGGGCCGGGTCGCATTCACCATTGCATGCGCTCCATCGGCATGGCCGAGCGGGCCCTGAAACTGATGTGCGAGCGCGCGCTCGAGCGCACCGCCTTTGGTAAGCCGCTGGCCCGGCTGGGCGGCAATATCGATCTCATCGCCGAGTCGCGCATGGAGATCAATATGGCGCGCCTGCTGACCCTCAACGCGGCGTACATGATGGATACCGTCGGCAACAAGGTGGCAGCCAGCGAGATCGCGCAGATCAAAGTGGTAGCGCCGAATGTAGCGTTGAAGGTGATCGATCGCGCCATTCAGATCCATGGCGGGGCAGGGGTCAGTGGTGATTTTCCGCTGGCCTACTGGTACGCCATGCAGCGTACCCTGCGTCTGGCCGATGGCCCGGACGAGGTGCACCGTGCGGCCATCGGCAAATACGAGCTGGGCAAGTATCAGCAAAAAACCTGATGATCTAGCTGCCCGGCTCCTTGCCGGTGTCGGGCACCAGGCTCAGCCGTTTGCCGTTCAGACGCATGTGCAGTTGGGCCGCGATGGCGCGAGCGGCGCCTTCATCGTCGAACATCAGCGTGCGTTTGCCCAGGCGCACACACCAGCGCACGCCGCCGGGCTTTTCCAGTCGCTCAAGCTGCACCTCTTGTTCGTTCACGTCGTCTCGGCAGGTCGCTTGTTTCGGGTTTTCAGCAGCGACAGGATGACGCCGCCGAACAGCACGCCCATGGTAACGCCGAGCGAAAGCAAAGCGGGAACCTTGATGAAACCGTGCAGGAAAATCTTGCAGCCGATGAACATCAGCACGATGGCCAGCGCGTACTTCAGGTATACGAAGCGATGCATCAGCGCGGCCAGGGCGAAGTACAGCGCGCGCAGGCCGAGAATGGCGAAGATGTTCGAGGTGTAGACGATGAACGGATCCTGGGTGATGGCGAACACCGCTGGCACGCTGTCCACCGCGAACACCAGATCGGCCAGCTCAATCAGTACTAGAGCGAGCAGCAGCGGCGTGGCGAACAGCAGCATCTTGCCGCTGACCGGATCTCTCTGCCGCACCAGAAATTTGCCGCCGTGCATATCGTCGGTCATACGGATGTGTTTGCGTAGAAAGATGAGCAGCTTGTTTTGCGACAGATCCGGATGCTCGTCATGGTCTTTGCTGAACAGCATCTTGATGCCGGTGAACAGCAGGAAGGCGCCGAATAGGTAGAGGATCCAGTCGAATTGCTGCACCAGGGCGGTTCCCAGGCCGATCATGATCGCCCGCAGCAGCACCACGCCGAGAATGCCCCAGAACAGCACGCGGTGCTGGTATTTGCGGGGAATGCCGAAGAAGCCGAGGATCATCGCCATGACGAACACGTTGTCCATCGACAGCGACTGTTCGACCAGAAAGCCCGTGTAGAACTCCAGCGCCTTGGTGGCGCCAAGCTCCCACCAGACCCAGCCGCCAAAGGCCACGCCCACGCTGAAATAGCCCGAGTAGAGCAGCAGGCTCTCGCGCATTTCGATTTCGTGTTGGTCGCGGTGCAGAACGCCCAGGTCGAAGACCAGCAGAGCGATGACGATGACCACGAAGGCCAGCCAGAAGTAGTACGGGGTGCCGAGAAACGGCGTGAGCATAAAGGCATGTAGAGCTGTCATGGGCCCTCCCTGTCGATGCCTAAGTTGAGATTCAACTTGGTGACTCCGACATCACGATGAGAGCAGCTCATCGCCAGAGGGGCCCGGCGTCACTTGCTTTAGAGGCTAGGCCGGATCACGCGGCCGAGCAAGTTTTAGCCGCGCCTCGAAAGGGTCAGTAGACCCAGACTTCCACGCGGCGATTCTTCAGCCTGCCGCTGTCGCCCTCGTTGTCGGCAACCGGCAGCTCGTCACCCAGGCCGGTGACTTCGCGCATCACCACGCCTTCGCGAACCAGCTCGCGGCGTACCGCCATGGCGCGCAATTTGGAGAGCAGCTCGGCCCTTGCGGGCAAGGCCTTGGGGTCGCCAAAGCCGACCAGCACCACTTTGTCCTGCAGCTTGTCGTGCTCGCGCAGGTAGTCGAGCACGCGGTACAGGTCCTGCTGCGCTTTGTTGTCCAGGCTGGCGCTGCCTTCCTGAAAGCGGAAGTTGACCGACAGACGCTGGGCGTTGCGGGCCAGCTCCTGATAGGCCGGCGGCATGTCCGCGGTGGTTGGGATCTTCACCGGCTCGATGCTCTGGGCGATAAAACCGTTCTGGGCGACGATGGCCTGACCGTGAGGGCTTTGCGCGAACTTGAGCAGTGCCTCGGCCCATGGATTGCTGCGTTTGGGTGGCGCGTAGATGAACAGTCGGCGCGACAGCGGGTAGTCCTCGGTAGCGATCAACGTCACGCTGGGCGCCATTGGCTGCGAGTCGCCGGCAGCGATAGCCACCGCCTTGGCATTGCGCACATAGGGCAGGCCGATAAAGCCGATGCCGTTGATATCACCCACCACCGAGTCGGAAAGCTGTTCGCTGGACTCGAAACGCTTGGCCTTGGCTGAAAGCTGCTTGCCGTTGGCGCTCAGCACCAGTTCCTTGAAGGTGTCGAAGGTGCCGGAGTTGTCGTCACGGGCATACAGGTCGATGGCGCCGGGGCGGCCGCCCAGTTGTGACCAGTCGCTGATCTCACCGGAGAAGATTTGCGCCAGTTGCAGGGTGCTCAAGGCAGCGATGGGATTTTTGGGGTGCAGCACGATAGCCAGGCCGTCGATGGCGATGACCTGCTCGGCGTCTCGGCTCTTCATGTTGCCCAGCGAAGCCAGGCTGGCATTTTCACTGTCCTTGATGGGGCGTGAGGAGGCGGCAAGCTCGGCGTTGCCCTGGCCGAGGGCGGTGAAGCCTGTGCTTGAGCCGTGGGCGGCGATGGTCACGCTGACCTTGCGACCGGCCGCGTTCAGCGCGCTGACCGTCTGCTCGTTTTCCTGGGTGGCGCTGGTGCGTATGTCATTGAAACCCTGTTCCTGCAGCAGGCCTCTGACCAGCGCCGGGCCGAGCTTGGCGCCAATGGTGTTGGAGCCCTGGATGCGCAGCACGGGCTGATTGCCGGGCGGAACGGGAAGTGCGGCGAAGGCTGTCCAGGGACTCAGGTAGAAGACGAAACCGAGCAGCAGAAAGGTCGCCGTTCGGCTCCAGGTCTCGTGGTCACAACGGGTTGAGGCGCGCAGCATGCGGCAATCACCTTGCAAGGGATGGCGGAAGTGCTGCGACGATAAGACAGAAAAATGACTACACGATGACGAAGGGTCAGCCCAGGTGCAGCCAGATCGGCGCGTGATCGGAGGGCTTTTCCATGCCGCGCAGTTCGTAGTCGATACCTGCGTCCTTGAGGCGGTCCTGCAGGGCACGTGAGGCGAGGATCACGTCGATGCGCAGGCCACGCTTGGGTTCGTCCTCGAAACCGCGGCTTCGGTAGTCGAACCAGCTGAAACGGTCATCCACCCCGGGATGCAATTGGCGGAAGCTGTCGACCAAGCCCCAGTTCTTCAGGGTCGCCAGCCACTCGCGCTCTTCAGGCAGGAAGCTGCATTTACCGGTTTTCAGCCAGCGCTTGCGGTTCACCTCGCCGATGCCGATGTCGCAATCCTCGGGGGAGATATTGATGTCGCCCATGACGATCAGCGGCTGATCGTGGGCGAAGCAGCTGCTCAGCAGCGTCTGCAGGTCGGCGTAGAAGCGCTGCTTGGCGGGAAACTTGGTGGGGTGGTCACGGCTTTCGCCCTGGGGAAAGTAGCCATTCATCACGGTCACAGGGTTGCCGTTGGCATCGGCATAGGTGCCGTAGATGAAGCGGCGCTGCGAGTCTTCGTCGTCGTCCGGAAAACCCTTGGCGATGTCCAGCGGTGCCTGGCGCGACAGCAACGCCACGCCGTAATGACCCTTCTGGCCGTGGTAGTGCACGTGGTAGCCCAGGGCCCGAATCTCCGCCTCGGGGAACTGGTCGTCGCTGACCTTGGTTTCCTGCAGGCCGATCACATCCGGCTGGTGCTTCTCGATCAGTGCCGCGAGTTGATGCGGGCGGGCGCGCAAGCCATTGATGTTGAAGGAAACGAGTTTCATGTCGGCGATCCTGAGCGTAGCTGGCGGTAAAACCGCGATGCTAGCTGATCGCGTCGCCAGGCGGCCAGCGCAGCGGGAAATCGTTTCGATACGTACAGGCATAAAAATGGTGCGTTCGCCGTGATAGCATCGCCGCCATGAGAGTACTTTCGACCCTCGGCGCGGGATGCGCGCTCATGCTGTTCAGTGCCACGTTGCTCGCCGAGGATGCTCGCCTGGTGGTCAGCGTGCAGCCGGCCAACAATGCCCTGAAGAGTAACGTCGAAGGTTATATCGGCAACCTGGGCGAACGTGATGCTGAAGCTCTGCAGCGTCTGCGTCGGGTGGTCGAGGGCCAGGCCGAAAAAGCCGCCCAGGCGCTGGGCTACTACCAGGCGCAGATCAGCACTGAAGTGATCGAGCAGACGCCGCCGCGCCTCAATGTGCGCGTCGTGCCCGGCGAGCCGGTGCGCCTCGGCAACGTCACCGTGCGTGTCGATGGCCCTGCTTCGCAAATGCGCGCCTTCCAGCTACCGAAGGACGCCGAGCTCAAACCGGGGGCGCGGCTCAATCACGGCCGATATGAGGCCGCCAAACGGCATATCCAGAATCAGGCATCGCGTTACGGCTTCTTTCGCGGGCGCTTCACCCAGCAGAGCCTGCGCATCAATCCCCAGGCTGGGGTGGCCGACATCGAGCTGGTCTACGACAGCGGCCCGCGCTACACCCTGGGCCAGGTCAGTTTCGATGGCGACATGCCCTTCGATGACGAACTGCTGCAGCGCATGGTGCCGTTCCCGGCAGACACGCCCTACGACTCCGAGCGGATCGCCGAGCTGTATGAGGCGCTGCGCTCCAGTGGTTACTTCGAGTCGGTGCGCGTCGATGCCAGTCCCACGGTAGCCGAGCAGCAGGTGATTCCGGTCAAGGTCCATCTGCAGACTCGCCTGCCGCGCACCATGGGGCTGGGCCTGGGTTTTTCCACCGACGTTGGCCCGCGCGGTCGCATCCAGTGGGAGCGCCACTGGGCCAACCCGCAGGGCCACAGTTACGGCGCGGAAATGGAGCTGTCGGCGCCGCGGCAGAATGTCGGCCTGTGGTACGACATTCCCGGCAATCCGCCGATGACCGACAA
The DNA here is from genome assembly GCF_007993955.1 of Pseudomonas sp. AG1028. Classification (NCBI taxonomy): domain Bacteria; kingdom Pseudomonadati; phylum Pseudomonadota; class Gammaproteobacteria; order Pseudomonadales; family Pseudomonadaceae; genus Pseudomonas; species Pseudomonas sp. AG1028. The sequence goes on from NZ_VIVP01000013.1 coordinate 81,475, forward strand.
GCTGCGTCTGGCCGGCGGTTACCAGTATGAAGAACTGGCCAATACCGACAGCCTCAGCCGCCTGCTGACCGTCGGCCCGGAATGGCACAGCAAGCTCGACAGTGGCTGGCAGCGGGTGATCTCCCTGAAGTGGCAGCGCGAGGAGTATCGCCTCGGCGACGACTCGGGCCTCAGTACGTTGTTGATGCCGGGTATCAGTTATTCGTACCTGCACAGCGATAGCCGCATCGACCCCAACAACGGCTATCGCCTGCAGTTCGATGCCTCGGTGGCCAAGGAGGGGCTGCTCTCCGACTCCGATGTGGTGCACGGCAATGTGCTGGTCAAGGGCCTGACCACGCTCTGGCAGAACCATCGTTTTCTCGCCCGGGCACAATTCGGCGGCACCGAATCCAAGGGCTTCAACTCCTCGGTGCCGCCGTCGCTGCGTTTCTTCGCTGGTGGCGATCAGAGCGTGCGCGGCTACGACTACCAGAGCCTGTCGCCGGAGAACAGCGATGGCGACCGCATCGGCGGGCGCTATATGGTCGCGGCCAGCGCCGAGTATCAGTACAGCATCCTCGACAAGTGGCGCGTGGCGACCTTCTACGACACCGGTAACGCCTTCAATTCCCTGCAGATGCCATCGCTGAAAAGCGCCGTGGGCATCGGCGTGCGCTGGGTGTCGCCGGTCGGGCCACTGCGCCTGGATCTGGCCCATCCGCTGGATGACGAAGGCGGCGTGCGCCTGCACTTTTCCATGGGGCCGGAACTGTGAGGCGTGCGCTGAACTACACCGGCTTGAGCCTGGCCGGACTGCTCGCACTGCTCGTAGTAGTACTTGTCTGGATGCTGGGCACAGCCGCCGGCAGCCGCTTTACGCTTGGCCAGGTGCCTGGCCTTGCGGTCGACGGATTTCAGGGGCGCCTGGGCGGGCACTGGACGGCCGAGCAAGTGCGCTGGCAGCAGGGCGACGATCAGGTACTGGTCCGCCAGGCGCAATTCGACTGGTCGCCGTCATGCCTGCTGCGCCTGACGCTGTGCATCAACACGCTGCGCAGCGAACGCATCGAGCTGAATTTCGCGCCCAGCGAGGCGCCGCCAAGCGACGAGCCTTTCAGCCTGCCGCAACTGAACCTGCCGCTGGCGCTCGAGGTCGGCGAGGTGTGGCTCGGCAGCCTGCAGCTCAATGGCGCCGATCAGCTGCAAGGCCTCGAACTCGCCGCGGATTGGGTCAGCGAAGGGCTGAATATCCGTCGTCTGCATGTGCAGCGCGACGAGCTGGTCGTCGACCTGCAGGGCCACGTGCAACCCAGCGGTGAATGGCCGTTGAAGCTCAAGGGTAGCGCTGTGCTGCCGGCACCCGGCGACAAGCCCTGGAACCTGGCGCTAGAGATAGAAGGTGAGCTACGCCAGGGCCTGGCGCTGATGATCGACAGCTCCGGCTATCTGGCGGGCCGCCTGAGCGGCGAGGTGCAGCCACTGGCCGAGCACATTCCGGCGCGGCTCTCCTTCAGCGCCGACGATTTCAAGGCTGTCGATTCGTTGCCCGAGACCCTGCGCCTCAAGGGTGTGGCGCTGCGGGCCGGTGGCAACCTGCAGGAAGGCTACCAGTTTCACGGTGTTGGCTTGCTGCCTGCCGATGGCGCCGTGGTGGCTCTGTCGCTGGACGGCCGTGTCGACGCCAAGGGTGCGGATATCGAGAATTTGAGCCTGTCAGCCGGTCCAGGCGAACGCTTAGCCGTCAACGGACGCCTCGACTGGCAGGACGGCTTCAGCGCCGATACCCACATCGATTGGGAAAACTTCCCCTGGCAGCGCCTCTATCCCATGGACGATGCACCCCCAGTGACCCTGAAGACGCTGACCGGTGATCTGGCCTACGACAATGGCAATTACCTCGGCAACCTGTCCGCGGCACTGGATGGCCCGGCCGGCGCCTTCGAAGTGCAGACGCCATTGAGCGGCGACCTGCAGCAGATCCATCTGCCGCAGTTACAGGTGCGCGCCGGGCAGGGCAAGATCGAGGGCCAGCTCACTGTGGGTTTTGCCGAGGCGATCCGCTGGAATGCGCAATTGCAGGTCAGCGACTTCGACCCCGCCTACTGGGTCGCCGAGCTGCCCGGGCGTATCGCCGGGCCGATTCGCAGCAAAGGCCAGTTGCTCGGCGGGCGCCTGGAGTTAACCGGCGATCTGGACTTGCAGGGACGCCTGCGGGGCCAGCCGGCGCAATTGCAAACCCAGCTAGCTGGCGCTGGCGAGCGCTGGGATGTGAGTACGCTCAGCCTGCGCCTGGGTGACAACCGCATTGATGGCAGCGGCCAGCTGGATCAGCGCCTGCAGGGCCAGTTACGGATCGCTCTCAACCGTCTCGGCCAGTTGTGGCCCGGTTTGCAAGGTCAGGCTAGCGGTCGCCTGGATCTGGCTGGCAGTCTGCAAGCGCCACAAGGCACTTTCACCTTGAGCGGTCAGTCCTTGGCCTTCGAGGAAACCCGCCTGAGGCAACTGGGTCTGGACGCCACCCTGGATGACAACGGCCAGGCCAAGCTGCAACTGCGTGGGCAGGGCATCGCCAGTGGCGATAGCCAGTTTGGGAACCTGACGGTCAATGGCGCCGGCAACCAGCGCCAGCAGCAGATGGACCTGAGCCTGCAGGGGCCGCAGCTGCAAACCAGCCTGGCGCTGGACGGCACCCTGGACAAGGGTGACTGGCGGGGACGCCTGAGCCGCATCGAGATCCAGGCCGGCGGGCAGGACTGGCGCTTGCAGGCACCGGCCTCCCTGGTGCGGCTGGCCAGTGGCGAGATCGACCTTGGTGCCCATTGCCTGCGGTCCGGTGGGGCCAGCCTGTGCGGCGAGAACCAGCGCCTGCAGCCGGAGCCGAAGATCCGTTATCGCCTGGCTGACTTCCCGCTCGATAGCCTGTCGCCGTGGTTTCCGAAGGATTTCGCCTGGCAGGGCACCCTCGATGCCGACGTGCATCTGGATCTGCCAGCGGCCGGCCCCAATGGCCGCGTGGTGGTGGATGCCGGCAGCGGTACCTGGCGGGTGCGCGACAACGAACAGTGGGTCGACTTCACCTACGACAGCCTGCGCCTGAGCAGCGAGCTGCGGCCTCAGCGCATCGACAGCGAGCTGAGCCTGCGTGGCCCGCGCATCGGCGAGCTGTCGGTGCAGGCGCAGTTGGACCCGCGGCCGGATAACAAGCCGCTGTCCGGCCAGTTCCGCTTGAGCGGTCTCGACCTGGCCATCGCGCGGCCGTTCGTGCCCATGGTCGAGCGCCTGACTGGGCAACTGAATGGCAGCGGCACGCTGTCTGGCGATCTGCTCAAGCCCCTGGTCAACGGCCAGTTGGCGCTCAGCAATGGCGAAGTGTCCGGCGGCGAGCTGCCGACCAGCTTCGAGGATCTGCAGGTGCGCGTGCTGATCGCTGGTGAAAGCCTGCAGCTCAACGGCGGCTGGCGCAGTGGCGAGCAGGGCCAGGGCACGCTCAACGGAGCGCTGGCCTGGGGCGGCCCGCTCAGCGGCAGCCTGAACGTGCAGGGCAATCGCCTGCCGGTGAATGTCGAGCCGTACGCCAATCTGGAAGTGGCGCCGGATATGCAGGTGCGCCTGGCCGATGATCAGCTGTCGGTCAGCGGCAAAGTATCAATTCCCCGCGGCAAGATCGTCGTACGCGAGCTGCCGCCGTCCACGGTGAAAGTCTCGGATGATGCTGTGATCGTTGGCGACGAAACCCGGGAAAAGCAGCCGGTGGCGATCAGCATGGACATCGACGTGGACGTCGGCAGTGACAAGCTGACCTTCAGCGGTTTCGGACTCAACGCCGAACTGGTCGGACGGGTGCACATCGGCGATGACCTCGATACCCGCGGCGAGCTGAACCTCAACAAGGGCAACTTCCGCGGCTACGGTCAGCGTCTGACCATCCGACGTGCGCGTCTGCTGTTCGCTGGGCCTATCGACCAGCCGTTCCTGGATATTGAAGCGATTCGCAAGGTCGACGGCGTGGTGGCCGGACTGCGCCTGACCGGCAGCGCAGATCAGCCACGCACCGAGGTGTTCTCCGAGCCGGCCATGAGCCAGGAACAGGCGCTGTCCTATCTGGTGCTAGGGCGCCCGCTGTCGAGCGGCAGCGAGGACAACAACATGCTTGCCCAGGCGGCATTGGCTCTCGGCGTGGCCGGCAGTTCCGGGGTCACCGGCTCGGTCGCCGAGAGCCTGGGCATTCAGGACTTCCAACTGGACACCGACGGAAGCGGCCGCAGCACCAGCGTGGTGGCCAGTGGCAACTTGTCCGAGCGCTTGAGCCTGCGTTACGGCGTCGGCGTGTTCGAGCCGGTCAACACCGTGGCGCTGCGTTACGCGCTGACGCGACGCCTGTATCTGGAGGCTGCCAGCGGCCTGGCCAGCTCTCTTGACCTGTTCTACAAGCGCGATTTCTAGGCCGGTAGCCGGCGGCTCACGGCGCCAAGATAAGCGTTTGCGGGCCGCTGTTACTGGCGTAGGATGACCGCTCCTGCGTGTTTCCAACCATCAAGAGAAGGATCGTTTCATGGCACAAGTAACCCTGCGCGGTAACCCGGTTGAAGTCGCTGGCCAGTTGCCGCAAGTCGGTCAGCAAGCGCCGGCATTCACCCTGGTTGGCGCTGGCCTGGCTGACGTCAGCCTGAGCAGCCTGGCGGGCAAGCGCAAAGTGCTGAACATTTTTCCAAGCGTCGACACCCCGACCTGCGCCACCTCGGTACGCAAGTTCAACGCCGAGGCCAGCAAGCTGGAGAACACTGCGGTGCTGTGCATCTCGGCCGACCTGCCGTTCGCCCAGGCGCGCTTCTGCGGTGCCGAAGGCCTGGAAAACGTCCAGAATCTGTCGACCATGCGCGGCGCCGAGTTCCTCAAGGACTACGGCGTAGCTCTGAGCTCCGGCCCGCTGACTGGCGTGGCAGCCCGCGCCGTGGTGGTGCTCGATGAGAACGACAAGGTGCTGCACAGTGAGCTGGTCGGCGAAATCGCTGACGAGCCAAACTATGACGCGGCCCTGGCTGCGCTGAAGTAAGCCAACCGCGTTACCCGAAACGGCCTGCCTTGCGCAGGCCGTTTTCGTTTCAGAGGTTCAGCGTCTGCATTGACCCTGGCGTGTAGCGTTCACCGGCGACGGCCTTAGCAGGAAAGATATCGTCCAGCGCCGCCACCTCATTCATGCTCAACTCGATCTCCAGCGCCGCCAGATTTTCATCCAGATAGCGGCGGCGCTTGGTGCCGGGGATCGGCACAATGTCCTCGCCCTTAGCCAATACCCAGGCGAGCGCCAGTTGTGCAGCGCTGATGCCCTTGTCGGCAGCCATGCTCTGCACCTTGGCAACCAGTTGCAGGTTTCTGGCGAAGTTCTCGCCCTGAAAGCGCGGATTGTGGCGACGGAAATCATCGGCCTCAAAATCGTCAGGGCTCTGCAGCGCACCGGTCAAGAAGCCTCGGCCAAGTGGACTGTAAGGCACGAAGGCGATGCCCAGTTCCCGGCAGGTTGCCAGCACGCCGTTTTCTTCGGGGTCGCGGGTCCACAGCGAATACTCGGTTTGTACTGCTGTGATGGGGTGTACCGCGTGGGCGCGACGCAGGGTGGCCGGTGCCACTTCGCTGAGGCCGATATGGCGGATTTTGCCCTGAGCGACCAGCTCGGCAAGCGCACCGACAGTCTCTTCGATGGGGACAGCGGGATCGATGCGATGCTGGTAGTACAGATCCAAATAATCCGTGCCCAGGCGTTTCAGGCTGCCCTCGATGGATTGGCGCACATAATCGGGATGACCGCTGACGCCACGCTTGTGCGGGTCTTTGGCGTCGCGAAGGATGCCGAACTTGCTGGCCACGAAGGCCTGCTGGCGACGGCCGGCCAGGGCGCGGCCCAGTAGCTGTTCGTTGGTGTGCGGGCCGTACATATCGGCGGTGTCGAGGAAGTTCAGGCCGCGCTCGAGGGCATGGTGAATGGTGGCGATGGACTCACGGTCGTCACGGTCGGCCGTGTAGAAGTCGCTCATGCCCATGCAGCCCAGACCAATGGCTGAAACCTGAGGGCCGTTGTGGCCCAGTTGGCGGGTTTTCATCTTCAGCTCCTGTAAATGAGTGGAGCCAAGAGTTTGGTTGTTGCAGGTTTGCAGATAAACTGGCTAAAAATGCATGCACTATTCGGTTTTGGAAAATAATCAGTTATGGATCGCTTGCTTGCCATGCAGGTTTTCACGCGCATCGTCGAACTCGGCGGTTTTGGCAAGGCGGCCGACAGCCTGGGGCTACCCCGGGCTTCGGTGACGCAACTGATCAAACAGCTTGAGAAGCACCTGGGCGCGCAGCTGCTGCAGCGTACCACCCGACATGTCAGCCCTACGCTCGATGGCAGCGCCTACTACGAGCGCTGCCTGACCGTGCTGGCGGATATTGACGACGCCGAGTCGCTGTTCTCCGATGCCCGCGCCAACCCGCAAGGTCGTTTGTGCGTTGATCTGCCGGCCTCGATCAGCCACCGCGTGGTGATACCTTCGTTACCCGCGTTCTTTGCGCGCTACCCGCGTATCGAGCTGCAGATTGGCGCAAGTGACAGGCCGGTCGATCTGGTCCGTGAGGGCATCGACTGCGTGGTGCGCGCCGGTGCTGTGCATGATGTCAGCCTGGTCGCTCGGCCGCTGGCGCGGTTGCCGCAGGTTACCTGTGCAAGCAGCGCCTATATCGAGCGGCATGGCTTGCCGCGGGACTTGGACGAACTGTTAAGTAAGCATCAGGCGGTCAACTATGTGTCGCCGCTGACTGGCCGGCATTTTCCCTTCGATTTCATGGTGGCCGGCGAGCGTCGGGAACTGCAGATGCCCGGCTATATGGCGATCAGCAGCTCGGAAGGCTACGTGGCCGCCTGTGAGGCTGGTATGGGCATCATCCAAGCGCCGCTGTACCACGTGCGCGAGCAATTGCGCGCCGGCACGCTGCTCGAGGTGCTGCCCGAGTACCTGCCCGCGCCGATTGAGTTGGCGGCTCTGTACCCACCGCATCGCCAGCTGTCGCGGCGGGTGCGGGTGTTCGTCGATTGGCTGGTCGAGCTGTTCGGGCAGGCCGATCTGCATCGCCAATAGGGCAAGCTGCCTAGGGTCTGTTGCCGTTTCACGCACGGCTGCGCCGGAGCCCGTTTTGTCGCGAGGCAAGGCACGAGCCGCGAAGTTTAGCTAGCTAAATGAGCCGGCGAGAAACGCCGCATCGCGACAAAACGGGCCCGGCCCTAAGGGTTGTGCGGGAAATCTCGCCATGCGTCGTTGGAGGACTTGGCAAGGGAAAACGCGGACGGCTAGTCCATTCCCTGCGTCCTCCGCCTAGCGGATCGCCGCCCGGCCTGGCGAGATTTCTCGCGACAACGCGGCTCGCGTTGAAACGGCAACAGACCCTAGCTCAATGCGCCTTGTTCAGCGCGGCAGTGACCAGCCGGCGCAGACGGTTGGCCACCGGCGACAGCTCGCGACCTTTGACCAGCAGCAGGTAGTAGGGCGACATCTCGATAGTCATGTTCAGCGGCAGCACCTTGAGTTTGGCGCCGACCTGATCGCCGAGCAGCAGGTCCGGCACTTCGCTGGCCAGCGGCGCGATGGCCGATGACGACACCAGGATGGCAATCATCGCCAGGAGCGAAGTGGTGTTGGTGATGTTGGTCGGCAGCGGGGCGCCGGCGCTGAGAAAGGCGGTTTCCATCGCCTCGCGGATCGGCGCGCGGTGGCTCTGCATGACCCATTCGTAGGGCGACAGGTCGCGCAGCGTCACCTGGTCGACGTTGGCCAGCGGGTGATCCTGGCGCACGATCAGCTTGAGGGTTTCGGTGCGCGCCGGGTAGATCTCGAAATCCGCCGGGTTGACGCCGCGGGGCAGGCGGGCCAGCACGAAGTCGTTCTTGCCGCTGGCCAGGTCATGCACCAGCTCGTCACTGGCGGCGACGTTGACGTGCACGTCGGCGCGCGGCGAGATGGCCTTGAGCTGGCGAATCGCCGGGATCACGAAACCCACCGCTGCACCGGTCACCGCGCCGACCGTGGTCATGCCGCCTTCACCGCGTTTGAGCTCTTCAACATCCTGGGCCAGGTCGCGCAGCTCCACCAGCATGTTGTGTGCGCGACGGGCCAGGGCTCGGCCGATCAGCGTTGGCACCATGCCCTTGGCGTGGCGCTCGAACAGCCGCGCGCCAAGGGTGTGTTCGATGTCGGCGAGCATGCGCGAGGCTGCCGGCTGGGTGACGATCAGCTCGTCGGCGGCCAGGCCAAGCTGGCCGTGCTCGGCGATGGCGGCGATCAGCCGCAGTTGCGGGATCTTCAGATGGCGGGCAATTCCGATATCCATGGTGGTGCTCGTTGTTGTCGTTATGGGAGCGAGTGTGCGCCCGAGCGTAAGTACTGTCGATTAGCTGCATAACAATTTTGGTATGCAGTTGAGCGAAATATGAATTTGCCTGATATGCGGTGTGCTTCTATCGTCAGCTCTGCTTTGAGCTCTTCGTTGCCCAACAACAATAAATCGCGATGTCGCGCGTCCCTGAGCGCGCCAGGCGTCGCCAGGAGAAGCTGAATGAACACCATCCGTAAACTCGTGGCCGCCATGGCCATGGGCGCCACTCTGGTCAGCGCTGCATCGGTTGGCGCTGCCGAAAAGGGCTTCGTCGGTATCGCGATGCCGACCAAGTCGTCCGCGCGCTGGATCGACGACGGCAACAACATGGTCAAGCAGCTGGAGAAAGCCGGCTACAAGGCTGACCTGCAGTACGCCGAAGACGACATTCCCACCCAGGTCTCGCAGATCGAGAACATGATGGTCAAGGGCGTAAACGTCCTGGTCATCGCTGCCATCGATGGCACCACCCTGACCAACGCCCTGGAAAACGCCGACGCTGCCGGCATCAAGGTGATCGCCTATGACCGCCTGATCCGTGACAGCGAATACGTCGACTACTATGCGACCTTCGACAACACCAAGGTTGGCGTGCTGCAGGCCGAATCCCTGGTCAAGGGCATGCAGGCGCGCGGCAAGGGTCCGTACAACGTCGAGCTGTTCGGTGGCTCGCCGGACGACAACAACGCCTACTTCTTCTACAACGGCGCCATGTCGGTGCTGCAGCCGCTGATCGACAAGGGCGAGATCAAGATCCTTTCCGGCCAGACCGGCATGGGCAAGGTCGGCACCCTGCGTTGGGACGGCGCTACCGCCCAGGCACGCATGGATAACCTGCTGTCCGCCAACTACACCAAGGAGCGCCTCGATGGCGTGCTGTCGCCCTATGACGGTATATCCATCGGCGTGCTGTCGTCCCTGAAAGGTGTTGGCTACGGTTCCGGCGACATGCCGATGCCGATCGTCACCGGTCAGGATTCGGAAGTGCCGTCGGTGAAATCGATCCTCGCCGGCGAGCAGTATTCGTCGATCTTCAAGGACACTCGCCAGCTGGCCGAAGTGACCGTCGGCATGGTCAAGGCGCTGCTCGAAGGCAGCGAGCCGCAGATCAACGACACCAAGACCTACGACAACGGCAAGAAGGTCGTTCCGGCCTACCTGCTGCAGCCGGTCACGGTCGACAAGAGCAACTGGGAAAAGGTGTTGATCGACAGCGGTTACTACACCAAGAACCAGATCCAGTAAGCCGCTCTGCCGGCAGCCTCGTCGCTGCCGGCCTTTCACCTCCTTGTTTACCTGAGCATGGCGCGCTCGCTGCGGCTGGCGCGTGCCTTGCGGATGGATAAAGCCATGCAGCAAGACATCATTCTGGAAATGCGCGGCATCACCAAGACGTTCCCCGGCGTGAAAGCGCTCAACAACGTCAATCTGAAGGTGCGACGCGGCGAAATTCACGCCCTGTGCGGCGAGAACGGCGCCGGCAAGTCGACCCTGATGAAGGTGCTCAGCGGCGTGTATCCCCACGGCAGCTACGAAGGCGAGATCGTCTACGAAGGCAAGCCGCTGGCCTTCACCGGCATTCGCGACAGCGAGCGTGAAGGCATCATCATCATCCACCAGGAGCTGGCGCTGGTGCCGCTGCTGTCGATCGCCGAGAACCTGTTTCTCGGTAACGAGATCGCCAGTAATGGCGTGATCGACTGGCCCGAGGTGTACCGGCGCACCGAAACGCTGCTCAAGAAAGTCGGCCTCGACGAGGTCGCCACCACGCCGGTGGAGAAGCTTGGTGTCGGCAAGCAGCAACTGGTGGAAATCGCCAAGGCGCTGGCCAAGGACGTCAAACTCCTGATTCTCGATGAGCCCACCGCGGCGCTGCAGGAAAACGACAGCCAGAAGCTGCTCGACCTGCTGCTGGAGTTTCGCGCCCAGGGGATTTCCTCGATTCTGATTTCCCACAAGCTCAACGAAGTCAGCCGCGTCGCCGACAGCATCACGGTGCTGCGCGACGGCGCCTCGGTGAGCAGCATGGATTGCCATACCGAAGCGGTCAGTGAAGAAACCATCATTCGCGGCATGGTCGGCCGCGACATGGAGAACCGCTACCCGGAGCGCACGCCGCGGATCGGCGAAACCCTGTTGGAGATTCGCGACTGGAACGTCTGGCACCCCGAGTCGGCGTCCCGGCAGATGATCCGCAACGTCAACCTGCGCGTGGCCGCTGGCGAAGTGGTCGGCATCGCCGGGTTGATGGGGGCAGGGCGCACCGAGCTGGCGATGAGCGTGTTCGGCAAGAGCTACGGGCGCAACATCTCCGGCTCCGTACACCTGCGCGGCCAGCCGATCGACGTGTCGACCGTGCGCCGCGCGGTGGACAACGGCATCGCCTACGTCACCGAAGACCGCAAGGCCCTGGGCCTGGTGCTCGACGAGAGCATCCAGTGCAACACCACCCTGGCCAACCTGCCAGGCGTGTCGAAGCACGGGGTGATCGACGAGCACGAGGAGCGCCGGGTCGCCGAGCAGTACCGCGAGGCCATGCACATCCGCACGCCGGGGGTATTCCAGAAGGTGCTCAACCTGTCGGGCGGCAACCAGCAGAAGGTGGTGCTCAGCAAATGGCTGTTCGCCAAGCCCGAGGTGCTGATTCTCGACGAGCCCACCCGCGGCATCGACGTGGGTGCCAAGTTCGAGATCTACAGCTTGATCAACCAGCTCGCCGCCGATGGCAAGGGCGTGATCATCATCTCGTCGGAGATGCCTGAACTGCTGGGCATGTGCGACCGCATCTACGTAATGAACGACGGCGCCTTCCTGGGCGAACTGGCACGTGAAGAGGCGAGCCAGGAAAAGATCATGTCGATGATCGTCAAGGCGTGAGCGAGGACAACCCAATGGATAACAACAACCAAACCGCACAAACCCAGCAGGCCCAGCCGGCGCGCCCCTCGCTGCTGGGCCACATGAAGAGCCACATCCGCGACTACGGCATGCTGCTGACACTGGTGGTCATCATGGCGCTGTTCGAGGTGCTCACCGACGGCACGCTGATGCGCCCGGTCAACCTCACCAACCTGCTGCTGCAGAACAGCTACATCATCATCATGGCCCTGGGCATGTTGCTGGTGATCGTCTCGGGGCATATCGACCTGTCGGTCGGCTCGGTGGTCGGCTTCGTCGGCGCCGCCGCGGCGGTGATGATGGTGCAGTGGGGCTGGTCCACCTCGCTGGTGGTGCCGGTGTGCCTGTTGATGGGCTGTCTGATCGGCGCAGCTCAGGGGTACTGGATCGCCTATTGGCAAATCCCCTCGTTCATTGTGACGCTCGCCGGCATGCTTGTGTTTCGCGGCCTGACCCTGGCTGTACTCGACGGCCAATCGATCGGCCCGTTCTCCAGCAGCTTCCAGCTGATGAGCAACGGCTTCATTCCGGACATCTTCGGCGTCAAGCGCCCGAACGTCACCGCTCTGGTGCTCGGTGTGTTCGCTGCCGCGCTGATCATCTACCTGGCGGTACGTGGCCGTCGACGTGCCAAGCGCTACGGCATCGTCGACGAGCCCGGCGTGTTCTTCATCGCCAAGAACCTGCTGATCGCCGGCGCCATCGTCTATATCGCGTATCTCTTGGCCACCTATCGCGGCCTGCCGAACGTGCTGATCATCATGGCCATGCTGATCAGCGCCTACACCTTCCTGACCAACCGCACCACGCTGGGCCGACGCATCTACGCCATCGGCGGCAACGTCAAGGCGGCCAAGCTGTCGGGCATCAACACCGAGCGCCTGACCTTCCTGGCCTTCGTCAACATGGGCATGCTCGCCGCCCTGGCCGGGCTGATCTTCGCCGCGCGCCTCAACACCGCCACGCCCAAGGCTGGCGTGTCGTTCGAGCTGGACGTGATCGCCGCGGTGTTCATCGGCGGAGCTTCGATGTCCGGTGGTGTCGGCAAGATCATCGGCGCAGTGATCGGCGCCCTGATCATGGGCGTGATGAACAACGGCATGTCGATCCTCGGCATCGGCATCGAATGGCAACAGGTGATCAAGGGCTTGGTGCTGCTCGCCGCTGTGATTTTCGACGTCGTCAACAAGAGCAAGTCCCGTTAAGAGACGCTGAAGCGCCATCCACCTATTTCCGTAGTACCGCGGGCGCCTGGCGAGGCTGGGCGCCGCGGGATGAACACGAGGTAACAGGCCATGAATAGCCACAATCAACCATCAGGCAAAGCGGTGTACGCCGACCTGGCTGGGCGCACCGTGCTGATTTCCGGTGGCGCCACCGGCATCGGCCGCGCACTGGTCACCGCGTTCGCCAGGCAGGGTGCGCGTACCGCCTTCGTCGATATCGACGACAAGCATGGCAAGGCCCTGGCCAGTGAGCTGACAGAAGCAGGCCACCAGGTGCTGTTCCTGCGCTGCGACATCACCGATGTGAAGGCCTATCAGGCGGCCATCCACAAGGTGGCTGAGCAGTTCGGGCCGATCACCGCGCTGCTCAACAACGCAGCCAATGACGTGCGCCACGCCCTGGATTCGATCAGCGTGGAGCGTTTCGACGAGCTGATCGCCGTCAACCTGCGCCACGCCACCTTCGCCACCCAGGCGGTGGTGCCGATGATGCGCCAGGCCGGTGGCGGCGCGATCATCAATTTCGGCTCGGTGGGCTGGATGATGGCCTCGGCCGGCTACCCGGTGTATGCCGCCAGCAAGGCCGCCACTCACGGTTTGACCCGTGGCCTGGCGCGGGATCTGGGCAAGGAGCGGATTCGCGTCAACACCCTGGTACCAGGCTGGGTGATGACCGAGAAGCAGTTGGCCATGTGGGTCGACGAAGCGGCCAAGGAACAGATCCGCCAGAACCAGTGCATGCCCGGCCAATTGCTGCCCGAGCATATCGCCGATATGGCGCTGTTTCTGGCATCCGACGCGGCGGCGATGTGCACCGCGCAGAATTTCATCGTTGATGGGGGTTGGGTATGAGCACCTTCAAACCGGCAGTCTGGCCGCGCAAGCTGCGCTCCACCGAATGGTTCGGCGGCAACTCGCGTGATCACATCTATCATCGTAGCTGGATGAAGAACCAGGGCTTGCCGGCCGACCTGTTCGACGGCCGCCCGGTGATCGGCATCTGCAATACGTGGTCGCAGCTCACGCCCTGCAACGCCCACCTGCGTGATCTGGCCGAACGGGTCAAGCACGGCATCTACGAAGCCGGCGGCCTGCCGCTGGAGTTCCCGGTGTTCTCGCCGGGTGAGAGCTCGCTGCGCCCGACCGCGATGATGTACCGCAACATGGCGGCGATGGACGTCGAGGAAGCGCTGCGCGCTAATCCGCTGGACGGCGTGGTGCTGCTGGCCGGTTGCGACAAGACCACCCCGGCGCTGCTGATGGGCGCCGCCAGCGTGGACATTCCGGCCATTCTGGTGTCCGGCGGGCCGATGCTCAACGGCTGGTTCCGTGGCGAGCGGGTCGGGTCGGGCACCGCGCTGTGGCAGATGTCCGAAGATATCAAGGCCGGCAAGATGAGCCGCGAGGACTTCCTTGAGGCCGAGCAGTCGATGTCCCGCTCGCCGGGCTCGTGCAATACCATGGGCACCGCCAGCACCATGGCCAGCATGGCCGAGGCACTGGGCATGGCGCTGTCTGGCAACGCGGCGATTCCCGCGGTGGACAGCCGCCGCCGGGTAATGGCGCACCTGACCGGGCGGCGCATCGTGCAGATGGTCAAGGACGACCTGAAACCGTCCGACATCATGACCCGTCAGGCTTTCGAGAACGCCATCCGCGTCAATGGCGCGATTGGCGGCTCGACCAATGCGGTGATTCACCTGCTGGCTATCGCCGGCCGCGTCGGCGTCGACCTGACCCTGGACGACTGGGACCGCCTGGGCCAGGACATCTCGACCATCGTCAACCTGATGCCCTCGGGCAAATACCTGATGGAAGAGTTCTTCTACGCCGGTGGCCTGCCGGTGGTGATCCGCATGCTCGGCGAGGGTGGCAAGCTGCACAAGGGCGCGCTGACCGCTTCCGGGCAGACCATCTGGGAAGAGGTCAAGGACGTTCGCAACTGGAACGAGGACGTCATCCGCCCCGTCGACAAGGCGCTCACCGCCAAAGGCGGCATCGCCGTGCTGCGCGGCAACCTGGCGCCACGCGGCGCGGTGCTCAAGCCTTCGGCGGCATCACCGCACCTGATGCAGCACCGCGGCCGCGCCGTGGTGTTCGAGGACATCGACGACTACAAGGCGAAGATCAACGACGAGAGCCTGGATATCGACGAAAACTGCGTGATGGTGCTGAAGAACTGTGGCCCGCGCGGTTATCCGGGCATGGCTGAAGTGGGCAACATGGGCCTGCCGCCCAAGGTGCTGCGCAAGGGCATCACCGACATGGTGCGCATTTCCGATGCACGCATGTCCGGCACGGCCTACGGCACCGTGGTGCTGCACACCACGCCGGAAGCGGCGGCCGGCGGCCCGTTGGCGGTGGTGCGCGATGGCGACATGATCGAACTCGACGTAGACGCCCGACGCATCCATCTGGATATCACCGATGAAGAACTGCGCCAGCGCCTGGCCGAGTGGAAACCCACCGTCGAGGCACCAACCAGTGGCTACATCAAGCTGTTCCACGATCACGTGGAGGGCGCCGACAGCGGCGCGGACTTCGACTTCCTCAAGGGCTGCCGTGGCGCCGGCATTCCCAAAGACAGCCATTGAGCAGGAGAGGGCGGCGCACATGAGCGAGGTCAGCTGGATCGCCGTCGACTGGGGCACCACGCAATTGCGCGCCTGGGCGCTGTCGGCTGACGGTGAGGTGCTGCAGCACGCTGCGTCGGCGCGGGGCATGGGCAGTCTGGCAGTGGATCAGTTCGAAGGTGCGCTGCTCGAGCTGATCGACGGCTGGCTGCCGGTCGACCGCGTCACCGAGGTGGTCGCCTGCGGCATGGTCGGCGCCCGCCAGGGCTGGCGTGAGGCGCCCTATGCCGAGGTGCCCTGTGCGCCCCAGTCCATGGCGCGCGTGATCAACCCTGAGGTCATCGATGCACGTATTCGCGTGTCGATCATCCCCGGCCTGTGTCAGCGTTCGCCGGCCGATGTGCTGCGCGGCGAGGAAACCCAGATCGCTGGTCTGCTGGTCGAGTGGCCGGATTATCACGGGCTGGTCTGCCTTCCCGGCACCCACAGCAAATGGGCCGAGGTGCGGGGTGGCAAGGTGCTGAGCTTCCAGACCTTCATGACCGGCGAGCTGTTCGCGCTGCTCAGCGGCCAATCGGTGCTGCGCCACGGCATGCAGGGCAATCATCCTTTGGATCGTTCGGCTTTCGATGCGGGGCTGCATGCCGCGACCGAACGCCCGCTGCTCGGCGCGCTATTCGGCCTGCGTGCCGAAAGCCTGCTCGAAGGGCTGGCCCCGGCCGCGGCGCGCTCGCGCCTGTCCGGTTTGCTGATCGGTCAGGAACTGTCGGGATTGCCTGAACACTGGCAGGGCCTGCCGGTCTGTGTAATCGGTGATGGCGAGGCAGCCGAGCGCTATCGTCACGCCCTGGCGGCCCAAGGCATCAGCGCCCGCACCCTGGGCGCCGAACAGGTCACCCTGGCTGGCTTGGCGGCCGCCCACCAGCACATTCGAGGAGGCATCTAGACATGGCTGCGCCCCCCCCCGGCAGCAACACCACCCGTATCGCCGATTCCCGGGTCTGCACCCTGGGCGAGGGCGTGCTCTGGCATCCGCGGCGCGAGCAGCTGTTCTGGTTCGATATCCTCGGCAAGCGTCTGCTTAGCCAGCAGGATGGGCAGCCGCTGGAATGGGCGCTCGGCGAGAGGGCGTCGGCCGCCGGCTGGATCGACAGCGATCGCCTGCTGATGGCCAGCGAAACGGCGCTGTCGATCTTCGATCTGCGCAGCGGTGCCCGCGAGCGGATCTGCGCCTTGGAAGCGGACAACCCGCTGACCCGCTCCAATGATGGCCGCGCCGACCCCTGGGGTGGTTTCTGGATAGGCACCATGGGCCTCGAAGCCCAGCCCCAGGCTGGCGCCATCTATCGTTATTACCGCGGCGAGCTGCGCCAGCTGTTCGCCGATATCACCATCAGCAACGCCATCTGTTTCTCGCCGGACCGGCGTTTCGGCTATTTCGCCGATACTGAACGCCAGCGCATCTGGCGCCAGGCGCTGGGCGAACAGCATGGCTGGCCGAGCGGTGAGCCACAGCTGTTCATCGATGGCCGCGTGGCAGGCCTAAACCCTGATGGCGCGGTGGTAGATGCCTTGGGCCGGCTGTGGAACGCCCAGTGGGGCGCCTCGCGGGTCGCCTGTTACGACAGCAACGGTCAGTTCCTGCAGGCTGTGGCCTTTCCCGCCTCGCAGATCTCCTGCCCGGCATTCGCGGGGCCGGATCTGTCGACCCTGTTCGCCACGTCCGCGCGCGAAGGCATGGAAGACGACCAACTCGCCGCCGAACCCCACGCTGGCAAGTTGTTCGCCGTCGATGTGCCGGTTCAGGGGCAGGCCGAACATCAGGTCGTGCTGTAAGCGCAGGCCGCCTTTCAAGCAACACCAGGCAACATATCCGTAATGCCTGACGAGCCCGAAACAGAGGGGTTATGGGCCGCTGAGTAATGCATTTATCACTTAAATTCAGGTGTGAAGGTAAATAGCCGGTAAAGAGGCTTTGCTTCATGTCGAGGAGTGCTTATCGTTCACGCTCCTCACCCGAAGCGATTGGCCCATGTCTGAAGTGAATGCAGCGTCGAGAACCCCATCCTCCAAACGTCAGTGGCTTATCGGCCTGTTGTTGCTGGCGTTGGTCATCGTGCTGATCTGGTGGTTCTGGCAGAGCAAACAGGAACCCAAGGGTATGCCTGGCTGGGGCTTCGACAACGTACCGGTGCGCATCGCCCAGGTCGAGTCCCGCGATTTTCCCATCGTGCTCAAGGCCCTGGGTACGGTGACCGCCTACAACACCGCCAATGTACGTGCCCGCGTCGACGGTCAACTGACCAAGGTGCTGTTCAAGGACGGCCAGCCGGTCAAGGCCGGCGACGTTCTGGTGCAGATCGATCCGCGCCCCTACGAGATCGCCCTGCAGCAGGCCCAGGGCACCCTGGCCGAGAACCAGGCCCAGCTGCGCGCCGCCGAAAAGGACCTGGCGCTGTACCGCGGGCTGTTCAAGGAAGACTCCATCGCCCGCCAGACCCTGGACACCCAGGAAGCGCTGGTCAACCAGTACCGCGGCACCCTGCAGAACAACCAGGCGGCCGTGGCCAACGCCAAGCTGAACCTTGATTTCACCAAGGTGCGCGCGCCCATCGACGGCCGCCTGGGTATCCGCCAGGTCGACCTGGGCAACCTGGTGGCGTCCGGCGATACCGACCCCATCGTGGCGATCACCCAGACGCGGCCGATTTCGGTGATGTTCACCCTGCCCGAAGGCGAGCTGCCGAGCGTGCTCAAGCAGGTGCGCGCGGAGCAGAAACTGGTGGTGCAGGCCTGGGATCGCAGCGAGAAGCAGCAGCTGGCCGAGGGCGAGCTGGAGAGCCTGGACAACCAGATCGACACCGCCACTGGTACGGTCAAGCTCAAGGCACGCTTCGAGAACGCCGACGAGATGCTGTTCCCCAACCAGTTCATCAACACCCGCCTGCAGGTCTCGGTGCGCAGCGACGCCCTGGTGGTGCCGATAGCCGCCGTGCAGTTCGGCGCCAGCGGCACCTTCGCCTACGTGATCGATGGCGAGGATAAGGTACAGGTGCGCAAGATCAAGGTCGGCCCCAGCGATGGCGAGTTCACGGTGATCGAGGACGGCGTCTCGGCGGGCGAGCGCGTGGTGGTCGAAGGTACCGACCGCCTGCGTGAAGGCAACAAGGTCGAAGTGATCGGCGAGGGCGCCAGCGAGCCACCCGCCACCGGGGAAGCCGCTCTGCGGGTGCGCAGCGCTTCATGAACGTCTCACGCCTGTTCATCCTGCGACCGGTCGCTACCACGCTGATCATGCTGGCGATCTTCTTGAGCGGTGTGATCGCCTACCGTTTGTTGCCCGTTTCGGCGCTACCCGAGGTGGACTACCCGACCATCCGGGTGATGACTCTGTATCCCGGCGCTAGCCCCGACGTGATGACCAGCGCCGTAACCGCGCCGCTGGAGCGCCAGTTCGGGCAGATGGCCGGCTTGCAGCAGATGTCTTCGACCAGCTCCGGTGGCGCCTCGGTGATTACCCTGCGCTTCAACCTGGAAGTGCAGCTGGATGTCGCCGAGCAAGAGGTGCAGGCGGCCATCAATGGTGCCACCAACCTGCTGCCGGGCGACCTGCCGGCGCCGCCGGTGTACAGCAAGGTCAACCCGGCGGACACGCCAGTGCTGACCCTGGCGGTGACGTCCAAGGAAATGCCGCTGCCCAAGGTCAATGACCTGGTTGATACGCGCCTTGCACAGAAACTGGCGCAAACCACCGGCGTCGGCCTGGTATCGCTGGCCGGTGGTCAGCGCCCGGCCGTGCGCATCCGTGTCAATCCCGAGGCCCTGGCGGCCTATGGTCTGAATCTTTCCGATGTGCGCACGCTGATCAACGCAAGCAACGTCAATCAGCCCAAGGGCAACTTCGACGGTCCGACGCGGGTGTCCCAGCTCGACGCCAACGACCAGCTGCGTTCGGCCGACGAATACCGCGACCTGATCCTCTCCTACGCCAACGGTGCAGCGCTGCGCCTGCGCGACGTGGCCGATATCGTCGACGGCGCAGAGAATCAGCGCCTCGCCGCCTGGGCCAACCAGAACAGCGCGGTGCTGGTCAACGTGCAGCGCCAGCCGGGTGCCAACGTCATCGATGTGGTCGATCGCATCCAGGCCCTGCTGCCCAACCTGACCCAGGGTTTGCCGGCCAGTGTCGAGGTGACGGTGCTCACCGACCGCACCCAGACCATCCGCGCCGCCGTGCGTGACGTGCAGCACGAACTGATGCTGGCCATCGCCCTGGTGGTGATGGTCACTTTCCTGTTCCTGCGCAAGGTATCGGCCACGCTGATTCCTTCGGTGGTGGTGCCGCTGTCGCTGATCGGCACCTTTGGCGTCATGTACCTGGCTGGTTTCACGGTCAACAACCTGACGCTGATGGCGCTGACCATCGCCACCGGTTTTGTGGTCGACGACGCCATCGTCATGCTGGAGAACATTGCCCGCCATCTGGAAGATGGCGAGACGCCGCTCAACGCCGCGCTCAAGGGCGCCAAACAGATCGGCTTCACCCTAGTGTCGCTGACCCTGTCGCTGATCGCCGTGCTGATCCCGCTGCTGTTCATGGCCGATGTAGTGGGGCGGCTGTTCCGCGAGTTCGCCATCACCCTGGCGGTGGCCATCCTGATTTCCCTGGTAATTTCCCTGACGCTGACGCCGATGATGTGCGCACGCCTGCTCAGGCACGAGCCGGAAGCGGAGCAGGGGCGCTTCTACCGCGGTGCTGGGGCCGTTATCGACCGCATGATCGAGCGCTATTCAGTGGGCCTGCGCTGGGTGCTGCGGCACCAGCCGCTGACCCTGCTGGTGGCCATCGGCACCATGGCACTGACCGTGGTGCTGTACCTGGCGGTGCCCAAGGGCTTCTTTCCGGTGCAGGACACCGGCGTGATCCAGGGTATTTCCGAGGCGCCGCAGTCGATTTCCTTCAGCGCCATGAGCGAGCGTCAGCAGCGCCTGGCCGACGTGATCCTCAAGGATCCAGCGGTGGCCAGTCTGTCGTCCTATATCGGTGTGGATGGCGACAACCCGACGCTCAATAGCGGGCGCATGCTGATCAACCTCAAGCCCCACGCCGAGCGTGACGTCAATGCCAGTCAGGTGATCGAGCGGCTGCGCCCGGAACTCGCCAAGCTGCCGGGTATCGAGCTGTTCCTGCAGCCGGTTCAGGATCTGTCCATCGAGGATCGGGTCAGCCGTACCCAGTTCCAGTTCAGTCTGGAGTCGCCGGATCCGGCGCTGTTGGAAACCTGGTCGACGAAGATGGTCGAGGCACTGCGTCAGCAGCCGTCGCTCAGCGACGTGACCAGCGATCTGCAGAGCCGCGGCCTGCAGGTGTACCTTAACATCGACCGCGACATGGCCGGACGCTTGGGCGTGAGCGTGGCGAACATCGACGACGCGCTATACGACGCCTTCGGTCAGCGGCAAATCTCCACCATCTACACCCAGGCCAGCCAGTACCGCGTGGTGCTGGAGAGCGCCAACGCCGGCAGCATCGGCCCGGCCGCGCTGCGCCAGATCCATGTGGCCACCGCTGATGGCGAGCAGGTGCCGCTGTCGTCCCTGGCCCATGTCGAGGAGCGCGCTGCGAGCCTGTTGATCAACCATATCGGCCAGTTCCCGGCGGCGACGCTGTCGTTCAACCTCAGCCCCGGCGTTGCTCTGGGCGACGCAGTGGCGGTGATCGAGCGGGTGCAGCAGGAAATCGACATGCCGGTCAGCGTACAGGTCAATTTCCAGGGCGCCGCCGAGGCGTTCCGCGCCTCGCTGTCGTCGACGCTGCTGCTGATCCTGGCAGCGGTGGTGACCATGTACATCGTGCTCGGCGTGCTCTACGAGAGCTACATCCACCCGATCACCATCCTCTCGACCCTACCGTCGGCCGGCGTCGGCGCCTTGCTGGCGCTGCTGCTGACCGGTAACGACCTGGGGCTGATCGCGATCATCGGCATCATCCTGTTGATTGGCATCGTCAAGAAGAACGCCATCATGATGATCGACTTCGCCCTGGACGCCGAGCGCCACCAGGGCATGACGCCCCATGACGCGATCTACCAGGCGGCGCTGCTGCGCTTCCGGCCGATCCTGATGACCACCCTGGCAGCGTTGTTCGGCGCCATCCCGCTGATGCTCGCTTCCGGCTCCGGCGCCGAGCTGCGTCAGCCCCTGGGCCTGGTGATGGTCGGCGGCCTGCTGCTCAGCCAGATCCTCACCCTGTTCACCACGCCGGTGATCTACCTGTACTTCGACCGCCTGGCCCGGCGTTTCAGCGGCCGCAGTGCGGCGGGTGTGCCAAGCGCATGAATCTTTCGGCACCCTTCATCCGCCGCCCGGTGGCCACGTTGCTGCTGAGCTTGGCGATCATGCTGCTCGGCGGCGTCAGCTTCGGCCTGTTGCCGGTGGCGCCGCTGCCGAACATGGACTTTCCGGTAATCACCGTGCAGGCCAGCCTGCCCGGTGCCAGCCCCCAGGTGATGGCCGCCACCGTGGCCACGCCGCTGGAGCGTTCGCTGGGCGCCATCGCCGGCGTCAGCCAGATGAACAGTAACAGTAGCCAGGGCAACACGCGGATCATGATCGAGTTCGATCTTGACCGTGACATCAACGCTGCGGCCCGCGAGGTGCAAGCAGCCATCAACGCCTCGCGCGAGCTGCTGCCCAGCGGCATGCGCAGCATGCCCACCTACCGCAAGATCAACCCGTCCCAGGCGCCGATCATGGTGCTGTCGCTGACCTCCAGCGTGCTCGACAAGGGCCAGCTGTACGACGTGGCTTCGACCATCGTCGGCCAGAAGCTGTCCCAGGTCACCGGTGTCGGTGAAGTGCAGATCGGCGGCAGTTCGCTGCCGGCCGTGCGCGTGGCGCTGGAGCCGCGTCTGCTCGATCAGTACGGCCTGGCGCTGGACGACGTGCGTTCGACCATCGCTTCCGCCAACGCCAAGCGCCCCAAGGGCGCGGTCGAGGATGCCGGACGCCACTGGCAGGTGCAGGCCAGCGACCAGCTGGAGCGCGCCGCCGACTACGTGCCGATGATCATCCGCTACCAGGATGGCGCGGCGATTCGCCTGGGCGATGTCGCCCAGGTCACCGACGGCGTGCAGGATCGCTACAACAGCGGTTTCTACAACGACAAGCAGGCCGTGCTGGTGGTGGTGAACCGGCAGAGCGGGGCGAACATCATCGAGACCGTCGCCGGCATCCGCGCCTTGCTGCCCGAGCTGCGCAGCGTGATCCCGGCCAGTGCCGATCTGGAAGTGGCCATGGACCGCTCGCCGGTGATTCGCGCCACGCTCAAGGAGGCCGAGCACACCCTGCTGATCGCCGTGGTGCTGGTGATTCTGGTGGTCTTTGCCTTTCTGCGCCGCTGGCGCGCGGCGCTGATTCCCGCCCTGGCGGTGCCGGTGTCGTTAGTTGGCTCGTTCGCCGCCATATATCTCTTGGGCTTCTCGCTGAACAACCTGTCGCTGATGGCGCTGATCATCGCCACCGGCCTGGTGGTGGACGACGCCATCGTGGTGCTGGAGAACATCAGCCGGCATATCGAGGCGGGGGAAACGCCAATGGCGGCGGCCTTCAAGGGCGCCCGCGAGGTGGGTTTCACGCTCTTGTCGATGAACGTCTCGCTGGTGGCGGTGTTCCTTTCCATATTGTTTATGGGCGGGCTGGTGGAGCGCCTGTTCCGCGAGTTCTCCATCACCCTGGCGGTGGCCATCGTCATTTCCCTGCTGGTGTCGCTGACCCTCACTCCAATGCTCTGCGCCCGCTGGCTCAAGCCCGAGCCTAAACATGAAGCCCGTGAACCGGGGCGGCTGGAGCGTATCGGCGCGCGCATCGTGCGCGGCTACGAACGTAGCCTGGATTGGGCGCTGCGCCACTCGCTGCTGATGCTGATCAGCCTGTTCGCGACCATCGCTCTGAACGTGTTCCTGTTCGTCATCGTGCCCAAGACCTTCATGCCCCAGCAGGACACCGGTCAGCTGATGGGCTTTATCCGCGGCGACAACGGCCTGTCGTTCCAGGTCATGCAGCCGAAGATGGAAGCCTACCGCCGGGCGATCCTCGCCGACCCGGCGGTGGAGAGCGTGGCTGGCTTTATCGGCGGTAATAGCGGCATCAACAACGCGATCATCATCGTGCGCCTGAAGCCCATCAAGGAGCGCGACATCTCGGCGCAGCAGGTGATCGACCGCCTGCGCAAGGAAGTGCCGAAGATTCCCGGTGGCCGGATGTTCCTGATGCCTGATCAGGACCTTCAGGTCGGCGGCCGCCAGGGGCGCAGTTCGGAAAACGAATACATGCTGATGTCCGATGATCTGGACGCCTTGCGCGAATGGCTGCCCAAGGTACGCGAGGCGTTGCGCGCGTTGCCCGAGCTGACCGATATCGACGCCACCGAGGACGGCGGCGCGCCGCAGATTCGCCTGGTTGTCGACCGCGACGAGGCCAAGCGTCTGGGCGTGGACATGAGCCTGGTCACCGGCGTGCTCAACAATGCCTTCAGCCAGCGGCAGATCTCTACCATCTACGACGCCCTCAACCAGTACAGCGTGGTGATGGAGATCAACCCGCGCTATGCCCAGAGCCCCGAGTCCCTGGCGCAGATTCAGCTGATCACCGCCGACGGTGCGCGGGTGCCGCTGTCGGCCATTGCCCACTGGGAAAACAGTCTGGAAGATGACCGCATCAGCCACCAGGGTCAGTTCGCCGTGGAGAATATCGGCTTCTCCCTGGCCGAAGGCGTCAGCCTCGACCAGGCGACCCGCGCCATCAACCTCGCCGTGGCGCGTATCGCGTTGCCGACTGATGTGCAAGGCACCCTGGGCGGCACCGGCGGCGCATTCCAGCAGACCCAGAAGAACCAGCCGTGGATGATCCTGATGTCGCTGGTGGTGGTGTACATCGTGCTCGGCGTGCTTTACGAGAGCTACGTGCACCCGCTGACCATTCTCTCCACGCTACCCTCGGCGGGTGTCGGTGCGCTGCTCGCGCTGAAGCTGCTGAATACCGAGTTCAGCCTGATCTCGCTGCTGGGGCTGTTCCTGCTGATCGGCGTGGTGAAGAAGAACGCCATTCTGATGATCGACCTGGCGCTGCAGCTCGAGCGTCACGAGCATCTGAGCCCGGCCGAATCGATCCGCCGCGCCTGTCTGCTGCGCTTCCGGCCGATCATGATGACCACCCTGGCAGCGCTGCTCGGCGCCTTGCCGCTGATGCTCGGCAGCGCCGAAGGCTCCGAGATGCGCCAACCGCTGGGCATCACCATTGTCGGCGGGCTGATTCTCAGCCAGATCCTCACGCTTTACACCACGCCTGTGGTCTACCTCTATCTCGACCGCTTGCGCCACCGGGTCAACCGCTGGCGCGGCGTGCGTACCGATGCCGCTCTGGAAACGCCTCTATGACCTTTGCCCCTCGTCGAACCCTCTGTCTGCTGGCGCTCAGCATCGCCCTGGCCGGTTGCGCCGTCGGCCCGGACTACCAGCGCCCGGATATCGACACGCCCGCCGCCTTCAAGCAGGCCAACGGCTGGAAGGCCGCCGTGCCGGCCGACGCCCTGGCACGGGGCGCCTGGTGGGAGCTGTATGGCGATGGCGAGCTAAATGCGCTGGTCGGTCGTCTCAACGTTTCCAATCAGAATCTGGCCGCCTCCGAAGCCCAGTACCGTCAGGCCCGCGCCTTGCTGCGCAGCGGCCGTGCAGCGTTCTTCCCGACCCTGTCGACCAGCGCTGGGATGACCCGGGCCGGGCAGGGCGGCGGTGACAGCACGCTGCGGACTTCGGACGGCATCGCCATTGGCGGCGGCAGCTCGTCGAGCATCAGCAAGAACTACGATCTGAGCCTCAACGCCAGCTGGGAGCTGGATGTGTGGGGCAAGCTGCGCCGCGGCCTGGAATCCAACCGCGCTGCCTTCGAAGCCAGTGCGGCCGACCTCGCCGCTGTGCGTTTGAGCCTGCAGTCCGAACTGGTGCAGAGCTATCTGCAATTGCGTGTACTGGACGAGCAGCAGCGCCTGCTCGACGCTACGGTCGCGGCCTATCAGCGCTCGCTACGGCTGACCGAAAACCAGTATCGGGCCGGCATCGTGCCGCGCTCGGACGTCGCCCAGGCCATGACCCAGCTGCGCAGCACCGAAGCCCAGGCAATCGACCTGCAGTGGCAGCGCGTGCAACTCGAACATGCCATTGCCGTGCTGATCGGCGTGCCGCCGAGCGAGGTCAGCATCGCCCGCCGCGATAGCCTGCCGACACTGCCAGAGGTGCCGGCCAGCGTGCCATCCGAGCTACTGGAGCGTCGCCCGGACGTAGCCGCTGCCGAGCGCCGGGTGATCGCTGCCAACGCCGAAATCGGCGTGGCAAAGGCTGCCTGGTTTCCTGACCTGACCATTTCTGCCACGGGCGGCTACCGCGGCAGCAGCTTCGCCGACTGGATCAACCTGCCTAACCGTTTCTGGTCGGTGGGCCCGCAACTGGCCCTGACCCTGTTCGACGGCGGTCGGCGCAGCGCCGAGAGCGAACGGGTCGAAGCGGCTTACGACCAGACCGTCGCCCAGTACCGCCAGGCGGTGCTCGACAGCTTCCGCGAGGTCGAGGACTACCTGGTGCAGCAGCGGGTTCTGGGCCGCGAAGCCGAGGTGCAGGGCCAGGCGCTGGAGTCAGCGCGCGAATCGCTGCGCCTGATCGAAAACCAATACCGTGCCGGCACCGTGGACTACAACAGCGTGGTCAACGTGCAGGCCACGGCGTTGAGCAACGAGCGTAACGCTCTGACCCTGCTCGGCAGCCGGCTGACCGCCAGCGTGCAACTGATCGCCGCGCTTGGCGGCGGCTGGGATGTGCAGCAGCTCGAGGAAGTTGAGAAGTCAGAGTGAACCGTAGCCTGGGTTAGCCGCAGGCGTAACCTGGGATCATTGCTCAATCGTGGGGAAGAGCCCGGGTCGCTGCGCTCGACCCGGGCTACGTCTTTGATCAAGTGTGGCGATAGACGCCTTTGCCCGGCAGGCGCTCGCGGTCGTGGGGCGCGTCGAAGTCCAGTGCCGGGCCCTTGGGCACGATGCCGGTCGGGTTGATGGTCTGGTGGCTGGCGTAGTAGTGGTGCTGGATGTGCCACATGTCCACGGTCGCCGCCACCCCGGGCCACTGGTAGAGTTCGCGCAGCCAGTGGCTGAGGTTCGGGTAATCGGCGATGCGCCGCAGATTGCACTTGAAGTGGCCGTGGTACACGGCGTCGAAGCGCACCAGGGTGGTGAACAGCCGCCAGTCGGCTTCGGTCAGGTACTCGCCAGCCAGGTAGCGCGATTGCCCCAGGCGGGTTTCCAACACCGTCAGTTCATCGAACACTTCATCGAAGGCTTCCTCGTAGGCCTCCTGGGTGGTGGCAAAGCCGGCTCGGTATACGCCGTTGTTGACTGCCGGGTAGATGCGCTCATTGAGCGCGTCGATTTCACCGCGCAGATGCTCGGGGTAGAAGTCCAGGCGGTTGCCGGTAATGCCGTCGAACGCCGAGTTGAACATGCGGATGATTTCCGCCGATTCGTTGCTGACAATACGTTGCTGTTGTTTGTCCCACAGCAGGGGCACGGTGACGCGGCCGGTGTAGTCCGGGTCATCCTGGGTGTAGCGCTGGTGCAGGAAGGCAAAGTCGTCCAGGGCGTCGCCACTGGAGCCGTGTTCGCGGTCGAACGTCCAACCGTTCTCGCGCATCAGCCAGCTGACCACCGACACGTCGATCAGTGGTTCGAGGCCCTTGAGGCTGCGCAAAATCAGCGTACGGTGCGCCCAAGGGCAGGCCAGCGAAACATAGAGGTGATAGCGACCGGCTTCGGCGGCGAAGCCACTCTCTCCGGACGGCCCGGCCGAACCGTCGGCGGTGATCCAGTTGCGGCGTTGGGCGTTTTCGCGCTTGAAGCGCCCGCCCGCGCCCGTGTCATACCACTGGTCATGCCATTGGCCTTCGATCAGCAAGCCCATGTCGTTTTCCCCCGTTTCAGTCGATGCCTGGAGTCTACTCAGTCAGCTATCGACACAAGCCTTAAAAACCGGGTTCAACGAATCGGCTGACTCGATAGGTGGCGTGCTTGCCAGCGTTTTTCCGCCTCCGCAAACGCGGCTTCGCGCTGCAAGCCAAGCCCGCGCAGGGCCAGCGCCATGGTGGCGATGATCGCCAATTGGCCATAGGCATCTTCGGCTTCGCCGCGCCACACGGCTTGCAGATGAGCCAGATCGAGACGCTCGGGTTTGACGTGGCGGCGCTCGGAGAGCATCGGCCAGTCTTCGTCCCAGTTCTCGCCGTTCTCGGTGCCATACAGATGGCAGACGGCATCCGGGTTCAGCTCGATCTCACCGCCGTCACCCTTGACCACGATGGCGTGATCGCCGAGCAACTGGCTGGCTTCGCGGTGTACGGCCTGATAGCCCGGATGGAAGATGCTCTGCAGGCCGCAACGCGCCGCCAGCGGATTGAGAATGCGTGCCAGGGAATGGATTGGTGAGCGCAGGCCCAGTACGTTGCGCAGGTCGATCATGCGCTGCAGGGCCGGCATCCAGTCGCCCAGCGACATGAAAGCCAGGTTGCGGTGCTCCAGATTGCGCGAAACCTCGTCCCAATTGCGGCACAGCGGGATTTCCAGTTCGCCTAGCAGCTGCTCACTGTACAGCCGCCCGGCGGTGTGCGCGCCGCCGCCATGCATGAAGATGCGCAGGCCGCTGTTCGCCAGGGCTTTGCCGGCGAGCAGGAACCAGGGCAGATGGCGCTTCTTGCCGGCGTAGGTCGGCCAGTCGAAATCGACCTGGATGGCGGGCGCAGCCAGGCGGGCGCGCACCGCTTCGGTAAAGCCGGCCATTTCCTCGGCGCTTTCCTCTTTGTGGCGCAGGAGCATCAGAAAAGCGCCGAGCTGGGCGTCCTCGACCTTTCCGTCGAGGATCATGCCCATGGCCTCCCGGGCTTCTTCGCGGGTCAGGTTGCGCGCGCCGCGCTTGCCCTTGCCGAGGATGCGCACGAAGGCGGCGAACGGGTGTTCTTCGGGTGTGACGAGGTTCATAGGCAATTGGTCGGCTTGGGCAGGCCCGCCAGCTTGGCGGCGAGCTTGGCGGGTGCGCCGTTGAATAGGCGGTTGAGATGCAGGCTGTTGCCTTTTTCCGGGCCCAGCTTGAGGGCGACGTACTTGATCAGCGGGCGATTGGCCGGCGATAGCTGAAACTCGGCGTAGAAAGCGCGCAACAACTCGAGGATTTCCCAGTGTTCAGCGCTCAAGTCCAGCTGTTCACGGGCAGCCAGCGCGGCGGCCACCTCGGCGGACCAGTCTTGCAGTTCGAGCAGGTAGCCGTCCTTGTCCAGTTCGATGCTGCGGTCGTTGACGATCAGGGCGCTCATAACCAGGTGTTCACCTTGCTGAACTGGCAGGCGAGGGCGACAAAGCCCGGATAGTCGACCTGCTGGATATCTACCGCAGGCTTGAGCCCGCGGGCCTGGATGTCTTCGGCCAGGGCGTACAGCGCGGCGCCCTGCAGCGCTGCCAGCGCTTCGGCGTGATTGGTGCCCGGTCGTACGGCGTAGGTAGCGTCGCCGCACAGCAGCAGGCCATCGCTATTGCCCAGCAGGCGCAGGCAACTGCTCAGGCGGTCATCGCTAAACGGAGAACTGGAAAGTACGTGCAGCGTCTTCATCACAGGGTGATCACCTGGTCGTAGCGGTCGATAAGGGCGCGCAGACCGTCGGTGTCCAGACGCTCGACGGCCAGCGAGGTGTCGCTCAGGCCGCGCTGCGCCAGACTCTGGGCGCAGGCGTACAGCGCTTCGACGCCGAACATCGGCAGGGCCTGCAGATTGGCGGTCAGATCTTTCTGCTGCACGGCCTGGGGCGCTTGCCCGACAGCCAACTGCAGTACGCCGTCATCGAGAAACAGCAGGCCGATGGGCAGGTCGAAGGCGCCGCCGGCCAGGGCGATATCCAGGGCTTCGCGAGCACCCGGGCCGCCCCAGGGCGCCTGGCGGCTGATGATCAGCAGCGACTGGGTCATCTCAGTCACCTCCGAAACAGATCAGCCGGTCGGCCTCTTGCGCCGCTTCGTGCAGCTGGCCCAAACCGGAAAGTACCCAGGGCGCGGGCAGGTTGGCGGCTTCGCGTTCGTAGCGACGCGCCTCCTGCTCATCCAGCACGCCGCGGCGCAGTGCAGCAGCTATGCATACCACGCCGTCGAGCCCGTTGCTGGCGACGAGTTCGCGCCAATGGCGCGCCACGTCGGTTTCATCCTGAGGGCTGACGATGTTGCCGGAAGCGCTGTACACGCCGTCGGCGTAGAAGAACAGGCGCGAGATCTCATGTCCGCTCTGCAACGCGGCTTCTGCGAAGCGCAGGGCGCGGCGGGAGGAGGGCGCCGACGGCGGCGAAAACAGGGCAATGGCGAATTTCATGAACGGCCCGGTGCTGGAAACAGGGCGCCATGATAAAGCCTGAGCGAGGGGGACAGAAATGAAAAAGCCCATATCCGTGGATATGGGCTTTCGGTAACGCAGCGCGAGCGGATTAACGCTTGATATCGCGCTGGGTCGGGCCGGTGTACAGCTGGCGCGGGCGGCCGATCTTGTACGGACCGGAGAGCATTTCCTTCCAGTGCGAAATCCAGCCGACGGTACGCGCCAGGGCGAAGATCACGGTGAACATGCTGGTTGGAATGCCGATCGCCTTGAGGATGATCCCCGAGTAGAAGTCGACGTTCGGGTACAGGTTGCGCTCCTTGAAGTACGGATCGTTACGGGCGATCTCGTCGAGCTTCATGGCCAGTTCCAGCTGCGGGTCGTTGATGCCCAGCTCGGCCAGAACCTCGTCGCAGGTCTGCTTCATGACCTGGGCGCGCGGGTCGAAGTTCTTGTAGACGCGGTGACCGAAGCCCATGAGCTTGAACGGATCGTCCTTGTCCTTGGCCTTGGCGATGAACTTGTCGATGTTCGACACGTCGCCGATTTCGTCCAGCATGGCCAGTACGGCTTCGTTCGCACCGCCGTGGGCCGGGCCCCAGAGCGCGGCGATACCGGCAGCAATACAGGCGAACGGGTTGGCGCCCGAGGAGCCCGCCAGGCGCACGGTGGAAGTGGAAGCATTCTGCTCGTGGTCGGCGTGCAGGATGAAGATGCGGTCCATGGCCTTGGCCAGCACAGGGCTGATCGGCTTGGTCTCGCATGGGGTGTTGAACATCATGTGCAGGAAGTTTTCCGCGTAGTTCAGGTCGTTACGCGGGTACATCATCGGCTCGCCCTTGGAGTACTTGTACACCATGGCAGCGATGGTCGGCATCTTGGCGACCAGGCGCATCGCGGAAATGTCGCGGTGCTGCGGGTTCTTGATGTCCAGGGAGTCGTGATAGAAGGCGGAGAGGGCGCCAACCACACCACACATGACGGCCATCGGGTGTGCGTCACGACGGAAACCGTTGAAGAAGGTCTTCAGTTGCTCGTGAACCATGGTGTGGTTCTTGATGGTGCTGACGAACTGGGCCTTCTGGTCTTCGTTCGGCAGTTCGCCATTGAGCAGCAGGTAGCAGGTATCCAGGTAGTCGGCTTTTTCAGCCAGCTGTTCGATGGGGTAGCCGCGATGCAGCAGTACGCCCTTGTCACCGTCAATATAGGTGATCTTCGACTCGCACGAAGCGGTCGACATGAAACCGGGGTCGAAGGTGAAGTTGCCCGTGGCAGTCAGGCTCCGCACGTCGATCACATCTGGGCCAACGGTGCCGGATAAAACGGGCAGCTCTACGGGGGCTGCGCCCTCGATGATCAACTGCGCTTTTTTGTCAGCCATGTGTGGCCTCCTAGTTATGCTTGGAATCATCAGTCGGCCCCCCACGCAGGGCCCGCATCACTATAGTGTTATGAATCTGAAAGTCAATTTGCGAAAACCCAGGCAATAGAAGGGTTTGAGTGGCCTGTCTGCGACAAAAAGGCGCGCCCTTTTACGGCATTTCCAGGCTTGACGCAATCGCTATTAGGTAGGGGTATTCGCGTTGTCATTAGCGACCTAACTGTCTATACTCTGCGCCCGACCGCCAAGGGCTTCGAGCCCGGTTTCTGGTGGTTGTCACTCCTTGGGTGATGGGTACCTGACCAGTGCGCTTCCCGACAACTCAGCCCTGATAGCTGGGGCTCTCAGTGTGATAATAAAGCCGTGAATAGCCAACGACCTGTAAACTTAGACCTTCGGACGATAAAGCTCCCAGTCACCGCTTACACGTCCATTCTTCACCGTATTTCTGGTGTGATCCTTTTCCTCGGCATTGCCGTGCTGCTTTACGGGCTCGACAAGTCGCTGTCTTCGGAAGAGGGCTTCGCTCAGGTGAAAGAATGCTTGACCAGCCCGCTGGCCAAGTTCGTGATCTGGGGACTGCTGTCCGCTCTGCTGTACCACCTGGTGGCCGGTGTGCGCCACTTGATCATGGATGCTGGAGTCGGTGAGACGCTGGAAGGCGGCAAGCTGGGTTCCAAAATCGTTCTCGTCGTAGCGGTAATCCTGATCGTGCTGCTGGGGGTGTGGATATGGTAACTAATGTCACGAATTTCTCGCGCTCGGGCCTCTATGACTGGATGGCCCAGCGTGTTTCTGCAGTCGTGCTCGCGGCTTATGTCCTGTTCCTGCTGGGCTACGTCGTTCTGAACCCAGGCATGGGCTACGCCCAATGGCACGGCCTGTTCTCCAATAATGCAATGCGCATCTTCAGTCTGTTGACCCTCGTCGCGCTGGGCGTTCACGCCTGGGTAGGTATGTGGACCATTTCCACCGACTACCTGACGCAAACCGCGCTGGGCAAGTGGGCAACAGCCGTGCGTTTTCTGTTCCAGGCCGCGTGTGGCATCGCCATGTTCGTGTTCTTCGTCTGGGGCGTGCAGATTCTTTGGGGTTTCTGATTCATGACTAGCATTCGTACTCTTTCCTATGACGCCATCATCGTCGGTGGTGGCGGTGCCGGTATGCGCGCTGCTCTGCAGCTGGCGCAAGGCGGTCACAAGACAGCAGTGGTCACCAAGGTCTTCCCGACCCGTTCGCACACCGTATCCGCCCAGGGCGGTATCACCTGTGCCATCGCTTCGAACGATCCGAACGACGACTGGCGCTGGCACATGTACGACACCGTCAAGGGTTCCGATTACATCGGTGACCAGGACGCGATCGAATACATGTGTTCCGTAGGCCCCGAGGCGGTGTTCGAGCTCGAGCACATGGGCCTGCCGTTCTCCCGCACCGAGCAGGGCCGCATCTATCAGCGTCCGTTCGGTGGCCAGTCCAAGGGGCCGGATAACCCGACTCAGGCTGCCCGTACTTGCGCCGCGGCCGACCGTACCGGTCACGCGCTGCTGCACACCCTGTATCAGGCCAACCTGAAAGCGGGTACCTCGTTCCTCAACGAGTGGTACGCGGTCGATCTGGTCAAGAATCAGGACGGCGCCATCGTTGGCGTCATCGCCATCTGCATCGAGACCGGCGAAACCGTTTATATCCGTTCCAAGGCTGTAGTTCTGGCCACTGGCGGTGCCGGCCGTATCTACGCCTCCACCACCAATGCCCTGATCAACACCGGTGACGGCGTGGGCATGGCCCTGCGTGCTGGCGTACCGGTGCAGGACATCGAAATGTGGCAGTTCCACCCGACCGGTATCGCCGGTGCTGGTGTGCTGGTTACTGAAGGCTGCCGTGGTGAGGGTGGTTACCTGATCAACGCCCATGGCGAGCGCTTCATGGAGCGCTATGCGCCCAACGCCAAGGACCTCGCCGGTCGTGACGTCGTGGCCCGTTCCATGGTCAAGGAAGTCATCGCCGGCAACGGCTGTGGCCCGAACAAGGACCACGTACTGCTGAAGCTCGATCACCTGGGCGAAGAAGTACTGCACAGCCGCCTGCCAGGCATCTGCGAGCTGTCCAAAACCTTCGCGCACGTCGATCCGGTTGTCGCGCCGGTTCCGGTCATCCCGACCTGCCACTATATGATGGGCGGCGTTGCCACCAACATTCATGGTCAGGCCATCACCCAGGATGCCAACGGCAACGACAAGATCATCGAAGGTCTGTTCGCCGTGGGCGAAGTGGCTTGCGTTTCGGTTCACGGTGCCAACCGCCTGGGCGGCAACTCGCTGCTCGACCTGGTGGTATTCGGTCGCGCCGCTGGCCTGCACCTGGAAAAAGCGCTGAAAGAAGGCGTGGAAGTCCGTGGTGCCAGCGAAACCGACATCGAGCTGTCGCTGGGCCGTCTGGCCGGCGTCAACGAGCGTAGCAGCGGCGAAGACGTTGCCACCCTCAAGCGCGAGCTGCAGTCGTGCATGCAGAACTACTTCGGCGTATTCCGCACCGGCGAATACATGAAGAAGGGCATCGCCCAGTTGGCCGACCTGCGCGAGCGTATCGCCAAGGTCAAGATCAACGACAAGAGCCAGGCCTTCAACACCGCGCGTATCGAAGCGCTGGAGCTGCAGAACCTGCTGGAAGTCGCCGAAGCCACTGCTATCGCAGCCGACACCCGTACCGAGTCTCGCGGCGCCCACGCCCGTGAAGACTTCGAAGACCGTGACGACACCAACTGGTTGTGCCACAGCCTGTACTTCCCAGGTGAGAAACGCGTCGCCAAGCGCGATGTCAATTTCTCTCCGAAGACCGTACCGGCATTTGAACCCAAAGTTCGTACTTATTAAGGGTGGCTACCATGTCTCTTGGCAAAAGCTTGAAAGTCAGCGTTTATCGCTACAACCCGGAAGCGGACAAAGCGCCGTTCATGCAGGACTTCGACATCACCATCGACGGCAAAGACCTGATGGTGCTCGACATCCTGGCCCTGATCAAAGAGCAGGACGAAGGCTTCTCGTATCGCCGCTCCTGCCGTGAAGGCGTGTGCGGTTCCGACGGCATGAACATCAGCGGCAAGAACGGCCTGGCCTGCATCACGCCGATCTCCAGCGTGGTCAAGGGCAACAAGCTGGTGATTCGCCCGCTGCCTGGCCTGCCGGTCATTCGTGACCTGGTCGTCGATATGAGCATCTTCTACAAGCAGTACGAGAAGGTGCAGCCATTCCTGCAGAACGACACCCCGGCTCCGGCCATCGAGCGTCTGCAGTCGCCGGAGGAGCGCGAGAAGCTCGACGGTCTGTACGAGTGCATCCTGTGCGCGTGCTGTTCGACCAGCTGTCCGTCCTTCTGGTGGAACCCGGACAAGTTCCTGGGCCCGGCTGCACTGCTGCAGGCCTACCGTTTCTTGGCTGACAGCCGTGATACCAAGACGGCGGAACGATTGGCATCGCTCGACGATCCATTCAGTGTGTTCCGCTGCCGCGGCATCATGAACTGCGTGAACGTGTGCCCCAAGGGTCTGAACCCGACCAAGGCCATCGGTCACGTACGCAACATGCTGCTGCAAAGCGGTACCTGATTCATCGCTCTTTAGCTCGACCCGTAACACCTGCCGCACCGACGTCATGTCGGTGTTGCAGTATCGCCAGGGCGTTGGCCTAGCCGCCGACGCCCTTATACGAAAAATATGACGACCAGCAGGGGCATTCGGGCTGGTGCCCGGACTATCTGCGGGATTATTGGTGGCTTTGCTGAAGTCGCTGCAACCTGACTTCGAAAGCCTACGGTGTCCTCGCCGGTGGTGTCCCCTTACCGAGGGTGACCAAGCATGCAAGAAAGCGTGATGCAGCGCATGTGGGACAGTGCCCACCTATCCGGTGGTAACGCTGCCTACGTGGAGGAGCTCTACGAGCTCTACCTGCACGATCCCAACGCCGTGCCGGAAGAGTGGCGCACTTATTTCGATAAGTTGCCGTCCGAAGGCAGCACCGCCAACGACGTATCGCACTCGACGATTCGTGATCATTTCGTGTTGCTGGCCAAGAACCAGCGTCGCGCTCAACCGGCGTCTGCCGGCACCGTGAGCAGCGAACACGAGAAGAAGCAGGTCGAAGTGTTGCGGATGATTCAGGCATTTCGCATGCGTGGCCACCAGGCAGCACAGCTCGATCCGCTCGGGCTGTGGCAGCGTCCTGTTCCTGCTGATCTGTCGATCAGTCATTACAGCCTCACCGACGCGGATCTGGACACCACCTTCCGCACGGGTGGCCTGGCAATCGGCAAAGAAGAAGCAACTTTGCGGGAAATCCGCGATGCGTTGCATCAGACATATTGTCGCACCATCGGCTCCGAGTTCACCCACATCACCGATTCCGAGCAGCGCAGCTGGTTCCAGCAGCGTCTGGAAAGCGTTCGCGGCCGCCCGCAGGTTTCTGCCGACGTGCAGAGCCACCTGCTCGAGCGCCTGACTGCTGCCGAGGGTCTGGAGAAGTACCTGGGCACCAAGTATCCGGGCACCAAGCGCTTTGGTCTGGAAGGCGGTGAAAGCCTGATCCCGATGCTCGATGAAATCATCCAGCGCAGCGGCTCCTACGGCACCAAGGAAATCGTCATCGGCATGGCCCACCGTGGCCGTCTGAACGTGCTGGTCAACACCTTCGGCAAGAACCCGCGCGACCTGTTCGACGAGTTCGAAGGCAAGAAGGTCGAAGGCCTGAGCTCCGGTGACGTGAAATACCACCAGGGCTTCTCCTCGAACGTGATGACCCGTGGCGGCGAAGTGCACCTGGCACTGGCGTTCAACCCGTCGCACCTGGAGATCGTCTCTCCGGTGGTCGAGGGTTCGGTACGTGCTCGCCAGGATCGTCGCAGCGACTTCTCCGGTGACAAGGTCGTGCCGATTTCCATCCACGGTGACGCGGCATTCGCCGGTCAGGGCGTGGTCATGGAAACCTTCCAGATGTCGCAGACCCGCGCTTACAAGACGGGCGGCACCATCCACATCGTGATCAACAACCAGGTTGGCTTCACCACCAACCGTGCCGACGACGCGCGTTCCACCGAGTACGCCACCGATGTCGCCAAGATGATCCAGGCGCCGATCTTCCATGTGAATGGCGATGATCCGGAAGCCGTGCTGTTCGTCACTCAGCTGGCCGTCGATTACCGCATGCAGTACAAGCGTGACGTGGTCATCGACCTGGTCTGCTACCGCCGTCGCGGCCACAACGAGGCCGACGAGCCGAGCGGCACCCAGCCGCTGATGTACCAGCAGATCGCCAAGCAGCGCACTACCCGTGAGCTGTATGCCGAAGCCCTGAGCAACGCCGGTAGCCTCAACGTCGATGCCATTCAGGCTCAGGTCGATGACTACCGCACCGCGCTGGACAACGGTCAACACGTTGTCAAGAGCCTGGTCAAGGAGCCCAACAAGGAACTGTTCGTCGACTGGCGTCCGTATCTGGGCCACGCCTGGACCGCACGTCACGACACGCGTTTCGATCTCAAGACCCTGCAGGAGCTGTCCAACAAGCTGCTGGAAACGCCGGACGGTTTCGTTGTTCAGCGCCAGGTCACCAAGATCTACGAAGACCGTGCCAAGATGGGCGCTGGCGGCCTGCCGCTGAACTGGGGCTACGCCGAGACCATGGCCTATGCGACCCTGCTGGTCGAAGGTCATCCGATCCGTATCACTGGTCAGGACGTTGGCCGCGGGACTTTCTCGCACCGCCACGCACAACTGCACAACCAGAAGGACGGCTCGTCCTACCTGCCGCTGCAGCACCTGTACGAAGGTCAGCCGCGTTTCGACCTGTACGACTCCTTCCTCTCGGAAGAAGCCGTGCTGGCCTTCGAATACGGCTACGCCACCACCACGCCGAATGCGCTGGTGATCTGGGAAGCCCAGTTCGGCGACTTCGCCAACGGCGCCCAGGTGGTGTTCGACCAGTTCATCTCCAGTGGCGAAACCAAGTGGGGCCGTCTGTGCGGCCTGACCATGCTGCTGCCGCACGGTTATGAAGGGCAGGGCCCGGAGCACTCGTCGGCACGTCTGGAGCGTTACCTGCAGTTGTGCGCCGAGCACAACATCCAGGTGGCGGTACCGACCACGCCTGCGCAGATCTACCACCTGCTGCGTCGTCAGGTCATCCGCCCGCTGCGCAAGCCGCTGGTGGTGCTGACGCCCAAGTCGCTGCTGCGCCACAAGCTGGCCGTGTCGACCCTGGAAGATCTGGCCGAAGGCTCGTTCCAGACCGTCATTCCGGAAATCGACTCGATCGATCCGAAGAAGGTCGAGCGTCTGGTGCTGTGCAGCGGCAAGGTTTACTACGACCTGCTGGAAAAGCGCCGCGCCGAAGGCCGCGAGGACATCGCCATCGTGCGCCTCGAGCAGCTGTATCCGTTCCCGGAAGATGACCTGGCCGAGGTTCTTGCCCCGTACAAGAATCTCAAGCACATCGTCTGGTGTCAGGAAGAACCGATGAACCAGGGCGCCTGGTACTGCAGCCAGCACCACATGCGTCGTGCCGCTGCGGCGCACAAGAAATCGCTGGTGCTCGAGTATGCCGGCCGTGACGCTTCGGCAGCCCCGGCTTGTGGTTACGCGTCCATGCACGCCGAGCAGCAGGAAAAACTGCTGCAGGATGCCTTCACCGTTTAACGCCATCGCGAAGGAGGCGGCCTAGAGGCCGCCTCCTCGAATAACCGAATTTAAGGAAAAGAGCACAATGGCTATCGAGATCAAAGCCCCTACATTCCCCGAATCGGTCGCCGACGGCACCGTTGCGACCTGGCACAAGAAGCCGGGCGAAGCGGTCAAGCGCGATGAGCTGATCGTCGACATCGAGACCGACAAGGTCGTGATCGAAGTGCTGGCCGAGGCCGATGGCGTGGTTGCCGAGATCGTCAAGAACGAAGGCGACACCGTCCTCTCCAACGAAGTGCTGGGCAAGCTGACCGAAGGTGGCGCTGCCGCTCCGGCCGCTGCGCCTGCTCAAGCCGCTGCTGCGCCGGCCCAGGCTGCCGCTGCACCGGCCGCTGCTGGCGGTGACGACCAGATCCTCTCGCCAGCCGCTCGCAAGCTGGCTGAAGAGAACGGCATCGATCCGAACAGCATCAGCGGTTCGGGCAAAGGCGGCCGTGTGACCAAGGAAGACGTGGTCGCCGCCGTTGAAGCCAAGAAGAACGCTCCGGCTGCCAAGCCTGCAGCCGCCGCCGCTGCCGCAGCCCCGGTAGTAACCGGTGCTGGCGACCGTACCGAGAAGCGCGTGCCGATGACTCGCGTTCGCGCCACCGTTGCCCGTCGCCTGGTCGAAGCTCAGTCGAACATGGCGATGCTGACTACCTTCAACGAAGTCGACATGTCCGAGATCATGGCGCTGCGTTCGAAGTACAAAGACCAGTTCGAGAAAGCCCACAACGGTACCCGCCTGGGCTTCATGTCCTTCTTCGTGAAAGCGGCTACCGAAGCGCTGAAGCGCCTGCCGGCGGTCAATGCCTCGATCGATGGCAACGACATCGTCTACCACGGCTACCAGGACATCGGCGTAGCCGTTTCCAGCGACCGTGGTCTGGTGGTTCCGGTGCTGCGCAACGCCGAGCTGATGGGCCTGGCCGATATCGAAGCCGGCATCGCTGCCTATGGCAAGAAAGCACGTGACGGCAAGCTGTCCATCGAAGAGATGACTGGCGGCACCTTCACCATCACCAACGGTGGTACCTTCGGTTCGATGATGTCGACGCCGATCGTCAATCCGCCGCAGGCCGCGATCCTGGGCATGCACAACATCATCCAGCGCCCGGTTGCCGTGAACGGCCAAGTGGTCATTCGCCCGATGATGTACCTGGCGCTGTCCTACGATCACCGTTTGATCGATGGTAAAGAAGCCGTGACCTTCCTGGTGACCATCAAGAACCTGCTGGAAGACCCAGCGCGTCTGCTGCTGGACA
This sequence comes from Pseudomonas sp. AG1028, assembly GCF_007993955.1. Lineage (NCBI taxonomy): Bacteria > Pseudomonadati > Pseudomonadota > Gammaproteobacteria > Pseudomonadales > Pseudomonadaceae > Pseudomonas > Pseudomonas sp. AG1028. The sequence continues at coordinate 120,365 of NZ_VIVP01000013.1, forward strand.
TCTAAACGCAGCTGCGGGTCGTGGACGCTGCGCCCTACAGGGCCTTCGTCCGCGGCTCGAGCTCGAAGCTATACGCTAAAAGGAATCTTTTATGAGCCAGAAATTCGACGTGGTAGTCATCGGTGCCGGCCCTGGCGGCTATGTAGCCGCCATCAAGGCCGCTCAACTCGGTCTCAAGACCGCGTGCATCGAGAAGTACCAGGACAAGGACGGTAAGACCGCACTGGGCGGCACCTGCCTGAACGTCGGTTGCATTCCCTCCAAGGCGCTGCTGGACAGCTCCTGGAAATTTCACGAAGCCCAGGACGGTTTTGCCGTTCACGGCATCAGCGCCAAGGGCGTGAGCATCGACGTACCGGCCATGGTCGGTCGCAAGAACACCATCATCAAGAACCTGACCGGCGGCGTTGCCGGCCTGTTCAAGGCTAACGGTGTGACCCTGCTCGAAGGCCACGGCAAGTTGCTGGCTGGCAAGAAAGTCGAAGTTACCGATAAAGACGGCAAGACCTCCGTCGTCGAGGCCGAGAACGTGATCCTGGCCTCCGGCTCGCGTCCGATCGACATTCCGCCGGCTCCGGTCGACCAGGACGTGATCGTCGATTCCACCGGCGCCCTGGAATTCCAGGCCGTACCGAAGAAGCTGGGCGTTATCGGCGCTGGCGTCATCGGTCTGGAACTGGGTTCGGTCTGGGCTCGCTTGGGCGCGGAAGTGACCGTTCTCGAAGCGCTGGACAAGTTCCTGCCGGCCGCTGACGAAGCCGTTGCCAAGGAAGCCTTCAAGACCCTCACCAAGCAGGGTCTGGACATCAAGCTGGGCGCTCGCGTCACCGGCTCCGAAGTCAAGAAGAAGCAAGTTACCGTCAACTACACCGATGCCGCTGGCGAACAGAAGATCGTTTTCGACAAGCTGATCGTTGCGGTCGGCCGTCGCCCGGTAACCACCGACCTGCTGGCTTCGGACAGCGGCGTGGACCTGGACGAGCGTGGCTACATCTTCGTCGACGACCATTGCGCCACCAGCGTTCCGGGCGTTTACGCCATCGGTGACGTGGTACGCGGCATGATGCTGGCCCACAAGGCCTCGGAAGAGGGCGTGATGGTTGCCGAGCGCATCGCCGGTCACAAGGCGCAGATGAACTACGACCTGATCCCGTCGGTCATCTACACCCACCCGGAAATCGCATGGGTCGGCAAGACCGAGCAGCAGCTCAAGGGCGAAGGCGTGGCCATCAATGTCGGTACCTTCCCGTTCGCGGCCAGCGGCCGTGCCATGGCGGCCAACGACACTGGTGGTTTCGTCAAGGTCATCGCTGACGCCAACACCGACCGTGTGCTGGGCGTTCACGTCATCGGCCCAAGCGCGGCCGAGCTGGTACAGCAGGGCGCCATCGGCATGGAATTCGGCACCAGTGCCGAAGACCTGGGCATGATGGTGTTCTCGCACCCAACCCTGTCCGAGGCGCTCCACGAAGCCGCCCTGGCAGTCAACGGTGGCGCGATTCACATCGCCAACCGCAAGAAACGCTAAAAAGTCATCTGTCTGATGCCGGCCTACGGGCCGGCGTCGTTCAGACGATTTTTCGCGAAGCAGAACCACGGCGCATGGCCCGTGCGAGGCCCCAGGGCCTATCGCGGAATGTGCGCCGGGCTGCCAAGAGGCAGCCACAGGTGGTGCGGCACGTGAGTGCAGCACCGATGCGCAATACCTAAACGAAGACGGTAGACAAGCATGAATCTTCACGAGTATCAGGGTAAGCAGCTGTTCGCTGAGTACGGCCTGCCCGTATCCAAGGGCTTTGCCGTAGACACCCCGGAAGAGGCCGCAGCGGCCTGTGAAAAAATCGGCGGGACCGAGTGGGTCGTCAAGGCTCAGGTACACGCTGGTGGCCGCGGTAAAGCGGGCGGTGTGAAACTGGTCAAGAGCAAGGAAGACGCCAAGGCTTTCGCTGCCAACTGGCTGGGCAAGCGCCTGGTGACCTATCAGACTGACGCCAATGGCCAGCCTGTCACCAAGATCCTGGTCGAGTCCTGCACCGACATCGCCAAGGAACTGTACCTGGGTGCGGTCGTTGACCGTTCCAGCCGTCGCATCGTGTTCATGGCTTCCACCGAAGGTGGCGTGGACATCGAGAAGATCGCTCACGACACCCCTGAGAAGATCCTCAAGGCGACCATTGATCCGCTGGTCGGCGCTCAGCCGTTCCAGGGCCGCGAGCTGGCATTCCAGCTGGGTCTGGAAGGCAAGCAAGTCGCTCAGTTCGCCAAGATCTTCGTAGGTTTGGCCAAGCTGTTCCAGGACCACGATCTGGCCCTGCTGGAAGTCAACCCGCTGGTCATCAAGGCCGACGGTGACCTGCACTGCCTGGACGCGAAGATCAACATCGACGCCAACGCCATGTACCGTCAGCCGAAGCTGAAGACTTTCCACGACCCGTCGCAAGACGACGCCCGTGAAGCCCACGCTGCCAAGTTCGAACTGAACTACGTCGCGCTGGAAGGCAACATCGGCTGCATGGTCAACGGTGCTGGTCTGGCCATGGGCACCATGGACATCGTCAACCTGCACGGCGGCAAGCCGGCCAACTTCCTGGACGTTGGCGGCGGCGCGACCAAAGAGCGCGTGACCGAAGCATTCAAGATCATCCTGTCCGACAGCAACGTCGCTGCCGTTCTGGTGAACATCTTCGGCGGTATCGTTCGTTGCGACATGATTGCCGAAGGCATCATCGGTGCAGTGAAAGAAGTTGGCGTGAAGGTTCCGGTTGTCGTCCGTCTGGAAGGCAACAACGCTGAACTGGGTGCCAAGGTACTGGCCGACAGCGGCCTGAACATCATCGCGGCAACCAGCCTGACCGACGCTGCTCAGCAAGTCGTCAAAGCTGCGGAGGGCAAGTAATGAGCGTCCTGATCAATAAAGACACCAAGGTTATCTGCCAGGGTTTCACTGGCTCGCAAGGTACCTTCCACTCCGAACAAGCCATCGCCTACGGCACCAAGATGGTTGGCGGCGTGACCCCGGGCAAGGGCGGTACCACTCACCTGGGCCTGCCGGTGTTCAACACCGTGAAAGAAGCCGTTGAAGCCACTGGCGCCGACGCTTCGGTCATCTACGTTCCAGCTCCGTTCTGCAAGGACTCGATCCTGGAAGCGGCTTTCGGCGGCATCAAGCTGATCGTCTGCATCACCGAAGGCATCCCGACCCTCGACATGCTCGACGCCAAGGTCAAGTGTGACGAGCTGGGCGTTCGCCTGATCGGCCCGAACTGCCCGGGCGTGATCACTCCCGGCGAGTGCAAGATCGGCATCATGCCAGGTCACATCCACCTGCCAGGCAAAGTAGGCATCGTGTCGCGTTCCGGCACCCTGACCTACGAAGCCGTCAAGCAGACCACTGACGCCGGTTTCGGCCAGTCCACCTGCGTGGGCATCGGTGGTGACCCCATCCCGGGCTCCAACTTCATCGACATCCTGAAGCTGTTCCAGGAAGACCCGAAGACCGAAGCGATCGTCATGATCGGTGAGATCGGCGGTTCGGCTGAAGAAGAAGCGGCTGCCTATATCAAGGCCAACGTCACCAAGCCTGTAGTTTCCTACATCGCTGGTGTGACCGCTCCGCCCGGCAAGCGCATGGGCCACGCTGGCGCCATCATCTCCGGCGGCAAAGGTACTGCAGACGAGAAATTCGCTGCACTGCAGGACGCTGGTGTGAAGACCGTGCGTTCCCTGGCTGACATCGGCAAGGCCCTGGCCGAGCTGACCGGTTGGGAAGTGAAGAAGGCGTAAGCCATTCTGCACTGACGAAAGAAGGCCACCCTCGGGTGGCCTTTTTTGTGTCCAAAAAATGTTGCTCAGGCGACAGGCCATTACAGCCAGCCGTCAGCCGGACTGGAACGGGCAGGGTGTTTGCGGCAAAATCGTTAGCCTTGCAACTAATGGGTTTCGCTTCTATCCGAAACAGGCCCGCAACAAGGGTTCGCGCCACAAGGGCGAACGACGTGTCCCCCTATCCATCGGGATTCCCTCTCTCAACTCGTTTAGTGATGTGGTATTTCCTTAGATGACTTCCTTGAAAAGCCAGGACGTGCTCGCCCTGGGGTTCATGACGTTTGCCCTGTTCGTCGGGGCCGGCAACATCATTTTTCCGCCTATCGTCGGCCTGCAGGCCGGGCCGCATGTCTGGCTGGCTGCGCTGGGCTTCCTGATCACCGCCGTGGGCCTGCCGGTCATCACCCTGGTCGCCCTGGCCAAGGTTGGCGGCGCCATGGATGCGCTCAGCACCCCCATCGGCCGTGCCGCAGGTGTGCTGCTCGGCGTGGTCTGCTACCTGGCGGTCGGCCCGCTGTTCGCCACGCCGCGCACCGCCACGGTGTCGTTCGAGGTGGGGCTGGCGCCGCTGACCGGTGAAAGCCCGCTGGCTCTGTTCGTCTACAGCCTGGTGTACTTCGCCATCGTGCTGGGTGTGTCGCTTTATCCGGGCCGACTGCTCGATACCGTGGGTCGCGTACTCGGACCGATGAAGATTCTCGCGCTGCTGATCCTCGGCGGCACGGCGTTTGTGCTGACGCCCGATGGCGTGGGCTCGGCGACGGCGGCCTACCAGGCTGCGCCTTTCTCCCAGGGTTTCATCAATGGTTACCTGACCATGGATACGCTGGGCGCGCTGGTGTTCGGCATCGTCATCGTCAACGCCATCCGCTCGCGCGGCGTCACCTCGCCGCAATTGATCACCCGTTACGCGATCATCGCCGGGCTGATTGCTGGCGTCGGCCTGGCGCTGGTTTACATCAGCCTGTTCCGCCTCGGTGCCGGCAGCCATAGCATCGCCGAAGGCGCCACCAATGGTGCAGCCGTACTGCACGCCTATGTGCAGCACACCTTCGGAGGCCTGGGCAGCGTTTTTCTGGCGGTGCTGATTTCCCTGGCATGCCTGGTCACTGCGGTCGGCCTGACCTGCGCCTGCGCGGAGTACTTCAGCCGTCTGGTGCCGCTTTCCTACCGCAGCCTGGTGATCATCCTGGCGGCGTTCTCGCTGCTGGTGTCGAACCTGGGGCTGACCAAGCTGATCCAGATCTCCGTGCCGGTGCTCACGGCCATCTACCCGCCGTGCATCGTGCTGATTGCGCTGAGCTTCTGCTGGGGGCTATGGCACGCCGCGGCGCGTGTGGTCGGGCCGGTGATGGTGGTGGCCACCCTGTTCGGCATCGTCGACGGGCTGAAAGCCGCGGGTCTGGACGGCTGGCTGCCGAGCTGGCTGACCAGCCTGCCACTGGCTGAGCAGGGCTTGGCGTGGCTGCTGCCGTCTGCAGTGATGCTGGCCCTGGCCAGCGGTTACGACTGGTGGCGTGGCAAGGCGCAGCAAGCGCTGGCGTAATTCAGAACGGGTAAACGAAAGCCGCTCTTCGGAGCGGTTTTTTGTGCCTGGCGTGGCTATAATCCGCGAGTCTGTCGCCGGCTTCTCGCAGGTCGAGGAGCAGGGCACGATCATCGGCAGGCCCCCGCATTACAAGGAATTTGCATGTCCCTCAGCGAAGACTATCTGCACCATCTGATTGCTGCCTGCTGGTTCGTGCTGTGCTGGGCAGGCTACACCCGTTATGCACATGCCAAAGGTCGCACCACGCCGTGCCTGGCCAGCGTGCTGCACCTGTATCGTGAAGACTGGATGCGCCGCATGCTGCTGCGCGAGAACCGCATTGCCGACGCCAACGTGATCGGTAACCTGGAGCGCAACGCCTCGTTCTTCGCTTCCAGCACGCTGATCATTTTGGCCGGTATCCTTACCGTGCTTGGCGCCTCGGATCGCGCGGTGTCGCTGCTCGCCGACCTGCCATTCGTACAGTCGGCTAGCCGTGGCATCTCCGAGGTCAAGCTGCTGTGCCTGGGCGTGGTATTCGTCTATGCCTTCTTCACGTTCAGCTGGTGCATGCGCCAATACAACTTTGCTGCCGTACTGGTGGGCTCGGCACCGATGATCGGTGAGCGTCACGTCACTGAACAGGAGCGCAAGGCCTTTGCCGAACGTACCGCGCGGGTCATCTCGATGGCGGCCAACCAGTTCAACTACGGTTTGCGTGCCTACTATTTCGGCATGGCGACCCTGTCGTGGTTCATCAACCCCTGGTTCTTCATGCTGGTGACCGCAGGTGTCGTCGTGGTGCTGTATCGCCGCGAATTCCATTCGGATGTTCTCGAGGTCATGGTGTACACACAAACGCCGACGTTCGAGCCGGCCAAGGAGAAAGGAGAATGAGCATTCCATTCTGGTGCATCTTCATCAGCGCCTTGCTGATCTTCATAGCCAAGGCGCCGCTGGCCAAGGCGATGAAGGAGGAGGGTGGCACCTATGACAACCATCACCCGCGTGCCCAGCAGGCACGCCTGACGGGATTCGGCGCGCGAGCGCTGGCTGCCCACCACAACAGCTTCGAGGCTTTTCCGCTGTTTGCCGTGGCCGTGTTGATGGCGCACGTTACTCAAAGCAGCGGCTGGCTAGTCGATTGGCTGGCAGTGATCTTCGTGATCGCGAGGGTGCTGTATCTGGTGTTCTACTGGGCTGATCTGCACTGGCAGCGCAGTTTGGTATGGGCGGTGGGGATGGTATGTACGCTGCTGATCATGCTGACACCAGCGATGCGTTGAGGCGGGAGAAGATTTAGCGAACGTTACCCGCAGTAAGCTGCGGGTAACGCGAAGAGATCAGCTTATTGCTGTTTTGGCGCTGCCGGATCTGCAGGGGCTGCCGGCTCCGCAGGAGCAGGGTTGGTAGCCGGAGTCTGGGCTTCTTCCTGTTGCTCTTTGGCGGCTTCTTGAGCAGCTTCGGCTTCTTTCTGAGCAGCTTCGTTGCTCTCTTTAGCCGCGTCGTTCATGGATTCTTGAGCTTCGGTACGGGCTTCCTGAGCTTCTTGAGCTTTGTTTTCGGAAGGCTTGTCACAGGCCGCAAGGCCCAGCGTGGCAGCCAGCATGAAGGCGTAAGCGACTGATTTTTGCATGGTGGTGTTTCTCCTTTGGGTGAATGCCATTACCGTTTTTCGAGGCGTCGAGGACGCGATAAGTTCACTGACTTTGCGTCGATGCGCTTTTTTGCTTCACCCAAGCAGGTGAAAGCACCAATCCAGGGCCTATCACGAAAAGCCAAAAGTCTCGACGCGTCGATGGAACCCAAGTGCGACGATCATTATCGTTGCGCTCTTCGCGCGATTGATCGGCGCCAGTCACTGATCTAAGGAAATCGTATGGATGCGCTGTTGATCCTGAGCGGCCTGCTCCTGATCCTCGTCGGTTTGGTAATGCTGGTGATGCGCGGCTTCGCCACCAGCCTGCTGTGGGGCTGGGCGTGCTTGCTGCCGCCTTTGACGCTGCTGTTTATCGTGGCGCACTGGCACCGTGCCAAGCAGGCGCTGGCGTGCTGCGCCCTGGGCATGATTCCGGTGGTTGTCGGGCTGGCGGTGATGGCCGGGCAGGATCCGCAACGCCTGGACGGCATCATCAGCCTGCAGTGGCTACACCCCGAGCCGGCGGCTGCCGGCGGCTTGAATATCCAGCTGCATGGCCAGCTCAATGGCGAGCCCTTTGCGCCCCAGGAAGGCGAGCTTATCGACGGTGTGCTCAGCCTGCGCGAAGGTCAGGATTTTTTTGCTCGTCGTGAACTGAGCATTCGTGGTCTGCCGGTGGCGGCTGATGGCTTGCGCCTGGATGTGCTGCCCGATGATCCCGGGCAGCTCCCGGAGATCGAGCTGAGCTGGTTGCTGCCCGAGCAGGACCTGCCAGAGGCCCGGCAGCTCAAAGGCGGCTATACGCTGCACCTGGATCTGAGGCCTGAAGAGCCGAACCGCCTGGTCGGCGAATTCCATATGGTGCTGCCGGCGCAATTCCAGACCACCCTGACCGGCAAGGTCGAGCTGTTTCGTAACGGCCTGCGCTACCAGCAGGGCTATGTGGATCGCACCGTTGATTCGCGCGATACCCTCGCTTACCTGATCACCGATTACTTGCAGCGACGCTTCGCCACCCGCGACGTGCAGCTCGCACCGCTGCCCTTGCATGATATGAGCTCCAGCAGCCTGGCGCTCGACGTGCAGGCGCAGGTGGCCGGTCAGTCGCAGCGTGTGCCGGTGCGCCTGAGCAAGTATCCGCAGCTTGGCTGGCGGGTTGAGGATGACCATTTTCCCGCATTGGCGAAAACCGCGGAGCCTGCGCCGAGCACTGTCGCCATCAAGTCGGCACCAAGAGAGCCAGCAAGCCCGCAGGATACGCGTCAGGAGCTGACCCTGGCGCGCTTGCTCGCCGAGCCGCAGCGCTACATCAATCAGCAACTGCGCCTGTTCAACGAGAAGGGCACCGCAGTGCAGGGCCAGTTCGCCGGTATCGACGAGCAGGGCCAGCTGGTGCTGCGCCAGCGTCTCAATGGTTCGGGCGAAGCGCGCTTCACATTGGCGCCGACCGATGTGGTGCATGTCGAACGCATCGACGACTGACTTGAAGTTTTCCCATCGCGTCCCCACCTGATGGTCATCCGCCGTACCGCGGCTTAGCCATCAATGTGGAGTTAGATGACCATGAGTGTGGAAACTCAAAAAGAAACCCTGGGCTTCCAGACAGAGGTGAAGCAGTTGCTGCACCTCATGATTCACTCGCTGTATTCCAACAAGGAAATCTTCCTGCGCGAGTTGATCTCCAACGCCTCCGACGCCGTCGACAAGCTGCGTTTCGAAGCGCTGGCCAAGCCCGAGCTGCTCGAGGACGGTGCCGAGCTGAAGATCCGCGTGAGCTTCGACAAGGACGCCAAGACCGTCACCCTCGAAGACAACGGCATCGGCATGAGCCGCGAAGAAACCATCGCGCACCTGGGCACCATCGCCAAGTCCGGCACCGCCGACTTCCTGAAGAACCTCTCTGGTGACCAGAAAAAGGATTCGAGCCTGATCGGCCAGTTCGGCGTGGGCTTCTATTCGGCGTTCATCGTTGCTGACAAGGTCGAAGTGTTCACCCGTCGCGCAGGCCTGGCTGCTGGCGAAGGCGTGCACTGGGCATCCAAGGGCGAAGGCGAGTTCGAGATCGCCACCGTCGAGAAGGCCGAGCGCGGTACCCGCATCGTGCTGCACCTGAAAAGCGGCGAAGAAGAGTTCGCCGATGGCTGGCGCCTGCGCAACGTCATCAAGAAATACTCCGACCATATCGGCCTGCCGATCGAGCTGCCGAAGGAGTTCCACGGCGAAGAGAAGGACAAGCCCGCCGAGCCGGAATGGGAAGTGGTCAACCGCGCCAGTGCGCTGTGGACGCGCCCGCGCACCGAGGTCACCGACGAGCAGTACCAGGAGTTCTACAAGCACGTCTCCCACGACTACGACAACCCACTGAGCTGGAGTCACAACAAGGTCGAAGGCAAACTGGAGTACACCTCGCTGCTTTACGTGCCAGGCCGTGCACCGTTCGACCTGTACCAGCGTGAAGCGCCGCGCGGCCTGAAGCTGTACGTCCAGCGCGTATTCATCATGGATCAGGCCGACGAGTTCCTGCCGCTGTACCTGCGCTTCATCAAGGGCGTGGTCGACTCCAACGACCTGTCGCTGAACGTTTCGCGCGAAATCCTGCAAAAGGATCCGGTGATCGACTCCATGAAGTCGGCGTTGACCAAGCGCGTGCTCGACATGCTGGAGAAACTGGCCAAGAACGAGCCCGAGCAATACAAGACCTTCTGGAAGAACTTCGGCCAGGTCCTCAAGGAAGGCCCGGCCGAAGACTTCGCCAACAAGGAGAAGATCGCCGGCCTGTTGCGCTTTGCCTCGACCAGCGAAGGCGAGGGCGAGCAGGTGGTATCACTGGGCGACTACGTCAGCCGCCTGAAGGAAGGCCAGGACAAGATCTACTTCCTAACCGGCGAATCCTACGCGCAGGTCAAGAACAGCCCGCACTTGGAAGTCTTCCGCAAGAAAGGCATCGAAGTGCTGCTGCTCACCGACCGCATCGATGAGTGGCTGATGAGTTACCTGACCGAGTTCGACGGCAAGAGCTTCGTCGACGTGGCCCGCGGTGATCTGGACCTGGGCTCGCTGGACTCCGAAGAGGACAAGAAGGCCCAGGAAGAAGTCGCCAAGAGCAAGGAAGGCTTGGTCGAGCGCCTGAAGACCGCGCTAGGCGAGCAGGTCGCCGAGGTGCGCGTGTCCCACCGTCTGACCGACTCGCCGGCCATCCTGGCCATCGGCGAGCAGGACCTGGGCCTGCAGATGCGCCAGATCCTCGAAGCCAGTGGGCAGAAGGTGCCGGATTCGAAGCCGATCTTCGAATTCAACCCGAGCCACCCGCTGATCGAGAAGCTGGACGCCGAGCCGGACGAGGATCGTTTCGGCGACCTGTCGCACATCCTCTTCGACCAGGCTGCCCTGGCCGCCGGCGACAGCCTTAAAGACCCGGCCGCCTACGTGCAGCGCCTGAACAAGCTGCTGATCGAGCTTTCTGCCTGATCAGTTAGTCGCAACGCAAAACGCCGCTCGATTGAGCGGCGTTTTTGTATCTGCATTCTGGCTTTTTCGATTTGGTAGCCCGGGTCGAGCGTAGCGACAACCGGGAAAATACCTGAGTATCGCGATGCTCAACCTAGGCTACGCCCTCAGGCGATGCCGTATGTGGGTGCCGGCCATGCCGTCAGGCACGATGCAAAGAGATGTGGGAGCGGCTTCAGCCGCGATCAGTCTTGCGGTCGCCTGTAGCATCGCGGCTAAAGCCGCTCCCACGAAACCCACGTTCAGCGCTCTAGAGGCCTACTACAGAGCTGAGGAGAGATTATGAATGTGGGAGCGCGCCATGCGCGCGAAAAAATCGCGGGCATGGACTAGGCGTTCCCGCCCGCTCCCACAGGGGAGACCTGATATCGGCTGCTGCCAATGGGTCCACAGCTTGTGACCGATATTGGCCCAGCCTGTGAAACCACGTCCGGCCACAAAAAAGCCCCGTCATCCAGCGGATGACGGGGCTTGCTTATGCCGGCTCAGCCGATCAGACGATGATGCCCTGGCTGCGCAGGTAATCGTCGTAGGTGCCGCTGAAGTCGGTGACGCCGTTGTCCGACAGCTCGATGATGCGGGTGGCCAGAGATCCGACGAACTCGCGGTCATGGCTGACGAAGATCAGTGTGCCCGGGTAGTTCTCCAGCGCCAGGTTGAGCGCCTCGATGGATTCCATGTCCAGGTGGTTGGTCGGTTCGTCCATCACCAGTACGTTGGGCTTTTGCAGGATCAGCTTGCCGAACAGCATGCGACCCTGTTCACCACCGGAGATGACCTTGACCGACTTGAGGATCTCGTCGTTGGAGAACAGCATGCGGCCCAGGGTGCCGCGAATGACTTGCTCGCCGGTGGTCCACTGGCCCATCCAGTCGAACAGGGTCACGTCGTCTTCGAAATCGTGAGCGTGATCCTGGGCGTAGTAGCCGACCTCGGCGCTCTCTGTCCATTTCACTGCGCCGGCATCCGGCTTCAGCTCGCTGACCAGGGTGCGTAGCAGGGTGGTCTTGCCGATCCCGTTGGGGCCAATGATCGCCACGCGCTCGCCAGCTTCGACGGTGAAGCTGAAGTTCTTGAACAGCACCTTGTCATCGAACGCCTTGCTGAGGTTCTCGATGGTGACGGCCTGGCGGTGCAGTTTCTTGGTTTGCTCGAAGCGAATGAACGGGCTGACGCGGCTTGACGGCTTGACCTCGGCCAGCTGGATCTTGTCGATCTGCTTGGCGCGGCTGGTCGCCTGCTTGGCTTTCGAGGCGTTGGCCGAGAAGCGGCTGACGAAGCTCTGCAGTTCGGAGATCTGCGCCTTCTTCTTGGCGTTGTCGGCCAGCAGCTGCTCGCGCGACTGGGTCGCAGCGGTCATGTACTCATCGTAGTTGCCCGGGAACAGGCGCAGCTCGCCGTAATCCAGGTCGGCCATGTGGGTGCAGACCGAGTTCAGGAAGTGGCGGTCGTGGGAAATGATGATCATGGTGCTGTTACGCGCCGTGAGGATCGTTTCCAGCCAGCGGATGGTGTTGATGTCCAGGTGGTTGGTCGGCTCGTCGAGCAACAGCACATCCGGATCGGCGAACAGTGCCTGGGCCAGCAGCACGCGCAGTTTCCAGCCGGGCGCCACTTCGCTCATCGGGCCAAAATGCTGCTCCAGCGGAATGCCCAGGCCGAGCAGCAGCTCGCCGGCGCGGGACTCGGCGGTGTAGCCGTCCATCTCGGCGAACTCGCCTTCGAGCTCACCGACCTTCATGCCGTCTTCTTCGCTCATTTCCGGCAGCGAGTAGATGCGATCGCGCTCGGCCTTGACCTTCCACAGCTCCTGGTGGCCCATGATCACGGTGTCGATCACGTTGAATTGCTCGTAGGCGAACTGATCCTGGCGCAGTTTGCCCAGGCGCACGTTCGGCTCGAGCATGACCTGGCCGCCCGAGGGCTCCAGATCGCCGCCGAGGATCTTCATGAAGGTCGACTTGCCGCAGCCGTTGGCGCCGATCAGGCCGTAGCGGTTGCCGTTGTTGAACTTGACGGAAACGTTCTCGAACAGCGGCTTGGCGCCAAACTGCATGGTGATATTAGCGGTGGAAATCAAAGTGCTCTAACTCGCATGTTTCAGAGATGTGGATTGAGTCTTGGGGCAGATTTGGAGCGAGCCTGGGTTGGCTCATTTCAGCCCAGTCGCCTTTGCCAACGATTCATCTGGCCTAGCGAGAAAGCAGAATCTGCACCGCGTGGCCCGATTGCCTGGCGATAGAGGCCTGAGCATTTTCGCCATCGGGCATAGGGTTGCGTATGTGAGGCGCGCATTGTACGGATGACTGCGGCGAATACCCAGCGCTTTCACGGCCGGGCGTGATCGAATAGGCCACCCACTGGTCGGCAAAGCGGCGAACGAGCCTCTTCATATCCAGGTTCTCGCTGGAGAACCTGCGGCTGTTGGGAAAGCCTGCCGAGAAGTTGCGCACGGCTATCTCATCTAGGAGATAGCCTTCTGCTAGTGCTTTAAGCCGCTTACACCGCTTTTGATCTGGGATAACTGGAGAGGTAGCGAGAAAGCTCGTCCCGACCCGGTGCACGGTGGGGTGTACCGGGACCGTCATTGGGAATATAGAACTTGTCGCTGCGCGGGTGCTTCTGTTCGGCGAGGGAAACGGTTTGCAACGGTACCCAGGGCAACACAATGGCGCCGTCTTCGAAGCCATAGCAGCCGGACAGAGAAGCCAGGTGGATGGTTTTCTTGGCGCCGTTGGGCAGGGAGAGGGTGGCTTGGCGCTCATCGAGCAAACGCTTCGCGAATGCCGAACCGAGAAGTTTTTCGAGATGGTCCCTCAGGCCGGTGATGTTGCCAGGCACCAGCATGATGTCGTCATGCTTGCTCATGGCCAGACCGAGAACGCGGGAGAATTCCTGCCGGCACGAGCCGTGCTTAAGGGTGTGGTGCATCATGGGTAGTGTCCTTACTTCAATTGCTTCCTGGCTGATGTCCATCTAGATGGACACCAGACTTTATAGCTACCTGCGCTGAAGTCCGCCAGTTGCAGGTGCCCAAAGTTGACGCCAATTTTCGGCCTAGGCGGATCGCCTGTGAAGCGCCGTTCGGCTGAAACCCGCGAAACTTTCCTGAATCCCCGTCACAGAGCCTCTGTCCCTACTTACAGACTCGGTATTTCCCACGCATGTCGACGAGGTGACAGTAGTGAGATGCTTTATCTGTGGTGACGACGCCTGGCTGATTTCCAAAACCGGTACCTACGCGGCATGCGACTGCCGAACCTGTGGTCTGTATCGAGTCGAAGGCGCCTGGTTCCAGCGCAGCGCAGCGCCGATACCGACCGAGCAGTTTCGCGCCTTCCTGCAGCTGCAACGCGAGGAAAGCCCGGATGACACGCCGGTGATCAGTAGCGAGTCGGCCAGATCGCTGCTGACCTTGAACCAGCTCAATACCTCCCAGGCTACCTGATGCATCCGGCGTCCTTCAGGTGCCGGGGCGCCGGTTCGAGTAGATGTAGCGCTTCGTAACTTATGGCGCCCCGGGCGTCTACAGTGCTGGGATTCCCCGCTATTGAAAGGAACATCGAAATGGCTAATTCACGTCTGCTTACCAGCACAGTGGTTTCGATTGCCATGGCCGCGGCGCCATGCCTTGCCTCGGCCGATCCGGGTAACGGCAAGGGGCACGGGCAGGGTAATGGCAAAGGCCAGCATCACCAGGGGCAGGGTAATCAGGGTAGTGGGCCGAAGGATGCCCGATACGGCGGCCCTTCGATCGATCGCGGCGGCATCCTCAGCATTGTGCAGGGCAATCGATCCTACTGGTCGCCTGGCCCCTCGCTGCCACCGGGCATTCAAAAGAACCTGGCGCGCGGCAAGCCGCTTCCGCCTGGTATCGCCAAGAAGCTCGACGGCCGGCTGCTCGGGCAACTGCCTCGCTATGACGGCTATGAATGGATGCAGGCGGGCGTCGACCTGATCCTGGTTGCGGTGGCCACCGGCATCATCTACGAAGTCTTCAACGGCGCGCTGGACTGACAGCTAGCGACGTTTAGGCAAGCGGCTCAGCCTATTCGGGCTGGGCCGTTTTTATTTGGCTCGTTGCTGGGCGTAAAACTGCTCAGGCTTTTGAGCGCACGATCCGCCCGGCTTTGATCTCGCTGGCGTATTTGTTGAGGCGGTCCTCATCGTTGGTCAGCACGCCGACCATACGCAGAATGGCCCAGGCATCGGCCTCGTTTTCGGTGCCGCGCAGCTTCTCCGCCACCTTGAGCAGGTCGACGGATACCCATCGCAGGTCTTCGGCAACGGCTTTCAGGTCTTGCTTCAGTATCTGGGTTTGGCGCTGGCCCATAGATCCTCTTCGTTTGGCTGGTTCGGAGTAGCGCCCGGTTTGCTGCTGCCACTTGCTGGCAGGCTGTGGGCGTAATGTATCGACCCATTATCCCGTTTTACGCTCCCCATCGGATCGACTTTCTCCCGTGTGCTGCCATAGGGACTGCATTTGCCTCAGTTCCTCGCTACGGCCTGCAATATCAAATGGCTATACTAGCCAGGCTGCTAGCGCCTAGGGGCTCCAGGGATCGCGCTGTGCTGCCCGCCATATTCGGCTCCAATTGCACCCTTTTACCTGCGCGAAACCCATGATTACCACCGTCATCCTCGGCATGCTCTGCGTGTATCTGTTGTGTTTCAGTGTGATGTTCCTGCTGATCAGCACCCGGCTCGCCGACAAGAAAATGGGCATGGACGTGTTTGCGCTCGGCAATCTGCTGCTGGGCCTTGCCTACATCATGCAGCTGGTCGACGGCCCGCCGGACTTTGGATTGATGAGTGTCGTCAATCACATCCTGACGCTGAGCGCCCCGGTTACCTATTTGC
The DNA here is from genome assembly GCF_007993955.1 of Pseudomonas sp. AG1028. Classification (NCBI taxonomy): domain Bacteria; kingdom Pseudomonadati; phylum Pseudomonadota; class Gammaproteobacteria; order Pseudomonadales; family Pseudomonadaceae; genus Pseudomonas; species Pseudomonas sp. AG1028. The sequence goes on from NZ_VIVP01000013.1 coordinate 135,724, forward strand.
TGGGCGCACTGCGCTTTTTTGGTCGACCCACACCTATTGTGCGCTCGCTACTTACGCTGGCGGCTCTATACGCAGCCGTGCAACTGCTGGTGCAATGGCTCTTCGGAGATGAAGCGCGCCATGCGTTGCTGGCAGGCGCCTGCGTACTGCTTTTCCTAGGCATGATCATCGCGTTGCTGGTGGGCAGCCGAACTTTCGCCAAGGATCTGTGCGTCGAGATGCTCGTGTTCGCCGTATTGATCAGCGGCATCTGCGCGTTGAACGCCGCCAAGTTCGTGATGATCCTCAGCGGCGGCATGGCGGCGCTGGACATGAGCAGCGGCTTTCAGAGGATCTTCTACCTGTACATGTCGTTCCTGGCGACCGTGCTGCCGCCCTGCGCGGTGTGGCTGGTACTCCGTCGCCTGACCGATGAACTGCGCAGCCTGGCGGCCCATGACCCGCTTACCCAACTGCTGAACCGACGCGGGTTGATCGAGGCGCTGGAGGTTCATTTCAGCTCCCGCACCGCCGCGCCGGCCTATGTGTTGATCGTGGACATCGACCACTTCAAACGCATCAACGACACCCACGGCCACAAAGTCGGCGACCTCGTGATCTGCCACGTTGCTGATGCCCTCAAAACCACCGCTCGCCAAGGCGACCTGATCTGCCGATTAGGCGGAGAAGAGTTCGTGGTGATCGCTCTGGACGCGGAGAAAACAGGCGTTCTGCAGCTGGCAGAACGCATGCGTAGGGCGATAGAGCGCATTGAAGTGCCAGGTAGCAACCGCAACCAAACGATCCGCTGCACGGCGACCATCGGCGTCTCGGAGTACTTCACCAGCGCGCAAGCATTCGATGACTTTCTGCAGCAGGCGGATGCAGCGTTGTATCGAGGGAAGGAGGCAGGGCGTAATCGGGTCGAGTGGGGGCTGCAGGAGGTTTAGCGAGTAGGACAATCAGCTGCTAACTGGCACGGTCTGGTGCCACGAGCGGCGCTTCAATGGCAATTGGCACAGCGTAAAACCCGCCTGACGGCGGGAGTAATCAGGAAGGCGTGATGGTTTTCTTGTGGTTGTGGTGAGCAGCAGCACTGTCGGAACAGGCGAGTCCTGCAGCGGAGCAAGGCCGATAACAATGATGATCCCAGGGATCGATTGAATGCTTGGCCCCCGCTGCGCGAACTACAGAATGGCCAGGGCGCAAAAGCCCAAAACAGGCCGGGTATACGAATGCAATCGCGCTGACGACAGGTGCAAAAGCAAAGCTTTGCTCACTACTTGTGGGGAGAGTCCATATACAATTTGTTAGAGTTTTTATCGGCGCTTTCTTTCATCCCACGTCTCTAAGACAAATAGCGCAATCGTGTGAGCGGAGTGGATTGCGAGCCTCGCATGCCTTGGCTTAAGTTTGTAGACCTTCCGACCCTCCCCATGCGCTGAGCTTGCATGAGTTCTGAAGGCACCAATTCCATCAACAACTGATAGCACACCTGAGAGAATCCTTTTTAGGTCGTCATCCTGTAGCAGTCCCGGTTCAAAGCCGAGATCAGAGCGGACTACCTTCCAAATATTCTGAAGATCCTGCTTTTGAGGCATCTCCAGATTTTCATCAGTAATGTACGTTTTGAATATAGATTCCAATATATTGCAAGCAGCAGAGACTGCTTCTCTTGGCTCTGAATTTACATTGACAAGGGCCCTAGTAAATTCAGCATCGATTGAGGGGATATCTCGATCTTTAATCAACTCGGCTAATGATCGGCTAGGTGTTGAACTACCATCTGAAATTATGCCGCCAGCAATATATGTAAGATTGCGGCGAGACAATATTGCTTCAATTTTCCTTTTGAATTCCTTTTTAGTGTCTGCGGCGTGCATGCTATACATTGAGCGCGCGTTTTCCTCTATATCAGGAAGCTCCATGTAAGGCTCAATTATGCGCCCTGAAACCAGCTTCTTTATTGACACGACGCAGCCATGCTTGAACTTTTACTGGCTTTGAGCCCTCGGGTGGCTCGCCGGGTGCCTCTGCATAAGAGAAAAGATTGTCTAAGCTCGCATGGCTCTCTAAGTCGGGCATATTCTCTGAGAGGACAGCGATCACTGGAGCCGGAATTTCTTTTCTCATAGGTCAACTCAAAAAATATGCAAAAACTCTAACGATTAAGCTAAGGGGCCGCGGAACGCCGTCCCAGCGAACGAAGTGAGCGATTTGAGCGACTTGTTAGGAGTCATTACCACCACTGCCGTTCAGGGGCCAAGCTTTTATCTGCTGGGCCGTTTAATTTCCATTGAATTGCTTCTTCGGTGCTCAATAGTCGTAACCCGCAGTGCCTGATATTGCAGTAATGGATTTTTCCATCGATGAGGGAAATGCCTTCGATTTGAACTCCTGCGGAATCAACTTCGCAGCATAAGCACGGGTGGAATGAGCAGCTTTCAAAGAACTGGCCGACAGCAAGCTCTCCAGGTTTATTGACTGCAAGAGGCACCGAAATGGCTCCTAACGTTTGGTTAAGGGGCGGGCTTTAGCCCGTCCCAGTGAGCGAAGCGAACGATTTGAACCACTAGTTAGGCTTCACGACTTGGCTTGTTCTTTAGGATGCGCAGAATATTTTGCGGCGTATCAGTAGCTGCAATTACCTCGTATATCGCTTCGTAAACGTTACCCTGAGCCAAGAATACTGCCGCGCTATAGCCGCGAGCTTTAGAGAAACAGGTTAGATGCTCTGGATCGCCTAGCTCTTGAAGTTCGAAATATCGCTCATCGAGCTCTTTAAAGGTTTCTTGTAAGCGTTCTGGATGCATCTCTTCGATAGCTTTTTCTATAGCTGGGCCATCAAGATCAAACTCATTCGCAACCCACATTACAGCCCTAGCAGCTAAATCTATGCGTTCTGGGTGGGGCATAGCATTCAATATTTCTTCAATATCTGGGACGATTGTGGATAGCCGAGAATTCATCTGTGAGGCCTAACTATAAATAGACACCAACTGGTGCATAACTTCCCGGACGGGCGTGGTGTATAACATTCCTTGTCCCTCTCACGATGCGTGTCTAGGCTAGGGCTTTCAGCGTATCGATGAGCGTATAAGGGGGTTATACACCATGGATAGGCAGCTTCGATTGCTCGACCAAGTGCGGGAGCCGACTGGTTTGAGACGCTACTCGATTCGTACAACAACTGTCTATTGCGGCTGAGCGAAGCGCATTGCTCGTAACGCATTTCTGCGACATAGGCACAAAAAGAGCCCCGGAAATCCGGGGCTTTGCATTTGCAGTGACAACCTGTTTCCTTACCGCTTGTTCAACCGCTGTGCCAACCGATCCCCACCCAGCTGAATAAAGCTGACCATCACCACCAGTACGACGATCACCGTCAGCATCACCTGGGTATCGAAGCGCTGATAGCCGTAGCGGTAGGCCAGATCGCCCAGGCCGCCTGCACCGATGGCGCCGGCCATGGCGGAGGAGTTGATCATGGTGACCAGGGTGATGGTGAAGCCGCCGACGATGCCGGGCAGGGCTTCGGGCAGTAGCACGTGCCAGACGATATGCCGGCGGCGGCAGCCCATGGCCTGGGCGGCTTCGATCAGGCCGTGATCCACTTCGCGCAGGCTGACTTCGGCGATGCGCGCGAAGAACGGCGTCGCGGCGATGGTCAGCGGTACCACGGCGGCCCAGACGCCATAGGTGGTGCCGACTACCAGGCGAGTAAAGGGAATCAGCGCGACCATCAGGATCAGGAACGGGATGGAACGGAACAGGTTGACGATGGCGCCGAGCACCCGGTTCAGCCGCGGTGCCTCGAAGATGCCGCCCCTGCTGCTGGTGACCAGAAATACTGCCAGCGGAATGCCGGCCAGCAGGGCGAGCAGGGATGACACGCCGACCATCAGCAGGGTGTCGAGCAGGCCTTGCCAGAGGCGTTCAAACAGCAGCGACATAACCCAGTACCTCCACATGGTCGGCCAGCGTGCGGGCGTTTTCGACCAGCGATACGTGACCGAGGGCTGACGGGCCGACGGACAGAATCAGATGACCCACGGCGTGTCCCTGGATCTGTTCCAGGCTGGCGTCGAGCAGGGTGGCGCGGCCGCCCAGGGCAGCGCCCAGTGCCGGCAAATCCGGCTCAAGGCCCGTACCGGCGAAGTGCAGGCGCAGCACCAGATCGTCGCGCTCGCCGGGCGAGTCGTACAGGCGCTGCTGCAGGTTCGTCGGCAGGGCATGCTGCAGCGGTGTCAGCAGAGTGCGGGTGACTTCATGGCGCGGCGAGCCGAATACCTGCCAGACCGGCCCTTGCTCGACCACTTCACCGCGCTCCAGCACCACCACGCGGTCGCAGATCTCGCGGATCACCGCCATCTCGTGGGTGATCAGCACCACGGTCAGGCCCAGGCGCCGGTTGATCTCGCGCAGCAGGCCGAGGATCGCCTGGGTGGTCTCCGGATCCAGAGCGCTGGTGGCTTCGTCGCAGAGCAGAATCTGCGGGTCGTGCACCAGGGCGCGGGCAATGCCCACCCGCTGTTTCTGGCCACCCGAGAGCTGCGCCGGGTAGGCGCCGTGCTTGTCCTCGAGGCCGACCAGTTCGAGCAATTCGCGCACCTTGCCCTGGCGGGCTTCGCGCGGCACGCCAGCAACCTTGAGGGGCAGTTCGACGTTCTGCCACACGGTCTTGGCGGACATCAGGTTGAAGTGCTGGAAGATCATGCCGATGCGCCGGCGCAGCGCCACCAGGGCATCATCGTCATAGCCGGCGATGTCGCTGCCGTCGATCAACACGCGACCGCTACTGGGCCGCTCCAGCCGGTTGATGGTGCGCAGCAGCGAGGATTTGCCCGCACCGCTGCGGCCGATGATGCCGAACACTTCGCCGCGTTCGATCGACAACTCGATGTCGTGCAGCGCCTGCACCGGGCCCTGGGCGCCCTCGTAGGTCTTGCCCAGGCGCTCGAAGCGCAGGTGCGCCTGGGCGATGCGGCTGGCTGCGGCGGCTTGCTGAAGATGGGGATCGAAGCCGCTCATCTCAGCTCTCCCAGCCGGCCTGGTAGAGGTTGCCGTGGGCCTTGTCGAGGGCGGCGCGCACGGCCGGCGAGTGCTGATAGATGTCGATGAATTTGAGCAGGCGCGCGTCCTGCGCCTTCGTTGGCTGGGTGACGAACTGGATGATGTACTCGGGATGGTCGACGCCGTCGAACAGCAAGGCCGAGGCCGGATCGAAGGTTTTGGCCAGGCGGATGTAGGCCGGGTAGCCCTGCACCAGATCGGCCTCGTCATAGGCGCGCACCAGTTGCACGGCTTCCAGTTCGATGATGCGGATGTTCTTCGGATTGGCGGTGATGTCCTGTTGGGTTGCCTTGTAGCCGACGCCGGGCTTGAGTTCGATCAGCCCGGCCTTTTGCAGCAGTTGCAGGCCGCGCCCGCCGTTGACCGGGTCGTTGGCGATGGCCACTTTGGCGCCGTCCGGCAGGCTGGCGAAATCCTTGTGCGTCTTGGAGTAGAGGCCGACGTTGTTGATCACCCCGCGCGCCACCGGCACCAGGTCGTAACCACCCTCGGCCTTGGCATTCTCCAGAAAGGGAATGTGCTGGAAGTAGTTCACGTCGATGTCGCCATTGGCGAGGCTGACGTTGGGGGCGATCCAGTCGGTGAACTCGACCAGTTCCACATCCAGCCCCTGCTTTTTGGCTTCGGCCACGGCCACTTCCAGCGGCGGTGCGAAGGCCGCGGTGGTGCCGAGTTTGAGGGCGGGTGCGGCCTGGGCCAGGGTGCTCGCGCTGAGCAGGGCGGCGAGTGTCAGGGTTTTCAACGGTTTGAGCATGGTGGCGTCCTTGTGGGGTCAGAGCAGGTTCAACGCGTGGGCGCTGAGGTTTCGCAGTTCATGGGGGATGGGGTTGGTGTGTTGCAGGCGGGCAGGGTCGCGCCAGGCGGCAGCCGGGTGATCCGCCGGCAGCCTGGGGCCCTGGCCGAACAGCTTGTGGCGCAGGGCGCCGTCTGCGTAGGTGGTCTTGTAGCGGCTGCGCTGTTGCAGCTCGGGAATCACCAGGTCGATGAAATCGGCGTAGCTTTGTGGGGTGACGATGCGCGTGAGGTTGAAGCCATCCAGGCCGGTGGCGTCGATCCACTCGATGAGCTGATCGGCCACCTGGCCTGGCGAGCCGATCAGCACCGGATAGCGACCGCCCAGGGCGTGCTGTTCGAGCAGGCGACGCTTGGTCCAGCCGGTGAAGGTCTTGACCACCGATTCGATGGCATTGGTCTTGCGCGCCAGGATCGGTTCGTCGAGGCCGAAGGCCGCCAGGTCGATACCGGTGGAGCTGGAAAAGTGGGCGATGCCGGCTTCCGGGCTGGCGTAGCGCAGGTACTCGGCGTGCTTGTCACAGGCCTCGGCTTCGGTGGGCGCGACGATCACGGCGATGCCCATGAACACCTTGATCGCGTCGCTCCTGCGCCCGGCCGCCACGGCGCTGGCCCGCACCTGCTCGACCTGGGCGCGCACCGCCTCGACGCCATTACCGCCAATGAACACGCATTCGGCGTGCTGGCCGGCGAAGCGCGAGCCGCGTGCTGACGAACCGGCCTGGAACAGCAGCGGTGTACGCTGCGGCGAGGGCTGGCTGAGGTGGTAACCCTCGACCTGATAGAACTCGCCGTGGTGGCGCACCTTGTGCACCTTGCCGGGCTGGGCGTAGATGCGCTGCTGGCGGTCGGCGAGCACCGCATCGTCCTGCCAGCTGCCTTCGAGCAGCTTGTAGAGCACTTCCAGATATTCGTCGGCCTGGTCGTAGCGGCGGTCGTGCTCGACTTGCTGGCTCAGGCCCATGGCCTTGGCCGCGCTTTCCAAGTAACCGGTGACGATATTCCAGCCGATGCGGCCATTACTCAGGTGATCGAGGGTAGAGAGCCTGCGGGCGAAGGTGTACGGCGCCTCGTAGCTGAGGTTGGCGGTAACCCCGAAGCCCAGGTGCTGGGTGACGCCGGCCATGGCGGAGACCAGCAGCAGCGGGTCGTTGACCGGCAGCTGGATGGCTTCCTGAAGCGGCAGGTCGATGCCACCGCCGTACACGTCATAAACGCCAAGAATGTCGGCGATGAACAGCCCGTCGAACAACCCGCGTTCCAGTAGCTGGGCCAGGTCGGTCCAGTAGCTCAGTTGGTTGAAGTTCACCGACTGATCATCGGGGTGGGTCCAGAGGCCGTGATGGATATGCCCGACGCAGTTCATGTTGAAGGCGTTGAGAAGAATCTGCTTGCCCATCAGATGGTCCCCCGGCGCGGCGGCAGGCGATCGTTGAGGTAGAAGTCGCCGATGGCGTGGTACTTCCAGCGCACCGGGTCGTGCAGGGTGTGGGTGCGGGCGTTGCGCCAGTGGCGGTCGAGGCCGTGTTCCGCCAGGGTGGCGCGACTACCAGCCAGTTCCAGCAGCTTGCTGCCGAGCAGCAGCGAGGTTTCCGTGCTGATGGCCCGGGCCTCGGCTACGGCAATCGATGCGGCGGCCACGCTGTCGGCATCTGGCGCGGCCTGGGCGCGGTCGACGAATTCGCCAGCGCGCTCCAGCAGCGCTTCGGTAGCGGCCAGGCGCACGCGCAGCTTGCCGATTTCCTGCTGGGTCAGTGGGTCGTCACTGGCCTTGTCGATCCCGGCATCGATCCACGGCCGCGACTTGTGCCGCACGAAGTGCAGCAGGTCCTCGTAGGCGCCGCGGGCGATGCCGGTGTCGATGGCCGCGTGCAGCAACTGGGCGAAGGGGCCGACCGTGGTCGGACGCTCGAAGGCACTCTGGAAGGGCAGCACGTCATCGGCCGCCACCTCTACGCCGTCGAATACCACGCTACCGCTACCGGTGGTGCGTTGGCCGAAGCCGCTCCAGTCGTCGATCACCTGCACGCCATTGGCCTGGCGCGGCACGAAGGCGAGGAAGCCAATGCCGTCTTCATCGATGGCCAGGGTCGGAATGCGCTGGGCGAACAGCGCGCCGGTGCAGTAGAACTTGCGCCCGTCGATACGGTAGCCGTCGGCGGTACGGGTCAGGCGTGTGGTGCGATCCAGCGCGGTCTTGGTGCCCAGCTCGGCCAGGGCATTGCCGAAGCGCTGGCCGGCCAGCACCTCGGCATACAGACGGCGCTGCTGCGCCTGGCTGCCGTTTACCCGTAGCACCTCCAGGGCATAGAAATGGTTTTGTGGAATCTGCCCGAGCGAGCCATCGGCCTGGGCGATGCGGGCGATGACCCTGGCGACGGTGACGCTGGCCAGGCCCGGCCCGCCAAAGGCAATGGGCACGCTGATGCCCCACAGGCCGGAGTGAGAGAACTGCGCCAGTTCGGCGTGGGGCAATTGCCGCTCGCGGTCACGTTCGGCGGCGCCGACGGAGAAACGTTCAGCCAGGCGTTCGGCGACGGCAAGGGCTTGGGCGTCGTCGCGCAACAGCGGCACGCCAGGTTGGGTATGGGCGTTCATGGGCTCAGATCCAGGAATGGCGGTTGGGGCGTGTGCCGTTGAGGTGCCAGGCGCCGATGGCGTGGTACTTCCAGCGCACCGGATCGTGCAGGGTGTGGGTGCGGGCGTTGCGCCAATGGCGGTCGAGGCCGAACTCGGCCAGGGTGGCGCGGCTGCCGGCTAGCTCCAGCAGCTTTTCGCTGGCCTGCAGGCTGAGCTCGGTGCTCAGCGCCTTGGCTTCGGCTACCGCAATCGAGGCCCGCGCCGCGCCGTCGGCGTCGATGGGCGCGGCGGCCACTTCATCGAGCACCCGCCCGGCCTTGTGCAGCAGCGCTTCGGCGGCATGCAGTTCGATATGCAGGCGCCCGACGTCGGCGATCACGTATGGGTCGTCACCGGCGCGTTCGACCTTGGCGTCGATCCACGGCCGGGATTTCTCGCGCACGAAGGCAATGGCGTCGCGGATCGCGCCATCGGCAATGCCGAGATCGATGGCCGCCTGAATCAGCTGGGAAAACGCGCCCTGAATGCTTGGTTTGTCCGCCAAAGGCCACAGCGGCACGAGGTCGTTCTCATGGACCTCCACCTCATTGAGCAGCAAGGTGCCGCTGGCGGTGGTGCGCTGACCAAAACCGGACCAGTCGTTGACGATGCGCAGGCCCGGTCGGCCGCGCTGGATGAAGGCCAACCACGGGCGGCCCTGATCATCCAGCGCCTTGGCGGTGACCCAGTGGGCGAACAGGGCGCCGGTGGAGTAGAACTTCTCGCCACTGAGCAGCCAGCGACCATCCCGCTGAGTCAGGCGTGCGCGCAGATCCAGGGTGTGCTTGCTGCCGCGCTCGGGGCCGCCGTTGCCGATGCGCCAGCCGGCCAGCACACTGGCGAACAGGCGTTGCTGTTGCTCTGGGTTGGCAGCGGCGTGCAGCAGGCCGAGCAGGCCGAAGTGGTTTTGCGGAATCTGCCCGAGCGCAGGGTCGACGGCGCTGATGATGCGAAATACCTCGGCGATGGTTACGTATGACAGCTGCGGGCCGCCAAAAGCGCGTGGCACGGCGATGCTGCCCAGGCCGCTGGCGGTGAAGCGCTCCACCAGCTCCCACGGCAAGCGCCGCTCCCGGTCACGCTGGACGACATCGGCCTGCGCGGCCTGGGCCAGGGTGCGGGCGGCCTGCAGGGCCTCGGCATCGCTAACGAGTATGGCGGCGGGTTGGAGCGGCGGGGCGACGTCCTGATCGGAGGCGCTGTCCTCAAGGGTAATCGGACGGGTCACGTGAACCTCATCTTGTGGATGTACGCACTGCGGCACCGGGATAAGGTGCGTGCAGTGGCTGGGAATCGAGGCTCCGGTGGTCCGGTGGCGAACGGCGTGTGTAACGAGCGCAGTCAGCTGTACAGCGAGGGCTGCGGGCCCTGGCCGCTGAGCAGCCAGTGACCGAGGTCGCGCACCTTGTAATCGATGGGGTCGTGCAGGCTGTGCACCCGCACGTTGCGCCAGAAGCGATCGAAGCCGTAGCGCGAGCTGGTGGCGCGGGCGCCCATGTTCTCGAAGATCTGGCTGGTGATATCCAGCGCTGCGCGTACTGCCACCACCTTGGCCTCGCTGATCGCCAGGGCGACCTCGGCGCGTTCGGCGGCGGTGAGTGCGGACTTTTCCCAGGCGCCCTGCAAGCGTTGCGCGGCCTGTTCGGCCAACGGCAGCGCGGCGCGATAACGCAGCCACAGCTCGCCGTAGCGTTGCTGGATGAACGGGTCATCACTGGCCTGGGCCACGCCGGAGGCCGGCCAGGGGCGGCTCTGCTCGCGTGTGTAGCGCAGCGCGGCGTCCAGCGCGCCCTGGGCGTTGCCCAGGTAGAGCTGGGTGAGGATCAGCTGCGACAGGCACGAGCGCAGGGTGGTACGTGGGCTGGGGCCGACGGGGCCGAGCAACTCGCTGCTGTCCACGAATACCTGCTCGAACTGCACGGTGCCGCTGTCGGTCTGGCGCTGGCCGAAGCCGTCCCAGTCCTGATTCACCGCCAGGCCTTCACGCTGGCTGGGCAACACGATGAATACTCGGTCATCAGGCTTCTTGCTGCGCTGTACGCCGATCACCAGTGCATCGGCGCCCAGGGCGCCGGAGCAGAACGACTTGCTGCCATTGAGCTCGAAGTGCTCCTCGTGCTGGGTGAGATGCAGCCCGACGTCGCGGCCATTGGTGGCGTTGCCCCAGAACCAGTTTTCCTGCACGGTGCGGGTCAGCCAGTGGCGTTGCTGCTCGGGGCTGCCGAACAGCTGGATGGTCGCCACCTGCAAATGCTGGAAGGCGAACAGGTGGGCGAGCGAGCTGTCGGCGGCGGCGAGGTAGCGCACGATGCGATAGATGTCCGGCCAGGCCACGCCCTGGCCGCCGTATTGCTGCGGCACGGCGAGGGTCAGCAGGCCACTGCCGCGCAGCAGTTCACGTTCGGCCTGTGCACTGCCGCCGGCGCGGTCACGCTCCACGGCGCTGGCGGCCAACTGCCGGGCCAGGCGTTCGACGGTGGCGCTGCGGCTGCCGAAATTCGCCGGGAACAGATGGGCGGCGAACAGCGGTTCTTCCGGCTTGCTGGGGTAGGCGAGGGCTTGGCTGCTCATGGTGCCGGGCTCCAGATGTTCACCTGGCGGGCGTCCACGGCCTTGGGCAACAGCCCCGCCGCGAGGAAGGCATCGGCGATCCTCTGTTGCTCGGCAAGGCTGTCAGGCTTGACCAGGCGCACCTGGTAGCTGCGTTTGGCGTTGGCCTTCTCGACGATGGCGGGATCCAGATTGCCCCACAGCGGGCCGAGCACCTCGGCGCCCTGGCGCGGGTTGGCGCGCAGCCAGTCGCCGGTTTTCACCAGCTCGGCGAAGACGATCTGCAGCACCTGCGGGTGATTTCTGGCGAAGCTGGCGCTGGTCAGGTAATAGCGCTGGTAGTCAGCCAGGCCTTCGCCATCCGCGAGGATGCGCGTGGGCAGTTGCTGCTGGGCGCCACTGAGAAAGGGCTCCCAGGTCACCCAGGCATCGACCTTGCGATTCTCGAAAGCGGCGCGGCCGTCGGCGGGCGTCAGGTAGGCCGGCTCGATGTCGCTGAATTTCAAGCCTGCCTTGGCGAGCGCGGCGATCAGCAGGTAGTGCACGCCGGCCGCCTTGGTGACGGCGACCTTCTTGCCCTTGAGGTCAGCCAGGCTTTTGATCGGTGAATCCTCGCGCACCACGATGGCCTGGGCGTGAGGCGAGGGTGCCTCCTGGGCGAAGTAGGCGAGGTCGGCTCCGGCTGCCTGGGCGAACACCGGCACGGTATCGGCGACATCCGCGGACAGGTCGATATTGCCCACATTGAGCGATTCCAGCAGCGGCTGACCGCTGGGAAACTCGTGCCAGCTGATGGTGACGTCCTGATCGGCCAGCGCTTTTTCCAGAGTGCCCTGGCTCTTCAGCAGGCTGATCAGGGTCGATGATTTCTGGTAGCCGATGCGCAGCTGTTCGCCGGCATTGGCAAGTGGCGCAACGGCCAGGCCAAGGATCAGGAGTAAGGCAGTGATGGGGCGGTGTAGGGAATGCGGCAATGACATGGCAGGGCCTCGACAAAAACGCGTGGCGGCCATATGGGGACGATCACACGTACTTCATGAATGAGCGATTGAAGTCCGGTGGTCCGGTGTCGAGAAGCTAATCGATATAAAAAATAATTAATAAATAATTTTTAGATATTAGCTTAGGTCGATGAATCTGCTTTTCTTATATGCAAAATAGTTACTACAAAGTGAAAAATAATTCTTTTTAGGGATTAACAAGGCTCTCGTAAATTAGCCACCAGCCGACAGCGGACCACCGCATCGGGCCCGAACCAGGGGCTCTCTGCCAACGTCTTCGTGTCGGTGATGTCGAGCTCCTGCGCCGTGCCCGTTCATAACAGCACACCCCTGCACTGGAGCATCGAGCATGAACAAGTCCACCCTGGCATTAGCCGTCGCCCTGGCCGCTCTGGCCACCGAAGCGAGCGCCGCTGGCTTCATCGAAGACAGCAAGGCCAGCATCGGCCTGCGCAATTTCTATTACGACCTCAACACCAAGAACACCGCCAACAACAATGGCGAGGCGCAGGAGTGGGGGCAGGGTTTCATTTTCAACTACGCCTCAGGATTCACCCAGGGCACCGTCGGCTTTGGCCTCGACGCCATTGGCCTGCTCGGCGTGAAACTCGATTCCGGTGGCAAGGCGGGAAAGACCGGGCGTGATCGCACCCCGGGCCAGCTTTTCCCGCTCGATAGCGACGGAAGCGCGGTGGACGACTACAGCAAGGCCGGCGTGACCGCCAAGCTGCGGCTGTCCAAGACCGAGGTGCGTATCGGCACGCTGCAGCCCAAGCTGCCGGTGGTGACCTTCAACGATGGCCGCCTGCTGCCACAGACCTTCGAAGGCGGGCAGGTGACCTCCAGCGAGATCGACGGCCTGACCCTGACCGGCGGCCAACTGGAAAGCACCAAGACCCGCAGTTCCACCGACGACATCGGCCTGCGTATCGCTGGCGCCTCGGGCGACGCCGACACCAACAAGTTCTATTTCGCTGGCGGCGACTGGAAGGCCACCAAGGACCTGACGCTGCAGTACTACTACGGCAACCTGGAAGATTTCTACAAACAGCATTTCCTCGGGCTGGTGCACAACTGGGCCATCGGACCGGGCTCGCTTAAGAGTGACCTGCGCTATTTCGACAGCAATTCCGACGGCAAGAATGGCAACGCGGCTGGTCGCGCTCAGGGCTATACCAGTACCGGCTATTACGGTAACGGCGTGACCACCGGCGAGGTCGACAACCAGACCTGGAGCGCCTTGTTCACCTACACCCTGGGCAGCCATTCCGCCGGCCTTGGCTATCAGCAGGTCGAAGGCGACAGCGCTTTCCCGTTCCTCAACCAGGGCGGCGGCTCGTCGTCCTACCTGATCACCGACCGCCAGCTCGGCAGATTCGCCAGCGCCGGCGAGCGTACCTGGGTCGCCGAGTACGCCTATGACTTCGCCAAGCTCGGCGTGCCGGGCCTGAAGGCCAGCGTCGCCTACCTGAAGGGCGACAACGTCGACTCCGCCAATGGCGACCTCAAGGAGTGGGAGCGTGATCTGCGCCTGGATTACACCCTGCTCGACGGGCCGCTCAAGGGCCTGGGCGTGTCCTGGCGCAACGCGACCCAGCGCGGCAACGTCGCTACCGATGCCGACGAGAATCGCCTGATTCTGAGTTACACCCTGACGCTGCTCTGATCGTCCGTTATCACCATTGGCCTGGCGGCCGGCAGCGGCTTGCCAGTGTCATCCACAAGGAACAAGACCATGAACAAAACCACTTTGCGTGTCGGGCTTGCCGCCCTGTTTGCCGTCTGGCTGCCGACTGCTGTGCAGGCTGCTCCGCCCAAGGAAGTACGCCTCGATTACGCCTACTACGCCCCCACCAGCCTGGTGCTCAAGCAGCAAGGCTTGCTGGAAAAAGCGCTCGAGCCCCAGGGCATCAGCGTCAAATGGGTATTCAGCCAGGGCAGCAACCGCTCGCTGGAATACCTCAACGGTGGCAGCACCGATTTCGCTTCTACTGCCGGCCTGGCCGCGGTGCTGAGCCGCGCCAATGGCGCGCCGATCAAGACCATCTATGTGGCCAGCCGCCCGGAATGGACGGCGCTGGTGGTACCCAAGGATTCGCCGATCCAGACCGTGGCTGACCTCAAGGGCAAGAAGGTGGCAGCTACCAAGGGCACCGATCCCTTCCTGTTCCTGTTGCAGAGCCTGCAGAAAGCCGGGCTGAACAAGAACGACGTGGAGATCGTCCACCTGCAGCACCCCGATGGTCGTGTGGCCCTGGAACGGGGCGACGTGCAGGCCTGGGCCGGGCTCGACCCGCTAATGGCCTCGAGCGAGTTGCAGGCCGGCTCGCGCCTGCTGTATCGCAATCGCGACTTCAACAGCTACAGCGTGCTCAGCGTGACCGAAACCTTCGCCAAGCAGCAGCCGGCGCTGATCGAACAGGTCATCGCCGCCTACGAGCAGGCGCGCCAGTGGGCCATTGCCAACCCGGATGCATTGGCCCAGCTGCTCGCCGATGAAGCCAAGCTGCCACTGGAAGTGGCCAAGCTGCAGCTGTCGCGTACCGACTTCAGCAACTCGCAGCCCGGCGCCGAACATATCAATGCGCTGAAGGCGGCGGCTCCGATCCTGCTTGAAGAGGGCCTGGTACGCCCGGGCACCGACGTTGCTCAGGTGGTCGATCAGCTGATCACGCCGCAACTAGCGGAAAAGGTGATCGCTCGCGCTGTGGCCAAGGCAGGTAACTGATGATGAGGGCGCTAGGTCTCGCCATCAGCCGCGGCCTGCCCACCTCGCGGCCTCGACTGAACGACCTGCGTGGCTGGGTGGTGCCGCTGCTGTTGCTGGCGCTGCTGGAAACCCTGGTGCGCACGGGCCTGTTGCCGAGCCACCAGATGCCGGCTCCCAGCCAAGTGGCCAAAACGCTCTACCTCTTGGCGCAGAGCGGTGAGCTGTGGCGGCATCTGAGTGCCAGCCTGCTGCGGGTCGGCGCCGGCTTCGTGATCGGTGCGGCGCTGGCAGTCGTCATCGGCACCTGGGTCGGGCTGAGCCGGCGTGCCGAAGCGTATCTGGAGCCGACGTTCCAGGCGCTGCGGGCGATTCCCAGCCTGGCCTGGGTGCCCTTGTTGCTGCTCTGGCTGGGCATCGACGAAACGCCGAAGATCGTGCTGATCGCCCTGGGTGCCTTCTTTCCGGTGTACCTGGCGCTGCTGGCCGGTATCCGCAATATCGATCGCAAGTTGGTGGAAGTGGGTCAGCTCTACGGCCTGCCGCCACTGACGCTGGTGCGCCGCATTCTCTTGCCGGCCGCACTGCCAAGCCTGTTCACCGGCCTGCGTGGCGCGCTGAGCCTGAGCTGGATGTTCCTGGTCGCCGCCGAATTGATCGCCGCCACCCGCGGCCTCGGTTACCTGCTCAGCGATGGTCGGGAAACCTCGCGACCGGATCTGGTGATCGCCGCCATCCTGTTGCTGGCGATGCTCGGCAAACTTAGCGACAGCCTGCTCAAGGCCTGGGAAAACCGCGCCCTGCGCTGGCGCGACAGCTATCAGGGTGGGGAGGGTGGAGCATGAATGCGCTTCTGCAATTACAGAACATTCATAAGGCCTTCGCCGATGTGCGGGTGCTCGAAGACGTCAGCCTGAGCCTCGCTAGCGGCGAGGTGGTCAGCCTGCTCGGCCCCAGCGGCTGCGGCAAGAGCACCTTGCTGCGCATCGCCGCTGGGCTGGACCGTCAATACCAGGGCGATTTGCAGCTCGGCGCGCACCTGCCGCGCGGGCGCGGCAACGGCATTGGCGTGGTGTTCCAGGAGCCGCGGCTGATGCCCTGGCTGAGCGTGGCGCAGAACGTCGGTTTTGCCGACGGCTGGATCGCCGAGGACAAGTGGGTGCAGCAACTGCTGCGTGATGTCGGCCTGCAGGGGCGCGGTGACGCCTTGCCCAAGCAGTTGTCCGGCGGCCAGGCGCAGCGTGTGGCGATTGCCCGGGCGCTCTACGGCAAACCCCAGGTGCTGCTGCTCGATGAGCCGTTCAGCGCGGTGGATGCCTTCACGCGGATGAAACTGCAGGACCTGGTGGCCGAGCTGGCTGCCCGCTACGGGATTGCCGTGCTGCTGGTCACCCATGACCTGGACGAGGCGTTCTACCTGAGCGATCGCGTGCTGATTCTCGGCGGTATACCCAGCCGTTTGCAGCGAGAGCTGGCGGTGCCGCTGGCGCATCCACGGGATCGTCGTTCGCCTCAGTTGGCGCAGCTGCGCAGCGAAGCGCTGACTGAGTTGTATCAATCTCACGCGCTGTAAGCGGCTGTTCCCGATCTTTCTGGGGCAACTACAAGGTGAAAGCGGACGGTAGGCGCAGCGCTTTTGTGGGAGAGGCTTTAGCCTCGATTGTGCCTGACTAGGCGTAGAGAGCTCGAGGCTAAAGCCCCTCCCACAAGATTGTGAACGGCCGCCACCGCCGCGCTTCAGTCCAACATGAGATAAAGCTCGACATGAAGATCGTAAGCAGGCCCTAAGCGCCCGCCATGGAGGCGGGCGCTTATGCGTCACACCACGCCGGTAACCTTCGGCGTATCGGCGCGGCTGCCCCATTCGGTCCAGGAACCGTCGTACAGCGCGCCTTCCGGCAGACCGGCCACTTCCATGCCGAGCAGCAGTACTGCCGCCGTAACGCCGCTGCCGCAGCTGGTGATCACCGGTTTATTGCCATCGACACCGGATGCGCTGAACAGGGTGCGCAGGGTCTCCGCGGGCTGCAGGGTGTGGTCACTACGCAACAGGCGGCTATACGGCAGATTCTGGCTGCCCGGAATATGCCCGGAGGCGACACCTGGGCGCGCTTCGGCGGTGCTGCCGTCGAAGCGGTTGGCGGCGCGGGCGTCGAGAATCAGCGTGTCTTCACGCTCGATGGCCTCAAGCACGTCACCCAGGCCGCGCACCTTGCGGGCGTGCACATTGACCTGGAAGCTTCGCGGCTGGGCAGCCGCCGGCTCGCCGGTTTCGGTGGCGCGCTGTTCGACCAGCCACTTGGGCAAGCCGCCATCGAGCACTGCGACGTTCTGGTGGCCGAAGTAGCGAAACAGCCACCAGGCGCGCGCGGCGGAGAACAGCCCCTTTTGGTCGTACACCACCACGCGGGTGTCGTTGCCCACGCCTTCGGCGCCGGCCAGCCGCGCAAAGCGGCCCTGGGAGGGCAGGGTGTGGGGAAGCGGGGTGTCGGGGTCGGAAAAGGCGTCGATATCGAAGAAGCGGGCACCGGGAATATGCGCCTTGAGGAATTCCTCGCGGCCATTTTTTCCTTCGTTGGGCAGGTAGGTGCTGGCGTCGAACAGCACCAGGTCCGCGGTGTTGCTTTCGCGCGCCAGCCAGTCGGTTGTTACCAGAGGGCCAAATGTCATGCTTCGTCTCCTTGCGTAGCGTTGGCGTTCATCCTGCCAGCTTGGCGGGCTCGGTGCAGCCTTTGGCGACCGGCTGAACAGACCGATTTTGTCTATGCATGTAAGGCAGCCGCGTTCAGGCCAGCAGCTCTTCGAGAATGCTGAGGTTGAAATGCCGCTGCAGGGTGACGGCGAAGAACTGCTCAGCGATCTCGGGGATCTCGGCATACAGCTGCAGCACACCGGCCTGCAACTCGTCCTGCACCACCACCGCCGGCAGCAGGGCCATGTCGCCGGAGTCGCGGGCCAACAGGCGCAGCATGGCCATGTCGTCGACTTCCGCGCAGATGTCGGGGCGCAGGCTGTGACTGTCGCAGAACAAATCGAACTGACTGCGGATGTCGCTGCTGCGCCCCGGTACGATCAGCCGGGCCTGCTGCAGATCGCGCTGCAAGTCGAAGCCATCAGCGCGCGGCGGGCCGACCAGGCAAACGCTCTGCCGATCCAGCAGGCGACAGCGCCAGGAACGCTGAGCGTCGCTGCTCACCGCCTGGTTGGTTAGCACCACGTCCAGTTTGTGCAGCGCCAGCCGCTCCAGCAGGTTGTTCAGACCGCCGGACTCCAGCACGATGCTCAGCTCGCCACGGCCCAGGAAGGGACGCAGCAGGTTCTCCTGAAAGTTACGCGACAGCGTTGCCACCGCGCCGATGCGCAGTTGTTGATTGGCCTGCAAGGCGCCCTGCAGGGTCATCTGCAGCTCGCTGCCCAAGGCGAAGATGCTGTCGGCGTAATCCAGCACCAGTTGGCCGGCCTCGGTCAGCAGCAGGTTGCGCCCGGAGCGGATGAACAGGGCGTGGCCGAGCTGCTCCTCGAGTGCGCGGATCTGCGTCGACAGCGCCGACTGCGCCACGTGCAGGGTCTGGGCGGCGCGGGTCAGGTTGCCTTCCTTGGCCACGGCCCAGAAGTAGTGCAGGTGATGAAAATTCAGGCGGCGCATGCGAGGTTCTCTAAAAGCGAATGTTTGGTTCTTATCAATCTATTTTAATTAAGTAAAGCGCTCCCGGAGACTACCGCCATTATCTAGCTCTGGAGATCGCTCATGTACCCCACGCTCTCTTATTTAGCCACCTGGCTGCCGTGGCTGTACGCCCTGGCGCTGGTGCCTGTCGCCCTGTGGTCTGCGCGCCTGACCAAAAGCCTGTGGTGCGCGGGTCGCCTGGCGGCTATAGCTGGTGTGGCGCTGGTGCTGGCGGCGCTGCTACAGGCTGGTCTGGACGACCAGCCCGCTGACCGCCTGGGGCTGGCCATGGCCAGCCTGGTCAGCCTGCTGGCGCTGGTGATCGTCGAGTTCTCCGCGCGCTACCTGCAGGGCGAGTCGGGCCAGCGCCGATATTTGCTAGCTTTGCTCGGCACCCTGGCGGCGGTGGCGCTGGTGGTCACCAGCCGCGACCTGTACGCCCTGGTGGCCGCCTGGATCGTTTCCAGCCTGTGCCTGCACCAACTGCTGACCTTCTACCCCGATCGGCCCATGGCCCTGGTGGTGGCGCACAAGAAATTCATCGCCAGTCGCCTGGCAGATGTCTGTTTACTGGTAGCCAGTGTGCTCCTGGTACGCGCGGCCGGTAGTAGCGAGCTGGCGGCGGTTACCGAGCAGGTGACGCTGCGCCTGCAGCAGGGCAGCGCTCTGGGTTGGGACCTGCAATTGGCTGCCGTGCTGCTGGTGCTTACGGTGACTCTCAAATCGGCGCAGTTGCCGGTGCACGGCTGGTTGATTCAGGTGATGGAGGCGCCGACACCGGTCTCCGCGCTGCTGCATGCCGGGCTGGTCAATCTCGGTGGTTTCGTGCTGCTGCGTTTCGCGCCGTTGCTGTCTGCCGCGCCGGTCGCGCAGACGCTGCTGGTGGTGATTGGCGGGCTGACCGCTGTGCTCGCCGCGTTGGTGATGATGACCCGCATCAGCATCAAGGTACGCCTGGCCTGGTCGACCTGCGCGCAGATGGGCTTCATGCTGCTCGAAATCGGCCTTGGCCTATACGAGCTAGCGCTGGTGCACCTGCTGGCGCACTCGTTGTACAAGGCCCATGCCTTCCTTGCCTCCGGCGAAACGGTGCTGCAGGTGCGTCACCACGCCCTGCAGCCGGCTCGCCCGGCACCGAATCTCGCGGCCTTGCTGCTGGCGCTGTTGCTGGCGGCGCTGGCCGTGGTTCTGCTCGACCAACTGTGGCGCCATTTCGTGCCGGCTCAGCCGCTGCCGCTGGAGGCACTGGCCATTCTCGCCGTGGGGCTGGCGCCCTGGTGCCTGCGCCGCGGCCAGCCGTTCTACGACGCTGCCACGCTGGCGGCGCTGCTGAGTCTGTATCTGCTCTGGCACCTGGCCGCGAGCTGGATTCTCGCCAGCCACGAGCCGCTGCCTGACGCTCCGCTGGCCCTGAGCGTGCTCGCTCTGGGCCTGTTCCTCGCGCTCTACCTGCTGCAGGCGTGGATCGTCGCGCGGCCGCAAGATGCGTTGGCGCGGCGCCTGTATCCGGCGGCCTTCGCCGGCTTCTTTCTCGATGAACACTTCACCCGTCTGACCTTTCGCCTGTGGCCGGTGCGGCCGCTGCCGCAACGCCCGCAGCAAGCCACCTTGACCGTTATCGGAGAGCGCCCATGAATGCCATCGAATACTTCTTCGTGCTCGACCGCGACACCCTGCATGCCGCCGCCGCGAGGGCCTGCGAGCGCATCGCACCGACCTGGCCGCTGGATCGCCTGATCGCCGTCAACCCGTTGTGGGAGCGCCGCCAGCAGAGCTGGGCCGAGGTGGCCGAGCAACTCTGGCGCCGCGCCGGCAGCCGGCTGACCCTGAACGCCGAGGACTATCGCCAGGCCTGGACCAGCGGTGCGATTGGTGAGCGTCACCTGCAGCAGGCGCTGGAGGGCGACTCCCGTGGCTGGACGCTTCAGCATCTGCTGCAGGCCTTGCAAGGCGCCGACGACGAGGCGCGTGGCTTGCCGCTGCTGGAGGACATGGCCGACGCCGATATCGCGCTGCCGGGCTGGCCGACCCTGATCACCCAGCAGATCGGCCAGTGTTGCGCCGCCTGGTTCGATGAAAGCCAGGCCGACTGGCATGTGAATCGCCAGGGCGGCCTGTACAAGGCCTGGCGCCAGGCCATGCAGGATGATCGCGGGCTGAGCGTACTCAGCGCCTGCCCCGAACTGAGCGCGCGCATCGCCGAGTTGCCGCCGCAGGCCGAAGTTGCCCTGGAGCTTGCAGTACAGCGCCTGGGCCTCAGCGCCGACGAGCTTGAGGAGTGGTTCGACTGCCTGTTGCTGCGCAACCTCGGTTGGGCATCCTGGTGCGCTTACCAGCGCTGGCAGGCTCGGCAGGGCGGTGGCGACGATGCGACGCTGTTCGACCTGTTGGCCATTCGTGCCGGCTGGGAATGGCTGGTGGATGACCGCCGGCGCGAGGCGGGCAGCCGCTGGGACAACTGGCGCCGTGCCTGGCAGGCCGCCCGCGCTCAGCAGCCCTCATCGAGCTGGCAGGCGCTGCAGCTGTGGCAACGTGCCGAGGAGCTGGCCTGGCAGGAGCGGCTGCAGCAGCTGTTGTGCATTCAGCCGCCGCAACCGGTAACGCAGGCGCCCCTGGCCAAGGTCTACTTCTGTATCGACGTGCGCTCCGAGCCGTTGCGCCGCGCCCTGGAGACGGTCTGCCCAGAAGTCGAGACCGGTGGTTTCGCCGGCTTCTTCGGCCTGCCCATCGCCTATACACCGCTGGGCACCTGTGCCACGCGGCCGCAATTGCCAGGTCTGCTGGCCCCGCAACTGATGGTCGGCGACAGCAGCGGCGATACTAGCCGTGATACCGAGTTGGCCGAACGCCGCCAGGTGCGGCTGACGCGCCAGGGGCGTTGGCGGTTGTTCGAGCGCTTGCCGGCTTCCGGTTTCAGCCTGGTCGAGTCCCTTGGTTTGGGTTATGCCGCCAGCCTGCTGGGGCGCACCTGCGGCCTGCTGGGCGCCGGCCATTCGGCCGAGCGGGTGGCCTGGAAACCTGCCGAGTGGCAGCGCTTGCGCCCGGTACTGGCGCTCGAATCGGCCCCGCAGCGGGTCGAGATGGCCGCGCATATTCTGCGGGTCATGAGCCTGACCCGGGACTTTCCGCCACTGATCCTGCTGCTTGGCCATGGTAGCCAGAGCGCCAACAACCCTCAGGCCGCCGGCCTGGACTGCGGCGCCTGTTGCGGGCAGAGCGGCGAAATCAATGCCCGGGTGCTGGCCGATCTGCTCACCGATACGCAGGTGCGCCAGGGCCTGGTCGGGCAGGGCATCAGGCTGCCCGCCGAGTGCCGCGTGCTGGCCGGGCTGCACAACACCACCACAGACGAAGTAGAGGTGTTCGATACTCAGGCGCTGCCGCCGGCACTCGCGCCAACCTGGCAGCGCCTGCGCGAGGCACTGGATGGCGCGGCGCGGCGGGTACGTCAGGAGCGCGCGCCGACTCTGGGCCTGGAGCATCTGGCCGATAACCCCGAGCGGCTGCTGAAGGCGCTGCACCGGCGCGCTAATGACTGGTCACAAACGCGTCCGGAGTGGGGGTTGGCCGGCAATGCCGCCTTTATTGCTGCGCCACGGTCGCGCAGCCGTGGGCTGAATCTGCAGGGACGTGCCTTTCTGCACGACTACGACTGGCGCCTGGACGAAGGCGGCAAGGTGCTGGAGCAGATCATGACCGCGCCCATGGTAGTGGCGCACTGGATCAACCTGCAGTACCTGACCTCGACCACCGACAACGGGCGCTTCGGCAGCGGCAACAAGGTGCTGCACAACGTGGTGGGCGGCCATATCGGCGTGTTCGAGGGCAATGGCGGCGACCTGCGCATCGGCCTGGCGCGGCAATCGCTGCACGACGGTCAGCGCTGGATGCACCGCCCGCTACGCCTGAGCGTGGTGATCGCCGCACCATGCGCGATGATCGATCAGGTCATCGCCAATCATCAGGTGGTGCGGGAACTCGTGGAGAACGGTTGGTTGCACCTGCTGCGCCTGGATGATCAGCCAGGTGCGCCGTTGCAGATTCGCGATGGCCGCGGCTGGCGGCCGCTGAACTGAGCCGCCGTGTGGGTTACTGGGTGGTGGCGCGCTGCAGGCGCTCGTGTACCGCTGCCCAGGCGGCGCCTTGTGGCGGCAGGGCGATATGCAGGTGGCGCAGCTGCAAAGCATCGAGCTGGTAGAGGGCTGCATACAGGCCCGCGGCATAGCGTTCGGGGTCGGCGCTCAGGTCGATGGCCGGGCCGAGGGTCGGACGGGCCTGGCCGCACCAGATCCAGCCGCAGTCCGGCGTATCCAGCGCAGCGTTGGGGACCTCGACAAAGGTGCTGGCCAGGGTGCCTGGCGCGTAGTGGCGGCGATGCTGCCCGGGCGCGCGCAGGCCGCCGGCCTGGGTGTCCAGAGCCTGGCCGAGCACCTGCTGCAGGCGCTCTTGGTCGAGCATGCCATGGCGCAGCAGGCGCGGGCTGTCGCCGGGCAGCAGGGCGACGATGCTCGACTCCAGGCCGACCTGGCAGGCGCCGCCGTCGAGGATCAGCAGCTCGCTATCGGCGAACTGCTGAGCGACGTGGGCGGCGCTGGTCGGGCTGATCGACATGTAGCGGTTGGCCGACGGCGCCACCAGCCCGCCACCGAAGGTCTGCAGCAAGGCGCGGGCGCCCGGATGAGCCGGTACGCGCAGGGCCACGCTGTCTTGCCCGGCGGTAACGCTGCGCAGCACATCGTCACGGGCCGGCAGTACCAGGGTCAGCGGCCCCGGCCAGAAGGCGTCCATCAACATCTGCGCTTCAGGCGAGATCTCGCGGACCCAGTCGGCCGCCTGGCTGGCATCGGCCAGATGAACGATCAGCGGGTTGCTGCCCGGGCGCCCCTTGAGCTGGAACACCTTGGCCACGGCGTCGCCGTTGCGGGCATCGGCCGCCAGGCCGTAGACGGTTTCGGTGGGCATCGCGACCAGTTCGCCGCTCTGCAGTTGGCGGGCGCAGCGCTCGATGTCGAGGGTGATGGTGGGCATGGCTGACAAGGTAACTCGTGGTATTCGGGTGAAAGCGGGCAATTCTAAGATCTTTCGCAGCCGGTGACAGGCGCTTTGCACCTGGTGCCAATCAATCGCGGAAGAACACCTGCACCAGGTGATAGCCGAACTGGCTCTTGATCGGGCCGTGCACTTCGCGCAGCGGCTTCTTGAAAATCACCTGATCGATCACCCGCACCATCTGCCCGGGGCGGACTTCGCCCAGGTCGCCGCCTTTCTTGCCGGACGGACAGGTCGAATGTTTGCGCGCCAGCACGTCGAAGGCTTCGCCGCCGGCGATGCGCTTCTTCAGAGCAGCGGCTTCCGCTTCGGTCTTGACCAGGATGTGGCGGGCCATTGCCTTTGCCATGACAGGTTCCTCAGTTATCGGGCGCGTATTGTGCCAGTATTCGCGGCGCCAGTTAAATGGCGCCATTTATCCGGCCTTTCAAGGTCGTCTATTTTTCAATCTTGGCTAACGTAATAGCTTCAGTCGACGGGAACGCTGCTCATGGATCTCCACGCAATGCTGAAAATCCTTTCCAGCCAGGACGGCTCGGACCTGTACCTGTCGACCGGTGCGCCGCCCTGCGCCAAGTTCAACGGCGTGCTCAAGGCCCTGAGCAGCGAGCCGTTGAAGGCCGGCGCCGTGGCGGAAATCGCCGAGGGGGTGATGGACGCCGCCCAGCGCGAAGAGTTCGAGCGCGAGCTGGAAATGAACCTGGCGATCTCGCTCAATGGCGTCGGTCGTTTCCGGATCAACATCTTCAAGCAGCGCAACGAGGTGTCCATCGTCGCGCGCAACATCAAGCTCGACATTCCGAGTTTCGAGGATCTGAAACTGCCCGAAGTGCTGCTCAAGACGGTGATGGAGAAACGCGGGCTGGTGCTGTTCGTAGGCGGTACGGGGTCGGGCAAATCGACCTCCCTGGCCGCGCTGATCGACTACCGCAATCGCAACAGCGGCGGACACATCATCACTATCGAAAATCCGGTGGAATACGTGCACCGGCACAAGAAATCGATCATCAACCAACGCGAAGTCGGTGTGGACACCCGCAGCTTCCACGCGGCGCTGAAGAATACCCTGCGCCAGGCGCCGGACGTGATCCTGATCGGCGAGATCCGCGACCGGGAAACCATGGAGCATGCCCTGGCCTTCGCCGACACCGGTCACTTGGCGATTTCCACACTGCACGCCAACAACGCCAACCAGGCGCTGGACCGCATCATCAACTTCTTCCCCGAAGATCGCCGCCCGCAGTTGCTCAACGACCTGGGCAACAACCTCAAGGCCTTCGTGTCCCAGCGCCTGGTCAAGACCGTCGATGGCAAGCGCCGCGCCGCCGTCGAGGTGCTGCTGGGCACGCCGACCATCCGTGACCTGATCAAACGTAACGAGTTTTCCGAGATCAAGGAGATCATGGAAAAGTCCAAGAACCTCGGCATGCAGACCTTCGATCAGGCGCTGATCGACCTGGTCAACGAGGGCGCCATCGACGAGGAGGAGGCGGTAAAGAACGCCGACTCGGCCAACAACGTGCGCCTCAAGCTAAAGCTATACCGCGAAACGTCCACGACGCCGGCACCCGCTGCGGCGCCGGTGGCACCAGCGGCCAGCGCACCCAAGGTCGCCGCCCCGGCCGATTGGGGGCTGGAACTCAAGCTGGAAGAGATCGAACAGGACACGCCTCCCGAAGACCCGGGCCGTCAGGGCATCTGAGTTCGCCTCACTGACTGTACCGGCAAGATGGCGCTGCGCTGTGCGTGGCGTCTATGGGGCGAGCCCCTTAGATTGGCGGCTCAACCCATTTGCCGGGAGAAGGCTATGCGCGTGGCGGTTCTGACATTCGATGGTTTCAATGAGCTCGACTCGTTCGTTGCCAGTGCGCTGTTCAATCGTCTGCGCGAGCATGGCTGGCAGGCGGCGATCACCTGCCCGAGTGCGGAGGTCACCTCCATGAACGGCGTGCGTATCCACGCTCAGCAGCCGCTGGAGTATGCCCGAGAGGCAGACGTGGTGCTGTTTGGCAGCGGCATCAAGACCCGTGAGATCGCAACAGACGCCGGCACTCTTGAACGCCTGCAGCTCGACCCGCAGCGCCAACTGATCGGTGCCCAGTGCTCGGGCACCTTGCTGATGGCCCGCCTGGGGTTGTTGCAGGGCATGCCGGCCTGCACGGACCTCACCACCAAGCCTTGGGTCATCGACGCAGGCCTCGAGGTGCTTGACCAACCTTTCTTCGCTCGCGGCAATCTGGCTACCGCCGGCGGCTGCCTGTCGGCGCCATATCTGGCGGCTTGGGCCATCGCCCGGTTGGCGGGCGAGCAGGCCTGTGCCGAGGTGCTGCATTACGTGGCGCCGGTGGGTGAGAAGCAGGCGTTCGTCGACCGTGCCATGGGTGTGATCCGGCCCTATCTGCCGTAACGAGTCAGCACTGTGGGTGAGCTTCGTGGACTTCGATGATCGCCAGCACTTCAGTAATCGTGCTTTGCAGATAACGCCCGGCGCGGTAGTCGATCTTGGCTGCCTCACCGCCGTTGACTACCGCCTGTGGCTGTTCGACGAAACGGCCGATGGGTTCGAACCCATCGTCGAGAACCAGCACCAGCGGAATCGAGATACGCTCCAGTTCCAGTTGCGCTTTCAACGCGTGCTCGGCGCGGGCCTTGGAGATGATCGCCAAGCTCACTTTGGGCTGCAGACGCTGCAGGTGGTCCATCGCCGCGAGATTCAACTGGCAATCCGGGCACCACATTTCGCCGGCGGCGAGCAGGTGGTAGCGGCCCTGAATGGCGGCCAGGCGTTGATGGATTTTGCCGCTCAGGGCGTCGGCCTGGCCGAGCAGCGCCCGTGCAGTTCGTACTGTCTCGATTTCGGCTGGCAGACCGCGGCTGGCGAAGGCATCGAAGCACTCGCCGATGGCGATAAGGTCCTGATAGCTGGACATGGGGTGTTCCTGTGAAGCGATACAGCATTCCAGCAGTAAAGCCTGAGTGGGGCAACTGCCTTATAGTCTGTTCACGATCCTTATGCGTTTGAAGCGGCAGCTACAAGGCAGACGCTGCCGCTCATTTGTGGGAGAGGCTTTAGCCTCGAGCTCTTTATTTGTCTTGATAAAAACTCGCGGCTAAAGCCGCTCCCACAAGGTCGCACACGTCCGTTCCCGGCCCTTAGCGGCAAAAATCGGCGAGCCTGGGCTCAAAATTATGAACAGATTTTTAGAGGTGGCCTTTAGCGGTTGGGCACATAGCGTTCGATGATGCGCTGCAGGCTGCCGTCAACGCGCATGCCTTCGAGGGCGTCGTGGACCGATTGGACCAGCTGCGGGTCGCACCGCAGCGAGCAGGCGATGTACATGTCCTGGGGCGCGAGCAGGGCGCTCATGGCCAGGGCCGGGCCGTCGTCCCACTGGTGGCGGCCCTCCAGGTCGGTGGTGAACCAGGCGTCTACCCGACCGCGCCTGACCAGCTGAATCGGCCGGTCGCCGAGCTTCAGGGCATACAACTGGTCGCGGGTGAAGCCGGCGCGCCTGAGGATTTCTTCCTGGGCCGAACCCAGGCCAACGGCCACCAGGCGATAGCGCTGACGTGCCTCTTCGAGGCTGGCAACCGGATCGTCGAGGGTGAAGAAGGCGCGGTACAGCGGCTGAATGTTGACCACCCAGGTGTAGAGGCCTTCGCGTTCGGTGGTTCTGGACAGCGGCACGATCAACGCATCACGCAGTTCCTGGGTGCGTTTCTGCGCCCTTGGCCAGGGCATGTTCTGCACCGCCACGCGATAACCGGCGCGCTGCAACGCCATGATGGCGGCATCACCGGTGATGCCATGGCCATCCTCGCCTTGCAACGCCAAGGGTGGGGCATCCGGCATGAACAGCTGGATGGTGCGTGGTTCGGCGACTGCCGAGCAGCAAAGCAGCAATGGCAACAGGCAGGTGAGAAGGCGCAACGTGGGCATTCCTTGGCGTTATGCCATGAGTATAGGAACTGCCCGGCGAGATATCTGTGAACCGCTGATTATTGGCGAGCAAAAGCGACGAGCTGCCGTCGGTGGTAGGTCATCGCCCGGGTGGTGAACCCGGGCGATGGGTGATCACTGCTGCAGTTGCGGCAGGTTGCGGAACAGCTCCAGCGCCTCTGGGTTGGCCAGGGCGTCGGTGTTCTTCACCGGCTTGCCGTGCACCACGTTGCGCACCGCCAGTTCGACGATCTTGCCGCTGATGGTGCGTGGAATGTCGGCTACCGCAACGATGCGCGCTGGCACGTGACGCGGCGTGGTGTTGGCGCGGATCACCTGGCAGATCTGTTTCTGCAGCGCTTCGTCGAGCGTTACGCCGTCGCGCACGCGCACGAACAGCACCACGCGCACGTCGCCGTCCCACTCCTGGCCGATGGCGATGGATTCGAGCACTTGCTCGACCTTTTCCACCTGGCGGTAAATCTCGGCGGTGCCGATGCGCACGCCACCGGGATTGAGCACGGCGTCGGAGCGGCCATGGATGATCAGCCCGCCGGTAGGCGTTTGTTCGGCGTAGTCACCGTGGGCCCAGACGCCGGGAAAGGTCTCGAAGTAGGCACTGCGAAATTTCTCGCCGTCGGCGTCGTTCCAGAAGCCCACCGGCATGGAGGTGAAGTGCCTGGCGCAGACCAGCTCGCCTTTTTCGCCGACCACCGCCTTGCCGGCGTCGTCCCACACCTGCACGTCCATGCCCAGGCCCTTGCACTGGATTTCGCCGCGATACACCGGCGAAACCGGGTTGCCGAGGGCGAAGCAGGAGACGATGTCGGTGCCGCCGGAAATGGACGACAGGCAGACATCGGCCTTGATGTCGCGGTACACGTAATCGAAGCTTTCGTGGGCCAGGGGCGAACCGGTGGAGAGAATTGCCTTGAGGCGTTGCAGTTCGTGGGTTTCGCGCGGCTTGGCACCGGACTTTTCCAGGGCGGCGATGAACTTGGCGCTGGTGCCGAACACGCTGATGTCTTCTGCGTCGATCAGGTCGATCAATCGCGTGGGTTCGGGGTGGAATGGCGAGCCGTCGTACAACACCAGGGTGGCGCCCAGGGCCAGGCCGGAAACCAGCCAGTTCCACATCATCCAGCCGCAGGTTGTGTAGTAGAACAGGGTGTCCTCGGCCGTCACGTCGCTGTGCAGGCCGAGCTCCTTGACGTGTTGCAGCAGCGTGCCGCCGACGCCGTGGACGATGCACTTGGGCACGCCGGTGGTGCCGCTGGAGTAGAGAATGTAAAGCGGGTGCGCGAACGGCACCGAGGTGAAGGTCGGCTCGCCCTGGGCCTGGTAGAAATCCTCCCAGCAGGCGACCTGCGCCTGGGTCTTGAAGTCTTCGGCCTGGCAGCCGGTGTTGGCATAGGGCACGACGACCAACTGCTGCAGGGTCGGCAGGTGGGTGAGAATCTCGTTGAGCTTGTCGGTCAGGTCGAGGTTCTTGCCGGCGTAGCGGTAGCCCGCACAGGCGATCAGCACCTTGGGTTCGATCTGCCCGAATCGGTCGATCACCCCTTGAGTACCGAAGTCCGGCGAGCAGCTCGACCAGGTGGCGCCGAGGCTCGCGGTGGCCAGCATGCCGACCAGGGTTTGCCAGGTATTGGGCATGAACGCCGCGACCCGGTCGCCAATGCCCACGCCAGCCGCACGCAGGCTACGCTGCAAGCCGGCGACATGGGTGGCCAGTTGCGCGTAGCTGAGTTGCTCGCGGCTGCCGTCTTCGCCGATGGCGACGATGGCCGGATGGTCGTCGCGACGGCGCAGCAAATGTTCGGCGAAATTCAGCGTGGTGCCCGGGAACCAGTGGGCGCTGGGCATCGCCGGGCCTTCTTCGAGCACCGCCCGCGGCGCCTGGTCGAAGCGCACGTTGAAGACCTCGGCGATGGCCTGCCAGAACGCCTCTCGCTCGCTCACGCTCCAGGCGTGCAGCGCCGGGTAATCGGCCAGTTCCAGGCCATGACGCTGATTGACGAAGCGCCGGAAGGCGTCCATCCGGGTGGCGCCGATGCGTGCGGCCGTGGGCGTCCAAAGCGGTTGCTGCATGGGGTTACCTCTTGGTTCTTGTCGTTTTGGGCTGCAGTCTAGCGCGTCACTGCGCCAGCCAACCGCCATCCATGTTCCAGGCCGCGCCGCGCACCTGAGCTGCGGCGTCGCTGCACAGGAACAACGCCAGCTCACCGAGTTGCCGGGGTGTGACGAACTCCAGCGAGGGCTGTTTCTCGGCCAGCAGATTGCGCCGTTCACCCTCGCTGTCACCGCTTTCGGCGGCGCGCGCATCGATCTGCGCCTGCACCAGGGGCGTCAGCACCCAGCCGGGGCAGATGGCGTTGCAAGTGATACCGGTTGTGGCGGTTTCCAGTGCCACCGATTTGCTCAAACCGACCAGCCCATGCTTGGCCGCCACGTAGGCGCTCTTGCCGGCAGAGGCGGCCAGGCCATGGGCCGAGGCGATATTGATGATGCGCCCCCAGTTGCGCTGGCGCATGCCGGGCAGCGCCAGGCGGGTGGTGTGGAAGGCCGAGGACAGGTTGATGGCGATGATCGCGTCCCAGCGTTCCGGGGCGAAATCCTCCACCGGCGAGACGTGCTGGATGCCGGCGTTGTTGACCAGAATGTCGATGGCGCCGAACTCGCGCTCGGCGTAGGCGATCATCGCCTCGATCTGTTGCGGATCGCTCATGTCCGCGGGGTGGTGAAGCACCTTGCCGCCAGATGCGGCCACGCTATCGATGGCCGCCTGGGCGTCGCCGAAACCGTTGAGCAGCAGATCGGCGCCGGCCTCGGCCAGCACCTGGGCGATACCCAGGCCGATGCCGCTGGTGGAGCCGGTGACCAGTGCGGTCTTGCCTTTGAGGTTCATAACAACTCCTTAAGCGCGCAGCGAGGCGCGCTTCTCACGAAAACTAAACGATGCCGGTGGTGTAGAAGACGCCGATCACGAAAAACACCGCCAGGGTCTTGATGATCGTGATGCCGAAGATGTCCTTGTAGGCTTCGCGGTGGGTCAGTCCGGTGACCGCCAGCAGGGTGATCACCGCGCCGTTGTGGGGCAGGGTGTCCATGCCGCCGCTGGCCATGGAGGCGACACGGTGCATGACTTCCAGCGGAATGTTGGCGGCGTTGGCCGCCGCGATGAAGGTGTCGGACATGGCCGCCAGGGCGATGCTCATGCCGCCCGAGGCCGAGCCGGTGATGCCGGCCAGCAAGGTGACCGTCACCGCCTCGTTGACCAGCGGATCGGGGATGCCCTTGAGCGCATCGGCGAGGATCAGGAAGCCCGGCAGCGAGGCGATCACCGCACCAAAGCCGTATTCCGACGCGGTGTTCATCGCCGCCAGCAGCGAGCCGCCGACAGCGCTCTTGGTGCCTTCGGCGAGCTTGTCGCGGATCACCCCGAAGGCGCTGACCAGCACCATCAGGATGCCCAGCAGCAGCGCGGCCTGTACGGCCCAGATGGCGGTGAGCTTGCTGACGTCGGTTTGCAGCGGCGCGGCCATGCCGGCCAGTTGCAAGCTGTGAGTCGGCCCATAGACCTGGGGAATCCAGTGGGTGAACAGCAGGTTGGCCACGCCCACCAGAATCAGTGGCGCGATGGCCAGCCAGGGGCTGGGCAGTTTGATGTCGTCCGGGGTTTCCGGCTCGTTGCGCAGCTCGGTGCCGTAGCCTTCGCCAGCGCGCACCGCCTTGTTCAACTGGCGGCGCAGATAGAGCATGCCCATACCGAGCACGAACAGGCTGCCGATCAGGCCCAGCCAGGGTGCGGCCCAGGCGGTGGTGTTGAAGAAGGTGGTGGGGATGATGTTCTGGATCTGCGGGGTGCCGGGCAGGGCGTCCATGGTGAAGCTGAACGCGCCAAGGGCGATGGTCGCCGGAATCAGCCGCTTGGGAATGTTGCTCTGACGGAACATTTCGGCGGCGAACGGGTAGACCGCGAACACCACCACGAACAGCGATACGCCACCGTAGGTGAGCAGGGCGCACACCAGCACGATCACCAGCATCGCCTGGCCGGTACCCAGGAGGCGAATGGCGGCGGCGACGATCGAGCGCGAGAAGCCGGACAGCTCGATCAGCTTGCCGAACACGGCACCGAGCAGGAATACCGGGAAGTAGAGCTTGATGAAACCGACCATCTTCTCCATGAACACCCCGGTAAAGGCGGGCGCCACGGCGCTGGGGTCGGTGAGCAGTACCGCGCCGAGCGCAGCGATGGGGGCGAAGAGGATGACGCTATAGCCGCGGTAGGCAGCCAGCATCAGTAAAGCCAGTGCAGCGAGGGCGATGATGACACTCATCGACGATCTCCTGACCCTGCAACGCGGCGAATCGACAGGCTGCCGTTAGCCTTCGAGTAACTCGCTCAGGCGCTGTGGGCGCTTTTGTTTTTGTTGTCGGCGGCGGGTGAGCCCGCAGCCTGGCTATAGCGAGTTCTGTGCCAAATTTTTAAGCAATTGAATCTAAAGGGTTTTATTTTCTTCTTGGCCTTGCGCTGTGGCGCTCGTCCCAAATTTGGGACGATGATGGAGGATTGCACCTTCCAGCATGGCCTTTGCGCTAATCCCGAAAGTGGGATGCGTCCCGGAATCAGGACGAAAGTCCCAGCTCAAGCATCTTTCGGTACAGGGTTGAGCGCCCCAAGCCCAGGCGTTGCGCGGCGTGCGGCACATCGCCGGTGGTGGCGGCCAGCGCCTTGCGGATCAACTCGCGTTCGAAGTTGGCGCGGGCCTGATGGAAGTCTTCGATTTCATCGGTTTGCGCAACGATGTCCTGGGTCTCGGGCAAAGGATGCACGGTGCCGATCGCGGTGGCGACCGCCTTGTAGTCGAGCACGCTGTCATCGCTGAGCAGGCAGGCCCGTTCCAGCACGTTGTGCAGCTCACGCACGTTGCCCGGCCAGGCGTGGCGTCCGAGCAGGGCCATGGCTTCGGGGTGCAGTTCGTGGCGACCCTGCAGCGCATCGAAGATCGCCTCGCACAGCGCCGGCAAATCCTCCAGGCGCTCGCGCAACGGCGGCACGGCGAGGGTCAGCACGTTGAGCCGGTAATACAGGTCGGCGCGAAAGGTGCCCTTGCGCACCGCCGCTTCCAGGTCGATGGAGGTGGCGGCAATCAGCCGAACGTCGCTGCGCAGTACCTCGTTGGAGCCTACCGGCTCGAACTCCTTTTCCTGCAGCACCCGCAAGAGTTTGCTCTGCAAGGGCAGCGGCATGTCGCCGATCTCGTCGAGAAACAGCGTGCCGCCATGGGCGATCTGCAGCTTGCCGGCGCGGCCCTTGCGGTCGGCACCGGTGAAGGCGCCCGGCGCGGTGCCGAAGAACTCGGCTTCCAGCAGGGTTTCCGGGATCGCCGCCGTGTTCAGGCTGACGAAGGGCTTGCTGGCCCGCGGCGAGGCATTGTGAATGGCGTGGGCCAGCAGTTCCTTGCCGGTACCCGTCTCGCCCAGCAGCAATACCGCCGAGTCGCTGGTCGCGCTGCGCCGCGCCAGGCGCTTGACCTCCAGGCTGCGGGCGCTGGTACCGATGAACTGGGCGAAGCTGTATTTCGCCTGGCGCGACTTGAGCTGCGAGCGGGTCGAGGCCAGCTCCTGCTGCATGCGCTGGTAGCGGGCCAGCAGCGGTGACAGCGATTGCAGTTCGTCGAACAGGGCGAAGCCGATGGCACCGATCACCTGGCCGGCGTCGTCATGGATGGGCAGGCGCATGACCACCAGCGGTTCGCGGGGCGTATCCATCATGTCCAGCAGGATCGGCCGGCCGCTGTTCACCACATCGCGCAACAGGCTGCCGGGGATCACGCTTTCGCATGGGCGGCCGATGGCTTCGCTGGCGCTTTGCAGGCCGAAGCGCTGGGCGTAGCGCTCGTTCATCCAGACGATATGGGCGTCGCGGTCGACGATGATGGTGCCTTCGCTGGATTGCTCGAAGATCTCGAACAGCGAACGGATGGCCGACTGGCGAATGTGAGGGTAGTTGCCGAGGTCCTGCATGGCGCGCTCGTCTGCGGGGTGAGCGGCGATCATAACGCGGCGCGGCACCCTTGCGGTGCCGCGCCGTGGCGGTCAGCCTGCTTCGCTGGCCTTGCGCGATGTTTTCGCGGCAGGCGCGTCGATCAGCCCGTCGGCGCGGAACATCGCCTTGATGCCGCGCACCGCCTGGCGGATGCGATCCTGATTCTCGATCAGCGCGAAGCGCACGTGATCGTCACCATAGTCACCGAAGCCGATGCCCGGCGACACGCAGACCTTGGCCTCGGCCAGCAGCTTCTTGGCGAATTCCAGGGAGCCAAGATGGGCATAGGCGTCCGGAATCTTCGCCCACACGTACATCGAGGCCTTGGGATTCTCGACCATCCAGCCCAGCTCGTGCAGGCCCTTGACCAGCACGTTGCGGCGCTGGCGGTATTGTTCGGCGATGTCGCGCACGCATTGCTGGTCGCCTTCCAGGGCGGCGATGGCCGCGACCTGCAGCGGGGTGAAGGTGCCGTAGTCGTGGTAGCTCTTGATCCGCGCCAGGGCGCCGACCAGCTCCGGGTTGCCGACCATGAAGCCGATCCGCCAGCCGGCCATGTTGTAGCTCTTGGACAGGGTGAAGAACTCCACGGCGATGTCCTTGGCGCCCGGCACCTGCATGATCGACGGGGCTTTCCAGCCGTCGTAGACGATGTCGGCGTAGGCCAGGTCGTGGATTACCAGCACGTTGTACTGCTTGGCCAGGGCCACCACGCGCTCGAAGAAGTCCAGTTCCACGCACTGCGCGGTCGGGTTGGAGGGAAAGCCGAGGATCATCATCTTCGGCTTGGGGATGCTCTCGCGGATCGCCCGTTCCAGCTCGATGAAGAAATCAACGCCCGGCACCAGCGGCACCGAACGCACCTGGGCGCCGGCGATCACTGCGCCGTAGATGTGGATCGGGTAGCTGGGGTTGGGCACCAGCACCGTGTCGCCGTGATCCAGGGTGGCCAGCATCAGGTGCGCCAGGCCTTCCTTGGAGCCGATGGTGACGATGGCTTCGCTTTCCGGGTCGATGTCGACCTCGTAGCGATCCTTGTACCAGTGCGAAATGGCCCGGCGCAGGCGTGGAATACCGCGGGAAGTGGAGTAACCATGGGTGTCTTCTCGCTGGGCGACCTGCACCAGCTTTTCCACGATGTGCGGCGGTGTGGCGCCATCGGGGTTGCCCATGCTCAGGTCGATGATGTCCTCGCCACGGCGGCGGGCGGCCATCTTCAGTTCAGCGGTGATGTTGAAAACGTAAGGGGGGAGACGATCGATGCGCGCAAAGCGGCGCGAAGCCTGGTCAGCCATGCTTTCCTCGAGAGACGTAAGCGCCCGGAACCGTCCGAGCGACGTTGGCCACATGGGGTGGCCTGGCCGGACAATAAGGCCCGGCGCGGGCTTTGTCGAGTGCCTGCAAGCGCTTTTCCCGCAGTGCCTGCTGACCGCCTCGAACGATATGCTTGGCCGCGACTCGAATCCTGACCCATCCTCCAGGCAGCGCTCGTTCCGCTGCCGCCCTACAACAAGACAGAGAACCTACCCGATGACTCACCGCACTATCGCCCTGGGCCTGCTGGCCGCCGGCCTCACCGTGACGCTGCCGGCCGCGGCCATGACCGAGCAGCAGTTTCGAGCCGAGGCCGACACGCTCTTCACTCCATTGATGGCCGAGTACGATATCCCTGGCCTCGCGGTGGGCGTGACCTGGCAAGGCAAGCACTACGTGTTCACCAAGGGGCTGGCGAACCGTGAGGCGGCCAGGGCGGTTTCCCGCGAGACGCTGTTCGAGCTGGGCTCGCTGAGCAAGACCTTCAACGTCACCCTGGCGGCGCTGGCTCAGCAGCGCTCGCTGCTGTCGCTCGATGACCAGCTCGCTGCCCGCATGCCGTCGCTGCAGGGAAGCTGCGCAGGTGAGCTGAGCCTGATGGATCTGGCCACCCACCAGAGCAGCGGCATGCCCTTGCAGGTGCCGGATCACGTCAAGGATGACAATGGCCTGCTGAACTGGCTGCGGCAATGGAAACCGACCACGGGCGCCGGTCACGAGCGCTCCTATTCCAATGTCAGCATCGGCCTGCTGGGGCGGGTGTCCGCCCAAGCGTTCGGCGAGCCCTATGCCAAGGCGCTGCATGATCAGGTGCTCGTTCCGCTGGCGCTGAACCATACCCATGTTCAGGTGCCAGCGGCGCAGATGCCGAATTACGCCTACGGCTATGCGCGGCAGGACAACAAGGCCATTCGCGTCAGCCCTGGCGTGCTGGATGCCGAGGCTTATGGCCTGAAGTCCAACATCGACGACATGTTGCGTTTCGTCGACATCAACCTGGGCGAAACCCAGGTACCAGCGCCACTGGCTGCCGCGGTCAAGACGACCCACCAGGGCGTGACCCGCACCGAGTGCTTCACCCAGGCGATGGTGTGGGAGCGCTACCCTTGGCCCGTTTCCCGCGAGCAATTGCTGGCCGGCAACGCGCCGTCGATGGCGCTCGAGGCGCAACCGGCTAGCCGTCTGCCTGAGCCTGAAGCGAGCGAGCAGGGCGTGCTGTTCGGCAAGACCGGTTCGACCAACGGGTTCGGCGGTTACGCCGCCTTCGTGCCGGACGAGCGCATCGGCCTGGTGCTTTTGGCCAACCGCAACGTGCCGCTCGAGGCTCGGGTCGATGCGTCCTTCAAGCTGCTGCAGCAGGTCTTGAAAGCTGACCGTTGAGCCTCAGGCGTCTTTCAAGCGCAGGAGCAGGGCGATCAAGGCATCGATATCGGCGTCGGTGGTGCGCCAGGAACTGACGCTCAGGCGAAAGGCCGGCCGCCCCTGCCAGACGGTCGACCCGAACCAGGCTTCGCCAGACGCCTGGGCGGCCTGGAGAATCTCCTTGGTCTGTTCGTCCGAATCGGCGCGAACCAGCACCTGGTTGAGGCGCACCCGGTTGAGCACCTGGTAGCCGCCGGCACGAAGCGCCTCGGCGAGGTGCCCGGCCTGGCGGATGTGCCGGTCGATCATCTCGGCCAGGCCATCGCGGCCCAGGTGGGCCAGCGCTGCCCAGATCGCCACACCTCTTGCGCGCCGGGAGAACTCCAGGGTCAGGTTCTTTTGCGAGTCCTTCGAGGCCATGGCGTAGGCGGCGTCGCTGTTCATCGCGGCCGCCAGGGCATCGCCGTCGCGGCAGATGGCCATGGCGCTGTCGTAGGGAGTGTTCAGCCACTTGTGGCCATCGGTGGTCCAGCTGTCCGCCAGCTCCACGCCGTCGGCCAGCCCGGCCGAGGACGACGCCCGCGCCCACAGCCCAAAGGCGCCATCGACATGCACCCAGGCACCAGCGGCTTTGGCCCTGGGGATCAGTTCGGCGAAGCGGTCGAACTCGCCGGTATTGACCTCGCCAGCCTGCAGAATCAGTACGGTACGCTCATCCAGTTCGGGGAGCCGGGCCGGATCGATGCGACCGTGCTGATCCACCGGTGCCAGAAGCAGCCGGCGCATGCCGAAACCCAGCACGCGCAGCGCCTTCTTCACGGTGATATGAGCGGTTTCGGAAATCACCACGCGGATTTCCGGGGCGCCGATCAAGCCGTCCTGATCGAAATCCCAACCCTGCCTCGCCAGCAAAGTGCGACGTGCGGCTGCCAGGCAGGCGAGGGTGCAGGCGGTGGCACTGGTGCCGAAGCCGACGGCACTTTGACCTGGCAGGCCGAGTGCCTCGCAGACCCAGCGGGCGGCGACCTTTTCCAGTTTGTCGGCGATGGGCGAGCCGTCCGCGGATGACGCGCATTGATCCCAGGCCAGGACCATCCGCTCGGCGGCTGCGGCGGCAGGCAGGGTGGCGCCGATCACAAACCCGAAATAGCGCGGCCCGTTACTGGTAACGGTGGCGGGGGAGCCGAGTTCATCGAGTGCGTGCAGCACCTGCCCGGCATCCTGCCCCGTGGTTGGCAGGGGTTGGTCGAAGGCATCCAGGGCGGCGATGGCGCTCTCAACGGGATAGACCCGGCGCTGCTCCAGGGAATCGTTATAGGCGATGGCGCGGCGGTCGGCGTCGGTCAGCAGGGCGTGTTCGGCAGTGCGCATGGGGTGGGTCTCGGCAGTTGGCGGCGATGAGCAACCCTAACCGAGGGGCATGGCGGCCTGTCAGATACAGCCCACGGCTGCTTGCCCCCTACAGCGAAGCGGCCAGCACAGCTGTATCCGGTACAGTTCGCGGCAATTCTCGTGCGAACGGTGTCTTCGTGGGGAGCGGGCCAGGGATCCGCGACAGCTTGTGAAGGGCTCGCGGCTGAAGCCGCTCCTGTGTAGTTCGGCGTGCGAAGAACCATAAAAAAGCCCCGCACTGGGCGGGGCTCCTTTGGACGCGGGTGACGCCTTAGGCTTGAACGACCGGGATGTTCGCGCTGGCCGCGGCTTCGCGGAACTCGGCGATCTGGTCGAAGCTCAGGTAGCGGTAAACGTCGGCAGCCATGCTGTCGATGTTCTTCGCGTACTCCATGTACTCCTCGACGGTCGGCAGCTTGCCGATGATCGAGGCGACAGCGGCCAGTTCAGCCGATGCCAGGTACACGTTGGCGCCATCGCCCAGACGGTTCGGGAAGTTACGCGTCGAGGTCGATACCACGGTGGAGTTCGCCGCCACACGTGCCTGGTTACCCATGCACAGCGAGCAACCCGGCATTTCCATGCGAGCACCGGCCTTGCCGTAGATGCCGTAGTAGCCTTCTTCGGTCAGCTGGTGAGCGTCCATCTTGGTCGGCGGCGACAGCCACAGACGGGTCGGGATGGAACCCTTGACCTTGTCGAGCAGCTTGCCGGCAGCGCGGAAGTGACCGATGTTGGTCATGCAGGAACCGATGAACACTTCGTCGATCTTCTCGCCCTGAACGGTCGACAGCAGACGCGCGTCGTCCGGGTCGTTCGGCGCGCAGAGCACAGGCTCCTTGACGTCGGCCAGGTCGATTTCGATGATTTCGGCGTACTCGGCATCGGCGTCGGCGGACAGCAGTTCCGGGTTGGCCAGCCAGGCTTCCATCGCCTGCGCGCGACGCTCCATGGTGCGTGCATCGCCGTAGCCTTCGCTGATCATCCAGCGCAGCAGGGTGATGTTCGACTTCAGGTATTCGGCGATGGCCTTTTCCGGCAGCTTGATGGTGCAACCGGCAGCGGAGCGCTCGGCCGAGGCGTCGGAGAGTTCGAACGCCTGCTCGACGGTCAGCTCGTCCAGGCCTTCGATTTCCAGGATGCGGCCGGAGAAGGCGTTCTTCTTGCCTTTCTTCTCGACGGTCAGCAGGCCCTTCTGGATGGCGTAGTAAGGGATGGCATGAACCAGGTCACGCAGGG
Organism: Pseudomonas sp. AG1028; assembly: GCF_007993955.1. Classification (NCBI taxonomy): domain Bacteria; kingdom Pseudomonadati; phylum Pseudomonadota; class Gammaproteobacteria; order Pseudomonadales; family Pseudomonadaceae; genus Pseudomonas; species Pseudomonas sp. AG1028. The sequence continues at coordinate 174,463 of NZ_VIVP01000013.1, forward strand.
TGATGCCAGGCTGCAGCTTGCCCTTGAAGCGAACCAGGATCGACTCGGGCATGTCCAGCGGCATGACGCCGGTAGCAGCGGCGAAGGCGACCAGGCCGGAACCGGCCGGGAAGCTGATGCCGATCGGGAAACGAGTGTGCGAGTCGCCACCGGTGCCAACGGTATCCGGCAGCAGCATGCGGTTCAGCCAGCTGTGGATGATGCCGTCGCCAGGGCGCAGGGACACGCCGCCACGGGTGCGGATGAAATCCGGCAGGGTGTGGTGGGTGGTGACGTCGATCGGCTTCGGATAGGCCGCGGTGTGGCAGAACGACTGCATGACCAGGTCAGCGGAGAAGCCCAGGCACGCCAGGTCTTTCAGCTCGTCGCGGGTCATCGGTCCAGTGGTGTCCTGGGAGCCGACGGTGGTCATCTTCGGTTCGCAGTAGGTGCCCGGACGAACGCCTTTGCCTTCCGGCAGGCCGCAGGCCTTGCCGACCATCTTCTGCGCCAGGGTGTAGCCCTTGCCAGTGTCGACCGGCGCTTCCGGCAGTGCGAACAGGTCGGTCGGGCCCATGCCCAGCTCGGCACGTGCCTTGTCGGTCAGGCCGCGGCCGACGATCAGCGGAATACGGCCGCCAGCGCGAACTTCGTCGAGCAGAACCGGGGTCTTCAGTTCGAAGGTGGTGATGACTTCGTCGGTGCCGTGCTTGCAGACCTTGCCAGCGTGCGGGTAGACGTCGATCACGTCGCCCATTTCGATGTTCGACACGTCGAACTCAATCGGCAGGGCGCCGGCATCTTCCATAGTGTTGTAGAAGATCGGGGCGATCTTGGAGCCGAAGCAGAAGCCACCAGCGCGCTTGTTCGGAACGTACGGGATGTCGTCGCCGAAGAACCACAGCACCGAGTTGGTGGCAGATTTACGCGAGGAACCGGTACCGACCACGTCACCGACGTAGGCAACAGGGAAGCCCTTGGCGCGTACTTCTTCGATCTGCTTCAGCGGGCCGATGGCGCCAGGCTGCTCGGGAACGATGCCGTCGCGGGCCATTTTCAGCATGGCCAGGGCGTGCAGCGGGATGTCAGGGCGCGACCAGGCGTCCGGAGCCGGCGACAGGTCGTCGGTATTGGTTTCGCCCGGCACCTTGAAGACGCTCAGGCTGTACTTCTCGGCAATCGCCGGACGCTTGGTGAACCACTCACCGGCAGCCCAGGATTCCAGCACGGCCTTGGCATTGGCGTTGCCGGCCTTGGCTTTCTCGGCCACGTCGTGGAAGGCGTCGAACATCAGCAGGGTGTGCTTGAGCTGTTCGGCGGCAATGGCGCCCAGTTCGGCGCTATCGAGCAGCTCGACCAGGGTGGCGATGTTGTAGCCGCCCTGCATGGTGCCGAGCAGTTCGGTGGCGCGCTTCTTGTCGAGCAGTGGGGAAGTGGCTTCGCCCTTGGCGATGGCGGACAGGAAGCCGGCCTTCACGTAGGCCGCTTCGTCGACGCCTGGCGGCACGCGATTGGTGATCAGATCGAGGAGGAATTCTTCTTCGCCGGCCGGCGGGTTCTTCAGCAGGTCGACGAGACCGGCAGTTTGTTCGGCGTTTAGCGGCTGGGGCACGATACCCTGGGCGGCACGCTCTGCTACGTGTTTGCGGTAGGCTTCAAGCACAGTTATTACCCTCATCAGTGGTCCCAAATGGGAAGTCCGGGACGCATGCAGGAATGCATCAAACACATCCGTCGCGCAGCCTCATGGGCTGAGCACGATGGTTTCGATGCTTCCATCCGGAAGCTGCTTTCAAAGTTTTACGCCTGCAGAACGGGGTCTGATGAGGGCTGGCATGGCCTGAGGGTGACCACGCCAACTATCGTGCTGCAGGATCGACTGTGCTCGTGACGCTTTGAAAACAGCTTCCAACGGACATTGGCGCCTTTCGCAAGGCGCGCTGATTCTAGCCGAATCTTCTGGCGAAGTTAAGTGAAAGACCCATTGGCCTCTGGGGTGATCCCTATTAGACAAAGGGCTAAGATGCACGCCTTATTGTTCTGTGTGTCGATTCAACGCATGCCCAATCAACGTATCAAGACGCCTTGCATAGGCCTTTGCTCCACGGTTTTCGGCGACACTGTATGCCGTGGCTGCAAGCGCTTTCACCACGAGGTGATCAACTGGAACGGCTACAGCGACGAGGAAAAGCAGTCGGTGTGGACGCGCCTGGAAATGTTGCTGGTGCAGGTGATGGCCGCCAAGCTGGAAGTGTTCGACGAGGCGCTGCTGCTCAAGCAGCTGCAGCAGCGACAGATTCGCTTTCTGCCCCAGCAATCACCTTATTGCTGGGCTTATCAGTTGCTGGCCCGCGGCGCTCGGGTGATCACCCAGCTGGAGGCCTACGGCATCGTACTGCTGCCGGAATTTCGCGACTGGGAGCTACCAGATCTGCGTGACGCCATCGACCGCGAATTCTTCCTGCTCTCCGAAGCCCACTTCGAGCGCTATATAGCGCCGCGTTTTCTCAAGGAAGGTATGGAGTTGCGCGTCTGAATGGATAGCCCGACGGATAGATGTAAAAAAGCCCGGCACTTGGCCGGGCTTTTTTCATGCCACGAGACCTGTCAGCGGTATTCGCACAGGTAGGCGGTGTCCTGCTCGACCTTGAGCTGGAACTTGCTGTCTGCCGGCACGGTGAAGCGGCTACCGGCAGTGAAGGTCTCCCAGCTGTCGCTGCCAGGCAGTTTGACGGTCAGGGCGCCTGCGATCACGTGCATGACCTCCAGTTGGCTGGTGCCAAACTCGTATTCGCCTGCTGCCATCACGCCAATCGTGGCCGGGCCTTCTGCCATGCCGAACGCGATGGATTTGACGGTACCGTCGAAATACTCGTTGACCTTGAACATGTGCATCCTCGTGAGCGGCAGAATAAAGGGCTGGCAAGTATGCCCAAGGCGTTCGGCGGCGTCACGTATTGCGCGTGCTGCCGCGTTCGGTGATCACCAGAGGCAGCAGGCGGGCGGTATTGCGCGCGTCATTGAGGGCGCGATGCTGCTGGCCAGTGAAACTGATGCCTGCCAGTTGCAGCGCCGCATTCAGCCCGATCGGCCGTGCCAATTGGCGGGCCTTGGCGAATCGCTGTTTCAGATTCATGTGTGGCAGGGTTTGCAGGTAGCTGGCCAGGTCGTGCTGGTGCCAGTCCTGCTCCAGCTGCTGGCGATCGTAGTCGCCCCAGCTGCACCAGCCGCGCAGACGTGCGTGGTAGGGATCCAGCCAGCGCTCGAATTGAGGCCACAGCACTGGCAGCGTGACGGCGCCGTCCACATCCGCCTGGCTGATATGGGTCAGCTGTCGGCAGAACCGGGTCAGCTTGGGGCGATGCAGCGGGCGCACGAAGCGCTGGAAATGATCGATTTCGTGTCCGCTGGCGTCCACCAGGCTGGCACCGATCTCGATGATCTCCATATATTCGACTGGCCAGCCACCTTCTTCGGTCGTAGCCTCCAGGTCGATGACCAGCCAGTACGCCATTGCCTCTCCTTGTCTGCTGCCGTTCGCTTCACCTTGCTCAGAGCTCAGACCGACAGGTGGTGCGATTCGTGCCATTACTAAATGCCATCATGGACATTGTGTCTTTCTGCCGCTGGCTATACTTGCGCACGGCAGGCCGAGCTTCTTCATACCTAATGAAAGGTGAGTGTGGTTCATGGATGATTCCGTGGTGTTTTCAGATGACGAGCCGGTGGCTGACAGCGCTCACCCGGCGTGGCGCATTCTGACCGTTGATGATGACCCGGACTTCCAGCGCGCGACCGCCTTCGCGATCGGCGAAATGGACATCCTTGGGCGGCGTGTCGAGATACAGCAGGCATTCAGCAACCGCGAGGCGGCCATGCTGCTGGCCGAGCAGCAGGATTTCGCCCTGGTGCTGCTCGATGTGGTGATGGAAACCGAAGACGCAGGCCTGCGCCTGGTCAAGACCCTGCGCGAGGTCATCGGCAATGCCGAGATCCGAATCGTGCTGCTGACCGGCGAGCCTGGCATGGCGCCCGTGCAGAGCGTGATGCGTGACTACGACATCAACGACTACTGGTCCAAGAACGAGCTGAGTTCCGAGCGCCTGCGCACAGTGCTCACCGCCGGGCTGCGCAGCTATTCGCAGCTCAAGGCCATGGCCCGTGCGCGCCGCGGCCTGCAGATGATCGTCGAGTCCAGCAATGCGCTGTTCTGCTCGAAGAACACCCGGGAGTTGTCGGCCAAGATTCTTTCCGAAATCGCCTCGCTGCTCGATCTGCAGGCTGAAGGGATTGTCTGCGTCAAAGCCCATGATTCCGTTCCGGGTGAACTGCCCGATGCGCACGTGATCAGCGCCAGTGGGCGTTTCTACGGCTCCATCGACGGTAACCTCAGTAGTCTGGGAGATGAAGCGGTAGCCAGTGCGCTGCGCTGCAGCCTGCAAAAGCAGAGTACCTTGCGCTTTGACGATTGCACCGTATTGTTCTTTCCACGCTTCCAGGCTGGCGCCGATTACGCCTGCTACGTGGCCACCGAACGGACGCTGGACGACACCGAACTGGAACTGCTCGAAGTGTTCAGCGCCAGTATCAGCCGCGGCCTTTACAACGTTGCGTTGTTCAGCCGCCTGGAAGAGATGGCCTACCAGGACGACCTGCTGAAGATCCCCAACCGCAACGCCTTGATTCGCATGCTAGACATGACGCTGAGTAGCCCAAACAAGGCTGATCGTGTGCTGGTGCTGCTCGATATCGACAATTTCTCCGGGGCCAATACCGCTTTCGGCACCGGCTACGGTGATTTCATTCTCGGCCTGGTAGCCAACCGTCTGCGCGATGCCTTCGATGGCAATGTGCTGATCGCACGGATTCGCGATGACCTGTTCGCAGTGCTAGGCCCTGAGGAGCAGGTGCGTGCCGAGGACATAGTGGCACTATTCCGGAGGCCCAACCGGCCTTATGAGTTGGGGCAGGTGCACAGCCTGAGCACTGTCACGCTCTATCTGCGCGATTTCGACGACACCGCCAGCGTGGCCCTGCAGGACGCACGGCTGACCCTCAAGCAGGCCAAACAGCTGGGCCACGACCAGCATGTGGTGCACGACCGTCGGTTGCAGAGCGCCCACGCCGAATCGTTTCGCCTTTTGCTGGCGCTACGTGACGCCGTGGCCAGCGACTCGATCAGCATCGAGTTACAACCCCAGGTAGATATGCGCAGCGGGGTGGTCACTGGCGTCGAGGCTCTTGCACGCTGGTACCAGCCCGACGGCAAGGCGATACCGCCACTGGAGTTCATTCCGCTGGCCGAGGCCACCGGTTACATCCTGCCCTTGGGCGACCTGCTCATGCGTCTGGCCTTACAGGCGGCGCGGCGCCTGGACGAGGCGGGGTTCGGTCATGTCAGAGTGGCAATCAACGTGTCGGCCAGCCAGTTGCTGCAGCGCGATTTCATCGCGCGCTTCACGCTGCACCTGGAGGCCGCCGGGGTAAGTGCAAGCCAGGTCGAGCTTGAAATCACCGAATCGGTGGCCATGCGCTCGTTCGAACAGGTCTGCGAGCAACTGCTGGCGTTGCGCGCCATGGGCGTCAAGGTCGCCATCGACGATTTCGGCACCGGCTTTTCCTCGCTCAGCTACCTGCGCCAGTTGCCGGCTGATCGCCTGAAGATCGATCGCAGTTTTGTCGAAGAGCTGCGGGCAGAGGATGAAGGCCAGGCGATCGCCGAAGCGATCATCCAGATTGCGCGGCGCGTTGGTATGACGGTGATCGCCGAGGGTGTTGAGAACCAGCACCAGGTCGAGTGGTTGAAACGTCATGATTGCCTGGAGGCCCAGGGATATCTATTCGCCAGGCCAATGTCGCTCGAGCGGCTGTTGAGCTGGCTGGGCGAGCATTCGTCGCGGTGATGGGGCGCATCGCCGATTGGCGAAATGCGCTCGCCAAACCGCTGCCGCGCAACCTGCTGGTGCTGTTTCTGCCTTGGTCGCTGCTCATCATCGTGCTCAGCCTGCTGCTCTATGACCGCATGCTCAATGACCGGCTGGAACCGCTGCTCGAGGCGCAGACCGACAGCCTTAACGAGGGTGTGGCGGTGCTGGAGCGTCATCTGTCCAGCTTGCGTGGTGATCTGCAGTTTCTCAGCCAGCAGCCCTTGCTCGATCAGCTCTTGAGGCAAGAATCGGCCGAAAGTTTGGCGTCGCTGAGCGAGCTGTTCGCTGAATTTTCCGATAGCCGCGGTACCTATCAGCATATTCGCTGGCTCGACGAGAAGGGCCTGGAGCGGGTCCGCGTCGACAGTGTCTCCGGTGAGGCGCGGCAGGTTGCCGAGGCAGATCTGCAGAATGACTCTGCCGCCTATTACTTCGTGGAAACCATGCACCTCTACAAAGGTGAATCGTATCTGTCGCGCTTCGATGTGGAGCGCCGTTATCGACCTGACGGTTCCGTCGAATCCATAGAGCCGATCCTGCGTGCAGCAGTGCCGGTTTTCAGCGAGCGTGGCGAGCGGCGCGGTGTGCTGATCCTAGACTATCGTGCCGAGCGGCTGCTCCAGCGTCTGCGTGAAACCTCGGTAGCCTATGGCGGCTCCCTGCAACTGCTCGATCATGAAGGTTACTGGATGCTTGGCGAGCGTCCCGAACACGCTTGGGGTTTTCTACTGGGCAAGCCCGAACTGACCCTCGCCAGTCAGCAGCCTTCGAGCTGGAGACGCTTGCAGGAGGAGCAGCGCGGCTCGTTCATCGACCCAGCTGGGTTCTGGGCCTACAGCCATTTTCGGCCCGGCGATGCCGGTTCGGCGACCTCCAACGACGCGGATCATTGGTTACTGCTGTCTCATCTACCTGCTCTTAATCTCAGCGAGTTGCGTTGGGGCGTACTATGGCGTGTCCTGCTGTTCTTTTGCGTGCTGCAGGGCGTGGGGCTGTTGATCAGCGTGCGCCGTGCGATCGACGAGGCAGAGCGGCTGCGGGCTGAGCACGATCTGCATGTGAGCAGCCGAGCGCTGAGCGCTAGCAACGAGCAATTGCAACGCACCGTAGAGCAATTACAGCGTACCCGCCGTGCGCTATTGCAGGCGGAAAAACTGTCGTCGCTCGGCACCATGGTAGCCGGCGTCGCCCATGAGCTGAATACGCCGATTGGCGCTGCCAGCGTGGCTGCTTCGACCCTGGAGAGAGCCAGTCAGGAATTTCAGATCGCGATGCGCGAGGGTCTTAAACGCACCACTCTGGAGCGTTTCGTTCAGCGCACTGACGACGGCCTGAGCATCATTCTCATCAGCCTTGAGCGCATGTCGCAGTTGACCCGCGCCTTCAAGCAGCTGGCCACCGACCGTGCCAGTACCGAGCGGCGACGTTTCGATCTGCGCGAGCTGGTGGATGAGGTGGTGTTGCTGTTACAGCCAAAGCTGCGCCAGGGCGAACACCGAATCATGGTGCAGGTGGCGCCGAATCAGCTACTGGATAGCTACCCGGGTCCACTCGGGCAGATCGTACAGAATCTCGTCGACAATGCGCTGGTTCACGCCTTCGGCCCTGGCGTGAAAGGCGTGGTCACCGTTCGTGCTCAGATCGATGAGGCGCAAGCGCAGTGCACCATCGAGGTAATCGACGACGGCCGGGGTATGGATGAAGAGTTGCAGGCCAAGATATTCGACCCTTTCTTCACTACACGCCGAGGCCAGGGTGGCACTGGTTTGGGCCTGCACATCACGCATCAGCTGGCGGTTGATGTGCTGGGCGCCGAGCTGGAAGTCGCAAGCCAGCCGGGAAAAGGGTCGCGTTTTAGCATTCGCTTCGAGCTGAACTGATTACAGGGGCTGCCGGTCGGCAAAACGGCAAGCTAGAATCGCCGCGTTTCTGCGTGCCCCTGTTCGAGGTCCTTTCCATGCAATGCCGTCCTGGTTGTGGCGCCTGCTGTATTTCCCCGTCGATCAGTTCATTTATTCCCGGTATGCCCAATGGCAAGGCTGCCGGCGAGCGCTGCGTGAATCTGGCTGCGGATAACCTTTGCTCGATTTTTGGCCGGCATGACAGACCTGCCGTATGCGCCGCATTTTCAGCCGATTCCGCTGTCTGCGGTAATAGCCGTGAAGAAGCTATCCGCCTGCTGGCCTGGCTGGAAGATGTTACGGCGACCACCGTCTGACGCTATACAGACCTACCCCGGAGAACAAAAATGTCGTTGACCCGTTTGTTGCTAGCAAGTGCGGCGCTGTGTATTGCGTCTGCCGCCCATGCCGAAGACTGGCGCCTGGCGAAAGACGAGGAGGGCATCAAGGTCTACCTCAGTGAAGTGGCCGGCTCTCCCTACAAGGCGTACCGCGGCGTCACCCTGATCAAGAGCGATGTGGCCAAGCTCAGAGCGCTGCAGGAAGATGTGGTGGGGGCATGCGCGTGGATCCATGAGTGCCAGGAGCAGCGACTGCTCAAGCACGAAGGTGACAAGAGCTGGACCTACACCCGATTCAACACGCCATGGCCGGTGACGCCGCGGGATTCGATCATCGAAGTCACCACCGAGCAGGGTGCCGATGGCAGCGTGACCCGCACCCTGCACGGCGTGCCGAATTATCAGCCTGAGGAAAAAGGCTACGTGCGCGTTGCCAGTGTGGAGGGGCGCTGGACCATGACACCCAAGCCCGACGGCATGGTCGAGGTGGTGTACGAAGCGCACACCGACCCGGGTGGCAGCGTGCCTTCCTGGCTGTCCAACAAGTTCGTGGTCGAAGCGCCCTTCAACACGCTCAAGGGCATGCGCCAAAAGGCTCAGTAGTAATTTTCCAGGCCATAAAAAACCCGCCATCGAGGCGGGTTTTTGTTTGCGGGTGACGATCAGTCGTCGCCGCCCATGATGCCGAAGATCTGCAGCAGGCTGACGAACAGGTTGTAGATCGAAACGTACAGGCTGATGGTCGCCATGATGTAGTTGCGCTCACCGCCATGGATGATCGCGCTGGTCTGGAACAGGATACAGGCCGAGGAGAACAGCACGAAGCCGGCGCTGATCGCCAGCTGCAGGCCGCTGATCTGGAAGAAGAAGCTGGCCAGTACCGCGCCCAGCAGCACGAAGAAGCCGGCGGTGATGAAGCCGCTCAGGAAGCTCATGTCCTTGCGGGTGGTCAGCACGTAAGCCGACAGGCCGCAGAACACCAGCGCGGTCATCATGAACGCCGAGCTGACGACTTCAGCGCCGTTGGCCATGCCCAGGTAACGGTTGAGGATCGGGCCCAGGGTGTAACCCATGAAGCCGGTGAGGGCGAATGTCGACAGGATGCCCCAGCCGGAGTCACGCAGCTTGGCGGTAAGGAAGAACAGGCCGTAGAAGCCGATCAGCACCACGAAGATATTCGGGTAAGGAACGTTGGCGCGTTGCGCCATGAACGCCACGATGCCACTGAATGCCAGGGTGAGAGCCAGCAAACCGTATGTGTTGCGCAGAACGCTGCTGACTGCGGTTTGTTCAAGCCGTGTAGGGCTATGTGCGTAATCTTGTTCGCGCATGGCGACACTCCTAGTGAATGCTATTGGTCAGTGACCAAGGGTCGAGAAGCATCTTAACAGAGCCTTAGGTGCTGCCAAGTCAGAGTGTTTGACAGTGTGTTGCGTTCCGGTAAGATGCCGCCCGCAGCCTGCAAGGTTGCAAAGGAATGTTTCGGCGAGCCGAGGCATTTCGTGTCGACCTGGAGGGTTGGCAGAGCGGTTGAATGCACCGGTCTTGAAAACCGGCGAACGTTAATAGCGTTCCCAGGGTTCGAATCCCTGGCCCTCCACCACTTCTAAAAAAGCCCGGTTTTCGCCGGGCTTTTTTTCGCCTGCTGTTTGGCTGGCAGCGAACGTCCAGAGCCGCTGCCATGTGATTTTCAGTTCTGGCTGAATTCGCCTAGGATTTGCAGAAGCGAATAGATGCCTGCACCCAGTAATGAGGCGATAGAAAGGGCAATGCCGAGTGCTATCCAGATCATAGTCATGTCATTTCATTCCTGTATCTATTCAGAGCGCATCGCTGCAGCGACACAAACGCTGTGCATGATCTGAATAGAATCGGCGATTTTCAGCTTCGTTCAGGCTATTTGTGCGACCGTTCGGTCACGTTTGCACGGCGACCAAAGGGCTCCACAATCGGTGTGGCTACAAGTGACGAAGCGCTTGTCAGGCAAATAGAGGGGATAAGGCGAGGAGGGCGGTTGCGTGAAAGTTAGCGGCTTAAGCGCGGCTCTAATGCATGGGGCCGCGCTTGAAGGCGCTGAATCGTTGCCTCAATAGCCCAGCGTGCCCTTCAAATCGGCATACACCGCGGTCATCAGAATCTTGTTTTGCAGCTGGGCCGCTGTCAGGCGACGCGTTGCCACCAGGTTGCATTGGAGGTCTAGGCAGTCGACCTGCAGTCCCTCGGCAGAGGTTTCGGTAACGATGTGATAACGCCCGGCGGTTACGGTCTTCAGCTGCTTGATAAGCATATCCATTGTAAAGCCCTCGGTGTGGTGCACTGTCTGTAAATTCAGAGCGGTGCTTGTGCTGGGGCGTTCCGAATAAATTATCGAGCAGTGATGCGTTATTTCTCTTCTGTTGCGCAGCTCAATGAGGAACATGATTTGACGATGTGGTTATGGGCACGAGATGCATGATGTAGGTTGGCGAGCATAGGAGAGCGAGTAGCACTTTCAATGAGCGGCAGCTTGTTTGGCGCTTGTAATTTGGCGCGTACCGCTAACTCACCTGCCAGGTTTTTTGTTATGGTGCATTTCTCTCAGTTAGTCGCGGTGCGGCGCTCGCGCAGGTACGAGGTGTTCGTTTGATTAAGGTATTGGTTGTCGATGATCACGACCTCGTTCGTACGGGTATCTCGCGCATGCTGGCCGACATTGAGGGCCTGCAGGTCATTGGCCAAGCAAGCTCTGGCGAAGAGGCGCTGAAAAAGGTCCGCGAACTCAAGCCCGATGTCGTGTTAATGGACGTGAAAATGCCCGGCATCGGCGGCCTTGAAGCGACCCGCAAGCTGATGCGCAGCCATCCTGATCTCAAGGTTGTTGCCGTTACCGTGTGCGAAGAGGATCCTTTTCCCACTCGGTTGCTACAGGCCGGGGCCGCCGGCTATCTGACCAAGGGTGCCGGCCTCGAAGAAATGGTGCAGGCGATTCGCATGGTATTTGCCGGGCAGCGTTTCATCAGTCCGCAGATCGCCCAGCAACTGGCGCTGAAATCCTTTCAGCCGCAGAGCAGCAACTCGCCATTCGACCTGCTTTCCGAACGTGAAATCCAGATCGCACTTATGATTGCCGGCTGCCAGAAGGTACAGAGCATCTCCGATAAGCTATGCCTGTCGCCCAAGACGGTGAATACCTACCGCTACCGGATCTTCGAGAAGCTTGCGATCACCAGCGATGTAGAGCTGGCGCTGCTCGCCGTCCGTCATGGCATGGTCGATGCCACCAGCTGAAGTGACCCCAGTGTTCGATTCCAGTGCCTTCCTTGCCACCTGCAGTGGGCGCCCGGGCGTCTACCGCATGTTCGACGCGAGCGGCAATCTGCTGTACGTCGGTAAGGCGAAAAACCTCAAGAAACGACTCTCCAGCTACTTTCGCAAGAGCGGTTTGGCGACCAAGACCATGGCGCTGGTGGGCAAGATCGCCCAAGTGGAAACCACCATTACCGGCAACGAAACCGAAGCGCTATTGCTCGAGCAGACGCTGATCAAGGAATGGCGCCCGCCGTACAACATCCTGCTGCGTGACGATAAATCCTACCCCTACGTGTTCCTGTCTGACGGCGATTACCCGCGCCTGGACATCCACCGTGGCGCGAAGAACCGCAAAGGTCGCTATTTCGGCCCCTATCCCAGTGCTGGCGCGATCCGTGAAAGCCTGGCGTTGTTGCAGAAGACCTTTTTGGTCCGTCAGTGTGAGGACAGCTATTACCGCAATCGCACACGCCCGTGCCTGCAGTATCAGATCAAGCGCTGCAAGGCGCCGTGCGTAGGCCTGGTCGAGCCGGCTGAGTATGCCGAGGACGTACGTCACTCGGTGATGTTTCTGGAAGGGCGCAGCAATGCCCTGAATGCCGAGCTATCCGCCAGCATGCAGCAGGCGTCCGCCGCGCTGGATTTCGAAAAGGCCGCCGAGCTGCGTGATCAGATGGCCTTGCTGCGCCGCGTCCAGGACCAGCAGAGCATGGAGGGCGGTAGCGGCGATGTCGACATCATCGCCGCAATGGTCAACCCAGGCGGCGCCTGCGTGCACCTGATCAGCGTACGTGGCGGGCGGGTGCTGGGCAGCAAGAATTTCTTCCCCCAGGTAGCGATCGAAGAGGAGGCGCAGGACGTACTCGTCGCCTTTCTCGGCCAATATTACCTTGGCAGTCACGAGCGGGACTTGCCGAGCGAACTGATCGTCAATGCGCCTCATGAAGACTATCCCGTGTTGATTGCGGCCATTCAGGAGCTACGCGGTCGTGAACTGGCCATCAGCTACCGGGTTCGTGGTACGCGGGCACGATGGCAGGCACTGGCGGTCACCAATGCCGAGCAGGCCCTGGGAGCCAGACTGGCCAACCGCGAGCACATGGCCGGGCGTTTCGATGCGCTGGCCGAAGCGCTGGATATGGGTGAGGTGCCGCAGCGCCTGGAGTGCTTCGATATCAGCCATTCCAGCGGTGAGGCGACCGTAGCTTCCTGTGTGGTATTCGGGCCCGAGGGGCCGATCAAGTCGGATTATAGGCGCTACAACATTGAAGGCGTGACCGGTGGTGATGACTACGCGGCCATGCACCAGGCGTTGACTCGGCGCTTCAGCAAGATCAAGCAAAATGAGGGCAAACTGCCGGATATCCTGCTGGTCGACGGCGGCAAGGGCCAACTGGCAATGGCGCGAGAGGTGCTTACCGAGCTTGAGGTCCCGCCGCTGATACTTCTGGGTGTGGCCAAAGGCACCACCCGCAAACCCGGTCTGGAAACCCTTTACCTGAATGACGCCGAGCATGAATTCACCCTGCCGGGTAATTCACCAGCCCTGCATCTGATCCAGCAGATTCGCGACGAATCGCACCGCTTTGCCATTACCGGGCACCGGGCGCGTCGAGGCAAGGCGCGCCGTACTTCGAGCCTGGAGGAGGTAGCAGGAGTAGGGCCAAAAAGACGTCGTGAACTGCTCAATCATTTCGGTGGTCTGCAAGAGTTGTCCCGAGCCAGCACGGAAGAAATCGCCAAAGCACCCGGCATCAGTAAAAAGCTAGCCGGTTTGATTTATGCGGCACTGCACAGCGAGTAGAATGCCGCCTCACCTAACCGTCCAGTTGAGCCGATGAATATCCCCAACCTCCTCACGGTGCTCCGCGTTCTGCTGATCCCGATCTTTATCCTGTTGTTCTACATGCCTTTTTCTTGGAGCTACTGGGCTGCCAGTGCGGTTTTTGCGTTCGCGGCAGTGACCGACTGGCTGGATGGTTACCTGGCGCGCCGCTGGGAGCAGAGCACACCGTTTGGCGCCTTCTTAGACCCTGTTGCCGACAAGCTGATGGTCGCCACCGCGCTGGTACTGCTGGTGGCCGAGCACGCGAACCTGTGGCTGACATTGCCGGCGACCATCATCATCGGGCGGGAGATCGTCGTATCTGCGCTGCGCGAATGGATGGCCGAGCTCGGGGCCAGGGCCCATGTAGCAGTATCCAACCTCGGTAAATGGAAGACCGCCGCGCAGATGCTCGCGCTGGTCATCCTCCTTGGCAACCCGCCAGTGTTCGGTTTGTGGGTGCTGGTCGGCTACGTGTTATTGCTCGTTGCAGCAGCACTTACGCTGTGGTCGATGGCTCAGTATCTGCTTGCTGCCTGGCCGCATCTGAGTGTCACTGCCGAAAAGAAATAACTTTTTTGAATCAAGGGCTTGACTGGGCGTTGTGAAGCTATAGAATGGCGCCCGTCGACAAGACAAGCGGGAATAGCTCAGTTGGTAGAGCACGACCTTGCCAAGGTCGGGGTCGCGAGTTCGAGTCTCGTTTCCCGCTCCAGTTTCAACGGGCCGTCACGTACGGCCCGTTCAGTTTAAGGCTGAGTAGCAGAGTGGTTATGCACCGGATTGCAAATCCGTGAACGCCGGTTCGATTCCGACCTCAGCCTCCAAACTAGAAGCCCCGTAGCCATTGGCTACGGGGCTTTTTTTGTGCCTGCAGAAAAGTGATGCGTTCCGATACTTTCGGGCATGAATTCCGAAACTTGCGCGGCGAGAAGGTTCTGCAATAGAGCCTAGGCGACACTAGACGCGTCGTGTGATGTCCTGTTCAGAGTGGTCGAGTAGGCAGTGATAACCATATAAACAAAAGCCCCGGCGGGGCGGGGCTTGAAAACAGCTGTGCGAACGGCATTGAGTAGATCAGCGCGTGCCAGTCTTGAGACCGTCGAGGTAGTCGATATTGGCTTCCTGAGCTTTCTTGCCAGGCTTTGCCGCGGTTTGCAGTTCGCTTTTCAGCTTGGCTTCCAGCGCATCGATCAGCAGGGTCTGCCTGGCCTGACCTTCGAGGTGGGCTTCGATGGCGCGGATGATCTCGGTATTCATGCTGGTGTAGTTGTCATTGGCCAGATCTTCGATGCGCTTGCGCATTCCGTCCGGTAGACGAACAACGAACTTGTCCGCTGTGCGGGCGTTGAAAATGGGTTTGCTCACGATTGGTTCCTCCATATCGAGTAATACTAGCTATTTGATGGTAGCTACGGCGATAGTTCAGTCGGGCAGACGATTGGTAGCGAATTAATAGGCCACGGTCTGCGCACCTCGGCAAAAAGCAGCTCTTTGCTGCAGCTCCAAAAATAATGATTATACGCGCTCTAATGTGGCATAGTGATATTGCCTGTCAACCCAGGCCCGGTATGGAAGTCCGGCAGCGTGATGTATGCATCACTATCTGAATGATCGAGAAGGAACTCGTGATGACCATTCATATTCCACTGCTGAAAATTGCCACCGATATCGGCCTCTGCGAGAGCGTGGTTTCGAATTGGGTGACCCATTCGTGGCCTTATCCGGATGGCAGCGGCTACCGGGTATTCTTCAAGATCGATACGCCCAGCCATGTTCGGCAACTGCTGCCGCAGATTACTCCCACCAACATGCTGATCGTGCTCGCTCACTAGGTTCTGTACGAAAAGTACTGCCTTAAGCATCGCAGCGCGCAAGCCAGCGTGACCATCGCGCCAAAACTTCTGGCGAGCTTGTCGTAGCGGG
>NZ_VIVP01000014.1:0-152338 GCF_007993955.1 Pseudomonas sp. AG1028
CTGAAAGTCGCCTGCCTGGAAGAGATCGCCTACGGGCAGGGCTGGATCGACCGTGACTGCCTGCTGCGCCAGGCCAAGGCGTTCGGCAAGACCGGTTATGGGCAGTACCTGTTCAGCCTGGCCGAGGAAGCTAGTGCTAGTCGCCCAATAACAAGGTTGTTGGGCGCCAATGCATCCTAGTTGCGCAGTTGGTCCTCAATAAAATAGCGTGCAACCAGAAAATGCGTGCGACGCAAATCCAGCTGCGTCGCCATTGGTGAAGACGTGCTACACCAATGGCTTATTGGCTGCACGGCGCAGGTGCATCCAGTCGACTATTTCCCCTTCCGGCTTGTAACCGCATACTGTCTCACGGAGCAATTGACGCACCCGATCATAGTCATCCTGCTCAACGGCTTTGAGTAGATCTGCCAATGCTCCTTTGAAATCTTCCCATGGCAGATGCTCTTCATTGGCTCGCATAATCATCGGATGCTCGGTCGGGCTCACGTTGTCACCGATCAAAAGCTCCTCGTAGAGCTTCTCGCCCGGGCGCAGCCCTGTGTATTCGATGCAGATATCGCCGTTGGGGTTGGTATCGGAGCAGACACTAAGCCCCGTCAGATGAATCATTTTCTCGGCTAACTCGGCGATTTTCACCGGCTGGCCCATATCCAGCACAAATACGTCCCCACCCTGTCCCATGGAGCCGGCCTGGATCACCAATTGTGCAGCCTCGGGGATGGTCATGAAATAACGGGTGATATTGGGATGGGTAACAGTCACCGGCCCGCCCTTGCGGATCTGCTCGTAGAACCTTGGGATGACCGACCCTGAAGAACCGAGCACATTGCCGAAACGCACCATGGTGAAACGGGTCTTGCTGACCTGATGCACGCCTTCCTTGTCGCCGAACAGCACGGGAGCCGGCTCACGACTCAAAGCCTGCAGCACCATCTCAGCCAAACGCTTGGTGCTGCCCATTACGTTGGTGGGCCGCACGGCCTTGTCCGTGGAGATCAATACGAAGTGCTCAACGCCAGCCCTCAAAGCGGCCTGAGCAGTGTGCAGCGAACCCAGCACGTTGTTTAGTACACCCTCGGCGATATTGTGCTCCACCATCGGTACATGCTTGTAGGCCGCAGCGTGATATACGGTGCTTACCCCCCAAGCACGCAACAGTTCAACCTGGCGCTGTTGATTACGCACCGAACCGAGTATCGGCACCAAGCGGACGGCGAGCGACTCACGGCGAACTCGCTGCTCCAGCTCAGTGTGAATGGCGTAAAGGTTGAACTCGCTGTGCTCGAATAGCAGCAACGTTTTAGGGCCTGAGCCAAGAATTTGCCGGCACAACTCAGAGCCGATCGAGCCTCCGGCGCCGGTTACCATGACAACCTGATCGCGGATGCAGCGTTCAAACAATTCACGCTGTGGGGGAACAGTATCGCGTCCGAGCAAATCGGCGATGTCGACCTCTTGCACATCCTCGACCTTCACACGGCCACTGGCCAAATCCATGAAACCAGGAACCGAGCGAACATGCAGCGGGTACTGCTCGAGCAGTTGCAATATAGAACGACGCCGGGTGCGCGAAACAGATGGCAGCGCTAGCAATATTTCAACAGCCCCAGTGTCATCAATCATCTTCTGGATATGCTTGGGCGAATAAACGCGCAGGCCGGCGATGATTCGATTGGAAATATTCGAATCGTCATCGATGAACGCCACAGGCCTCATCGAGCGGCCCATTCGCAGGGAGGCAGCTAACTGATTGCCAGCTGAACCAGCGCCATAGATGGCTACTGCGGGGGCACCCGCATCGCGGCTACTGAACTTGAAGGGCTGGCCGGCTGCAAACCAGTGCCCCATGAAGAACTGGCGCATGGCCAAGCGCAGCCCGCCGATCAACATGATGCTCAGCCACCAGTAGTTGAACACCATGGAACGGGGAATCACTGCCCGCGCATCCTGATGCCAGTAGATCGCCAATGCCAGAATCAGCGCGGAGAGCGAGACCGCCTTGGTGATGGCGATCAGTGCCTCGGTACCGAAATAGCGCATTACGGCGCGGTACATGCCGAAGCGTATGAACAGCGGAATGGAGATCAGTGGCGCCAGCGCGAAGAGCCACAGGTGGCCGTCAAACGGGTAGATCTCGTCGAAATCCCCCAGGCGAACGAGAAAAGCCAGCCACAATGCAGCCCATACCAACATAACGTCGATGGCGACCTGAATCAGCCGTTTTTGGCGACGGCGCAACCGTACCAGACGAGTACGCAGCAGCTCAGCGAACCTCAACAAAACAACACCTCATATCCATGGAGCGCGCCTTTTCCAGGCCAAAGCTAGCAGCGCGAGTAGTTCCAAATTGTCCTGATGCTCAGATAGAACGCCCGATTCAACTCTGTAATACCGTTCCTGGCGCATGCAGCGCGCCGTCCTCGACAACTACATGATAACCAGCGCAACAGCCGGCCTGCAGCCAAGCCCTGGCACCGATCTTTACCCCCCCGGCCAACTGTACGCCAACCCCCAGGTGGGCGAATGCCCCCAGCACCGCATCGTGGTCAACGGTTGCGTTGGCGTTCACGATAGCACCCTGTCCGAGAACAGCACCCACGCCGACCATCGCCATGGCCATTATCGCGACACCGCGGCCCACTTCGGCATCGTTACTGACAAAGGCCCGCGGATGAATGACCGTCGCCAGCGTCAGCCCGGCGGCCTCGATCAGTTGGCTCCATCGTTCGCGCAACGCATTGTTGCCAACCGCAGCAATCGCCGCACTGCCGGCGCCGGCGTGAGCGGCAAGATCATCCGGTTTTCCGACCAGCGCTATGCCATACAGCTCGCTCAAGGCAGGCCATCGATCATCCAGAAAACAAACGGCCTGCCACTGGCCTGAGAGTAGTGCCGCTTCTGCAACCGCCCTGCCATGCCCACCAGCGCCTAGTATCAGCAATGTGTTTTTCATTATGACTCCAGTGCCCCGGCCTTGAACCTGGTTGCCAGAAAAACCAGCGGGAGATAAGCGATCAGCAAACCAACAGCACCGTCAACGCCGCCGAAGCCGACCCACAGGGCGATAGGCAGCAGCCATAACAGGTTGATGGCGGTAACCGCCAAGGTGACAGGCAGATGGCGGCCGTAATGGCGCGAGGCATACTGATACGCATGGCTTCTGTGCGCTTCGTAAACACGATCACCACGCAGAAGCCGGCGCAATAGCGTGTAGGTGGCATCGACGATAAAAACACCTAGCAGTATCAACCAGGCCCACAAAAGCTCAGGCGATGCCGCCGCGGCCTGCAGCGAAAGAATGCCAAGCGTGATACCTAGGAAACCACTGCCGGCATCGCCCATGAAAATGCGCGCCGGTGGAAAGTTCCAGATCAGGAAACCAAGCACCGCAGCAGCCAGGGACAAGACGGTCAGCAATACGCCGTGGGTATCTCCAAACCAGGCATACAGCAACGCGCCGCCGATACAGACGCAAATGGCCTCGACACTGGCGATACCGTCGATGCCATCCATGAAGTTGTAGAGATTAAGCAACCAGACCAAATAGATCGCTGCTAACAGATGGCCGAACCAACCGAGATCGACCAGGGTGCCGAACAGGCTGATCGCTGGCAGCCCGCCCAGCCAGAACAGCGCCCAGGCAGCAGCCGCAAAATGCCCGAGCAAACGCCAGCGAGCGGCGATGTGCCCATGATCGTCAAGAAAGCCGATCACGGCCACCAGCCCACCCGCGCCACACAAGGCAAATGCTAGGGCATTCTCTACGTGGCCAAGCAGGGCCAAGCCAAGGACTGCGAAAATAAAGCACAGCACGATGGCTACGCCACCACCACGCGGCGTGGGTACAGAGTGAGAGCTACGTGCGTTGGGAATATCCATGAGGCTGCTCGCCAGTGCATAGCGCCTCAACAACCAAGTCAGCAGACACGACAGGCTGGCAATGACCAGCAAAACGGTGATCAACAAGTAACTTCTCCTAACCCCTACCGGTCAAGGTAGGTATCTGGTCAGCCAGCCTCGAAAGCTCGGGCGGTTTTGCGCAATGCATCATCGACGCTAACAGGCGGTGCCCAACCCAATAGCTCACGGGTTTTGCCTATATCCACCTGCAGAGAACCGCAGAGCCGCTGTGCGATGGCACGCCTGCCCAGCATTGCCGCACCGGCTTGTAGCAGGCTGGCGGGAACTGGTAACAGCCGTGCCGGCCGGCCAAGCGCCTTACCCATGCGCTGCAACAGTTGCGTCGTGGAGAGATCCTCGCCATCGCTGACCAGGAATGTCTGATTGGCCGCCGCGGGGTGATCGATACAGGTGGCAATCAGATCCACTAGGTTGTCCACAGCCACCAGGCTGCGCTTGTTTCCGGTCGAGCCCAATGGCAGCGGAATACCCTTGCGCAACCAGCTCATCATGCTGCGGAAATTGGCTTTCACGCCGGGGCCGTAGACGAGCACCGGCCTGATGATCACCACTTCCATACCGGCCTCGCTCGCCAGCGCCCGCAAGCCCTGCTCGGCCTCCATCTTGGACACGCCGTAGGGGTCCTGAGGGTCGGGGGTGTCATCCGCGCTATAGGGGTGCCCGAGCTCGGTACCCTCGCCATTAACCTTGATCGAACTGATGAAGATGAAGCGCCGTACGCCCGCTGCGGCAGCCTGCCTAGCCAGGCTCAGGGTACCGTCGACATTGGCCTTACGAAACTCCACCAGAGGATCGGCAGCCGTGTCGTTCATCACATGAACGCGAGCCGCACTGTGAATGACGACCGCAGCGCCCTCCAGCGCTGCGCGCCAATCGACATCCGCGGCCAGCCCACCTACCAGTGGGTTGACGACGCCCGCTGGCGCCTGGGCCAAGGGAGTGCGCGATGGCGCGATCAATCCATAGCCTTCCTGATGCAAACGCGTGAGCAAGGTGCGACCAACGAAACCACTGCCCCCGGTGATCATTATTCGTTTCATCACTGTTTTCCGTCCCTGCGTGTGCCCTGCCGGAACAGGCGCTCCAGATTGGAGAAGATCTTTTCCTTGGCGAACTGATCATCGTAATAACGCTTGCCCGCCTGTCCCATCGCGACACGCTGTGGGTGGGTCATGGCGGCCATTTGCTGCACGATCCGAGACAGCCCCTGTTGGTCACCCGAGGCACAAGCAAGCCCAGCTCCCGACTCCTCGATGACGCGTGCCGCCTCGCCCCCGATCATCCCGAGCACCGGCTTGCCCGAGGCGAGATAAGCCTGAACCTTGCCGGGAATGGTCTTGGCGAACACCTCATTGGTTTTCAAGGAGACCAACAAGGCATCGGCGGTGGCGAATAGCCCTGGCATGGCTTCCAACGGATGACGGCCAAGCAGGAGCACATTGTCGAGGTGGCGTTGCGTAACCTCGCGCTGCAGCCAGTCGCTCATGCGGCCGTCGCCAACCAGCACCCAACGAACCTTCACGACATCGCGCAAGGCTTGGGCTACCTCGAGAATCGCCGGAAAATCCTGCGCCTCGCCCAGATTGCCAGCGAACAGGATGGTGAACTCATCCGGCGAACGAGCCAGCAATGGCGAGCCCCCCTCAGGCAGCTCATTGAATCCGTCTTCGGCCCAACTGGGGAAATACACCAGCCGCTCCTGCTCGATAGGCCGCGTGCAATAGGAGCGTACGCTGTCTATAAAGGCCCGTGATTGGAGTAGCAGGTAATCGGTACGGTTGTAGATCCATGACACCATCTTGCCGACCAGCGCCAGCGCCCGATCATTATGAACGACACCGACGGCACGCAGGGTTTCCGGCCACAGATCCAGTACCCAGACGCTAACCGGGGCCTTTTTCAACCTGCCGATTAGCAGGGCCGGAATGGCCGACATGATCGGCGAAACGGCATAGACGAATATGCCGTCGAACTCTCTGCCGCGCAGCTTCCAGCTACCCAGCAACGAACCACTCACCACGAACGACAGATAATTTAGAACGAGCGTCAGACTGCGCTTACCGCGGGGGATGAAGGGTACACGTACCACCTCAGCGCCCTGATAGCTGGCGAACTGCTCCGGAGCCTTGCGATAGGCCTCGAATACCTGGCCTTCAGGATAGTTCGGCAAGGCCGTCAGCACGGTGACCTCGTGCCCACGGCGCACCAGCTCTTCGGCCATGTCGTTGACGCGCATGTTCTCGGGCCAGAAATACTGGCTGACGATCAATATCTTCAGTTTTCCCTCTCGCATGCGCGTCAGTCGTTCCGCTTCCATACGGTGCGCATCACGTAATCGCGATAGCTGTGCACGATGCGTACGACCTTGTCCGCCACGTTGGGCATGCTGTAGTCGGCCACCAAACGCAAGCTGCGCTCGTCACCACGGCCTTGCGATTCGAGCACCTGAAGCGCCTGCATCACTCGCTCGACTTCGAGCCCAACCATCATCACGGCGGCTTCTTCCATGCCTTCGGGGCGCTCGTGGGCTTCACGAATGTTCAGCGCTGGGAAGTTCAGAATCGAAGACTCTTCGGAAATGGTGCCGCTGTCGGATAACACCGCTTTGGCGCAGGCCTGCAGCTTGTTGTAGTCCTTGAAGCCCAGCGGCTTGAGCAGCCGTACATTGGCATGGAAGGTCACGCCCAATGCATCCACACGCTTTTGGGTACGAGGGTGAGTGGACACGATTACCGGCATGTCGTAGTGCGCAGCGACCTGGTTCAGGGTCTCTGCCAGCTTACGGAAGTTCTTCTCGGAATCGATGTTCTCTTCGCGGTGCGCACTGACTACGAAGAATTTGCCCTCCTCCAGCTCAAGGCGCTGGAGGACGTCGGAGGCGTCGATGCCTTCACGGTAGTAGGTCAACACCTCGAACATCGGGCTGCCGGTCTTGATTACCATATCCGGCGACAACCCTTCGCGCAGCAGGTAGTCGCGGGCGATGGTGCTGTAGGTCAGGTTGATGTCAGCCGTGTGATCGACGATCCGACGGTTGATCTCTTCCGGCACGCGCATGTCGAAACAGCGGTTGCCTGCCTCCATATGGAAGGTGGGGATCTTGCGTCGCTTGGCTGGAATCACCGCCATGCAACTGTTGGTATCGCCCAGCACCAGCAACGCGTCGGGCTGTACTTCAGCCAGTACCTTGTCGACGGCGATGATCACGTTGCCGATGGTCTCGGCGCCAGTGGCACCCGCAGCATTGAGAAAATGATCGGGGCGACGAATGCCCAGATCGTCGAAAAAGATCTCGTTGAGCTCGTAATCGTAATTCTGCCCTGTGTGGATCAATACGTGATCGCAATGCTCGTCCAACTTGGCCATCACGCGCGCCAGACGAATGATTTCCGGACGGGTGCCAACGACCGTGGCAACTTTCAGTTTTTTCATGGTTTCACCTGGCAGGCGTAGGTATCGGGGTGCGCACGGTCGAAGATCTCGTTGGCCCACAGCATCACGATCATTTCCTCGTCGCCAATGTTGGTGATGTCATGTGTCCAACCGGGTACTGTTTCGACGATCTGTGGTTTATCGCCTTCGGTGACGACTTCATGGAACTCACCTGAGGTCATATGGCGAAAACCAAAGCGCGCACGCCCCTTGATGACCAGAAATTTCTCGGTCTTGGTATGGTGATAATGACCGCCACGGGTAATCCCCGGATGCGCGGTGAAGAACGAGAACTGCCCGCAGTCGGGGGTTTTCAGCATCTCCACGAACACGCCACGCGGATCGCCGTACTTCGGCACTTCGTAGGTAAATAGCTCGGGCGGTAGGTAGCTCAAGTAAGTCGAGTACAGGGCGCGCACGAAGCCGTCACCCACCCGATCCATGACCAGGGTGCTGCGGCTTTGCTTGAAGCCACGCAGGCGGTCGGCTATCTCGCCAACGCTTACTTGATATTGCGGCTGCACTTCAACGCCAGCCTCCTCTCCCGCCATCAAGGCGAGGAAGTGGGCGATCACGTCATCGATATACACCAGAGTGACGACGGCAGCCGGATCGTTGATCTGGATAGGCAAATCACGCGCGATATTGTGGCAAAAAGTGGCCACTGCCGAGTTGTAATTCGGCTTGGCCCATTTGCCGAATACATTCGGCAACCGCAGCACGTGCACCGGGTTGCCGTGCTGCGCTGAGAGCGCTTGCAAGGCCTCCTCGGCGCCACGCTTGCTGGCGCCATAGAGGTTATCCAGCGCGGCCTGGCTCGACGAGGTATAGACAACCGGAATCTGCCGACCACTGGCCTCGATCGCCTTGCACAGTTCGACGGTCAGTTCGGTATTGCCCTGACCAAACTCCGCAGGATCTTGAGGGCGGTTTACACCTGCCAGGTGGAAGATAAAGTCCGCTTGAGCCACACGCTCGCCAAGTGCATTCAAGTCATCGGAGCGACCGAATGTAAGAACCTCGACATCCTGACGCTCGTTAAGATGCACGATCAGGTTCTTGCCAACAAAACCGTTGGCCCCGGTGATCAATACTTTCATGCTCACTCCTCGGGCGCTGCGTCTTCGCCGCGCTG
Organism: Pseudomonas sp. AG1028; assembly: GCF_007993955.1. Taxonomy (NCBI): domain Bacteria; kingdom Pseudomonadati; phylum Pseudomonadota; class Gammaproteobacteria; order Pseudomonadales; family Pseudomonadaceae; genus Pseudomonas; species Pseudomonas sp. AG1028. Next base: position 8,492 of record NZ_VIVP01000014.1, read on the forward strand.
AATGGCACGCATGAAATTCAACTTGAGCAACAGCTCCTTCATGCCCTGCACGTCGAGGCGTTCGGTGTTGTGGGAGTTGTAATCCTGCATATGAGAAATACGTTCCTCGCCCTGCTCCACGAACTTGCTGTAGTTCAGGTCGCGCAGATCCGGCGGCACGCGGTAGTACTCGCCACGGTCTTCGGCGCAGGCCATTTCCTCGCGGCTCAGCAGCGCTTCGTAGAGCTTCTCGCCATGGCGGGTACCGATCACCTGGATGGGATGGTCGGGTTTTCCCAGCAGAGAGGTCAGCGCCTGCGCAAGAACTTCGACGGTCGCGGCAGGTGCCTTCTGCACGAACAGGTCGCCATTGCGGCCATGCTCGAATGCATACAGCACCAGGTCGACCGCATCGGCCAGGGTCATCATGAAACGGGTCATGTTCGGGTCGGTGATCGAGAGCGGCTTACCGGCACGAATCTGATCGACGAACAGCGGAATTACCGAGCCGCGAGAAGCCATGACATTGCCATAGCGGGTACCGCAGATGACTGTGCCGGTGTCATCAAGATTGCGCGACTTGGCCACCATGACCTTTTCCATCATTGCTTTGGAAATACCCATGGCATTGATCGGGTAAACGGCCTTGTCGGTACTCAGGCAGACCACGCGCTTGACGCCATTCTGGATGGCAGCTTCCAGCAGGTTCTCGGTGCCCAGCACGTTGGTCTTGACAGCTTCCATGGGGTGAAACTCGCAAGACGGCACTTGCTTCAACGCAGCAGCATGAAAGATGTAATCCACACCGCGGGTGGCATTCAGGATGCTCTGATAATCGCGCACGTCACCAATATAGAACTTCAGCTTGGGGCTGGCGTAATGCTTGCGCATGTCATCCTGCTTCTTCTCATCCCGGCTGAAGATGCGAATTTCAGCGATGTCGGTATCGAGAAAACGCTTGAGCACGGCATTGCCGAACGAACCTGTGCCGCCGGAGATCAATAAAACTTTGCGTTCGAACATGCTTTCATTTCCTCGAAAAACCGAAATCAGATGCAGGCTGGAGAGTATCGTCATACGGCAGACTAGGTGTAACCTGCTTCAAATGAAGCTCATCGACCGTAGTCTGGCCGCCGTGGAGAGGCCTCGTGCTACCAAAACAGAAAAAAACCAATATGGAATAAAATATCACCCCTCCATAAGGCTGCAAATACAGAATCCCGGCAAATGCAAAATTAAACAAGAACAGCAACAGAATATACATAGAGACCTTAGAAACATTGTGCCCCACATCCGCATTTTTTCTTGCAGTCCAGACGCGAACAAAGCAGTAAGAAAAAAGCACTAAAAAGGCCAAAAAGTTCCCGACACCGCCTACGAACAGAAGGTCGAAAAAGCCGTTATGCGACATCGGATATTCGGGAAAACCAAGTGTGCCTGAGCCGCCCACCATTCCGACACCTAGTAATAACCCTAGCTCTCCATACCGCTCATAGAGCACAGACGGCAAAGCCCAAAGTCGGTCAATAACGCCCTCAACAATAGATACATCCGATGAACCAGCTCCTTCGCCGATTCGCAAGACGTTATCAACGGTCGAAACCACATAGGTCAGCTCGAAGAAATAAGCAAGTATCAATAGCACCCCGAGGAGCAAGGCGGACAACACCACCCAGAGCCTGAAACGACCGCGCTCAAAGAAAAAAAGCATTATAAACAACAACAGCAGATTTACCACCGCAGCCTTTTGCAAGCTCAATAGAGCACCAAGCACTATGAAAAATAAAATTGCGAATTTCAAGAGCCCATTCTTGAAAAGAAAGATCAATACCGGAAGGGCAAAGATAAAATAGACACCGTAAGCCGTTAAACTACCCACCAAAGAGCTGAAACGAACCAATCCTTCCCTCTCGGAGGCCTCGGGGAACCACGAGATGGGGCCGTAAAAATATTGATAAAAAATGGAAAATGCAGCCAAAAGAATAAAAAAAACATAGGTCTTGAGAACACCGATCAGAACCGCCTCGCTCCGCACGCACAGTATTGCCAGCAAAAAAAATGGAACAAGGTAAAAGTAGCGAAAAAAAGAATAAATATAATCCTCATGACCATAGCCCAGATAAGAAGTGAATATAGGGAAAAATGAAAAAACCAGAAATAGCGAAACTGAGAAAATTGCAAGCTTCTCCATACGAACTGGCTTGAAAAAGGAGGCTTCTACAAGAGCGAATCCAATTGAAACCAACATCGGAACGACAGCAAATAAGATCGAAAGCCCCCGCAGACTGTGCAAACAATACAATGAAACCGAAACAACCATAAAAACAGTAGCGCGCATGCGACTATCACCGGATTTTTTTATAGAGATGCTTGACCACTTCAAAGCCCCGCGCCGAGAAAGGCAAAAAAGTAGCAGCCCAAAGCACCAAGTAAATCTTCTTGGAATTTAACTGGTACGCCTGAAGAATAAACCGCCGCTTATCCTTACTTAGTTGCTCACGAAAAGACCGGCCAATGAAATATCGCGACCGACCCAACTCACAAACACGATCAAACTCAGGATATTGAGCCGATATATAGTCAAGCGCCGCTAAAAACTCATTTTCATAAGAGGACAAATCCTTACCATTGTTAGTGCCATATTTTCTGTAACGACACCATGCGCCCTCCATAAAGCCAATGCCACCGCGAAGTGCCATCTCGAACTGGAGCAACCAATCACTTACGTAAGATAGACCCTCGTTAAACATACCCTCTGGTAGACTGCTTCGCCTCAGCATGATGCTCATAGGTCCAGGAATACCCATGTGGGTGATTACATCCGCCGCAGTGCTTATCCTGGCAGACCTTCCCTGGTCGGTGATCGATAATCTCTCCCCAGTTTCCGACTGAAAAACCTCCACAGCGTGATAGCTAAAAGCCAGCCCAGCGTGATGCTCCATATAATCAACCTGACGCTTTATCTTGCCAGGAAGCATGATGTCATCCCCCGCAAACAGGGCGATATAATCACCATCACACCGGCTCAATGCCAAATTGCAATTCTTCGTTATTCCTAAATTTCTGGCATTGTAGATAGCAACAATCTTCTCGGGAAATCGATGACTGTAGTCCCTAAGAATGCTGGCCGTCGAATCGGTAGAGGCGTCATCAGCAACAACCACCTGAAGATTCTCATAATCCTGAGTGAGAATGGAGTCCAATGCCTCGGCCAGAAATTTTTCGGCATTGTAAGCGGGCACCATCACACTAACCTTTTTCATTACGCGCTCCTGAGAAAACGGGAAACCACCAACAGAGTGAAGAAAAAATATAATACATAGTTTAAAATAAACGCATACATAGAACCAATCAAACCAAACATGTCTGTCAGCAAGAAAACCCAGATTACATACATCAAGCTAAATGCAATCTCAGACGCTAAGAAGGTTCGCGTCATGGCTTTAGCTAACATCACATACGAAAGAATAAATGACGCAATTTTAACTACATCCCCCAACAACTGCGGAGCATATAAATATAACGCACCTTGGAATTCATTTGAAAACAACAGGACCGTGATTTCATCTCGCAACAGATAAACGAAAGCAGCCATCAGCAAGACGACGGGCATTAAGAAAACATATGCACGCTTTATTTCATCAACAATTCCCTTATTTTCTACGGTGGCAGATAATTTTGGCAAATAGTAGATACTGATAGCCATGGTAATAAAAAGCAGATAGGCGTCGGACACTTTGCTCACAGCCTGCCAATAGCCAACACTCTCCCAAGAGAATTTATCTACCAATATATTTCGTACGACAATTTGAACCAAGGGCGCAAGAAACGCAGAAGTTAGCGTCATGAGTGAGAAGATCGCAAGCCTCTTGCAATGCTCACTATCGAATGACGGCACGAAATACGCCAGTATGAAATACGGACTTCTGACGAATGCAACCATGGCCACAACCAGCATCAACCCTTGCCCGAGGAGATAACCATACAATGCACCGGAAAGATTGTAATAATAACTGAGAAGGCAAACGGGGGCCAAACCTATTAAAGCACCAACCACATGAATGCCGGCGAGCCGTTTGACATCCATCATTCCGTTGATGATGGCAACAATAAAATTGTACAGCGCGACAAAAAACTGGGACAGCGCGAGCGCCATGATAAGAAGCTGAAACTCTTTTCCACCCATCAACAACACTGCAATTTCAGAACTATAATACAGCGCCACCAGGCAGATAAACACAGCAGAGCACAGTGTATAAAACAAGCCGCTTTTAATCAGGCCAATCAACTTTCGGTCGTCTTTTTGGTATTCGGCGATGTACTTGATCATTCCGGCGGCAATACCCCCACCAGCAAAAACGATCATCAGCGATGCCACGCTCATGAATTGTCCGAACTGAGCAACGCCTTGCGGACCGGCAATTACTGCAACAATTTTCATCACAGCAAAGGCCGATACCAGCTTGGCAGCGGTAGCAACAGCAGAAAACAGCCCTGTCTTTAATAGATTCAAACTGCACCTGGCCGTTATACAAACTCATTAACAATGCGAGCGACAGCGGAGGCTGAATCCATATCCAGAACGGAGCTCAGAGGAAGACTTATCACCTCATGATGAAGCTGCTCCGTTATCGGCAACTTAAGATGAGCATATTCGCGGTATGCCATCTGCCGATGAGCTGGAATAGGATAGTGCACCAGGGTCTGAACACCCCGAGCCTCAAGATACATCATGAATCTTTCTCGCTCCTGACAGCGCACCACGAACAAGTGCCAGACATGCTGCTGCCGCGAGGCCAGACTAGGAAGGAGAATCGCGTCATTGGCAATATTTTGTAAATAGAAATCGGCGACCGCTCTTCTCGACTCGATTTCTTGATTCAGATAGCGCAGCTTGACGCGCAGCATCGCCGCCTGTATCTCATCCAGGCGGCTATTGACACCTTTGTAAAGATTTTCGTACTTCTTCTTACTTCCATAGTTGCCAAGCGCACGGATAACCTCAGCCAACTCCAGATCGTTTGTAGTGACGGCACCACCATCTCCGAGGGCTCCCAGATTTTTACCGGGATAGAAACTGAAGCCAGATGCGTCTCCCCAGTTGCCCGCCTGGCGACCGCTAATACTTGCACCATGCGCTTGAGCAGAGTCTTCTAGTACCAACAAGCCATACTCTTTGGCCATATCAATCAACTCTGGCATAGGAGCGAGCTGACCATACAGATGAACCGCAAGTATTACCCGCGTCTTCTTGCTAATCGCTGACCTGACATTTTCTGCACTCAGATTATATGACCGAGCGTCCGGCTCCACAAAGACGGGGACCAATCGATTTTCGGTGATAGCAAGAATACTTGCGATATATGTATTCGCAGGTACGATCACCTCATCTCCTTCACTCAGTTTGCCAAGCTCCTTCCAGGCCCGCAGCGTGAGAGTTAGTGCATCCAAACCATTAGCAACGCCAACGCATGAGGCGGCACCACAGTAGCTGGAAAACTCGCGCTCGAAGGAGGCAAGCTGTTCACCGCCGATGTACCAACCAGAATCTATTACGGAAACACATGCTTCTTTGAGTTCGTTTGCATAAGAAGCGTTGACTTTCTTCAAATCCAGGAAACTAATCATCTAATGAAATCTCGTAGAAATCCACACATACGCCACGCGCACCAAAGCTCTCTTTCTGAGCGATGAGCCCCTGGTTCAAATAACGTCCTTGCTGCTCAGTGGAAATACCAAAATTGAAAAAATCATAGCCTGCCGTCTTACTCATTTCGATGCAATGCTCGATAATATAATCAAGCGCGCCAAGTTCTTTTCCAACTTCGCTGGTTGCCAAGTATTGAGTATGAACAACATTATTGAAAACGAATAACAGACAGGCAGCAACCGCCACTCCCTCATGAGAGACGGTCTTTAACTTTATATTTTCTGGAAATTTGCTATGCAGATACTCTAGCTCTACCGCAGAATGTACTGGTGTAACCCCATGCCTGGACAAGGCATCGACCAGCAAACTGTGAAACCCGGACCAGTCCCGAGAATCAGTCACCTGCAAACCGGCTTTGCGTGCTTTTGCCAAAAGCCATTTACGCCCCTTGGACAGCTTCAATCTGCTTTGAAGATGAATGGCACAACTTAAATCACGCCGCACGATCCGCGCATTATGTAAATTATGAAGAAAGTAGATATCTTCTTGCGCCGGATGCCGGTGAAAAATATAGGGTACACTTTTATATAGGATTTCCGAAAATCCATTCGCCCTTGAATATGTACATAACGCCCCTATGACCTCCTGGATATCAGCGGATCGAACGCCAGGCTCAAAAATCAAACCGCCGTACGTCAGCCCGCCATGACTAATTAGCGCCTGCCCATTACGAGTAGCAGGAAATAATGCTATTACCTTGCTATCTTTATAAAATATGAGCGATGCATCCAAGAAGCGATCAGCATGGTATTCCAGATAATCTCTTTCAAAGAAAAAAAGAGCGAGCTTACTTGCCCTGACAAAATCATCCCAAATACTTTTGCTAGACGACGTGTAAAACTGGCATTCTACCATTCAAGCAACTCCGCTGCACCGAAGCCACATTTACCATACTCATTTCCATTGTAAAACATGTACGTCTTACCACCGAAACTTACTACGTTCGGATAGGCCATCATCTCGCTGTCCCAGCCTGACTGCGAAAGAACAATACCTATATTCCCATCCCGTCGCTCCCAAGACTTCATATCTACCGAGAATGCATAACCAAGTTGATAGGGTGAGTTTTCGGTACTAAACCCATAAAAAAGATAATATTCAGTTTCTGAACGCTTGAAGATTGCGGGCCTGCCCAAGCGGTATTCTTCACCCTCAGTCTGTAGCAGTACCTTACCAGCATCGTTGAAACGCAGCGGCGAGGAAGACTCGGTATAACGAATATCATACAAAGGCAAAGTTTTGTTGTGGCCCTGCACGAAGCGATCTCCACCACCGTACCATGCTTTCCAAAGTCCATTTTCATACCAAACACTATGCGGCACTCGAAACAATGTTTCCGTATCGTTCCGCTCGAATACCGGCGTCCGCTTGGCACGCTTAAATGTGTTGCCGCCGTCTTCACTGATGCAAAGTCCACCCAGCACAGAGAAGCGAACCTTAGAGCCGAGTTGGTAGCCGGCATAAAACATGTAGATTACGCCATCGACTTGGACAACCGCGGAAGGCACCACGCCACTTTCATCAAAGCAACCATCCTCTCCGATATCCAAGACAGGTTTCGTTGAAAAGCCGAGGATTTTTGTAACATCGCTCTTGCTGAAATCCACATAACCAATCCGGCTGACGCCTGCATTATCCCTAGAGCCAAAGTAAACCCTTACACGATCATCTAGGACAAGCGGCGTAGGTTGCAGCGCGGTATGAGAAGACCAAGACAGGCAACTGGGTTCGAAAATAATACCTAGCTTATTCCATTTCATTTCTTTGACTCCTGCGCTAGCGGAAAGCATTTAAAACTTTTCATATGTTGCCCATGCGGGATTGGCTATGGCTGTACAACTCCTCCACATCCCTCACTCGAGTAAATCGGATAGAGGCACATCCTACTCTTTGATCTTGAAAAGACGATAAGCACTGATCTTCGCAATTTCGCTCTGCGGGATCTGATAGAAAGCACCTTTTTCGGTGTTTTTCCTTATCAAAGCCCCAGCACCTATAAAATTATCATCCCCAATACAAACGTCATTTTCAATAGTACAATTGACACCCAGAAACGAACCTTTACCGATATCGCAAAATCCGGAGATGACGCAATGAGAAGAAATAAAACAGTCATCGCGAACAGTGGAGCGATGTCCAAGATGGTTACCACTCCACATGACTACGTTATTTCCAATTTCTGTAAAAGGCTGAAGCGTGTTATCTTCCATTATAAAACAGTTGTCGCCCATCTTAACGTTGGGCCATATGAATGCTCGACTACTCACATAAGAGACCAATTCGTAACTCATACTTTTTACTTTATCGTAGAGCCCCTTTCGCACTCTATTCAGTTTGGTAGAGCTGGCAGCCACAAACCCAGAATACTCACTCGGCGGAAATCGCTTCACCACGTCAGCAATCGGCAACACAGGCAGCCCCATCAAGCTATCACTTTCAATGAATTCAGCATCCATTGAAAACGCGACCACCTCATAGGGTGAGTCGTGAGTGAAATATTCATAAGCGAGCAGCGCTGTCTCACCACCACCAAAGATTATGATTTGCTCAGCCATGGACGATACCCTCAAAATCGCTATAGTTCCTGATATAGTCAGACTCGTCGTAATGCTCACTTGCCATTACAACCAATACACAATCAGGACTGAAATCATGCATTTCGCGCCAGATAAGGCCTTCAATTAATAGCGCCTTGCTTGGCGAGTCCAGCCACAAATTGACCTTTGACTTACCGTCATCAAGCAGAATACGGCACTTGCCAGAGACACAAACCATAACTTGCTTCAAGTTTCGGTGTGCATGGAACCCCCTGCTGACGCCTGGCTTGGTATCGAATATGTAGTAGATTCTTTTTACATCAAAGGGAATGATACTTTGTGTCTCGAGAGCGATTAGAGAACCACGTTCATCACCAATGATTGGAAAATCAATCAACGAAAAAGAGGTCATCATCATCCCCTTGCCTGAATAATAAGAAATTGACTCTTATCACTTCTGGACGTGAAAACCTCGGAATATATTACCCGGGTCATTAGCTCGTGACTGAAAACATCGCCTTTCAAAAAAAACAACTGATAAAAGCTGAACCTTGCCATCAACGAAATACCTTTCATCAGTACAGCCTCATCTTGCGCTTAAAATGATATTTAGAGGTGCATGCCCCATAGCAGTCCATGTACTCTTACACATCTCAAGCCTATCTAAAACCGTCCAAGTGAACCTAACAAATGCATTCATTATGCATACCATTTGAAGGACAACTACCCGTCAGATCTTTTTGAGGGCGCGAACAGCACACTTAACACCGCACAAAACAGACCCAAGACCACCCCCACCATGAAGCCCAGAGGTATAATCAAAGCCGCCTTGGGTTTAATAGCCGATCGAGGATAAACCGCCTGCCTATCAATACTCACAAGAGGCATCGCGGAAAGACTCAAATTTAGCCCTTTGAGCTCTGCTGCTTCTTGACTCCACTTGGCGTAGTTACTGATATACACATCCTCATTCTTCCGTTGCCGGAGTAGCTGCACCTCACGGTTATTTTCCAAAATCAGTAGCTCGGCCTGAATCTGTGCAATTCGCGGCTCAGTAAACTCATCCGAACGACGCTTCTGCAATACATTGCGCTCGGCTTCCAGCGCTTCAGCTCCCATGAAATAAAGGGGGATTTGCTGATTATTGACTTCGGTGCGGATAACATTTCCCGAGCCTGTCACTGGGGCATTATCTGCGAGAGTGGATGGCGTACTGGGTTTTTCGATACCCAGCGACTTGGCAATCATTATGGCTTCGTTCAACTTTGCGATTCGGTCATCGCGACGGGTGCGCAGTTGCGTGCGTAGGGATCGCAGCTCATCCTGAAGTTGCGCACGTTTGAGAGCATCAGTCTCGGAAAGCGACGCGATCTTCGCCTGCTTGTCAGCCTGGTAGGCAGCACGTTCTGCCGCCATGCGCTGCTCTAGTTTGGCCAGGCGATTTCGAATGATGACTTCTACGTCTTGGGCGAGAGCGGTACGTTCTTTCTGGATGACGTACTGAATCAGCCCATTGACAATGTCAGCACCTTTAACGCCCCACGGATAGGTATAGGCAAGGCCCACATAGGAAACCCCCCCGTCAGTACGATTGGCCGCAGGCCGGAGAATCTCAAGGTCGTCGATGATCTGGTTCAGCGCCTGCTCAGCCGTCTGTCCATCGCTCATGGCGTCCGGCCCGAACAGCTCCTGATTGGCGTTGAAGTACTCCAGGCGATACTCGTAGGAGCTGATACCTGCGCCGACTCGCTGCAGTGCTTCTTCGGGGGTAAGTTCGTACAACCCAGACGCATTGAGTTCATCGAGCACATTCATCGCCACCGGGCGCAAAACGCTCTGGGTTCGGTAATACTTGGTCGCCAACAATGCATAAGCAATTGCCAGCAGCGTGACAACGGCAGCGACGCCGATGATCAGCTTCTTGCGCTCCCACAATGCGCGCATGAGTTCGCCGAGATCGATTTCATCGTTCTGCGGGCGGGCGGTTGGGGCTTGCGACATGGGCTCAGTCATCCTGTTTCAGGGCGGGCGAAGGAAATTCGGGGCACGGAAAAACGTGATCGCTCGGACGGGATGCGCAGACGATCAATCCAATTAGATAAATCATGCAAAGGAGGATGATGCCACTGCGGCTGACGGCGAGGACAACGCCTGGACATGCTTGTGGCACATAGGAAGAAAGCGCAAGTCGGCTGATAGGTGAGCCAGCGAGCTGAAGCACCTCTGCGCGAAGTCAGCAGGCTTGCACTCGACAAATGGGCGGCCAGGGGCCGATAGAACTAAACTGAATATTGTCATAACCGGATCCGGCAATCGTTGCCTTCACTACACTCCTTTAAACCTGCAACGCAGTGCAGGCTGTGGCATCGCGCCCCGAAAGACTGCTGGTTCGCATCAGTCGGAATATTTCTAGCTTTTTATAATATCTAGTAATGACTAGCCTCGCCCCTAGACCAACCCGTTGGGGTGACCATCGAGGCAGGCCGTTGCCCTATCGAGCGCGCATTCTAACCATTCTTTATGAATCAATTACCATCGATGTGAACGAACTCTCACATTTTTACTTTTGCTTTTTACGTCGCAGAAAGCGCCGCAGAATTTATCCGCACGCTCAACCCGCGTGCGTTGTAGGCATCTAAAAGGGCTCGGCTCAATGACGCCTTAGCCCCCTCCTCCCCATGCACCAACCGAATCTCCCCCGGCCACTCCTCCATTGCCGTAACGAATCCGACCAACCCCGCCTGATCCGCATGCGCCGAATACCCACCAATGCTATGCACACCGGCACGAATGTCATAGCGCTGCTCATCGAATTCCACATAGCAATTACGCGGACCGAAGCGCTGGATGGCGTTGCCTGGCGTGCCGCTGGCCTGGTAGCCAACGAACAGCACGTCGTGCCGTGGGTCGCCCAGCATGGTTTTCAGATAGTTAACGATGCGGCCGCTGGAGCACATGCCGTTGCCGGCGATGACGATGGCGGGCCGGGCGCTGCTGGCCAAGTGGTTGAGAATTCTCTGGTGGTCGGCGTGGCTGTCGACGGTGATCAGTTGCTCGAACGCCAAGGGTTTTCTGCCGGCCTGGACGCGGGCTTGGGCTTCCTCGTTCCAGTGCTCCTTGAGTTCCCGGTAGGCCTGGGTGAAGCGGCTGGCCAGGGGGGAGTCGAGGATGATGGGTAGGCTTGGCCAGTCGGTTCCTGCAGGGTCACTGGGTGTTGTTTGAAGATTTTCGCGGGCGTGGCCCGCTCCCACAGAGGCTTTTGGAGTGGATGCGGTATTCAGCTTTTTGCTATGGATGATGTCTTCGAGTTCGTAGAGCAGCTCTTGCGTGCGGCCGACGCTGAAGGCGGGTATCAGCACGGTGCCGTTGTTGGCCAGTGCGTGCTCGATGACCTGCTCCAGGCGCTGGCGGCGGGTGCTGCGGTCTTCGTGCAGGCGGTCGCCGTAGGTGCTTTCCAGCACCAGAATGTCGGCCCGCTTTGGTGGTACGCAGGGCTTGAGGATCGGTGCGCTTGGTGCGCCAAGGTCGCCCGAAAATACGATACGCGTGCCGGCCTCGTCTGGGCGGTACTGCACATCGATTTCCACATAGGCTGAACCGAGCATATGGGCGGCGCGCTGCAGCTGCACTTTGGCTTTCAGCCCTTCATCGCCCTGTAGAGTGAACCAGTGGTCGTAGGGCAGCGCGATGATGCGCTCTTGTACCTGCTTGAGATAGCGCTCGACCTGCTTCTGGTCACGGCTGAAGGTGAGTTTGAAGGCGTCCTCTAGCACGATGGGCAGCAGTTTGGCCGAAGGCTCACTGCACAGGATCGGCCCAGTGAAACCGGCGGCCAGCAGATAGGGAATGCGCCCTACATGGTCGACGTGCACGTGGGTGACGATCAGGGCACGAATGCCATCCAGAGGGAACTCGATAAGCTGGTGATCGGCCCGCGCACCGAGTGGTGAGGCATCGGCGCCCTGGAACAGGCCGCAGTCGACGAGGACACTGCTGTGCTGCGTGAAGTGCAGTTGGTGGCAGGAACCGGTTACGCCGTCCTGGGCGCCGTGATGTGTGATGTGCGGATATTCCACCAGTTAGTCCCTTACGTCTGGCGGGTGGATTTAGTGAGGCGCAATGATGGGCTATCTGGCGGTTTGAAGAAAGCGCCATAACACTTGGTGTTTGCTGTTTTTTGCGTGGGGGCTGAATAGGCGTGCGTTGGAAACCCCTGTATCGCTTCGCTCAACCCAGGCTAATGAGGCTCATGACGCAAAGTGGCTTACTGTTGAGTCGTAGGGGCGTAAGTGAGCTGACCTAAGCACAACAAATCGCGGGCATGGACTCAGCGCCCCGACATTTGAGCGCTGGACGGCAGCCTGCGTTTGGCTGCCACCCCTTTTATTTACGTGGAGGAAAAGCTTTTAGAGCTTGAAGGTACTGACCAGATTATTGAAGGACACCGCCAGGCGCGACAGCTCCTGACTGGATGCGCTGGTCTGGTTGGCGCCGGCGGCGGTTTGGGTGGACAGGTCCTGGATGTTGATCAGGTTGCGGTCTACTTCCCGCGCGACGTTGGCCTGCTCTTCGGAGGCGGTGGCGATCAACATGTTGCGGTCGTTGATCTCGGCGATGTTCTGGGCGATGCGCTCAAGGGACTCGCCAGTGGCCTTGGCCAGTTCCTGGGTGCTGTTGGCCATGGTACGGCTGTTGCCCATGGCCTTGACCGCGTCGTCGGCGCGCGACTGCACGCTGGCGATCATTGCCTCGATCTCCCCGGTGGAGGCCTGAGTACGCGCGGCCAAAGCGCGCACTTCGTCGGCCACCACGGCGAACCCACGGCCCTGCTCCCCCGCCCTCGCTGCTTCGATGGCGGCGTTGAGTGCCAGCAGGTTGGTCTGTTCGGCGATACCACGAATGACGTCGAGTACCTTGGCGATGTCGCGCACGCTGCCGGCCAGCTCATCGACGATCACGGTCGATTGGCCGATTTCGTTATTCACGCTGGTAATGGCCTTGACCGCCTCACGTGCTTGGTCACGACCGCTGGATGCTTCCTTGCTGGTTTGTCGGGAGGCTTCGGAGGTAGAAGTGGCATTGCGCGCAACTTCTTCGACCGCGGCGGTCATCTCGGTGACAGCGGTAGCGGCAAGCTGGATTTCGTCGTTCTGGCGGGTCAGGCCGCGGCTGCTCTCCTCCGTCACGGCGTTGAGTTCTTCGGCTGCAGATGCCAGCTGGTCTGCCGCACTGGCAATCTGCTGGATGGTGCCCTTGAGACCGTTCTGCATGGCGCCGAGCGCCGAAAGCAATTGCCCCGACTCGTCACGCTGGCTGCTTTCGATGGGCTTGGTCAAGTCACCACCGGCAATGCGCTGGGCATTGCCAACGGCCAGGGCGATCGGCGCACTGATAACGCGGCTGATGAACATACCAAGCACAATGGCTGCGACGAAGGCAACGCCAATGCCGATATACAGGGTGAGCTTGGCGGCAGCCTCTCTCTCGCGAGCCTCTTGGGCGCCCTCGCCGATCTGGCGATTATTGGACTCAACCATGACGCCCATCTCGTCGATAACGGTGCGATAAGCGTCATGCATCTCACCGGACATCAACTGTTTGGCGGCGACCAAATCGCCACGCTCGATGGTGGCCACAGCGCGATCAACGATAGCCTGATAAGCCGGCCAATCCTTCTCCATACGGTCACCGGCCGCTCGCTCGTCATCCGCAAGCGGCGTGGCACGGTAGGTGGCGAAAGCGCGCTCGCTGTTCTGACGATTGTCCCTCATGGAGGTAAGAATGGCGTTTCGCTCGGCAGCATCCGCACCAGCGGAAGCAGCAGCCAGCAAGCGGTACAGGTCACGGCTTTGCGCGATGGCATTGGAGCGGGTTTCGGCAGTCTTGGAGACCGAAACGAGGTTATTGGAAAACACCGACTGCAAGCTCGCCGACAACGAGCCGATGCCCTGGCTACCGAGAATACCGACAATCAAAGTGATGGAAGCGCAAAGCGCGAATGCGAGGTACAACTTGGTTGCTATTTTGGCGTTGTAGAACCAGTTCATATGCAGCCCTGCGGATGAGGATAGAGGCGCTGCGCTCACCAGAACGGTGGCGGCATCACCATCGTATCGACCGGGTTAGAGCGGCCTTAAGGGCTCGGAAAATTTTATTTCAAGAAAAAACGGTAGATTGTACCGCTGCCCTTTGCAGGCTTATGGCGTGAACTGGCTCTCGTTCGCATAGTGTCGAGTAATGAGATCAACTGGCGTGAAAACTTCGAGAATCACTCCTCCTCGTCGTTCACCCGATCACGCAATTCCTTGCCAGGCTTGAAGTGCGGTACGAACTTGCCATCCAGGCGTACCGACTGACCGGTCTTGGGGTTGCGACCGACGCGCGGCGCGCGATAGTGGAGAGAAAAGCTGCCAAAGCCGCGAATCTCGATGCGGTCACCGGTCGCCAGCGCCTGGGACATCTGTTCCAGCATGGTCTTGATGGCCAGCTCGACATCTTTGTTTGAAAGCTGCCCTTGATGGGTGACGATTCTTTCGATCAACTCCGACTTGGTCATGCTTTTCCCTTCGTTTTCAAGCGGCTATGTCACTCGATGGGAAAGGTTGTAGCACGCTGGTCAGCTTTTGAACAGCCTAAAAAATCATCAACTTCGAAAATGTGGTTGACGTCGTGAATCGATTGCCGTCGTTTCCGGCATGTAAACCTAAGTCTTTGACTGAACAGGATTGTTGGCGGGCATGGCGATTCGCCCGCAATGTTGCTGAGCGGTCGCGCGCTGGCGTGATCAAATGCTAGTGAGCACCGTCCAACGAACCCCATGCATACGATGGTTAAAAGCCACGCTGCGCCTCAGGAGAAAACCTTGCTGATCCCCGCCAATCTGCTCGAGGCAGATACCCTCACCCGCCTGATCGAAGATTTCGTGACCCGCGATGGCACCGATAATGGTGATGACACGCCGCTGCAAACCCGCGTCGACCGCGTGCGGCGTGCGCTGGATAAAGGTGAAGCGGTAATCGTATTCGATCCGGAAAGCCAGCAGTGCCAGCTGGCGCTGAAGCGCGACGTGCCCAGGGAATGGCTGGTGGATGAGGACTGATCATGGCGCCTGCAACTGAACACGTACGTTCATATTGCGATGTAAGGCAACAATCGATTCGCGCCGGGGCGGCGCTCCTACGCGGGTGTTAGGTTGCCTTCAATCGCGTAGGAACCGCGCCCCGCGGCGAATGGCTTGGTCAACGCGTTATCCGCGTAATCCCCCTTCCCTTTCCCAGGCGCAGCGCACGCGAAGCGCACCGTCCTGAGGGCTATGCAGGCCGCTTTCTGATTCGGCTTCCCAGCGGAAGGTGTGGGTGCCGTTCAGTTCGGTTTCCAGGTGCACCACGGCGCTGGCCCAGTAGAGGCGTTTGAGCAGCGCCTCGAACTCGGCGACCCACAGCTTCCATTCGTACTCGATGGTCTGGTAACTGGCGCCGAAGTGAATCACCTGGGTCTGGTACAGACCGCTGCCCGGTTGCTGGCAGCAGGAGAACATCTCGCGACCGAGAAACGGCCAGGCATCTCCGGTCGGCAATGCGTCGAGCACCTGCCGGTTAAGCAGGCGGCGCAGGCGACTCTCCGCAGCGCTGTCCGACGGCCAGTCACGAATATTGCCGTAGACGATGGATTCCGATTCCACGGGGGCACTCCGATAAAAACTGGCAGCCTTCTATCACAGCGCACGAGTGAGGGGAATGCTGCGGGCCGGGCGAGCGGTCAGGACAGTGATGAGTGTCATTCAATCGGCTAGGCGATGTCCCGGGTTTCGCTTCGCTCTACCCGGGCTACGAAGCCATTCACACTGAAGGACTGCGCGGACCTTTGCGCATCGACCAGGCCAGCAGCACCATCACCACCGCCATACCCGTGAGCACCAGGAACGGCACCTGATAAGTGCCCGAAAGGTCGCGCGCCAGACCGCTGAGTACCGGGCTCAGGCATGCGACGCTGTAGCCCGAGCCGAGCATCATGGCAGTCCAGCGACTGACCGCCATGGGCGAGCCGGCCTCGTAGATCGGCAGCAGCAGCGACAAGGCGAAGGAACCGCTCATGCCGAACCCCAGGGTCAGCGCCCAGAATTCCGGGATGAAGGTCGGCGCAAAGGTGATCATCACCAGGCTGACCAGGGTCAGGGAGCCGCAGCCGACCATCAGCAGGTAACGGTTGAAGCGCTGCACCAGCATGGGTAGCACGAAGGAGCTCGGCAGCCCCATCAGCATGGCCAGGCTGAACAGCGTGTTGCTGTGCATCGCCGATAAGCCCGCCTCCTGGTAACGCGCCACCGTCCAGGTCGCCACCGCGTAGAACAGCCCAGCCTGCAGGGCAAAATAGGCGCTGATCAACCAGGCCCGCCCCTCGCGCCAGGGCAAACCGGCGGAGGCATCCTCCTGACTCAGCGGCTCGACATGCTGCTTGGGCAGGCAGCACCAGATGACCACTGCCAGCACAGCGGGCACTGCCCAGATGGCCAGGCCGTAGCTCCAGTCATCGCCAAACAGCTGGGTGACCGGCATGGTCAGCACTACACCGATGGCGCCACCGATAGCCATGCTCAACGAGTACCAGGCCAACACCTGGCCCATGCGACCGGCGAAATGGCGTTTGATGAAGCCCGACAACAAAGGCCCGGCAATGGCGATGGCGGCGCCTAGCAGCACGGCGCTACCAACGAGAATGCTGCTGGAATGGCTGACCAGGCGCAGCACCAATGCCAGGGCGATGGCACCCAGGCACAGCGTGATGGTGCGCTCCAGGCCCAGCCGCACGGCAAGCCGCGGCGCAAGGGGCGCCAGCAGGCCCATACACAGCACCGGTAGCGCCGTGGTGAGGCTGATAAAGCCGCGGCTGAGGGACAGTTCCTGAGCGATACGCTCGATAAGCGGCGCCAGCGAGGTAATGCCGGGGCGGAGATTCACCGCTGCGGCCACCAGAGCCAGCAGCAGTAAAGCGCGGGAGACGGGTTTCACACGAGTTCCTGATCATGCGGCCAGGTTCGGCCGAGCCGGCAACCCTACTCGTGCGTTTCGATTAGGGCAAGCGCGAGCCAGTGCTCGCACTGTGCAATGGCCTGAGAAGCTGTTCAGGATCACCCGCCGTAATTGCATCTGTAAAGACTACGGCATGGCAGGAGCAGTCGGTCGCAACTCGTAGGAGGGGCTTTAGCCCCGAGATCTTTGCCCCCTTGTAAAGCTCGGGGCTAAAGCCCCTCCTACGAAATATAAGCTGCTCACCGACCGCTTTTGCCTTCTTGCAGCCGATGCACGGGATACAAGCTCCCGGAAAACCAACGCTCGTGAACAGGTTCAAGACGTCTTCGTTTCGCGCTGCCCGGCCGCCTTGGCGCGCATCTTCTCGCACATCAGGGTCATCTCGTCATACAGCAGTTGCGGGTTCTTCTGCTTCAGCGCCCAGGCCTGGCGGCCCTGCTCGTGGGGCAGGATCATGAACTCGCCAGCGGCGACGGCCTTGAAGATATAGTCGGCGATGAACTCGGCGTTGATCGGCGAACTTTCCAGGAGCTTGCCGACCTGAGCCTTCATGGCCGGCGTCGGCCCGCGGAAGGAGTCGAGCAGGTTGGTCTGGAAGAACGATGGGCAGACCACGTGCACACCGACCTGCAGCGGCTTGAGTTCGGCCAGCAGGCTTTCCGACAGCGCCACCACGCCGGCCTTGGCGACGTTGTAGTTGCTCATGCCCGGGCCCTGCATCAGCGCCGCCATCGAGGCGATATTGATGATGCGCCCGTGGCTGCGTTCTAGCAGCGGCAGAAAGGCCTTGCAGCCCTTGACCACGCCCATCAGGTTGATCGCCAGCTGCCAGTCCCAGTCCTCCAGCGACAGTTCGGCGAAGAAGCCGCCCGAGGCCACGCCAGCGTTGTTGATGATGATGTCGATGCCGCCGAACTTCTCTTCGCAGGCCTGCGCCAGGGCGGTCAGCTGGCTGTAATCACGCACGTCGCAGCGCAGGGTGAAACCGTCACCACCGGCCTCGCGCACCAGGCGCAAGGTTTCCGCCAGCCCGGCGTCGTTGACGTCCGACAGCGCCAGCCGCCAGCCCTCGCGTGCCCAGCGCAATGCCAGCTCGCGCCCCAGGCCGGAGCCGGCCCCCGTGATCATCATGCGATTGCTCATGCTCAACCTGCCCTGCTGGCTAATGAAAGACAGCCCGAGTGTAGCGAAGGCGCAGGCGGCGCCCAGCCATCATCAGGTTGTTGAATGGGCGCACCGCGGGGTGGGTATGACGCGGCTCGCGCGACCGGTTATTCCTGGGTATCGCTTCGCTCAACCCCGGCTACGGTTCCGGGATCACTGCTAGGTAGCCCGGGTCGAGCATGGCGGCACCCGGGGGGGGGGGGGTAGAGCGTTATTGAAACAGGCGGGTGCTCAGTTCGTGGCTGGCTTCCAGCAGAATGGGCAGGAAGCGGTTTTCCAGTTCCTGACGCGACACGCGGCCCACATGGGTGCCGACATTGAGCGCCGCCAGCACTTGGCCGGCGGAATCCTTCAACGGCACGGCAATTGAGCGCAGGCTGACTTCCAGCTCTTGGTCGATGATCACCCAGCCCTGGCGGCGGATCTCCTCGATATTGACGCGCAGGTCTTCGGGGGTGTGCAGGGTACGGCTGGTTTTCACCTGCAGGTCGGCGTGGCTCAGGTAGTCGTCCAGCGCGGCATCATCCAGCGCCGCCAGCAGGATACGACCCATCGAGGTGCAATAGGCCGGCAGACGGCTACCCACGCTCAGGTCGACGGAGATCAACCGCTGCGGCGTCGCCGAACGCGCGATGTAGAGAATCTCGTCACCCTCCAGCGTCGCCATCGAACAGGCTTCGTGCAATTGCTCGCTGAGGCGGTCGAGAATCGGCTGCGCGGTGACGGCCATTGGCGTCGAGGACAGATAGGCGTGGCCCAAAGTCAGCACCTTGGGCAGCAGCGAGTAGACGCGCCCGTCGGTGGTCACATAGCCGAGCTTCATCAGAGTGTGCAGACAACGGCGAACGGCAGCGCGGGGAATCTCGGTGCGGTGGCTGATCTGGGCGATGGTCAGGTGACGCTTACGCTCCTGAAAGGCGTGGATCACGGCCAGGCCACGGGCCAGCGAGGTCATGAAGTTGGGGTCGCCGGTAAAGGCGTCGATACGCTTGGCCGGCGACGCGATGATCGGCGGCGCCATCGAACTGGGCACGGAACGGGATTCGGGCATGGCACTGTCACTCGTCCAGACGGTTTGCGCGATTATCGAACCGCAGTTCGATAATCGCAAGACGCGAAGCCGGCTACAGGCTGCCGCTAACCAAGACGTCTGAAAAAGTCCCTGACATGCGAGCGGAAGATTAATGGGAGCCGTAACGAACGAGCCGCCCTTTATCAGGACGACTCAGTCTGGCAAATCAATACCTGTGCGGGCGTCACTGCGCGTGATGGCGATACAACTGCGGCGGCACACCTGTACTGTCCACTGGCTCCCACGGGCCTTGCAGGGTACCGGCCCAACTCCAGCCATCCTGCCAGCGGTAGAAGGTACGCTCGCGGTAGTAGGTGTAGCGCTCCGAGTCGATCTCGTACACGCCAAGGGCGTTGTTCCAATGGCTGGACACGCCCGGCGGCGGCGCGAAACGCGGATGGGATTTGGCTACCGGCGGCGAGCCTGTAGTTGGTGCGGAAGGCCCGCCAGTTGGCGTGCCAGGCGCCGGGCTATGAAGGGTACAGCCAGCGAGGCTCAACAAGGTGGCTGCCACGGCAGCCGAAATCAGTCTGTTCATGGAGGTGTGCCGTCAGGGCTATCGATGACAAGGCGTTGCACGTCCTGGGTGCTGCTGGCCACCGGTTGCCCCTGGCCGATCCACTCGCCGCTTTTCGCATCGCCGGCGCGCGAAATGCGCGCTACCAGTTGAACCTGGTCGAACGCGGAAAGTTTCAGTTGCGGCATCATCGCATCGCTGTCCGAGAGGCTGAGCTGCGCCGGCAGGTCAGCCACGGTCAAGCGTTTGGCCGCCAGCGGCATCGGCGGCCCGGAAGCGGCCCGGACAAAGACGAATACCGCATCGCCCGGCTGCACCTTGTCGCGCAGCACCTCGGCCAACTCGACACGCACCTGCAAACCGGCCACTGCTTGCGGCTGTGCGGCGCTGGTAGCGCTTTCAGCCGACGAGCCCAGCTCCTGCCGCGCGCGCTCGATACCGCCGGCAATCGCCTGGCGTGAGGGATCGCCCTCGGGCAGCACGGCCACCAGTCGCTGCCAATAGCCGATGGCATCCGCGAAGCGCTGTTCCTCATAGGCGGCGATGCCCAGCAGGCCCAGGCTGGTCACCTCCTCCGGGTCGGCTTTCAAGGCTTCGCTGGTCAGCAAATCCAGCTGCGGGCCCCACTGTTTGCCAGCGGCGAAGTACAGCGCCTGAGCCCACTGGCCGAGCAACTCCGGTTCGCGCCCCGCCACCTTGACCGCCTGCTCGAACGCACGGGCAGCGTCCGCCGCGCGCTGCTGGGCCATGTAGCTGCGGCCGAGGAAATACCAGCCTTCGGCTGAATCCGGATTACTCTTCACGGCCTGCTCCAGGCGCGTGGTCATTTCTTCGATGCTGCGCGGCTCTGCGGCGAATGTGCGCGCCTGCTCGACCTTGTCGATGGCGCCCCACTGCAGGTACAGCACCACGGCCAGCACGGGCACCAGCACCACCGCCAGCAGCGGCACGACGCGCCCGAGGCGACGTGCCTGGCGAACGTCACTGCCCTCCGTGTCAGCCAGCAGCTCGCGGGCCGCTTCGTCGTGGGCAGCCTGCCATTGCGCTGCATCCAGGGTGCCGGCCTGATGCTGCAGTTCCAGCTCGCGCAGGCGTTCCTGATAGAGCGTCACGTTGAGCGCGGTGCGATCTTCCTCGGCCTGCACCTTGCGCCCGCGCAGCAGCGGGATGAGCAGGAAACTCACCGCGACCAGACACAACAGGCCGGCGGACAACCAGAATTCGATCATGGGGCTTTCTTATCCTCAGGCACCTGCTCGAGCAGGTGCGCCAGACGTTGCTGTTCTTCCTGTGACAGACCCGTGGCAGCCTCACCACTGGACTTGCGGCGGCGCAGGACGATCACTCCGAGCAGCACGAAACCGCCGGCCAGCAGCGCCGCCGGGCCGTACCAGAGCAGCAGCGTGCGACCACTGACCGGCGGTTTGTAGAGCACGAAATCGCCATAGCGTGCGACCAGGTAATCGATGATCTGCGCATTGCTCTCACCCGCCTCGAGCTTGCGGTAGATCTCGGCACGCAGGTCCACTGCGATCGGCGCGTTGGAGTCGGCAATGTTCTGGTTCTGGCATTTCGGGCAGCGCAGCTCCTCGGTGAGCTGGCGGTAGCGATCGCGCTCGGCCTCGCTGGCGAACTCATAGGTGTCGATGGCAGCCTGGGCGACACCGCCCAACGCCAGCAGCAGAACCAGGCCGCTAAACAGGCGCATCATTGGCCGGCCTCATCGACCATCTGCTGGTACAGCGGCGCCAGCTTCTCGCGCCAGATCGCCTCGTCGATCACGCCGACAAACTTGTGGCGAATGATGCCCTTGGCGTCGACGAAGAAGGTCTCCGGCGCCCCGTAAACGCCGAGATCCAGGCCAAGCGTGCCCTTGGGGTCGCTGATGTTGAGCTGGTACGGGTCATGAAATTCGCTCAGCCATTTCTGCGCGGCGGCGTTGTCATCCTTGTAGTTCACGCCGTGGATGTTCACGCCCATGGACGCCAGCTTGTTGAGCACCGGATGCTCGACCTTGCAGGCCACGCACCAGGTGGCCCAAACGTTGACCAGCGAGGGTTTGCCGAGCAGGTTCTGCTGGGTGATCAGCTGATCGCCCTCCACCGCCGGCAGCGAGAACGCCGGGAAAGATTTGTCGATCAGCGCCGACGGCAGCTCGGACGGGTCGAGAAACAGCCCACGGTAGAGAAATACCGCCACGCCGAGAAATATCACCAGCGGTAGCAACAAGATCAGGCGTCTCATGCACGTGCCTCCTGCAGGCCCAGCGCGTCACGCACGCGGCTTTTGACTTTCATCCGGTAGCGCTTGTCGGCAGCAGCGAGAAAGCCACCGAAGCCCATCATCAGGGCGCCCAGCCAGATCCAGCGAACGAAGGGTTTGATATGGATGCGCACCGCCCAGGCACCCTGCCCCAGCGGCTCGCCGAGGGCGACGAACAGATCGCGGGTCAGCCCGGCGTCGATGCCGGCTTCGGTCATCACCGATTGCTGCACGGTGTACAGACGCTTTTCCGGGTGCAGCACGGCGATCTGCTTCTCCCCGTCGAAGATGCGCACCGTGCCGCGGTCGGAAATGAAGTTCGGCCCCTCGTGATGCGCCGCCCCTTCGAACACGAAGCGGTAGCCGCCCAACTCCACCGCTTCGCCAGGCGCCATGCGCATGTCGCGCTCGAAGCTGCCCAAACTGGTCAGTACTACGCCCAGCGCGCAGACCGCCAGCCCCAGGTGCGCCAGCTGCATGCCCCAGTAACTGCGGCCCAGGCTGGTCATGCCTTTGAAAAAGCCCTTGTGGCGAGTCTTGTCCTGAATGTCACGCAGCCCGGCCAGGGTTACCCAGGCGGCCAGCAGGCAGACGCCGAGCACCGCCCAGTGGAAATCGCCCCATAGCAGGCTGGCCAGCAACGCCAGTGCCACACTGGCGACCAGCACCGGGGTGAGCATGCCGAGCAGCCAGCGCAGCGGCGTGTCCTTCCAGCGCACCAGCACGCCGACCGCGAGCACCGCCATCAGCAAGCCCATCAGCGGCACGAACAGCGCATTGAAATATGGCGGACCGACCGACAGCTTGGCGCCGCTCAGGGCATCGAGCACCAGCGGATAAAGGGTGCCGAGCAGGATCATCGAGGCGGCCACCACCAGAATCAGGTTATTGGCCAGCAGCAGGGTCTCCCGCGACCACAGGCCGAAGCCGACCTGGCTGCGCACCACCGGCGCACGCAAGGCGAACAGGGTCAGCGAGCCGCCGACCACCAGTAGCAGGAAGGCGAGAATGAACACGCCGCGCTCCGGGTCGCTGGCAAAGGCATGCACCGAGGTCAGCACGCCGGAGCGCACCAGGAAGGTACCCAAAAGGCTCAGGGAGAACGCGGCGATGGCCAGCAGCACCGTCCAGCTCTTGAACACACCGCGCTTCTCGGTCACTGCCAGGGAGTGGATCAGCGCCGTGCCGACCAGCCAGGGCATAAACGAGGCGTTCTCCACCGGGTCCCAGAACCACCAGCCGCCCCAGCCCAATTCGTAATACGCCCACCAGGAACCCAGGGCGATGCCGATGCCGAGAAAGGCCCAGGCGATGATGGTCCACGGCCGCGACCAGCGCGCCCAGGCGGCGTCCAGCTTGCCACCAAGCAGCGCGGCGATGGCGAAGGCGAAGGCCACCGAGAAGCCCACGTAGCCCATGTAGAGCATCGGCGGATGAATGATCAGGCCGAAGTCCTGCAGCAGCGGGTTGAGGTCGCGGCCATCGGCCGGCACGTTCGGCAGCAGGCGGGTGAAGGGGTTGGAGGTGACGATCAGAAACAGCAGGAAGCCGACGCTGATGATGCCCATCACACCCAGCACGCGGGCGAGCATTTCCTCGGGCAGCTGCAGCGAGAAGATCGCCACGGCAAAGGTCCAGCCGCCGAGAATCAGGGCCCAGAGCAGCAACGAGCCTTCGTGAGCGCCCCACACGGCGCTGAACTTGTAGTACCAGGGCAACGCGGTATTGGAGTTCTGCGCCACGTAGGCCACGGAAAAGTCATCGATCATGAAGGCGTAGGTGAGACAAGCGAAGGCGAAGGCCAGAAAGGCGAACTGCCCCCAGGCCGCCGGCTGCGCTAGGCTCATCCACTGGCGGTCGCCGCGCCAGGCGCCGATCAGCGGCAAAGTCGCCTGCACCAGGGCCAGGCACAGGGCCAGAATCATCGCTAGGTGGCCGAGTTCGGGAATCATTGCGCGGCCTCCCCGACCTTCTCGTATTGCGTGTTCATGCCGCTCTTCTCCAGGGCCTGTTTGACCTCCGGCGGCATGTAGTTCTCGTCGTGCTTGGCCAGTACTTCATCGGCTTGCAGCAGGCCGGCATCATCGATCTTGCCCATGGCCACGATGCCCTGCCCTTCGCGGAATAGATCCGGCAGGATGCCATGGAAGCGAATGGTCACTCGCGCTGCGTAGTCGGTGACCACGAAATCGGTTTGCAACGAATCACTGGAGCGCTTCACAGAACCTTTTTCCACCATGCCGCCAGCACGGATACGGGTATCGCGTGGCGCCTCGCCGTTGGCGATCTGCGTGGGGGTGTAGAACAGGTTGATGTTCTGCTGCAGGGCGCTCAGAGCCAGCGCCACGGCGATACCGACGCCGGCAACGATCGCCAGCACGATAAACAGGCGCTTCTTGCGAACGGCGTTCAACGTGACTCCTCCCGGCGCATACGGCGCGCCTCATCCTGCAAGTACCGGCGCCTGGCCTGCAGCGGCAGCAAGAAATTGAGCACCAGCACCACCAGGCAGATACCGTAGGCCGACCACACGTAGGCGCCATGGTTGCCCATGGCGAGAAAGTCGGCGAATGACGCGAAGCTCATCGTTTGCCCTCCACCAGCGCGCGGATCTCGGTTTTCACCCAACTGCTGCGCGCTTCCCGGCGCAGCACTTCGAGGCGCATGCGCATCAGCAGCACGGCGGCGAAGAAGCAGTAGAAGCCCAGCACCATGATCAGCAGCGGCAGCCACATCTGCACCGGCATCGCCGGTTTTTCGATCACGCTGAAGGTGGCCGGCTGGTGCAGGGTGTTCCACCACTCCACCGAGTACTTGATGATCGGGATATTAATGACGCCCACCACCGCCAGCACCGCGGTGGCCTTGGCGGCGCTGTCGCGGTTGCTGATCGCCTGGCCGAGGGCAATCACGCCGAAGTACAGGAACAGCAGGATCAGCATTGAGGTGAGTCGCGCATCCCAGATCCAGTAGGTGCCCCAGGTCGGCTTACCCCAGATGGCGCCGGTGATCAGCGCGATGGCGGTCATCCAGGCGCCAACGGGTGCCGCCTGTTGCAGGGCAACATCGGCCAGCTTCATCTTCCACACCAAGCCAACCACGCCGGCAACGGCGAGCATCACGTAGATCGACTGGGCCAGGAACGCCGCTGGCACGTGGATATAGATGATCCGGAAGCTGTTGCCCTGCTGGTAATCCGGCGGCGCGAAGGCCAACCCCCAGACCGTACCCACGGCCAGTAGCACGGCGGCGGCGATGGCAAAGCCGGGCAACCAGCGGCCACTGATCTCGTAAAACCATTTGGGCGAGCCCAGCTTGTGAAACCATGTCCAGTTCATCAGGTTACTCATCTGTCTCCTAGGTCAGCGCCGAATGGGAGGCCGACCTGGTCACACGGTTCAATCATTCGCTGACGCTGATTTTCAGGCCGGCGGCAATGGCGAAGGGTGTCAGGGTTACCGTCAGGGCGGTGAGGCTGGCCAGCCAGAGCAGGTGCCCGGCGACCGGCAAACCTTGCAGACTCGCCTGCAAGGCCCCGCTGCCAAGAATCAGCACCGGGATGTACAACGGTAAAATCAGCAGCGCCAGCAACAGCCCGCCGCGTTTGAGGCCCACGGTCAGGGCTGCACCAATGGCACCGAGCAGACTGAGGATCGGCGTGCCCAGCAGCAGTGAGGCCAGCAGCACCTGCAGGCAGCGCGCCGGCAGGCCGAGCATCAGGGCCAACAGTGGCGAGAGCACCACCAGCGCCAGGCCGGAGAACAGCCAGTGCGCTGCCACCTTGGCGAGCACCAGGATTGGCAACGGGTGTGACGACAGCACCCATTGCTCCAATGACCCATCTTCAAAGTCACTGCGAAACAGGCCATCGAGGGAAAGCAGCACCGCCAACAGCGCCGCAACCCACACCAGGCCGGGCGAAAGGCTTTGCAGCAGTTGCGTTTGCGGACCGACGGCCAGCGGAAACAGGGCGATGACGATAGCGAAGAACACCAGTGGATTGGCCAGCTCTGCAGGGCGGCGACACAACAGCCGTGCCTCGCGCACGACCAGCAGCATAAACACGCTATTCATGCGCCATGCTGTCCCAGATCAAGTTCACGGTAGCCATCCGGCATGCCGCTCAGAGCATGGTGGGTGGTGAGGATCACCAGGCCGCCGTTGCGGCAATGGGCCGCCAGGTGCGCCTCGAGCTGGCTCACCGCCTGTTTGTCCAAGGCAGTAAAGGGTTCGTCGAGAATCCATAGCGGTGGGCTGTCCAGATACAGCCGCGCCAGCGCCACGCGGCGTTGCTGACCGGCAGACAGCGTATGACAGGGAATATCTTCGAACCCGCGCAGACCGACGGCGGCCAGAGCCTGCCAGATCTGCTCGCGGCTCGCCGGGCGATGCAACGCGCACAGCCAGGCAAGGTTTTCTTCCGCACTGAGCAGCCCCTTGATGCCGGCGGCATGGCCGATCCACAAAAGCTCACCAGCCAGGTCGCCACCGCGCTCGGCAAGCGGTTGCCCGTTCAGGCGTACAGTGCCGCTGGTGGGCGCCCTGAGGCCGGCAAGCACCCGCAATAAGCTAGTCTTGCCGCTGCCGTTAGGACCTGAGACTTGCAGCATCTGCCCGGCATCCAGCCTAATGTCGAGATTCTCGAACAGCAGGCGCCAGTCCCGTTCGCAGGACAGCGCCGTGGCTTCAAGAAAAGGACTGCTCACAACGCGGGCACCTGGTTCAAGTCGAGACGATTGTGGCCGCTATACTGGTGCGGACGTTCGCAATGGCCGCGATTATACATGCCCATGAGGCTGACCCGCAGCGTGCATTGGGCCCAGAGTATGAGACTTAATGACCGAGATCAGTGGATCGCGCCCTGTAGCGCCACCACCCGCCGCCAACAGACCGGCCGTTAGCGCCGCAGACCTGGCGGTAAAACTGCTCAAACCCCTCGACGGGCTGATGGTGCCCGGAGAAACCGCCAAGGCCGAGGTGGTTGCATCCAAGGAAGTGGCGCAGAGCTTCCAGCTGATGCTGCGCCTGAACCTGGATGGCGGTCGCCAGACCACGGTGCAGGCCAGCAGCGCGCAGCCGCTCGCCCAAGGCACGGCGCTGGCCGTCACCGCGCTCTCCGATACCCGCCTCGCACTGGCGGTGCTAGCTGGCGGTAACAGGCCGCTGACCAGCATCGACCTCGAACAATTGCCGGTTGGCACCCTGCTGCAGGGCAAGGTGATTTCCCGCGAAATGCTGCCCACCCAAATCGCTCAGGCGACCGTCTTCAAGGTGCTGGTCAACCTGCTCAATACCGGGCTGGCCGGCAAAACCCTTAGCCTGGAAACCACGCTCAATCTGCCACCCGGCAGTCTGCTCAGCGCCCGCGTGCAGGGCGATCAGTCCCTGGCCTTCCTGCCGCTCAGCGGTCGCCTCGACCAATTGGCGCTGCTGCAGCAACTCGGCAACCAGCAAAGCCGCCAGGGTTCGCTGGAAGGCTTGATGGCAGCACTCAAGGGCATGGGCGACCAAGACGGTCTGCCCGATGGCCTGAAGGGCAGCATCGACAAGTTACTCGCGGGCTTGCCAACAGGCGAGCAACTGAGCAATGGCAAAAGCCTGATGAAGGCGCTGGAAAACAGTGGGCTGTTTCTGGAGAGCAAGTTGCTGACCGGCCAAACCGGCGGCCTAGGCACCGATATGAAGGCCAATCTGCTGCGCCTGGTCAGCCAGCTGCTGCCACTGCTGCCCGGTGCTGCGCCGTTGGCTGCGGCGACCGCTTCGGCTACTGCCATGACTCAGGCCCTGCCGGCATTCGCCCGCAACGTGCTGGGCAACATAGGCCAGAGCAGCGGCCGCCAGCAAGCCATGAGCTTTCCACTGCCCAGCCGCCTACTGCAGTCGATGAATGAAGAGGCCGACCTGGAAGCGCTGCTCAAGCTCGCGGCAGCGGCCATCTCGCGCCTGCAGACGCACCAGCTATCCAGCCTCTCGCAAAGCCAGGTCGGCCCAGAAGGCCAGCTGCTGACTACCTGGCAGACGGAGGTGCCAATGCGCAATCAGCACGAGCTGGTGCCACTACAGGTGAAGATCCAACACGAAGAACCCGCACCATCCGGCAAACAGGATCCCAAGGAAGCGTTATGGCGTATCGACCTGGCGTTCGATCTGGACCCGCTGGGGCCGCTGCAGGTGCAGGCGCAGCTGGCCCATGGCAGCCTGTCCAGCCAGCTCTGGGCCGAGCGAGCCAGCACCGCCGGGCTGATCGATCGCGAACTGGGCAATTTGCGTGAACGCCTGGTAGCTGCGGGCCTGACGGTGGGTGACCTGGTCTGTAGTCAGGGCACGCCGCCACAGGGCCCTAAGACCTCCCTGGAACAACGCTGGGTGGATGAAACCGCATGAGCAGTAAAGCATCCCGCCAGGCCATCGCTCTCACCTACGACGGCCAGAATGCCCCCAACCTCAGCGCCAAGGGCGATGACGAGCTGGCCGAAGCCATACTCGCTATCGCCCGCGCCCACGATGTACCGATCTATGAAAACGCCGAGCTGGTGCGCCTGCTCGCGCGCCTGGAGCTGGGTGAAGCAATCCCCGAGCAGCTGTACCGCTGCATCGCGGAAATCATCGCGTTCGCCTGGTACCTTAAAGGCAAATTCCCGGCCGGCTTCGACCCGCGCGGTAAGCCGAACGATGGGCCTCTGATGCTCGAAGGGCCGACTGGTAAAAACCGCAAGCGCTAGATCACCAACCTACGGCTGTTGTCCTGAGTAGCACTTCGCTCAACCCGGGCTACGGGTACGGGACGCGGCCCGCAAGGAACTGCGTTGGACAGAATATCGGGAGATTTGGAGATCTAAACGTAGCCTGGGTTGAGCGAAGCGATACCCAGGTGCGAGACTCGAATGGATAAAACGAATGCTTAGGAGCGGCGCGCCTGATGGAGCTTGGCGACCAATTCCGCCTCGGCCTTGCTGAGACCACAGGATTGGGTCAGGTCGTCGGCACTGGCGCCCATACCGACTAGGCGTGCGGCCTGGGTGAAGGACAGGCTGGTGGGGTCGCGCTGTTCGATCTGGGTCAGCTTGTCCGGCAGTGGCGCCACGGTGCGACGCAGCTCGTGAAGCTCCTCGCCCATGCGGATGCTACCCGTCAGGTAGGTGTCCAGCCGCTTGCCCAGCTCGCGGATGCGCTGGTCACGCTGGGCATCGCGCTCGGCCTGCAGCTGGCTGGCCAGGCGCAAACGTCCGGCAAGCCAGACGCAGGTGCCCACCAACCCGGCGCAGACCAGAGCGAGAACGATGAGTGCAGCTTCAAGCACCTCAGATGCTCTCCAGCTCCGACCACTCCTCCTCGGTCATCATCTTGTCCAGTTCGACCAGGATCAGCAGCTCGCCGTTCTTGTTGCAAACGCCCTGGATGAACTTGGCCGACTCATCGTTACCCACGTTCGGCGCGGTTTCCACCTCGGACTGACGCAGGTAAACCACTTCGGCGACGCTGTCGACCAGAATGCCCACCACCTGCTTGTCCGCCTCGATGATCACGATACGGGTGTTGTCGGTGACATCAGACGAATCCAGGCCGAAACGCTGGCGGGTATCGATAACTGTAACCACGTTGCCGCGCAGGTTGATGATCCCCAGCACGTAGCTCGGCGCGCCCGGTACCGGGGCGATCTCGGTGTAACGCAGCACTTCCTGCACCTGCATCACGTTGATGCCGTAGGTCTCGTTGTCCAGACGGAACGTCACCCACTGCAGGATCGGATCTTCAGCGCCTTGTGCAGAGCTTTTCTTCATGGCCTAGCCTCGTCATTGACCGCGCGTTGCGGTGCGCGGGAGTCCCGCTATTCAAGTGATCGCACGCCCTTTCGCGCGTGCGAACGTTATCAGTGTATCTGCCCGTTGTGCATGCGCTTGGTAGCGCCGCTGGCGATCAGCTCAGCCAGGGCAGCGACATCCAGCAACGCACACATGTGTTCGATCACGGTACCTGCCAGCCAGGGCCGCTGGGCACGCTGGCTGCGCCATTTGACTTCGTCCGGATTCAGGCGAATCGAGCGGCTGACCTGATGCACCGCCAGCCCCCACTCGTAGCCCTGCACGGAAA
Source organism: Pseudomonas sp. AG1028 (assembly GCF_007993955.1). Taxonomy (NCBI): domain Bacteria; kingdom Pseudomonadati; phylum Pseudomonadota; class Gammaproteobacteria; order Pseudomonadales; family Pseudomonadaceae; genus Pseudomonas; species Pseudomonas sp. AG1028. The sequence continues at coordinate 38,853 of NZ_VIVP01000014.1, forward strand.
TCACGTACTGCAGGCCCTGCTTGAAATCATCCCGGTAACGATCGGGCATAACCCAGCGGGCAGTGTCGAGCACCTTCAGGTTACCGGCCTGTGATGGCAGTATGCCCAAAAACCAGTCCGGTTGGCCAAACAAAGGTGTCAGCTCCTGGCCGGCGAGCGGATAAATCGAGCCCAGACACACCAGCGGTACCGCCAGGGTCAGGCCGGCGACATCGAACAGCAGGCATTCGAACGGCTCTTCGGCCCAATCAGGACGGCCGTCAGGCTGGCTCGAGAAAATCTGTGGCGCAGGACGACTCACGTCGGCGATCGGCTCGACCACCGGCGGCATCGGAATCGGCTCAACGATAGCCGGGGCAAGCGCCTCGGTGACCGGAGCGGCAACTTCGGCAACCGGCTCGCTCACCACTTCGGCGACGGCAGGCTGCACCAGGGTCAGCGCGGGCGCTTCGGCGCGCGGCGCGAGCTTTGCGTCACGCACCTGCTCCTCAAGCACGGCCGCTTCGAAATCATCGAGAGGGCTGTGCTCGATCGTCTGCTCGAGTTCGATGGCCGCATCCTGCAGCAGCCCGTCGAGGTAAGACTGCAGCGCCAGTTGGGGCCGAGTTGCGGTAGCAGTGGTACGACTCATGAAGGCAACCTGCAGAAGAGTTCTGTATGGGCTATCGGCCGCAAGGGCCACAGACTTGAGCCGGTTCGCGCAGAATATTCAGCCGGCATGATCAGGCCACCTGGGAAGCAGGCTGCTGCGCCAGCAAATGCTTGAGCAGCGCGCGGTAGGCAATGGTGCCGCGACTATTGGCGTCGAACTGCGACGGCGTGAGCCCTGCCCGACTGGCATCACGAAGCCGGGTATCGACGGGAATGTAAGCCTGCCAGAGCTGCTCAGGATAGGTGTGCTTGAGCAGGCGCAGGGTCGACAGCGAGGCTTGAGTACGACGGTCGAACAGCGTCGGCACGATGGTGTACGGCAGCGCCTGCTTGCGCGAGCGGTTGATCATCGTCAGCGTGTTGACCATACGCTCCAAGCCCTTGACCGCGAGGAACTCGGTCTGCACCGGAATTACCAGCTGCTGGCTGGCTGCCAGCGCGTTGACCATCAATACGCCGAGCAGCGGCGGGCTGTCGATCACGGCGTAGTCGAAGTCTTGCCACAACTGTGCCAGGCTCTTGGCAACCACCAGGCCTAAGCCGCTCTGACCCGGCGACTGACGCTCGAGGGTGGCCAGCGCGGTGCTCGATGGCAGCAAAGAAATACGCTCGTGGCTGGTGGGCAGCAGCAGTTGCCTGGGCAGGCCTTCCGGCACGCTGCCCTGATGCTGGAACAGGTCGAAATTGCTGTTTTCCAGAGTGTCCGGGTCATGGCCGAAATAGCTGGTCATCGAGCCGTGGGGGTCGAGGTCGACCACCACCACGCGCTTGCCGGCATCCGCCAACAGGCCTGCCAGTGCGATGCTGGACGTGGTTTTACCCACACCGCCTTTCTGATTGGATACCGCCCACACTCTCATAATTTTCTTCCTCCCGGGGACAGGCCAGGCCCGACCGAGACTAATTGCCCGCTTGACCAGCTGGCGACGGGGAATTGACGGTACCGTTGCCGGGCGCCGTTGCTGCAGGGCCTGTAGCAGGTTGCGTGCCAGCGCGCTGCATGGCGTTATCAGGCTGGGCGTTGGCGCTTCCCGTACCCGTCACACTACGCCGTACATCCAGATTACGCGAGACCACCAGTACCACCCTGCGGTTACGCGCCCTCCCCTCGGCGGTGGCGTTGTCGGCCACCGGTTGGAACTCGCCGTAGCCAACCGCCGCCAATCGCGATGGATCGACCCCATCCATGGCCAGCATGCGCACGATGCTCGCTGCCCGCGCCGCCGACAGTTCCCAGTTGGTGGGGTACTGAGGCGTCTTGATCGGCTGATTATCGGTAAACCCTTCGACATGGATAGGGTTGCCATAAGGCGCCAAGATCTTGGCAATCTTCTCGATGATCTCGAAGGCCTCATCATTGGGCAGCGCATCGCCACTGGGAAACAGCAGCCCGGAACTCAGTTCGATCTCGATCCACAGTTCATTACCGCGCACCTTGAGCTGATCGCTCTGCAACAGACCGCCAAAAGCATCTCGGATGCTGTCGGCGATATTCTGCAGGGTCGAGGCGGCGACCTGTTGCTGCGACGATTCCTCGTCGACCATCGAGCGATCTGGTTCGGTGGTACGCGGGCGTTCGTCGCCTACCGGAATTGGCTTGATCGAGCGATCCGGCTGGTTGAAAACCCCGGTCAGGGTCTGCGAAAGAATCTTGTACTTGCCTTCATTGATCGATGAAATCGAATACATGACCACGAAGAAGGCAAACAGCAGGGTGATGAAATCCGCGTAGGAAACCAGCCAGCGTTCGTGGTTCTCGTGTTCTTCGTGGCGGCGTCGGCGGGCCATGATCAGCTCATGAAGCCTTGCAGCTTCAGCTCGATGGACCGTGGATTTTCGCCTTCACCGATCGACAGGATGCCTTCCAGGAGCATCTCCCGATACGCCGACTGGCGCATGGCGACCGACTTGAGCTTGTTGCCGATGGGCAACAGCAAGAGGTTAGCGATGGCCACACCGTAGATGGTGGCGACGAACGCTACGGCGATGCCGCTGCCCAGCAGGCTGGGGTCAGCCAGGTTACCCATTACGTGGATCAGCCCCATGACCGCACCGATGATGCCGATGGTCGGTGCGTAGCCACCCATGCACTCATAGAACTTGGCAGCCTGGATATCGCGACTTTCCTGGGTATAAAGATCGACTTCGAGAATGCTGCGTATGGCTTCCGGCTCGGCGCCATCGACCAGCAGTTGCAGCCCCTTGCGCGCGTAGGGATCGGGTTCGCCATCGGCGACCGCCTCCAGGCCGAGCAGGCCTTCCTTGCGCGCCGTCATGCTCCAATTAACTACGCGATCAATGCCACCTGCCAGATCGATCTTGGGCGGTACGAAGATCCAGCGCAGGATGCTCACAGCGCGCTTGAACACCGCCACCGGCGTCTGCAGCAGCGCTGCGCCCAGGGTTCCGCCGATCACGATCAGGGCCGCCGGGCCGTTGAGCAGTGCCGAGGCATGACCGCCTTCCAGAAAGTTGCCGCCAAGGATCGCGACGAACGCCAGAATGAAGCCGATCAGGCTCAGCACATCCATCAGAGGCAGGCCTCGACCAGATAGCGACCGATATCATCGAGGGGATACACCGCGTCGGCCAGGTTGGCTTTCACGATGGCCATGGGCATGCCGTAGATCACGCAGCTCGCTTCATCCTGAGCCCAGACCTGACTGCCGCCCTGCTTGAGCAAACGCGCGCCTTCGCGCCCGTCTGCACCCATGCCGGTCAGCACCACGGCCAGCACCTTGTCGTTGTAGGACTTGGCCGCCGAGCCGAAGGTGATATCCACGCACGGCTTGTAGTTCAACCGCTCGTCACCGGGCAGGATACGGATGGTGCCGCGGCCGTCGATCATCATCTGCTTGCCGCCGGGAGCTAGAATGGCCAAGCCGGGACGCAGAATATCGCCGTCCTCGGCTTCCTTGACGTTGATCTTGCAGAGCTTGTCCAGACGCTCGGCAAAAGCCTTGGTAAAAGCGGCCGGCATGTGCTGAATCAGCACGATGGGCGTCGGGAAGTTGGCCGGCAGTTGAGTCAGCACGCGCTGCAGGGCCACCGGGCCGCCGGTGGAGGTGCCGATAGCTACCAGCTTGTAGGCCTTGCGCTTGGGCGCCGCGCTGGACGAGGCGGCATGCCGCTCGGCCGGCGGATGGCTGACGCTCGGCTGCGGGCGCGCAGCTGGAGCCGGCGTGCTCGGCGTGCTGGCAGGTCGGCTCAGGCCTCCGCCGGCAGGCGGCGTCAGGGACGCCGTGCCGATCCCCCGGCGGTTGCTGCGCGAGATGCTATGGACCTTCTCGCACAGCAGTTGCTTGACCTTCTCGGGGTTGCGCGAAATGTCTTCGAAGTTCTTCGGCAGAAAGTCCACCGCACCGGCATCCAGCGCGTCCAGGGTGACGCGAGCGCCTTCATGGGTGAGCGAGGAAAACATCAGAACCGGCGTGGGGCAGCGCTGCATGATGTTGCGCACGGAGGTGATGCCGTCCATTAGCGGCATCTCGTAATCCATGGTGATCACGTCCGGCTTCAGTGCCAGGGCCTGATCGATGGCCTCACGTCCGTTGGTGGCCGTACCGACCACCGTGATGTTTGGGTCCGACGAGAGAATTTCCGAAACCCTGCGGCGGAAAAAACCGGAGTCATCGACTACCAGTACCTTGACAACCATAAACACTCCTAAGCGGCACGGCCGTCGCCGTGCCGCGGACGATCAGAGACGCCGTGCGTAGCGCTTGAGCATGCTGGGCACATCGAGGATCAGCGCGATGCGACCATCACCGGTGATGGTCGCGCCGGACATGCCGGGCGTGCCCTGGAGCATCTTGCCCAGCGGCTTGATCACCACCTCTTCCTGGCCGACCAGCTGATCGACCACGAAGCCGATGCGCTGGTTACCCACGGTGAGAATCACTACATGCCCTTCGCCCTGCTCTTCGTGAGCCGCACTGCTCACCAGCCAGCGCTTGAGGTAGAACAGAGGTAGCGCCTTGTCGCGCACGATCACCACTTCCTGGCCGTCGACCACGTTGGTGCGCGACAGGTCGAGGTGGAAGATCTCGTTGACGTTGACCAGCGGGAAAGCGAACGCCTGGTTGCCGAGCATCACCATCAGCGTCGGCATGATCGCCAGGGTCAGCGGCACCTTGATGACAATCTTCGAGCCCTGCCCCTTCTGGGAGAACACGTTGACCGTGCCGTTGAGCTGGGAAATCTTGGTTTTCACCACGTCCATGCCGACGCCGCGACCAGAGACGTCGGAAATTTCTGTCTTGGTCGAGAAGCCTGGCGCAAAGATCAGGTTGTAGCACTCCAGATCGCTCAGCCGATCGGCGGCATCCTTATCCAGCAGGCCTTTTTCCACGGCCTTGCTGCGCAGGATCTCGGCGTCCATCCCCTTGCCGTCATCGGTGATCATCAGCAGGATGTGGTCGCCTTCCTGCTCGGCGGACAGCACCACGCGCCCGGTCCGAGACTTGCCGGCCGCCTCGCGCTCGTCAGGGCTTTCCACCCCGTGGTCGACGGCGTTGCGCACCAGGTGCACCAGCGGGTCGGCCAGTGCCTCGACGAGGTTCTTGTCCAGGTCGGTCTCTTCACCAACCAGTTCCAGGTTGATCTCTTTCTTGAGCTGGCGTGCTAGATCGCGAACCAGGCGTGGGAAGCGCCCAAAGACCTTCTTGATCGGCTGCATGCGGGTCTTCATGACCGAGGTCTGCAGATCGGCCGTGACAACGTCGAGGTTCGACACCGCCTTGGACATGGCCTCGTCGCCGCTGTTGAGCCCCAGGCGCACCAGGCGGTTACGCACCAGAACCAGTTCGCCGACCATGTTCATGATCTCGTCCAGGCGCGCAGTGTCGACGCGAACGGTAGTCTCCGCTTCGCTGGCCGGTGCGGCGGCCGCCGCAGGTGCAGACGCCGGTTTGCTGGCTTCCGCCTTGGCGGCCGCAGGCGCTGCCTTGCTGGGTTCTGGCTTGGCTGCAGGTGCGGGTGCTGCCTTGGCCGGCTCGGCCTTGGCGGCCGGCGCAGCGGCTTTGGCAGGTTGCGGGGCAGGAGCCGGTTTTGCAGCAGGCGCAACGGCCGCGGCCGGCGCTACGGCAGGCGCGACTAACTGACCCTTGCCATGTAGTTGATCGAGCAGCGCTTCGAATTCGTCATCGGTGATTTCATCGCCCGGCGCTGCCGAGGCCGGTTCGCTGGAAGCGGCTACCGGTGCCGCCGCCGACGCAACGGCAGGCGCAGCGAACTGGCCCTTGCCATGCAACTGGTCGAGCAGCGCTTCGAATTCATCATCGGTGATCTCATCGCCAGGCGTTGCGGCAGCGGCAGGCTCAGCAGGCGCTGCAGCCACCGGTTCCACGGCAGGCGCACTGAACTGGCCCTTGCCGTGCAACTGATCGAGCAGCGACTCGAATTCGTCATCAGTGATCTCGTCAGCCGCCGTGGCGGGCTGCGCCGGCGCTTCGTCGCCCAGTGCATCGAGCAATTGCTCGAATTCGCTGTCAGAGATATCTGCTGAAGGCTGTGCCGCTGCCACCTCGGGCTCCGCAGGCGCGACAGCAACCGGTTCAGGTTCAGCCGCGACCTCGACTGCTGCGGGTGCAGGCTCGGCACCAGCGGGCTCAGCCAGACGCGCTAGCGCGGCCAGCAGCTCCGGCGAAGCCGGCGTCAGCTCCACGCGCTCGCGCACTTCGGCGAACATACCGTTGACGGCGTCCAGTGCTTCGAGCACCACGTCCATCAGTTCGGCGTCCACACGACGCTCGCCTTTGCGCAGGATATCGAACACGTTCTCGGCAATGTGGCAGCACTCGACCAGCTCGTTGAGCTGCAAGAAACCGGCACCACCTTTTACCGTGTGAAACCCTCGAAAGATCGCATTGAGCAGATTCATATCGTCCGGGCGGCTTTCCAGCTCCACCAACTGCTCGGACAATTGCTCAAGAATTTCGCCGGCCTCTACCAGGAAATCCTGGAGGATTTCTTCATCGGCGCCGAAGCTCATATGACGTGCTCCTAAAAACCCAGACTGGACAGCAGATCGTCGACGTCGTCTTGGTTAGAGGCGACATCATCACGCTTATCGGCATGAATCTGCGGACCTTCACCGCGGGACGGATTTTTTTCTTTGTTTTGCTCGGCACGCAACTGTTCGTGGTTGTGATCGATACCGGCAAAGCGATCGACCTGACTGGCCATGAGCACCAGTTTCAGTAGATTGCTCTCGACCTCGGTCACCAATTGCGTAACGCGCTTGATCACCTGACCGGTCAGATCCTGGAAATCCTGCGCCAGCAGAATGTCATTCAAATGCTCCGATAGCTTGCTGGTGTCGCGCTGGCTGCGCGACAGAAACAGCTCGATACGCTTGGCGAGCTCACGGAACGCCTCGGCGCTCATCTCGCGGCGCATGAAGCGGCCCCAGTCCTCGGCGAGCGAATCGGCTTCACTACTCAGGTCATTGACCAGCGGCGCGCTCTGCTCGACCAGATCCATGGTGCGATTGGCCGCACGCTCGGTCATGGTCACCACGTAGTTCAGGCGCTCGGTGGCGTCGGAAATCTGCGAGATTTCCTTGGCGTGGGGCACCCGGGGATCGAGCTGAAAATTGACGATAGCGTTATGCAGCTCACGGGTGAGCTTGCCGACTTCGAGGTAAAGCCCCCGGTCGCGCGCCTTGTTCAATTCATTGATCAGCTGTACGGCTTCGCCAAAGTTTCCTTGCTCGAGGCTGTCGACCAGTTGGCGGGCATTGCTTTTCAGGGTCGACTCGAGGTCAACCTCGTTGGAGTCATCGTGTTCCATAACAACCTCGCGGCAGACATCAGCCGTTAACTCGCTCGAAGATTTTTTCGATCTTTTCCTTGAGCACCTGAGCGGTGAAGGGCTTGACTACGTAGCCATTCACACCGGCTTGTGCGGCCTCGATGATCTGATCGCGCTTGGCTTCCGCCGTCACCATGAGCACCGGCAACTGCTTGAGTCGCTCGTCGGCACGCACGGCGCGCAGCAGATCGATACCGGTCATGCCCGGCATGTTCCAGTCGGTTACCAGAAAATCGAAATTGCCGCTCTGCAGCATGGGCAGCGCGGTTACCCCGTCATCAGCCTCTGCCGTATTGGTGAACCCCAGATCACGCAAGAGGTTCTTGATGATCCGTCGCATCGTCGAGAAATCATCGACGATGAGGATTTTCATGTTCTTGTCCAAGTCGACCTCCGTACAGTCCTAAAACGCCTACACCTTGTGCAGCGCTTATTAATCGTGAAACCGGCCTGGCTGAACGCCGCAAACCATTGCGCTCGGCTTTGCTGCGTTCACTGTGTGCCCCGCCCTGCTGTGCTGCATTTACCACAAGGGCTGGCTCGACCAACTCCAGTCCCTGCACAAATTCCTATGCGCGCCACTCCCCCAACCGCGCCCGTAAGCGCGCGGCACACTGACTATGCAGTTGGCTGACCCGCGATTCACTCACCCCCAGCACCTCGCCGATTTCCTTGAGGTTCAATTCCTCGTCGTAGTACAGCGACAACACCAGCCGCTCACGTTCCGGCAGATTACTGATGGCATCGGCCAATGCAGCCTGGAAACGACTGTCTTCCAGTTCATGCGAAGGCCCGTGATGCAGGGAACTCGTGTCTTCCTGCAGACCGCCGTTATCGCCTTCCTGCAAGAGGTCGTCGAAACTGAACAGGCGGCTGCCCAAAGTGTCGCCAAGAATGCCGTAGTAATCTTCGAGACTCAATTGGAGTTCGGCAGCAACCTCGTGATCTTTAGCGTCACGACCGGTTCTGGCCTCAATTTTTCGTATTGCATCGCTGACCATGCGGCTGTTGCGGTGCACCGAACGCGGCGCCCAGTCGCCCTTGCGTACCTCATCGAGCATGGCGCCGCGGATGCGGATACCGGCAAAGGTCTCGAAACTGGCGCCCTTGCCGGCATCGTACTTACGCGACGCCTCGAGCAGACCGATCATGCCGGCCTGGATCAAGTCGTCGACCTGTACGTTGGCGGGCAGACGGGCCAGCAGGTGGTAGGCGATGCGTTTTACCAGCGGCGCGTGGCGCTCGATCAACTGATGCTGTGAATCTCGTGCTTGTGCCTTGCTGTACATTCGGAGTCCAGAGGCTGTCGTCATACAGCCGTGTCTGCAGTCGGTTGTTGCACCAAGCGCTCCACGAAAAATTCCAGATGGCCACGCGGGTTGGCCGGCAAGGGCCATGCATCGACCTTCTGGGCAATCGCCTTGAACGCCAGCGCGCACTTCGAACGAGGGAACGCCTCATACACCGCACGCTGTTTCTGTACGGCCTTGCGAACCGATTCGTCGTACGGCACCGCGCCCACGTATTGCAGCGCGACGTCCAGGAAACGGTCGGTCACTTTAGTCAGCTTAGCAAAGAGATTGCGGCCTTCCTGGGGGCTGTGCGCCATGTTGGCGAGGACCCGGAAACGGTTCATGCCGTGGTCGCGATTGAGTAGCTTGATCAGCGCGTAGGCATCGGTAATGGACGTCGGTTCGTCGCACACCACCACCAGCACTTCCTGGGCCGCGCGCACGAAGCTGACCACTGAGTCACCAATACCGGCAGCGGTATCGACGATGAGCACGTCAAGGTTCTCGCTGATGTCGCTGAAGGCCTGGATCAGGCCGGCGTGCTGCATGGGCGTAAGCTGCACCATCGCTTGAGTACCGGAGGCGGCGGGCACGATACGAATGCCGCCAGGCCCCTGCAGCACCACATCACGCAGGTCGCACTCGCCGTCGATCACGTCAGCCAGGGTGCGCTTGGCGGTAAGACCAAGCAGCACGTCCACGTTGGCAAGGCCCAGGTCGGCGTCCATGAGCATAACGCGCCGACCAAGGTCGGCCAGTGCCAGCGACAAGTTCACCGACACATTGGTCTTGCCAACGCCGCCTTTGCCGCCAGTCACCGCGATCACCTGTACGGGATGCATACCCATGTTATCTACACACCTTATTCTGACTTCACTGTGGGCCCTGGGGCCATTGTGCGCTGTCGCGGCGAGCACGACCAGCGCGTCACCGTATTCAATCCGTTCAACCGGCCTGTCTGGCAGGGTTCTGATAGAGCCCTGCGAACATATCGGCCATGGTGTCTTCGCTCGGCTCGTCCGGCGCCTGCAGACCGACAGCGCGACTGACCAACTGATGGCTGCGCGGCACGTGTACGTCATCCGGGATGCGCGGGCCATCTGCCAAGTAGGCTACCGGCAGACGATGGCCAATAGCCAGCCCCAATACCTCACCCATGCTGGTAGCCTCATCCAGTTTACTCAGAATGCAGCCCGCCAGCCCACAGCGCTTGTAGCTGTGATAGGCCGCCTTGAGAACCTGCGCCTGGCTAGTGGCGGCCAGCACCAGGTAATTGCGTGCGTTGACGCCGCGGCTGGCCAGCGCCTCAAGCTGCATGCGCAGCGCCGGATCATTGGCGGGCAGGCCAGCGGTGTCGATCAGCACCACACGCTTGCGGGCCAGCGGTACGAGCGCCTGGGTCAGCGACTGACCCGGATCGACCTGGGTCACCGAGACGCCAAGAATCCGGCCCAGGGTCTTTAGCTGTTCCTGAGCGCCGATACGGTAGCTGTCCATGCTCACCAGCGCGATGCTGGCCGCGCCATACTTGAGAACGTAGCGCGCGGCCAGCTTGGCCAGGGTGGTGGTCTTGCCCATGCCGGCGGGGCCGACCAGCGCGATCACGCCGCCCTCTTCCATCGGCTCCTGCTTGGGCGTCTGAATCGAATGGGCAAGGTGCGCCAGCACCATGCGCCAGGCTTTGCGCTGATCGGCAATCGAGGCGACCCGCTCGAGCAACACGCGCGACAGCTCTGCTGGTACGCCCATACGCTGCAGACGGCGCCACAGTGTGGCCTGCTGCGGGCGGCGGCTCTGCATCTGCCCCCACGCCATCGAGCCCATCTGCATTTCGATCAGCTCACGCAGGCCATGCAGCTCGGAGCGCATGGAATCCAGCGCCGACTGATCGACTGCCGCCGCAACCGGCTTCTGCTGTTGACGCTTGAGCACGGCATCCAGGCTGTCGGCAGGCGGCGTGGCAGCTGCCGCGCCAAACAGCTGACGGTCCTTGCCGGCATCGGCCTGGGTACGCATGGTCAGCTCGGCATGGGCCGACGCTATCTTCGACTGGGTCTTGCGCAACTCGGCTTCCAGCGCCGGGTTGGCCTGACGTGCTGGCACAGGCGGAGCCTGATAATCGAGTGCAGCCGTCAATTCCACGCCACCGGCCACACGGCGGTTGGCGATGATGGTCGCATCGGCGCCCAGCTCATCTCGAACCAGCTTCATGGCTTGGCGCATATCGGCAGCGAAAAAGCGTTTGACCTGCATGGCCCGTACCCTCGATTAGTTCTGCCCCACCGTCGCAACGATGGTGACCTGCTTGTTGTCCGGAATTTCCTGGTACGCCAGAACATGCATGCTCGGGACGGCCAACCGGGCGAAACGCGAGAGCATTCCCCGAACCGGCCCGGCCGCCAGCAGAATCACTGGCTTGCCAAGCATCTCCTGACGCTGCGCTGCTTCCACCAGGGAACGCTGCAGCTTCTCCGCCATACCAGGTTCGAGGAGGATGCCATCCTCGGAGCCCTGACCGGCCTTCTGAAGACTGTTTAGCAATATCTGTTCCAACCTTGGCTCAAGGGTGATCACAGGCAGCTCCGGCTCTAGTCCCACGATGTTTTGCACGATTGCACGAGACAGCGCGACGCGAACTGCCGCGACCATGGCGGCGGGATCTTGACTCCTTGGCGCGACGTTGGCGATGGCTTCAGCGATGGTGCGAATGTCACGCACTGGCACCTGCTCCTGCAGCAGCGCCTGCAGCACCTTGAGCAGGGTCGACAGGGAAATCAGCCCGGGCACCAGCTCTTCGGCGAGCTTGGGCGAGCTTTTCGCCAGCAATTGCATCAATTGCTGGACCTCCTCGTGACCCAGCAGCTCGTGGGCGTGCTTGTGCAGGATCTGATTGAGGTGAGTGGCCACCACGGTGCTAGCGTCCACCACGGTGTAGCCGAGTGATTGCGCCTGGTCGCGCTGACCCGGATCGATCCACACGGCTTCAAGTCCGAACGCCGGATCTCTGGCGGCCACCCCGTTGAGGGTGCCGAACACCTGACCGGGGTTGATCGCCAGCTCGCGATCCGGGTAGACCTCGGCTTCAGCGACACTGACGCCCATCAGCGTCAGGCGATAAGCGTTGGGCTGTAGATCCAGGTTGTCGCGGATATGCACCGACGGCATCAGAAACCCCATCTCTTGGGAAAGCTTCTTGCGTACGCCCTTGATGCGCGCCAGCAACTGGCCACCCTGATTGCGGTCGACCAGCGGAATCAGCCGGTAGCCAACTTCCAGGCCGACCATGTCCACTGGCACCACGTCGTCCCAGCCCAGTTCCTTGACCTCCTGGGCGCGCTGGGCCGGCAACAGCTCCTGTTGGCGCTGCACTTCGATGACTTCGGCTTCCTTGACCTTGCGCTGCTTGTTGGCGATCCAGTAGGCCGCGCCAGCCGCCACCAGCCCGAGGCTGATGAACGACATGTGCGGCATGCCGGGCACCAGGCCCATGGCGATCATGATGGCGGCGGAGACGGCCAGCGCACGCGGCGAGGCGAACATCTGGCGGTTGACCTGGGCGCCCATGTCCTCGGCGCTGGAGACGCGGGTCACCATGATGGCGGCGGCGGTGGACAGCAGCAGCGAGGGGATCTGCGCGACCAGGCCGTCACCGATGGTCAACAGGGTGTAGATACGGCCAGCATCGCCGAAGCTCAGGCCGTGCTGCAGCATGCCGATGGCCATGCCGCCGATGAGGTTGATGAACAGGATCAGCAGGCCGGCGACGGCGTCGCCGCGCACGAACTTGCTGGCACCGTCCATGGAACCGTAGAAATCGGCTTCCTGGGCCACTTCGCTGCGGCGCTTCTTGGCTTCCACCTGATCGATCAGGCCAGCATTGAGGTCGGCATCGATGGCCATCTGCTTACCGGGCATGGCGTCCAGGGTAAAGCGCGCACTCACCTCGGAGATACGCCCGGCCCCCTTGGTGACGACCACAAAGTTAATGATCATGAGGATCGCGAACACCACGATACCGACCACGTAGTTGCCGCCGATCACCACCTCACCGAAGGCCTGGATCACCTTGCCCGCAGCGTCGTGACCGTCCTGGCCATGCAGCAACACAACGCGCGTCGACGCCACGTTGAGCGCCAGGCGCAACAACGTCGCAGCCAGCAGGATGGTCGGGAACACGGCGAAATCCAGCGGCCGCAGTGCGTAGATCGCCACCAGCAACACGACGATCGACAGCGCGATGCTGAAGGTAAACAGCACGTCGAGCAGAAACGGCGGGATCGGCAGCATGACCATGGCGAGCATGACCAGCAGCAACAGCGGAATGCCGAGATTGCCGTTGCGCAGCCCCGACAGGTTGCTGCGAACGTTGCCAATCATCTGTGCGCGATCTACTGCCACGTGTTTACCCCGACTGATTCAATCTTTTGACGTCCAGAACGCCTTTGCGCTCGGTATTGCAAGAACCTTTCCAACTCCTCGAAATGCCCGTCATAGAAGGCGTCTGAAGACTTTTACGAGAGCGCTGGCGACGAAAACACGAACCCCGGCGGCCAAGCCCAGTCACAGCCTGTGAACGCTGGATTCAAACCACCAAGGAGAACACCATGAAACGCTGGATGATGGCCGCACTGGCCAGTTGCTTCGCGGCCGGCCTGCAGGCGGCCGACAAGACGGTCGAACTCAATGCTGTGGATGCCAATGGCGTCGGCAGCTCGGTAGGCAAGGTGGTGATCAGCCAGAGCCCTTATGGCGTGGTGTTCACGCCTGAGCTGCATGATCTGGAACCTGGAATTCACGGCTTCCACGTACACGGCAAACCCAGCTGCGAGCCGGCGCCCAAGGATGGCAAACCATCGGCAGCCGAAGCCGCTGGCGGCCACTGGGATCCGAAAAACACCGGCAAACACGACCTGCCATGGGGCGACGGCCATATGGGCGATCTCCCTGCTCTACTGGTGACCGCTGACGGCAAGGCCAGCCAGCCGGTATTGGCGCCGCGCATCAAGAGCGTGGACGAGCTCAAGGGCCTTTCTCTGATGGTCCATGCCGGCGGCGACAACCATGCCGATCATCCCAAGCCTCTGGGCGGCGGCGGCGCACGCGTCGCCTGCGGCGTGATCGAGTAACGGGCTGGGCGCAGTCTGCCAGATGCAGGCTGCGCTCACTCATTCGTCGCGGCGCAGATCAGGCGGGATTGGCAGATCCTTGAGCGGCGCCGGACGCTTGCCCTTGCCGGCCTGGAACTGGCGAATCTGATAGACGTACGCCAGCACCTGCGCGACGGCGAGGTAAAGACCGGCAGGGATTTCCTGATCGAGCTCGGTGGTGTGATAGATCGAGCGCGCCAACGCCGGCGACTCCAGTATCAGCACATTGTGCTCGGTGGCGATCTCGCGGATTTTCAACGCAGTGAAGTCGCCGCCCTTGGCCAGTAACATGGGCGCCTGGCCGGTTTGCGGGTCATATTTCAGAGCCACTGCGAAGTGGGTCGGGTTGGTAATCACCACGTCGGCCTGGGGGACGGCCTGCATCATGCGCTGCTGAGTCATCTGGTGCTGCAGCTGGCGGATGCGCTGCTTGACCTCGGGTTTACCCTCGCTGTCCTTGTACTCGTCCTTGACCTCCTGCTTGGTCATCATCAGCTTTTGCTTGTTGTCCCAGAGCTGGAACGGCACATCCACGGCAGCGATCAGGATCAGCCCGAACGACATCCACAACGCGCTCCAGCCGACGACTTGCGCCGAGTGCATAATGGCCGATTCGATCGGTTCGTTGGCGATCGCCAACAGATCAGCGCGGTCCTTCGACAGCACCACCAGCGCCACCAGCAGGATGACGATGAACTTGGCCAATGCCTTGAGCAGCTCGATCAACGCCTTCATCGAGAACATGCGTTTGAGCCCGGAGAGCGGGTTCATGCGGCTGAACTTGGGCGCCATGGCCTTGGCCGAGAACAGCCAGCCACCTAGGGCGATGGGCCCTACGATGGACATCACCAGCAGCACGACCAGCAGCGGCAACAGCGCATCGAGTGCCAGCTGCCCGGAGGCGGCCAGCCACAGCGCCATATTGCGCTCATCCATCAGGATCTCGCGTGGCAGCGAAAAGTTGCCGCGCATGATTTCCAGCATGGCATTGCCGATCGAGCCACCGGTGGCCAGCAGCCCGCCAGTGCCGGCCAGCATGATGGCGAAGGTATTGAGCTCCTTGGAGCGGGCGATCTGCCCTTTTTCACGAGATTCCCGGCGGCGTTTCTCCGTGGGTTCCTCGCTCTTGTCGGCACCGCTGTCCGACTCGGCCATCAGCGGGCCCTCGCCAGTTCACGCAACATGATCAGCGCCTCGCTCGCGATGGCCTGATAATGCGCCAGGATGTCAGCTAGAGAAATCCATACGATCACCATGCCTAGCACTAAGGTGAGCGGGAAACCGATGGAGAAGATGTTCAGTTGCGGCGCGGCGCGGGTCATCACCCCGAAGGCGATGTTCACCACCAACAATGCGGTAACGGCCGGTAGCACCAGGATCAGCGCGGCGCCCATTACCCAGCCGAGCTTTGTGGCCAGCTCCCAGTAGTGCTCGACCTGCAGGCCGGAGCCCGGCGGCAGGGTCACGAAACTCTCGGCCAGTACCTCGAACACCACCAGATGCCCGTTCATGGCCAGGAACAGCAGGGTCACCAGCATGGTGAAGTACTGGCCGATCACCGGCACCGAAATGCCGTTGGCCGGATCGACCATGGAGGCGAAGCCCAGGCCCATCTGCATGGCGAGAATCTGCCCGGCGACCACGAAGACGTGAAACAGCAGCTGCAGCACGAAGCCGAGCATCACGCCAACGAGAATTTCCTGTGCGATCAGCATGAAGGCCTGCAGGCTGATCGAATCGACCTGCGGCATCGGCGGCAAGGTGGGCACGATGACCACACTGATGGCGAGCGCGAGGTACAGACGCACCCGAGTGGGGACCAACTGCGTGCCGATGATCGGCATGACCATCAGCAAGGCGCCGATGCGAAACAGCGGCAGCAGGAAGCTGCTGACCCAGCTGCCGATCTGCGCATCGCTCAGCTCGAACATCGAATCAGCCGATCAGCTGCGGAATGTTCATGATCAGGTTCTGCGTGTACTCCATCAGTTGCTGCACCATCCACGGCCCGGCAACGATAAGGGTCAGCAGCATCACCAGCAGGCGCGGCAGAAAGCTCAGGGTCTGTTCGTTGATCTGGGTAGCGGCCTGGAACATCGCCACCAACAGGCCCACCAGCAGGCTGGGCATGACCAACAGCCCGACCATCAGGGAGATCAGCCAGAGTCCCTCACGGAACAGATCGACTGCAACTTCAGGGGTCATGTGAGCCTCGCTACAAGGTGCCGAAACTGCTGGCTAGGGTGCCCATGATCAGCGCCCAACCGTCGATCAGCACGAACAGCATGATCTTGAACGGCAGGGAAATGATCAGCGGCGACAGCATCATCATGCCCATGGCCATGAGGATACTGGCCACCACCATATCGATGATCAGAAACGGGATGAAGATCATGAAGCCGATCTGGAACGCGGTCTTGAGCTCCGAAGTCACGAAGGCCGGCACCAGGATGGTCAGCGGCGCCGCTTCCGGCGTGGCGATGTCGGTACGCTTGGACAGACGCACGAACAGTTCCAGATCGCTCTCGCGGGTCTGCGCCAGCATGAAATTCTTGATCGGCACCTCGGCCCGCTCGATGGCCTGCTGCGCCGGCAGTTGCTGATTCAGATAAGGCTGCAAGGCCTCGCGGTTAATCTGGTCGAACACCGGCGCCATGATGAACATGGTCAGAAACAGCGCCAGGCCGATGAGGATCTGGTTGGACGGCGTCTGCTGCAAACCCATGGCCTGACGCAGGATCGAGAACACGATGATGATCCGCGTGAAGCTGGTCATCAGCATCAGGAACGCCGGGATAAAACTCAGCGCCGTCATGATCAGCAGGATCTGCAGGCTGACCGAGTATTCCTGCTGCCCGTCGGCGTCGGTGCTCAGGGTGATCGCCGGAATCGACAGCGGATTGCTGCCCTGCTGGATCAATGGGCTGGGCGATGATGGTTCCTGAGCGAAGGCCAGCGAAGTCCCCAGCGCGAACACCAGCACAAGCAGAAGTCGCAACATCAGGACTTGTCCTTCTGGTCCTTGCCCAGCAGTTCCATGAGGCGCTGGGAGAATTCGGTGGATGCCGGCTCGGCATCAGGCAGGTGAACCGGCTCGCCCATCACGTGCAGCGAGTTGATGCGCCCAGGTGTGAGGCCTAGCAGAATCTGCTCGTTGCCGACCTGCACCAGCACCAACCGATCACGGGGGCTCAGCGCCTGAGTGGCGACGATCTTGATCACCTTGCCATTGTTGGGGCCCAGACGCTGCACGCGGCGCATCATCCAGGCGAGCAGGAAGATCAGGCCAATCACCAGTAGCAGGCCAATCACCAGTTGCGCCAACTGACCGGCGATACCGCCGCTGGCGGCAGGCGCCTGGGCAGCAGGTTCGGCGGCGAAGGCGAAGCACGGCAGCGCAAGGAGTGCGAGCAGGAGTCTGTTCATGGCGTCAGCGCAGCTTCTTGATGCGTTCGCTGGGGCTGATCACGTCGGTCAGGCGAATGCCGAACTTCTCGTTGACCACCACCACTTCGCCATGGGCAATCAGGGTGCCATTGACCAGCACATCGAGCGGCTCGCCGGCCAGGCGATCGAGCTCGATCACCGAGCCCTGGTTGAGCTGCAGCAGGTTGCGAATGGTGATGTCGGCATTGCCCACTTCCATGGAAATGGACACCGGAATATCCAGGATCACATCGAGATTCGGGCCTTCCAGGTTAACCGGATTGTTGACCTTGGGCATGCTGCCGAATTCTTCCATCGGCGCACGGGGCGCCGACGGCTGGCTGGCCGCACTGGCGGCCAGCATCGCGTCGATATCGTCCTGCCCGCCTGCATCTCCGGACTCGGATAGCGCGGCCGCCCACTCATCGGCGAGCGCTTGTTCTTCGGGGCTGGTTTGTTCGTTCTCGTCTGCCATCGTTCAACCTCGGCTGGCGTTTATCGGCTTGGCTACGCACAGGGCGCGGCGGAAATAGTGGGCTAGCGGTGACGATCAACCGGATCGAGTACCTGTAGCGAGAGGTTGCCCTTATGCGAACCGAGCTTGACCTTGAAGGACGGCACGCCGTTGGCGCGCAGAATCATATGCTCGGGCAGCTCTACGGGAATCACGTCGCCGGGCTGCATGTGCAGGATGTCGCGCACCTTGAGCTGACGGCGCGCAACTGTGGCGCTCAAAGGAACGCTGACATCGAGAATGTCTTCGCGCAGGGCCTTGACCCAGCGTTCATCCTGATCGTCCACGTCGGACTGGAAGCCGGCGTCGAGCATCTCGCGAATCGGCTCGATCATCGAATAAGGCATGGTCACGTGCAGATCACCGCCACCGCCATCGAGTTCGATGTGAAAAGTCGACACCACGATGACTTCGCTGGGGCTGACGATGTTGGCCAGGGCAGGATTGACCTCGGAGCCGACGTACTCGAAGTTGATGTCCATTACCGCCGCCCAGGCTTCACGCAGGTCGACGAAGGCCTGATCGAGCACCATGCGCACAACACGCAGTTCGGTGGGGGTGAATTCACGCCCTTCGATCTTGGCGTGACGGCCGTCGCCGCCAAAGAAGTTATCGACCAGCTTGAACACCAGTTTGGCGTCCAGAATGAACAGGCCGGTTCCGCGCAACGGCTTCATTTTCACCAGGTTGAGGCTGGTAGGCACGTACAGGGAATGCACGTACTCGCCGAACTTCATCACCTGCACGCCACCAACCGCCACATCGGCCGAGCGGCGCAGCAGGTTGAACATGCTGATGCGGGTATAACGGGCGAAACGCTCGTTGATCATCTCCAGGGTCGGCATGCGCCCGCGCACGATGCGATCCTGGCTGGTCAGGTCATATTGCTTGACGCTGCCGGGCTCGACGAACTCCTCGGTTTCCACCAGGCCATCGTCGACGCCGTGCAGCAGCGCATCGATCTCGTCCTGGGACAGCAGGTCTTGTACAGCCATTAGCGAACTCCCGCCCTATTGCAACACGAGGTTGGTGAACAGCACCTGCTCGACAGCCACCTTGCCGGTTTCCTTCTCGGCCACTTGCTGCACGCTGGCGGTCGCCTGCTGGCGCAGCATTTCCTTGCCAACCGGGGTGATCAGGCTGGCGAAATCCTGGCTGGAAAACAGCATCACCAGGTTGTTGCGCAACACCGGCATATTTACTTTGAGCGCGTCCATGGCTGCCTGGTCGCGCCCCATCAGCGCAACGCTGACCTGCATGTAGCGCGGCTTGCCGTTCTGGGTGAAATTGACCACGAAGGCCGGCGTCAGCTCTTCGTAGATTGCCGGCTGCTTGACGGGCGCGGCGTTCTCGGCCTGCGCATGCTCGGCCTCTGGCTTGGCGTTGTCCTTGCTGAGAAAGAACCAGGTGCCGCCGATCGAGGCGCCCACGGCCAGCAACAGGGCCAATACGATGGCGATGATGAGCTTGAGCTTGCCTGGCGGCTTGCTGCCTGCTTCGGGAGCAGCGGCGGGAGGCGCGTTCTTCTTTGCCATGCCAAAAATCCGTCACGGAGCGGAGAACCCTCCGCTTTCAATGGGTTAAGAGCAAGTGTTATGCCAGCTCATAGATGCGGCTGCAATCACCGAGCACGCCATGTTACGCGAAAGCGTGATGCCTGACCCGACTCGCAGCGCGCCTTAAAACGCAAATCACCCTGCCGATATATCGAGCAGGGTGATTCGAAGTCTAGAACAGCCGCCACAAAGCGGCGTCGTCAGGCGTAATAGTCGACCATACCGCGACCAGCGCCCTGAGCCGGGTCGCGGATCTCGACACTACCGATCACCCGCTCCTCGCCCTCGCCACTCGCGCTCCCTTCATCGACCATACGACTACCGCGGCCACGGCCATCGCCTTCCTGCCCCTGCCAGGCACGGCCCTGGGACTGGTCGGAAACGTTGACGTCTGCCAGGTTCATGCCCTGCTGGGTGAACATCTCGCGCAGCCGATGCATCTGGCCTTCCAAGGCCTCGCGCACGCTGGGGTGTGCACTGGCGAAGCTGATCTGGGTCTGATCCTGATTGAGGCTGATGCGAACGTCGAGACGCCCGAGCTCGGCGGGATCAAGCTGAATCTCCGCGGACTTGAGGTTTTGGCTGGACATCCACATCACCTTGTCCACCACACCCTCGCTAAAGCCAGCTTGTTGCATGGCCAGCGGCTGGCCAGGCACCACGGGCGCCCGACCGACCTGAGCGGTCTGCTGACCAATTGCCTGACTCAGCGCGCTGAGCTTGCTGACGAATTGTTCGGGCGGGGTGTCGGCCGAACTCTCCTTAAGCGCTTCCAGCCCTTCGGTGCTGAGTTCGAAAGACGGCAACGGCGTCGTTTCGCTGGATTCACCTTCCATAGCGCTGCTCTTCACGCCCATTGCAGCCATGGCACTGGCGAACGCCTGGCCGCTGCTGGCCGATGATGAGGTCGCCGCGCCGCCTGGCGTGGCGGTGGATTGGGCAGCGGCTTTCTCCTGAGCGCCGACCTCAAGCGCCAATTGCACGGCAGGCTGCTGGTTTAGTGCGTCGATTTCCGGATCGAAGCTGGCCTCGGTCATGGCAGCCGGGGCAGAGCCGATCAGACTGGGCGATACATCAACAGCCGGCGCAGCCTCGGGCTGCTCTTCGAGTACCTCGGCTTGTGGCTCAGGCTGGAACAGGCCCAGCAGCATCAGCGGATCGACAGCGCCCTCTTCGAGTTTAGGTTCTTCGGGCAAATCCTTGCCGCTATCGGCAACCACTGGCTCGGCGGCAACGGCCGCTGCCGGATCGCTGGCGCTTGCCTGGGGGTCGGCCTTGCCGTCGCGTGCTGACTTGGTGGCAGCGTCCTGACGCTCGGCGGCCTTGGCCTGACGCTCCTTGGCGTAGACCTGGGAGAAGCTGGAACTCTCCTGCTTACGCGGTTGCGCGGCGCTCTGCGGGGCATTGGCCGGCGCAGCCTTCGGCTTGGGGGCAGCCGCAGGGGTCAGCAAAAGATCTGGGGCAACGGGCATGAACGCTCTCCGCTTGAATAATGGCGTATACCTTGGCAAAGCAAAGGTCGGGCCAATTATTCCCAATAGCGATCAGGCGGCAGGAAACCTCTGACGTTCGGACTTCAGCAGAATGCGCAGAATGGCGAACTCGCGTTGGATACGCGCAACCAGTTGCGCCGACTCGTCCAGTTCGCCACGGCGGGCCAGCTCCTCAAGCTCCCGGCAGGACTCGGCCAAGGCTCTGGCGCCCATATTGCTGCAACTGCCCTTGAAACTGTGGGCGGCGCGGCGCATCTCGACGGCGTCCTGGTGCTTCTCAGCCAGATGCAGCAGGCGCAGGCGTTCCTCGGAGTCCGTCATGAAGGTATCCAGCAACACCGGATACTCATCCTCCATGATCTCCTGCAGGGAATTGAGTACATCACGATCAAGATGATTGTCGGACACCCTAGACTCCAGGCCGGCCTCGAATGACGGTACGTCATTACGCGAGCCCGCTGGGGTCGCGCGCGAAAGCCGGGATTATGCCTGCGTGGTCCAGGAAAACTCCACACTGACCCGACGTCCGTCAGGCGACCACTCGCAACGCTCGCTGAACTGTCGGATCAACGCCATGCCACGCCCGCTGAAGCCACCGGCAGTGTGCTCGCGAGCAAGTACCTCCGCAGGATCGAAGCCCACGCCGCTGTCCTCGACACTCAGTGTCAGACGCCCACCACCCGGCTGCTGAGTCACATCGAAGACTACACTGACGCAGCCATCCTGCAGACTGTCGAGCCGCTCGGCACGCAACCGATAATATTCGGCGAAACCTGCCGCATCACGCTTGAGCGAAGAATCCAGCCCCAGCACACCATGTTCCAGCGCATTGGTATACAGCTCGCACAGCACGCTGTAGAGATTGCCGCCGCTGCCGCGCAATCCAGGCACTTCGAGCAGCAACTGCAACAGATGGGGCAACGGATAATAGTCGCGCAGGGTGGGGCCGCGGAAATCATAGCGTGCCGACCAACTCTCAGGGCCGCTCTGGGACTCACTCGCCGCTAACGGCGGTCGGCTGACTGCACTCTCCTGGACCATCGTCACTTCGACCAGGCTGACATCGTCGCGGGCTTCACCGTGGAATGCTTGCAGGGCCTGTTGAATATCGGCGAACAGCCGCGACGGGTCGTGACTGGCATCCAGCACGCCAAGTAGGCGCTGCTCTCCGAAGAGCTCGTCATGCTCGTTCTGCGCCTCGAGCACACCGTCAGAAAGCAGAAAGACCCGGTCGCCCAGCTCCAGCGAATAGGACTCGTAGCCGTCACGAAAACTGTCCGGGTCGAGCACCCCCAAAGGTAAGTGATGCGACACCAGCGGTACCCGCTCACCACCCTTGCGCAGTACATAACCGGCGGGCAAGCCACCGCCCCAAAAATCGACCATGCGCCGGCGAAAGCTAATGTTCAAAAGCGTTGCACAGCAGAACACGCCGCGAGGCAAAATGCGGCGTAGCTTGGCGTTGCCTTCGTGGAGAATCTCCACCAGCGAGTGCCCCTTGCCAGTCATGCGGTAGAACACTTCCGCCAGCGGCATGGCACCAATCGCCGCCGGCAGGCCGTGACCGGTGAAGTCCCCAAGCAGTACGTGCATGTCGCCGCTGGGATGAAAGGCAGCCAGCAGCAGATCGCCATTGAACAGCGCATACGGCGATTGCATATAGCGCACATTGCCAGCGCCCAGACAGCCGGAGTGAGCCACCTTGTCAAAAACAGCCTTGGCGACCAGTTGCTCGTTCTGCAAGTGCTCGTTGTGTCGGGCGATCTGGTCGCGCTGACGCAACACCTCCTGATGAAGGCGCCGCAACCGATCCATGGCGTTGATTTTAGCTTCGAGGATCACCCGACTGTAGGGCTTGGCGAGAAAATCATCGCCGCCCGCCTCCAGGCAACTGGCCAGAGCCTCCTCCTCGCTCAGTGAGGTCAGAAAAATGATCGGCACCATAGCCTCGCCCGCCATGGCCTTGATCCGCTTGGCGGCTTCGAAGCCATCCATCAGCGGCATCAGCGCGTCCATCAGCACCAGCTGTGGGCGCTGCGATTCGAATAGCGCCACCGCTTCCAGGCCATTGGCGGCGGCCAGCACCCGATGCCCCTGGCGACCTACGATGGTCGACAGCAGCATGCGGTCGGTGGCGCTGTCCTCGGCGATCAGGATGGTGAGCGGTGAGGCCTTCATAGCGCCTCAGTCGATCTGGAAAAGCTGTTCGAAGTTGGAGATGGAGAGAATCTTGCGCACATCGGCATTGCAGTTGAGCAGCCGAATCTGCGCACGGTCGCCACCGGCATGGTCACGCAGCAGCAGCAACATGCCGAGCGCCGAGCTGTCGAGGTAGGTGGTTCCCTTGAGGTCGACCGCGTAACGTTTGGGGCGGATATCGACACGCTCGTAGGCGCGGCGAAATTCCTGATGGGCGCCAAAATCGAAGCGACCTTGAATGGTGATGGTCAACTCTTGCCCGTCTTCCGAGGGCAGCGAGGTGATGGGCATGAAACACTCCTTGATATCCGGGATACCCGCAGCCCGCTAAGGCGAGCCAACCTGGCCGAGGCTGCTCTGGCGAGCAGCCGATAGCTTGTTGACCCGTATGGTGACGCGGTGTCTCACCTGTTTTTCCTGGCCCTGCCCAGCCCGCACTCCGGCGCACTGAATGTCGGCAATAGAAGATTTAGCACTAGCCTGCGTCAGCGGCAACCATCATTCCAGGGAATCACGTCGTGGTATGCGTTGGGACAGCTCATCGAGCAGCTTCTGCTCGCGCTTATCCTCGGCCAGACGCGCCTCGTCCAGATAGCGCTGCACCAGTTTGCGCAGCCCTTCGAGCCGCGCATAGCGCTGTTGCCAGACGTCACGAACCTTGTCCACGTTGTTGCGATGCCAATTCACCGCCTGCTGCTGCTGGGCAATAGCCACGTCGAGCTGTGACAGGAAGCGCTGGTAGTTCATCAACCATTGGCCAGAGACCCCGCGCTGGCCCTCGCCCATCCATTGCTGCTGATAGCCCTGCAGGTATCGATCCAATTCGGCCAATTTGCTCTGTGCCTGCCCCAACAGCCCCTGAGCACGGCCAAGCTGCAGCGCCGCCTCGCGCTCGGCCTTCTCGGCCATGTTGACTACCGGCGCCAGGCGCGCCGCTCGGCTGTTGGCCACAGGTTAAGACGCCGCTGCGGGGTTGAGCACTGCCGCCAGCAACTCGCGACTGCTAGCCAGGCTCTCGCTCTCGCCAAGGGCCTGACGCAGGTAGCGCACCATCACTGGTTGGCGGGCAATGGCCAGGTCGGTGTCGGCATCGCCGCCCGGAACGTAGGCACCAACGCTGATAAGGTCGCGGCTCTGCTGATAGCGTGACCACAGCTGCTTGAAGCGCTGTGCGTTGCGCATATGCTCGGGGCTGACCACCTGGGGCATCACCCGGCTGATCGAGGCTTCGATATCGATGGCCGGATAATGGCCTTCTTCGGCAAGGCGCCGGGACAGCACGAAGTGACCGTCGAGCACCCCGCGCGCGGCGTCGGCGATGGGATCCTGCTGGTCATCGCCCTCGGAGAGCACGGTGTAGAACGCCGTGATCGAGCCGCCGCCAGCCTCTGCATTACCGGCGCGCTCGACCAGACGCGGCAGCTTGGCGAACACCGAAGGCGGATAGCCTTTGGTAGCGGGTGGTTCGCCGATGGCCAAGGCGATTTCCCGCTGGGCCTGGGCGAAACGAGTCAGCGAATCCATCAGCAGCAAAACGTTCTTGCCCTTGTCGCGGAAGTATTCGGCGATGCGCGTGCAATACATGGCGGCGCGCAGGCGCATCAGCGGCGCATCATCGGCTGGCGAGGCGACAACGACCGAACGCTTGATGCCCTCCTCGCCAAGAATCTCGTCGATGAATTCCTTCACCTCACGGCCCCGTTCGCCGATCAGGCCGACCACGATGATCTCGGCCTCGGTGAAGCGGGTCATCATGCCCAGCAACACCGACTTACCCACCCCGGTACCGGCGAACAGGCCCAGACGCTGGCCGCGGCCGACGGTGAGCAGGCCGTTGATGCTGCGAATGCCGACGTCCAGTGGCTCGCTGATCGGGTGGCGCTTGAGCGGGTTGATGGTCGGCCCGTCCATCGGCACCCAATCCTCGGCCTTCATGCCGCCCTTGCCATCCAGGGCGCGCCCGGCGCCATCGAGCACCCGACCAAGCATCGACATGCCCATGGGCAGGCGGCCGGTATCCGGCAGCGGCACCACCCGGGCGCCCGGCGCGATACCGGCCAGGCTGCCGACCGGCATCAGGTAGATCTTGCCGGAGGAAAAGCCCATCACCTCGGCCTCGACCTGCACCGGGTGATAGCTGTCGTCGTTGATCACCAGGCAGCGGCTACCCAGCGCGGCGCGCAGGCCTTCGGCCTCCAGGGTGAGGCCGACCATGCGCAGCAGGCGCCCTTCGACGATAGGCTGGGTCGGCAGTTTGACGGCCTCGCCGTAACCTTCCATGCGGCGGGCGAAGCTCAGGCGCTCAAGGCGCATCGCTGGCGTCCAGATCGATGACCATGTCGGGAGTGCGTGGCGTGGTGGCATGCTCGCGTTGCTGCTCGAACAGCTGCTTGATTGCCTGATTCAGCCGGGTTTCCACGCTGGCGTCGATACGGCTGTGCTCGCTTTCCACCCGGCAGCCGCCCGGCAGCAGCGAGTCATCCTCGAGGATCCGCCAGCTTTCCTCGTGGCGATCGCGCAGTGCCTTGACCAGCTCGAAATCCTGTGGATTGAGGTGAATGCGGATATTTTCCGCTCCCATTGGCAACAGCTTGAGCGCCTCGCGCAACACCTGGCGAATCTGGCTGGAGTCGCGGTTCAATTCACGCTGGATGACTTCGCGGGTGATCTGGCCGACCAGCGTGACCAAGGCGAGCTCCAACTGCTTGTCCTGCTCGGCGATTGGCTCGAACAGATGCTGCATGACCTGCTCGAGCGCCTGCACGCGCCCCGCCAGAGCGGTATCAGCTTCCTGCTTGGCTTTGAGCTGGCCGGCGCGAAAACCATCCTTCTCACCGGTAGCGAAACCCTCGTTGTAGGCGTCCTGGCGGATGGCCTCGAGCTCGTCGAGCGTCAAGGGTTTGACATCCTCAAGGGCCACCTCCTCGCTTTCCTGAGGCGGAGGTGGCGCCTCGGCAGCCAACGGCTCAGGGTCCGGCGCCTGCTCTTGAGACTCATCGTGTTCGTCAAAGCTGGGCAACGACCAGCGATCGACGCTGCGCACATCCTTGGCGCGAATCAGTTCGCTGACAGGTTCCTTGCCGGCCATGGGTTACACCATCTCCTCGCCGCCCTTGCCGCCCAGCACGATCTCGCCGGCCTCGGCCATGCGTCGGGCGATGGTGAGGATTTCCTTCTGCGCCCCTTCCACGTCGCTGACCCGCACCGGCCCTTTAGCCTCCAGGTCATCTCGCAGCAGCTCGGCGGCGCGCTTGGACATATTCTTGAAGACCTTTTCCTTGATCGCCTCGTCCGCGCCCTTGAGGGCCAGCACCAGCACATCGGAGGAAACCTCACGCAGCAGCGCCTGGATACCGCGGTCGTCGACGTCGGCCAGGTTGTCGAAGACGAACATCAGGTCCTCGATCTGCGACGACAGGTCCTCGTCGATCTCGCGGATCGAATCCATCAACGGCCCTTCGACCGAGCTGTCGAGGTAGTTCATGATGTCCGCGGCGCGCTTCACACCGCCCATGGTGGCGCGGGTAGTGTTGGAGCTGCCGGAGAACTGCTTCTCCAGAATCAGGTTGAGTTCCTTGAGCGCCGCAGGCTGTACGGTATTCAGGGACGACACGCGCAGCACAATGTCCAGGCGCACCTTGTGATCGAAATGGCTGAGTACTTCGCCGGCCTGATCGGGGTCCAGGTAGGCGACCACGATGGCTTGAATCTGCGGGTGCTCGTAGCGGATCACGTCGGCGACCGCTCGCGGCTCCATCCACTTCAGGCTGTCCAGGCCGCTGGTGCTGCCACCGAGCAGAATGCGGTCGATCAGGTTGCCGGCCTTGTCCTCGCCCAGCGCCTGGGTGAGCATCTTGCGAATGTAGCCGTCGGCGCCCACACCCAGGCTGGTCTGGTCGCCCACGGTGTCGACGAACTCGCCCATCACCTGCTCGACCTGCTCGCGGTGAATGTTGCGCATGGCAGCCATGGCCACACCCACGCGCTGAACCTCCTTGGGGCCCAGATGACGAAGCACCTGGGCGGCATCGGTCTCACCCAGCGAGAGCAGAAGAATCGCGGCCTTCTCGACCTTGCTCATCTTGGCGGCAGTGCGGTTCTCACTCATCGGCATTGATCCAATCTTTGACTACCTGGGCGACACGGCCCGGATCTTCGGCGACCAGACTTTTGATCGCGTTCAGTTGTGCATCATACCCCTCGCTCGGGCTCGGCAACATAATGCTTTGCGGCCCGCCGAGGCTTACCCGATCAGAGGACAGGCCGTCGAGACCGCCCATTTCGCCGAGGTCGACGTCGCCGTCGCGGCCGCCACCCGCCAGAGCCAGATCCTTGCCTTTGCCACCACCGGTGATGTTGTTGAGTACCGGGCGTAGCACGAACCACACCAGGAGGAAGATCAACAGCGCAGGGAACAGCGACTTGAGACCGCCCATGGCCATCAGGAACAGATCGCTCTGGTACCACGGTACATCGATCACTTCCGCGGTTTCGCTGCTGAACGGCGTGTTGATCACGCTGACGCTGTCGCCACGGCTGGCATCGAAGCCGACCGAGTCCTGAACCAGGCGGGTGAAGCGCGCCAGATCGTCGGTGGTCCACGGCACGCGCGTGGTTGCGCCGGTGGCCGGGTCGACACGCATCTGGTCATCGACCACCACGGCGACAGAAAGCCGGCGCAGGCGACCCTGCTGCTGCTTGGTGTAGCTGACCGAACGATCGAGCTCGAAGTTGCGGGTCGACTGGTCACGCTTGTCGGCCGGATACGGCGCCAGCATCGGCTGGCCGGTAGCCGGATCCATGATCTGCTGACCATTGGCATCGACCAGTGGCTGACCGGGGGCGATCGGGCCGCCAGGCGCCGCGGCGCCGCCAGTTTGCTGCGGGGCGGTAGCCGGGCCAGGCGGCTGATTGCTCAGGGCACCGGGTACGCCCTGCGGGCCGCTGCCGCTGCTGCGTTGTTCATTGACCTGCTGCTCGCTGCGCAGGGCCGGCTGGTCCGGATTGAAGGTTTCCGAAGTCGACTCGACGGCGCTGAAATCCACGTCGGCGGACACTTCAGCCTTGTAGCGGCCAACGCCCAGCACCGGTTGCAGAATGTTGTGCACGCGCTGGGTGAACAGGCTTTCCATGCGGCGGCTGTAATCGAACTGCTTGCCGGCCATGCTCAGCTCGGACATTTCCTGCTGATCGGACAGCAGATTGCCCTTCTGGTCGACCACGGTAACTTGGGCCTTGTCCATTTCCGGTACGCTGCTGGCGACCAGATTGACGATGGCCATCACCTGGCTCGGTTCCAGGCTGCGCCCGGCGTACAGTTCGACCAGTACCGAGGCGCTGGGCTTGCGCTCGTCACGCACGAACACCGAACTCTTCGGAATCGCCAGGTGCACGCGGGCGGCCTTGACGTTGTTCAGGCTCGACACGGTGCGCGCCAGCTCGCCCTCCAGGCCACGGCGATAGCGGGTGGCTTCCATGAACTGGCTGGTGCCCAGGCCCTGCTCCTTGTCGAGGATCTCGAAACCGATGCTGGTATCGGTCGGCGCTACGCCGGCAGACGCCAGGCGAATGCGCGCCTGGGCTAGATCCGAGGACTTGACCAGTAGCGCGCCGGAGTTCGGTTCAACGGTGTAATCGATATTGGCGGCGGTCAGGGTTTCCATCACGCTGCGCGCATCCATGCCCTCGAGGCTGCCATATAGCGGCTTGTACTCGGGCTGTTGCGACCACAGCACCACGGCGAAACCAATCGCTACGCTGGCGGCCAGGCCGATCAGCAGGCCGGCTTGGCGCAACAGCGGCATGTCGGAGAGGTTTTCCAGAAAGGTCAGCCCGAACAGCGGCTTCTTCGGCGCGTTGTCAGCGGCAGTGGCGGGTACGTTTGCAGCGAGCGTGTCGGCCATGATGGAAATCTACCCCTTAAACCGGCATCTGCATGATGTCTTGGTAGGCCTGGACCAGCTTGTTGCGCACTTGGGTCATGGCCTGAAACGAGACACTGGATTTTTGCGAGGCGATCATCACGTCGGTCAGGTCGACGCCGCTTTGGCCCATCTCGAAAGCGGTAGCCAGTTGGCTGGCGGCATTCTGGGTTTCGCTGACCTTGCTCACCGCCTGACCGAGCATGTCCGAGAAACTCGGCGCGCCAACTTCTTGAGCCTGGGGCACAGCCGGTTTGCGCGCCATGGCCTCGGCCTGCATCGAGCGCATTTCCAGCATTAGACGATTGAACGCGACACCCTGACTCATGACCTTTCCTCCACCTGACCGCGGTTTTTTGACGCCGCGAGTGCTTTGCTGAGGGTGTTTGCAACAAAGGTGCCAACTACTGGAAGCGCCATAAACACGGTGCTTGCCAAGGGCTTGAAGCAGAAAGCAGGCCAGCTCTGGCGAAGCGACGCCAGGAAAAGCGCCCCCATAAAAAAGCCGCGCCTTTCCAGCAAAAGGCGCGGCAAGGATGGAGGGATTACTGGCTGACGGTCAGTTTGGCGCGGTTGCGTTCGAGCAAGGCTTCACCGATGCCTTTGACTTCGAGCAGCTCGTCCACCGAGGCGAATTCGCCGTGGGTATCGCGATAGGCGACGATAGCCTGCGCTTTCACCGCACCCACGCCGCTAAGCTCGCGCTGCAGGGTTTCGGCGTCGGCGGTATTGAGGTTGACGGGATTGAGCTCGGCCACTTGCTGGGCCACCGGTTCGGTAGCCGGCGCCTTGGTCGACTCGTTGGCGCCGGCCAGCAACGTGGCGCTGGCGGCCAGGGAAAACAGCAAGGCTTGCAGGGTAGTTTTCAGCATGATTAGACGTCCTTTTCGTGTTCGACTCGAGTTGAGCGACGCGGGTACTCCATACGCCGCATGATCAAAACTAGTCCGCCCGAATCGGGTGTCAACGAATGGCTTTGTAACCACTCTTTCCGCGGCTATCTAAACCCCCCTCTCGCCGCTAAGATGCGCGTCTCCATTTACCATGCGTGTTCGACCATGCCCGCCAACGCCCGCTTTCCCCTGCTCCCGTACCTCTGTGCCTGCATCGTCGGGCTTCTTGCGCTGGGCAGCCTCTGGCAAACCATCGGCAAGCCCGTGGTGCTGGCCGACGCCGCCACGCCGACCCACAAACTGCAATGTGCGTCTTACACGCCGTTCGGCAAGGATCAGTCGCCGTTCGATCTGCCCCTGCAGATCAACCCCGAGCAGATGGACACCGACCTGGCGCTGCTGGCCCAGCGTTTCCAGTGCATTCGTACCTATTCGGTCACCGGCCTGGAAAAGCTGCCGGAGCTGGCCCGCAAGCATGGCCTGAAGTTGATCACCGGCGCCTGGGTCAGCCGCAACCCGCATGACACGGACGTCGAGATCCAGGGCCTGATCAAGCTGGCCAAGGAAAACCCGGATGTGGTCGAGGCGGTCATCGTCGGCAACGAAGCCCTGCTGCGCAAGGAAGTCACCGGCGGGCAGCTGGTCGAGCTGATCAACAAGGTCAAGGCTGAAATCACTCAGCCGGTCACCTACGCCGATGTCTGGGAGTTCTGGCTCAAGCACCCGGAAGTCGCGCCGGCAGTGGACTTCATCACCATTCACCTGCTGCCGTACTGGGAAGACAACCCGGCCGGCATCGACGCGGCCTTGCACGAAGTGACCGAAGTGCGCGAGCTGTTCGGCAAAAAGTTCGCGCCCAAGGACATCATGATCGGCGAGACCGGCTGGCCCAGCGAAGGCCGCCAGCGTGAAACCGCCGTGCCGAGTCGCGTCAACCAAGCCACCTTCATTCGCGGTTTCGTCGCCCTGGCCGAGCAGCACGGCTGGCGCTACAACCTGATCGAAGCCTTCGACCAACCCTGGAAGCGCGTCAGCGAAGGCGCGGTGGGTGGTTTCTGGGGCTTGTACGACGCGGATCGCCAGGACAAGTCGGTCCTCGCCGGCCCGGTGTCCAACCTACCGCACTGGCCGTTGTGGCTGGCCATCAGCGCAGGCGTTCTAGCCGTCGGCCTGCTGATCGGTGGTCGCCCGAGTTCGACGCGCAACGCGGTGCTGCTGCCGCTGGTTGCGGCACTGGGCGCGGCTTGTATTGGCCTGTGGGCGGAGTTGGCCTGGGTGACCAGCCGTTATATCGGCGAATGGCTGTGGGCCGCCGCCCTGCTCGCCCTCAATCTGCTGGTGCTGGCCCATGCCACACTGGCGCTATCCACCGCGCAAGGCTGGCGAGCAAAGGCTTTCGGCTGGCTGGAGCGGCGTGCAGGCTGGTGGCTGGCGGCAGCCGGCTTCGCCGGTGCGGTGATGATGCTGGCAATGGTCACCGATGCGCGCTACCGCAGCTTCCCCAGCGCCGCGCTGCTGCTGCCGGCAGTGGTCTATCTGCTGCGCCCAGTAGCGGCCCCGCACCGGGAAATCGCTCTGCTGGCAGTGCTGATCGCCGCCGGCATCGTGCCGCAGCTCTATGAAGAAACCCTGGGCAACCTGCAGGCCATCGGCTGGGCCATTACCAGCGCACTGCTGGCTGCCGCGCTGTGGCGTAGCCTGCGACTCTCGAAGAACCGCTAGAACGCTGCGGGTGCTGCGCTTACCGCGCAGCGCCCGATTTGCTTAGTGCGTCGCCGTGACAGCCGGCGCGCGTACCAAACGCAGCAGCGCCAGCACCACGGCGAATACCGCCAGGCTAGCGGTGTACAGCGCCAGCGCCGGCACGCCGAGCAGCAGCCCCGGCACCGCCAGGCGCCAGCCCCAGACGCCAGGCACCACGAATGCCAGCAGCGCACAGCCCAGGGCAGTCAGGGCAATGATTCGCAGGTGAATCATCCAGCCCAGGGTGCCACGCACCTGGCAGGCCAGAAGGCCGGGATCGTCGACGCAGCGACCGACCCACTGATCGCCCTCCATGAGCAGGTAGCGCAACGCATAACTGGCGACCACGCAGGCGAGCGCTGCAATCACCAGGGCGACGATGGATGAACGACGAGGCATGCTGCACTCCAGAGGGCTTGAACACGGCGCTCAGCATAATCTCACGGCAGGCGGATGCAAGCGGCAAATAAGGAGGTGTCGAAAGTGACGTAAGCGCCCGAGTGCAAGGCCGTTGGCGGCTCAACCGCCTTCTGGTATACCCATTGCCAGCGCAGCGAAATTTCCCATGGCACTTTGACACAACCGCGATTGTCCTACTCATCGCGGCTGATGCCGAAAGCACCGGCTTGCCGGCCACCTCTGAAAAGAATGTTCTCTTCCAAAGGGACTTTGTATGTCTTTCATTCCCCGTCTTGCAGCCCTGCTCGGCACCCTGCTGTTCAGCGTCTCCGTCTGGGCCGTCGACGTTGACCCGCAAACCTACGGCTATCCGCTGACCAACCCGTTCGAAGCCACTATCGCCACCACACCGCCGGATTTGCGCCCCAAGCTGCCCGAAGACGCGGACATCAAGCAGGGCGATTACCAGGTTCGCCTGCGCCCGGAGCGTGAGTTCCAGCTGCCTGACAACTTCTGGGCGGTAACCAAGATGAGTTATCGCCTGGCCGAGCAGGATGGCCCGGCACCGCTGATCTTCATCATCGCCGGCACGGGCGCGCGTTATTCGAGCAGCACGCCCGAATACCTGAAGAAGCTGTTCTATGGCGCGGGCTACCATGTCGTGCAGCTGTCCTCGCCGACCAGCTACGACTTCATGACCTCCGCCTCGCGCTTCGCCACACCCGGCATCAGCCGCGACGATGCCGAGGACATGTACCGCGCCATGCAGGCGGTACGCGCCCAACACCCGCGCCTGCAGGTCACCGATTACTACCTGACGGGCTACAGCCTGGGCGCCCTGCATGCGGCGTTCGTCAGCCAGCTGGACGAGACGCGCCGCAGCTTCAACTTCAAGCGCGTGCTGATGCTCAACCCGCCGGTCAACCTTTACACCTCGATCACCAACCTGGATCGACTGGTGCAGACCCAGGTGAAAGGCATCACCAACCGCACCACCTTCTATGAACTGGTGCTGGCCAAGCTGACCCGCTACTTCCAGCAGAAGGGTTACGTAGATATCAACGATGCCCTGCTCTACGACTTCCAGCAGTCCAAGGAACACCTGACCAACGAACAACTGGCCATGCTGATCGGCACCTCGTTCCGCTTCTCGGCCGCTGACATCACCTTTACCTCGGACTTGATCAACCGCCGCGGACTGATCACTCCGGTCGATTATCCGATTGGCGAGGGCACCAGCCTGACGCCGTTCTTTCGCCGCGCGCTGCAGTGCGACTTCGACTGCTACATGTCCGAACAGTTGATCCCCATGTGGCGAGCCCGCTACGACGGCGGCAGCATGAGCCAGCTGATCAACGAGGTCAGCCTGTACGGCATCGAGGACTACCTGAAGAACAGCCCCAAGATCGGTGTGATGCATAACGCCGACGACGTGATCCTCGGCCCTGGCGACCTCGGCTTCCTGCGCCGCACCATGGGCGATCGCCTGACCGTGTACCCCTACGGCGGCCACTGCGGCAACCTCAATTACCGCGTCAACAGCAACGACATGTTGGAGTTCTTCCGTGGCTAAGTCCTTTCCTACTCTCGCACTGTTCGCTGCCGTGTTGAGCTGTGGCACCGCCTCCGCCCAGACCACCGTCGAGGACGATGGCTTCAAGCAGCCGCTCAAGGAACTCAAGTTCAACCCGGGCCTGAACCAGCGCGAGTTCGAGCGCTCGACCCTTTCGGCACTGGAAATCCAGGATCCGCTGGAGTCATGGAACCGCCGGGTCTACCACTTCAACTACCGCTTCGACGAATGGGTGTTCCTGCCTGTGGTCGACGGTTACCGCTACGTCACGCCGACCTTCATGCAAAAGGGCGTGACCAACTTCTTCAGCAACCTGGGCGACGTGTCCAACCTGGTCAACAGTGCCCTGCAACTCAAAGGCGAGCGCGCCCTGAACACCACCGCGCGCCTGCTGTTCAATACCACCATCGGCGTGGTCGGTCTGTGGGACCCGGCCACCCTGATGGGCCTGCCCAAGCACCGTGAGGACTTCGGCCAGACCCTGGGCTTCTATGGCACCCCGGCCGGCCCCTACCTGATGCTGCCGATTCTCGGCCCGTCCAACCTGCGAGACACCACGGGCCTCGTGGCTGACTTCGGCATCAACCAGCAGATCAACTACCTCAACGTCGCTGAGGCTAGCAGTGCTCACCCCGAGATCATCGTTCTCAGGGGCATCGACCAGCGCTCCACCACCAGCTTCCGCTACGGCCAACTAAACTCGCCATTCGAGTACGAGAAGCTGCGCTTCTTCTATACCGAATCGCGCAAGCTGCAAATCGCCGAGTGAACACTCGGGTGGCGCTGCAAAGCGCCACCCGCTACATCGATATTCTCGATAGATGAGTTGACCTTTTCCCAACCATCTGACGGATCGGCTGGCCTACCATGGATGCATCACTTTTCACGGGAGACAGCCCCATGACCCAACTACGCCGAGTCCTTGCCATTCAGCCAGGGCAGCCTGCCTCAGACGGCGCCGGTGTGCGCCTGAACCGGGTCATTGGTGGTGCCGGCATCGAACGTTTCGATCCGTTTCTGATGCTCGACGAGTTCAGCACCGACAATGCCGAAGACTACATCGCCGGCTTTCCGCCCCATCCCCACCGTGGCTTCGAGACCATCACCTACATGCTTGAAGGGCGCATGCGCCATGAAGATCACCTCGGCAACGTGGGCCTGCTGCAGGGCGGTGACGTGCAATGGATGACTGCCGCGCGGGGCATCATCCACAGTGAAATGCCCGAGCAGGAACAGGGCGCCATGCGCGGTTTCCAGTTATGGCTGAACCTGCCTGGCCGCGAGAAGATGGCCGACCCGCAGTACCGTGACATCCCCAGCGCGCAGATTCCGCGTCTGCACACTGAACAGGGTGTCGAGGTCGTGGTAATCGCCGGCAGCTTCGCCGAAGGCCAGCTGCGTCAGACCGGTGCCGTGCAGCGTCCGGATACTGAGCCCCAGGTCTTCGACCTGCGCCTGCCCGCTGGCAGCGTCGTACGCCCCGAGCTTCCCGCCGGCCACCGCGCCCTGCTGTACGTCTACCAGGGTAAGGCACAAGTGCAGGACAGCCACGAGGCCCACGCTGGCCGACTGGTACGCCTGGATGATCAGGGCGAGCTGCTGATCAGCAGCGCTGATGGCGCCGGCGTGCTGCTGATCGCCGGCAAGCCGCTGAACGAACCAATCGTGCAGTACGGGCCTTTCGTGATGAACAGCCGGGAAGAGATCGAACAGGCGCTGCGTGATTTTCGTGACGGCACCTTTGGCTGAAATCCCCTTCAGCGCTGGTGATTGCGCTTGAAAGTGTCCTCGCCCATCGCAGCGATATGCCCCTCGATCAGCGCATCGAAGGGCTTGAGCAGCGCCCGGTAATCAGCGGGCGCTTCGAGTACATTCAGGGCTTCGACGATGGCCTCCAGTGTCGACAGCGAGCCTTCTATCGGCGCCTTGCGCAGGCGATAGCGTGATGGCGGCGCGTCGGCCAAGGTCACCCGTGGCAGGCCTGCCAACAGAGGATTCATATAGAGAATTTTGCGAGCCTTGCGCCATGTGCCATCAGGCACGATCAACCGCACAGGCCGTGGATCTGCATCACCAGGCAGTTCGCTGATCCTCCGCGCCTGCTCACCCGGAAACAGCAGGCAGGTGCGATAGCCGGGCTCTGCCACCCACTCCGGTAGCGCCTCGAATACCTCACCAACCCACAACGCGGCACTACGCAGCCCCAGTACGGCGAGATTCGCGGTATTGAGCGCGTGGTCGACTTCAGTAGGGTGCTGCAGCACCAGCACTTCAGTGCGACTGGTCAAATCGGGAATAAGGGCGCACAGGCAGTGGCTGGCCGGGCGCCTGCAGCGGGGACAACGGGGGCGTGGCATAGGGCGGGTCTCCTCGGCCGCGCAGTGTGCCACAGCAGGCCCGCGCAGCCGAGGGCAGAGGGTCAGCGGTTGAAACGCTCGGCCAGGCTGTGCAGGTAGTCGGCCATGTTTTCCAACTCCTTGCCGATCGCCGCGCCCTGATGGGCCTGCTCGGCGCCCTGCTCGGAGAGCTGGGCGATGCGGGTAATCTGCCGGCTGATATCGTCGGCCACCTGGCCCTGCTCCTCGGAGGCCGCCGCGATCTGCTGGCTCATGCCGCTGATGCGACTGACAGATTCACTGATGCCGTCCAGCGCAATGCGCACCGCTTCTACGCTCTGCACGCTTTCACGGGAGATCTCCTCACCGCGACCGGCAGTGGCGACGGCGCGCTCGGCACCGGCCCGTAGCGACGCGATGATCTGGTGAATCTGCTGGGTCGACTCGCGAGTACGCGAAGCCAGCGAACGAACCTCGTCGGCCACCACGGCGAAGCCCCGCCCCTGCTCGCCGGCACGGGCTGCTTCGATAGCGGCGTTGAGGGCTAGCAGGTTGGTCTGCTCGGCAATCGAGGTGATCACATCAGCCACGCTGCCGATCGATTGGGTGGAGTTGGCCAGATCGTTTACAGCCTGGCCGATATCCACCACAGCCTTGGCCATGTGCTGCATGGATTCCAGACTGCCACCGGCCAGCTGTCGCCCTTCGCGGGCCAATCTGTCGGCCTCTTCGGCCGCATGGCTGGTAGTCTGCACGTTCTGGGTTACTTCTTGAATGGTCGCTGCCATCTGGTTGATGGCGGTGGCCGACTGGTCAGTTTCGCTGCGCTGCTGATCGAGCATCTCGGCGCCTGAGCGCGAGAAACCCGCGGCCTGGGCCGCCTGCCGCTTGACGTTGACGCCGGCATCTTCGAGTCGCGTCAGCGCCGTCTGCAAGCGCGCCTCTTCGCTGATCATCGCCATGTCGAGCAAGGCCTGGGCACCGCGGCTGTCGCTATAGGTGAGCGCCACCAGGCTGCTGGTAAACGCCTTGGGATGCTCCGCCAGGGTACGGCGAATCAGTGCGCGCTTGCTGTAAAGCTGATAGGAGCCCAGCGCAGCCATCACCGCGACCACGAGCGCCGCCAGCCACACGCCGGAAAGCGTGCTCTGGGCGGCGAGGATTACCAGCGCGGTGACAATCAGCGGCCAGGAGCGAATCAGGTCATAGGTCAGGTGTTCGATTTTCGGCACGGGCGCTTTGCCGGCGCGCAACCTTGCATACAGCGCCTCGGCGCGACGCTTCTGATCTTCGCTGGGCAGTGAACGCACGGATTCGTACCCGGCCACCTTGCCATTCTCGTAAACGGGCGTGACATAGGCGCTGACCCAGTAGAAATCGCCATTCTTGGAGCGGTTCTTGACGATACCCATCCAAGGCTTGCCCTGCTTGATGGTGTCCCACATGTGGCCGAATACAGCTGGCGGCATATCGGGATGGCGCACCAGATTGTGCGGCTGGCCGATCAGCTCTCCACGTGTAAAGCCGCTGATCGCCACAAAGGCATCGTTGCAATAGGTGATCTTGCTGCTCAAATCAGTGGTGGAAATCAACCGCTCGTGGCCGGGAAAAGTCCTTTCCCGCTGAGTTACCGGAAGATTCTGACGCATGGTTGCAGTCCTTTAGTACGTGAAGGGTACGTCCTTTCCGCTCAACTATGTCTAGCACAGCAAAATAGCCGCGCCAGCACGGGCAGGCGGTAACGCTCAAACGCTGAACAGAAGACAAGCGCGAAGCCGCCAGCCGGCTCCGTGCCATACCCTCCCGAACGGGTCTGCTTTTTTGTCGGCAATTTTTTGAGCGACTTGAGAATACGTTGAACCAAGTTCAAGGCCGCTTGTCGGCAACGCGCGCGTCTCAGCACGCTGGGTACCAGCAATAAGGGCTATTGGAATAGGCAAAGGGTAATGCCGGATACATAAGTGAAAGGGCGAGCACCCATGAAAATGGTTCGATGCTTACGTATCGAACCGATCAACATGTCACTTATCGATAAAAGAAAACGAGCGCCAATCACCGCCAAGGCGTTGACGACTCAAAACAAGCGCCGAAAAGGACGCTTGTGGAGGAATTTCACGGGGGTGGATCAGCGGCGGCGACGGCGCTCTTCGGCCAAACGACGCTGCTCTTCGCTACGAATTGGAATGGGCTGCATGCGCGGGGCAAACAGGGCATTGAGCTGGGCAGTGATTTTTTCGAACCAGTTTTTCATAAGTGCATCCTCGAACTGCGCACGGCTTTGGTGACCGCTTGACTTGAGAGTAGCCCAAACCCTGGCGCGAGTGGAGAGCCAAGCAGCCTCAAAGCGTTGCAAGTCGCTACCGACTGTCGCTTTGTTTGTCAGCCAGCACGTCCCACCTCGCCTTAAAACTGATATTCGATGCCGGCCCCCGCATACCAGGAGCGCCCGGGCGCCGCTTCGTAAAAACGGCTGTTGCCATCGCCGACAATTACCGAGCCGACGTATTGGCGATCCAGCAGGTTATCCAGGCGCAGGGTCTGGTGGGTTTTCCAGGGGCCGAAGTGCTGCTCGAATCGCGTGCGCCAGTTGAACACTGTGTAGCTCGGCGCGGCTTTCTCGGCGTTGGTGTCCTCTACGTAAACCTTGCTGCGGTATAGGCCTTCGAGTGCCGTACTGATGCCGTCGACCGGCTTCCAGGCCAGCTCGCCGAATAGCGTGGTGCGAGGTACGCCGGGCAAATCGTTGCCTTTATCGATGCTGTTGTTGCCGGCGACGAAGCGCGAATCATAAGTTGCGGCCAGGTAGGTGTAGGCCAACGCAGCCGACCATTGTTCGGTGAACTGGCTTTCGACGCCTAGCTCGAAACCGCGCCGCAGGGTCTTGCCGGCGTTCTGGTAGCTGGTGCGGCCACCATTGCTGCCCGCTACGACTATCTCATCCTCGGTGTTGATCTGAAAGATGGCGGCGTTGATTCGAGTCGTTTCAGCAATGCGCGCCTTCAACCCGATCTCGTATTGAGTACTTTCCGATGGTCTCAGCCCATAATTCACGCCAACTCCAGCGGCATCTGGCGAGTAGGCCAATTCACCTTGAGTCGGCGTCTCAAAACCCTTACCCACACTGACGTAGCCGTTGAGATTTGGGGTAAAAGCATAACCAACGCTGACCGAAGGAGTGGCCTTGCTAAACCGCTTGTTACCGCTGTCATCCAAGTTAGTAGGAGTGATGTATTTATCATCGATATCAACTTCTACTGTGCTGTAACGAAGCCCGCCCTGCAGTGTCCAGTTACCTATTGTCCAGGTAGCCTGGGCATAAGGATCCAAGCTGGTCATCGTATCGATCTCGTCGCGACGTAACTCCCCCTTAATCCCAAGCTGATCGCCCACATAGTTTTGATAACCACGTCGATCATCACGGCTTTGGTCATAGTCGAGGCCAAATACCAGCTGAAGGTCCCCCGCGACTCCATTTACAGGTTGGAGCCAACGAACACTGCCGCCATGAAAATCCCTGTCGAAGTCCACAACCCCACCGCCACGGAGATTATTCGACGGAGTTAGGGTTCCTCCTGGTGTGTATTTGGGAATCGAAAGGTATTGGGTAACGCTGCGCTTACCAGCATAAGCCGTTAGCTGCAAAGTAGCGTCGCCAAAGTAGCGCTCGTAATTCGCCCCCAACTGTTGGTGATCAATGCTTTTGCGGGTGTTGTACGCCAACGCGTTCGCGGTTACCGATCTTGGATCCGCCTTATAAGCCTCCCACGCCTGCCCCAGCGGATCCTGGGTGCCGTTCTGCTCCAGGCTGCTATAGATCAGCGCCAGCTTGCTGTCTTCATCGGGCTTGAAATTGAGCTTGGCGAAGGTCTGGTCACGGCGCGCGGCGCTGTGGTCGCGATAGCCGTCGGTGTCCATGCGCGAGGCGTCGAGCACGAAGCCCACGCCGTCAGCTTCGCCTTCGGCGGTGAGGTGATTGCGGCTCAGGCCGTCGCTGCCAATCAGCGTCTCGGCGCCGATACGCGGGCGACCCGCACCATCGCGTGAGAACACCTGGATCACCCCACCGGCGTTGCTGCCGTACAACGTGGAAGCCGGCCCGCGCAGCACTTCGATGCGTTCGGCGGTGTCGAGGTTGAAGGTCGCCGCCTGGCCCTGCCCGTCCGGGGTGCTGGCGGGAATGCCATCGGTGATCAGCTTCAGCCCCCGCACGCCAAAGGCCGAGCGCGCCCCGAAGCCTCGGGACGATATCTGCAGATCCTGCGCGTAGTTCTGGCGGTTCTGCACCACCAGCCCGGGCACCCGCGTCAGCACTTCCGAGGCGTTGATGCCCAGCTGACCGTCACTGATCTGTTCGCGGTCGATGCTGTCCACCGAAAACGGCAGGTCGAAGCTCTGCGCCTCGCTGCGCGAGCCGCTGACCACGCTGGGCTCAAGCACCAGCGTATCGGTCGCCTCCTGCGCCTGCGCAGTGCCCGCCGCCGCACAGCCACATAACAGGATGGCGCGGCTCAGGTGGGAGAGTTCGAAGGGGCGCGATGGGGGGCTACAGCTCATTGGAAGATCCTTTCATAGTTCGACTCGGCGCCCCGTGGCGCAGCCACCCGGATCGAGTGGCCCAGGCAAGCGGGAGACTGACCGCTGGCCAGCTCAGCCACGCGGTCGCAAAGCCCGCCATTGTGACCGGTGCAGGCCTGAGGTGCGACCTGCAGGCCTGCGCCGTCGTTCAAACAATAGTGAGTCCCGGGCGCCTCGAGCACGCGACCATGGGCACGCCGCGCATTGCGACGGTAAGCCTATACCGGCGGACGGTGAGCTTGCCTTGCGTGCATCATCCAGCAACACTGCCGCCCTTCTTTAGATGACTGGAGCCCGCCGTGCGCCCTGCCGACATGCTGCGCCTCTTGCTGCTCGCTGCAATCTGGGGGGCCAGCTTCCTGTTCATGCGTATCGTCGCGCCAGTGATTGGCAGTATGCCGACCGCCTTCTTTCGCGCCTCCATCGCCATGCTCGGCCTGCTGGCAATCCTGCTGCTGATGCGGGTGAAATGGGACTTTCACGGCAAACTTGGCTTTTGTCTGGTACTCGGCGTGATCAATGCCGGCATCCCCTCGGCCATGTACAGCATGGCGGCGCTGGTGCTGCCGGCGGGTTACTCGGCGATCATCAATGCCACCACGCCGATGATGGGCGTGCTGATCGGTGCCTTGTTCTTCGCCGAAGCGATGACGATGAGCCGCGCGGCGGGTGTCGCCCTGGGCCTGTTCGGCGTCGCCGTGCTGACCCGCAGCGGGCCGGCGGAACTGGACATGGGCTTGCTGCTGGGCGCCTTCGCCTGCTTGCTGGCGACAGCCTGCTATGGCGTGGCCGGTTTTCTGACCCGGCGCTGGATCGCAGGCCGGCTGGATAACCGACTCACCGCGTTCGGCAGCTTGTTGGGCGCCAGCCTGTTCCTGTTGCCGCTGTTCGCCGGCTCACTGGCCTTGGGAGCGCCAACCAGCTGGGGCGGCTGGCTGGAATGGGCATCGCTGCTGGGCTTGGGGCTGGGCTGCACGGCGTTCGCCTATGTGCTGTATTTCCGCCTGCTCAACGACATCGGGCCGATCAAGGCATCGACCACCACCTTTCTGATCCCGATCTTTGGCGTGCTGTGGGGCGCGCTGCTGCTCGGCGAGCCGTTGTCCTGGGCGCATCTGTACGGCGGCGTGCTGATCGCTATCGCGTTGTGGTTGGTGGTTCGACCTGGAGCGAAGGTGCCGGCTTGATGCAGGCTCGCTTTTGGTGGGCTGAAGCCCACCCTACAACTGCATGTACCGCGTAGGGTGGGCTTCAGCCCACCAATTGGCAGATCACCTGACGTCCCTTAAGGCGTTCCCGCGCAGAGCATCGGGAACGATCTGGTCGTGCAAATCTACTGCTGCAGTTCCTGCTCGGTGAACAGGTCGCTGAACAGCATGCTGGTCAGGTAGCGCTCGCCGGAATCGGGCAGGATCACCACGAGGGTCTTGCCCTGCATCTCCGGCTGTTCGGCCAGGCGTACCGCTGCGGCCATCGCCGCGCCGCAGGAAATCCCGCAGAGAATGCCTTCTTCACGCATCAGGCGCAGGGCCATGGCCTTGGCGTCTTCGTCGGTGACCTGCTCGACGCGGTCGACCAGCGACAGATCGAGGTTCTTCGGCACGAAGCCGGCGCCGATGCCCTGGATCTTGTGCGGGCTGGGTTTGACTTCATCTCCGGCGATGGTCTGGCTGATCACCGGCGAAGAAACCGGCTCGACCGCCACGGACAGGATCGCCTTGCCCTGGGTCTGCTTGATGTAGCGGGAGATGCCGGTGATGGTGCCACCGGTGCCGACGCCGGACACCAGCACATCGATGGCGCCCTCGGTGTCGTTCCAGATTTCCGGGCCGGTGGTTTTCTCGTGGATCGCCGGGTTGGCCGGGTTCTCGAACTGCTGGGGCATGTAGTACAGCTCGGGGTTGGAGGCGGCGATTTCGGCGGCTTTCTCGATGGCGCCCTTCATGCCCTTGGCCGGCTCGGTCAGCACCAGCTCGGCACCCAGCGCCTTCAATACCTTACGGCGCTCCAGGCTCATGGAGGCCGGCATGGTCAGCATCAGTTTGTAGCCACGGGCGGCGGCGACGAAGGCCAGGCCGATGCCGGTGTTGCCGGAGGTCGGCTCGACCAGGGTCATGCCCGGCTTGAGCACTCCGCGGGCCTCTGCGTCCCAGACCATGTTGGCGCCGATCCGGCACTTCACCGAATAGGCCGGGTTGCGGCCTTCGATCTTGGCCAGGATGGTCACGCCCTTGGGCCCGAGGCGGTTGATCATCACCAGCGGAGTGTTGCCGATAGCCTGGGCGTTGTCTGCGTAAATGCGGCTCATGGTATACCGGTTCCTTGTCATGACTGAGCCCGTCAGCCTATGCCTCAAGCCCAGGCGCGTCCAGCGTCTGGAAAGTCGAACTCAGGCCGATCGGCGGCAGTCCACTTCCACACACCGCGCAACCGGACACCTCCGATGAAACGTCGCTACAGCCTGCCCCTGTGGATCTGCCTCGGCCTGCTTGCCCTGCTGCTGGCGGTGCACGTCGCCCTGCCCTACATGGTGCGCGACTACCTGAACGAAAAGCTGGCCGAAATGGGCGACTACCGCGGCCATATCGATGACATCGACGTGGCACTGTGGCGCGGCGGCTATCGGATCAACGGCTTGCGCATCGTCAAGGTCAACCAGGACCTCCCCGTCCCTTTCGTCGACGCACCGCAGATCGATATCTCGGTGAGCTGGAACGAACTGCTGGAAAAACGCGCCGTGGTCGCCCGGGTGGTATTCGAGCGCCCGGAGGTCAACTTCGTCGACGGCAAGAGCCGCGAGGATTCGCAGACCGGTGAAGGCACCGACTGGCGCGAACAGTTGAACAAACTGTTGCCTATCACCCTAAACGAAGCGCGAATCAACGACGGCACCCTGGGTTTCTACAACTTCAATTCCTCGCCGCCGGTGAAGCTAAAGGCCAACGCCATCCAGGCCAGCTTCTACAACCTGACCAACGTGGCGGACGAACAGGGCGACCGCGTCGCGCGTTTCGAGGGCAAGGCCAAGCTGATGAACCAGGCACCGCTGGAAGCCAGTGCCGTGTTCGACCCTTTCCACAACTTCCAGGATTTCGAGTTCCGCGTGCGCGCCACCAACATCGAGCTGCCACGCCTGAATGACCTGGCCAACGCCTACGGTAAGTTCGACTTCAAATCGGGCACCGGCGATATCGTCATCGAGGCCTTCGCCGAGGACTCCCAGCTCAGCGGCTACATCAAGCCACTGCTGCGCAACGTCGAGG
Source organism: Pseudomonas sp. AG1028 (assembly GCF_007993955.1). NCBI lineage: Bacteria > Pseudomonadati > Pseudomonadota > Gammaproteobacteria > Pseudomonadales > Pseudomonadaceae > Pseudomonas > Pseudomonas sp. AG1028. The sequence goes on from NZ_VIVP01000014.1 coordinate 82,647, forward strand.
TGTTCGACTGGCAGCAGGACGTAGAGAACCAGAACAAGGGTTTTTTCCGCTCGATCTGGGAAGCGGTGGTCGCCGGCAGTGAAAAGGTGCTGCGCAATCAGCCGCGTGACCAGATCGCCACCCGTGTGGAACTGCGTGGCAGCACCAAGCAACAAAACGTCAGCGCCTTCGAGGCCTTTATCGGCATCCTGCGCAACGGCTTCGTGCAGGCCTTCAACAGTGGTTTCGAACGGGACGCCGCTGAAGAGCCGTGAGCCGTCCATTCAGTGACTGAATACCTCGGCGGCGTTCACAGTTACAAGCTGCACAAGCTATAGTCGGCGCTTTCGCATTCGCCTGCCCCGCGTGAGGATTCCCGATGAAGTTCGAAGGCACCGAGCACTATGTCGCCACCGATGACCTCAAGCTCGCGGTCAATGCCGCCATCACCCTGCAGCGTCCGTTGCTGGTCAAGGGCGAGCCCGGCACTGGCAAGACCCTGCTCGCCGAGCAACTGGCCGAATCCTTCGGCACGCGGCTGATCACCTGGCACATCAAGTCGACCACAAAGGCGCACCAGGGCCTTTACGAATACGATGCGGTAAGCCGCCTGCGCGACTCGCAACTGAGCGCCGACAAGGTTCACGACGTTCGCAACTACATCAAGAAGGGCAAGCTCTGGGAGGCCTTCGAGGCCGAGGAGCGCGTTGTCCTGCTGATTGACGAAATCGACAAGGCCGACATCGAGTTTCCCAACGACCTGCTGCAAGAACTCGACAAGATGGAGTTCTACGTTTACGAAACCGACGAGACGATCAAGGCCAGGCACCGGCCGATCATCATCATCACCTCGAACAACGAAAAGGAGCTGCCGGACGCCTTCCTGCGCCGCTGCTTCTTCCACTACATCGCCTTTCCGGATCGTCAGACTCTACAGAAGATCGTCGACGTGCACTACCCCGGCATCAGCAACAGCCTGGTGGCCGAAGCGCTGGACGTGTTCTTCGACGTGCGCAAGGTGCCGGGCCTGAAGAAAAAACCCTCGACCAGCGAGCTGGTCGACTGGCTCAAGCTGCTGATGGCCGACAACATCGGCGAAGCGGTGCTGCGCGAGCGCGACCCGACCAAGGCCATTCCGCCACTGGCCGGTGCCCTGGTGAAGAACGAGCAGGATGTGCAGTTGCTCGAGCGTCTCGCCTTCATGGCACGTCGCGGTAACCGCTGATGCATAGCGGCAGTTGCCTGTGCGGCACGGTGAAATACCAAATCGACGCGCCCATCGAATCGGCCAGTCATTGCCATTGCAGCCAGTGCCGCAAAGCTCATGGCGCGGCATTAGCCAGCTACGGCAACGTGCGCCGCGAACACTTTCGCTTCACCGAAGGTGAGGCATCTGTCAGCACCTTCAATTCTTCGCCGAGCGTGAGCCGTACCTTCTGCCAGCGCTGTGGCTCGAACCTGCAATGGTTTTCCGAGCAGCCTTACCCCAAGTGGGTGTCGGTGGCGCTTGGCACGCTGGACACGGCCCTGCCGACGGTCGAGCAGAAGCACATCTACACCCGCTCGAAGGCCGACTGGTACTGCCTCAACGACGGCCTGCCCGTCGATGACCGCCACTGAGGACGCGCCATGCTGCTCAACCTGTTCAACGAAATGCGCGCGGCCAAGGTGCCGGTGTCCCTGCGCGAGTTGCTAGACCTGATCAGTGCGCTCGAGCACAAGGTCGTGTTCGCCGACATGGACGAGTTCTATTACCTGGCTCGTGCCATTCTGGTGAAGGACGAGCGGCACTTCGACAAGTTCGACCGGGCCTTTTCCGCCTACTTCGACGGTTTGCAGAACCTCGATCAGCACCTCGAAGCGTTGATTCCCGAAGAGTGGCTGCGCAAGGAATTCGAGCGTTCACTGACCGACGAGGAACGCGCGCAGATCCAGTCGCTTGGCGGTCTCGACAAGCTGATCGAGGAGTTCAAGAAGCGCCTGGAAGAACAGAAGGAACGCCACGCTGGCGGCAATAAATGGATCGGCACCGGCGGCACCAGCCCCTTCGGCTCGGGCGGCTACAACCCGGAAGGCATCCGCGTCGGCGATGCCGGCAAGCGCCAGGGCAAGGCGGTCAAGGTGTGGGACCAGCGCGAGTACAAGAACCTCGACGACTCGGTGGAGATCGGCACGCGCAACATCAAGGTCGCACTGCGCCGCCTGCGCAAGTTCGCCCGCCAGGGCGCCCAGGACGAGCTGGACCTGGACGGCACCATCGACCACACCGCCCGCGACGGCGGCCTCTTGAACATTCAGATGCGCCCGGAGCGTCGCAACACGGTCAAACTGCTGTTGCTCTTCGATATTGGCGGTTCGATGGACGCTCACGTGAAGGTCTGCGAGGAGCTGTTCTCGGCCTGCCGTACCGAGTTCAAGCACATGGAGTATTTCTACTTCCATAACTGCGTGTACGAATCGGTGTGGAAGAACAACCTGCGCCGCACGTCCGAGCGGGTGTCCACCCACGACCTGCTGCACAAGTACGGCGCCGACTACAAGGTGGTGTTTATCGGTGACGCGGCCATGGCGCCCTACGAGATCACCCAGCCTGGCGGCAGCGTCGAGCACTGGAACGAGGAAGCGGGTTACCTGTGGCTGCAGCGCTTTATGGAAACCTACAAGAAGCTCATCTGGATCAACCCCTACCCGCGCGAAGCCTGGGACTACACCAGCTCGACGCGCATCGTCCGCGATCTGATCAACGACCAGATGTTCCCGCTGACCCTGCAGGGTTTGGAAGACGGCATGCGTTTTCTGGCCAAGTAGTTGCGCATCTGAGGCCCGGGTCGAGCGCAGCGACACCCGGGAGATGGGCAACCTGGGTACCGCTTCGCTCAACCCAGGCCACGCAACTTGCGCAATACCGAATATCGCTTGGTGGGTTCATGCACGCACTAGCGCATGCGCGGCGTCTGTCGCTCGGGCACGCTGCGACGCTCGCGGCGCCGAAACGGCAGAACCAGCAACAGCACAATGCTCTCCACAATCCAGGCCAGGAACAGTGCGCAGGCGATACCCCAGGCGATTGCTTCAGGCGCGAGGAGCACCTGATAGCGATAAGCGGCGCGGGTTTCCGCCAGCAACTGTGCGTCGGCCGCGGTCGCCAGGTGCCAAACCTGTCGATACCACGGCCCCTGCATGGCCAGGGACTCCTGCTCCAGCAGCGCCGAGCGTTCGACCAGCAGGCCGACGCTGCGCGCATCGCTTTGCATCACCGGGTCGCTGCTATTGCGGTAGTGGCCGACCAGTCGCTGCAAGTCGCCATTGAAGAAGCGCCGGGCAGTGTCGCGAAAGCCGCTCAGGCTCTGCTCGGACTCCAGTCGATGGGCCTCTACGCGCTTGGCGTAATCATCGATGAACCCCGGTATCTGAACGCCGAGCAACAGGCCGAGGGCGAACAACGCCAGACGCAGATAACTTCGAATCATCCTTCCCTCGCGGCCCCGCCACGCGGGACATCTGTCAGTTGCTCAGGCCTTGGGCGATGCACTCGCCCGCGCGCCACAAACGCCATTCACCCGGCTGGTAGACCGACCAGGCTTCGTTGTCGGTCAACGGCTCGGTGGCCAGCACCGAAACTACGTCATCGGGCGTGGTTTCTGCGTGAAAATCCACGCTCATGTCGGCGTCACGCAAGTGCGCAGGGCCGAACGGCGCACGCCGGGTGATGTGCGCCAGCTTGGTGGAGCAGAAGCTGAACAGCCAGTCGCCATCGCTGAGCAGGCAGTTGAACACGCCATGCTGTCGATAGGCCGCGCAGGCCGCGACAAGTTCAGGCAACAGCACCTCGACCGGCACGGCTTCCGGGAAGCTGGTACGAATACGGTTGAGCAAGTCGCAGAAGGCCGACTCGCTGTCGGTGTCGCCCACCGCACGGTAGAAGCTCAGGGCCGGGCGGAAGTCGGCCAGTTGACCGTTATGGGCGAAGCACCAGTTGCGCCCCCACAGCTCACGCACGAAGGGATGGGTGTTGGCCAGGCACACCCGGCCGACGTTGGCCTGGCGAATATGTCCGATCACCACTTCGCTCTTGATCGGGTAACGCTGCACCAGCTGCGCCACTTCCGACTCGCTGCTCGCCCGCGGATCCTGAAACAGGCGCAGGCCGCGCCCTTCATAGAAGCCGATGCCCCAGCCATCACGATGCGGCCCGGTACGTCCGCCCCGCTGCATCAGCCCGGTAAAGCTGAAAACGATATCGGTAGGGACGTTGGCACTCATGCCGAGCAATTCGCACATGGCCGGGCTCCCGACTGGTCAGGCTTACAAACGCGGTTCGACGCGCGCGCCGCGGCCGCTGCGTGGCGCCGAATAAGTGGGTTCTTGCTCCTGCTGCAGGCGCTCGCGCAGGGTCAGGTCGCTGTCTTCGCCCTGCTGCTCTTCGCGCGCCGCCTTGCGCGCCTTGGCGCGGCTCAAGAACGGCCAGCGAATGGCTACGAATACCAGGTAGACGGCAAAGGCGATCATCCCGTACATGGCCAAATCCGCCACGGCGCGCCAGGCATTGCTGCCGACCTTGAACAGCAGATCGAGGGCGACGATCGCCACGGCCGGGGCGAACAGATCCTTGGCCGGGTCGACGATGGTCGGGCAAAACAGAAGGATCGCCACCAGCACGCGCAGCGGCTCGCGCAGGTAGCGCCACATCCAGCTGGTCAGCTTGAACCACACCAGCAGGCAGCCCAGTGCGGCAATCGCGTAGGCGCCCCAGGCGAGGAGATAGTCGTTTTCGATCATGAGGGCGGTGTTCCCTGGCTTGACTGGGCTCGCGCAGGCGGCAGCGCATTTACGCGGTCGCCAGACGACAAAGGCGCTTATGATAACGGCTTTTACCCGGTTCGGCGCCTTCGCAGCCTTCCTAAAAACCAGTCGCAGCAGTTTTTGGAAACGCCCCAAGGTCGCCCCGCGCTCTGGAGACACTCATGACCACCGCCCCCATCGCCCGCAAGGCCTCTGGCGCCGATCCCTATAACTGGCTGGAAGCACGCGATAGCGACGAGGTACTGGAACACCTGCGTGCCGAGAACGCCTACCTGGAAAGCCAGCTGGACGACCTGCCGCTGCGCGAGCAGCTGTTCCAGGAAATCAAGGCGCGCATCCGCGAAACGGACCTGTCGCTGCCCACGCCCTGGGGCGACTACCTCTATTACCAACGCACCACGGCAGGCGATGACTACCCGCGCCACTATCGCTGCCCTCGCCCGACCGATGACAGTTTGGCTATCGATGAAAAGGCCGAGCAACTGCTGCTGGATCCCAACGAGATTGCCGCGGGCGGCTTTCTGTCCCTGGGCGCCTTCAGCATCAGCCCAGACCAGCAGCGCCTGGCCTACAGCCTGGACACCAGCGGCGACGAGATCTATCGGCTGTTCGTCAAGGAGCTGGCTAGCGGCACCATCACCGAGCTGCCGTTCGAGAACTGCGACGGCAGCATGACCTGGGCCAACGACAGCCAGACCTTGTTCTACGGCGAACTGGATGACACCCACCGCCCTGCCACCCTGCATCGTTTTCGCCTGGGCGATGCGCGCAGCAGCCAGGTTTTCCACGAAGCCGACGAGCGTTTCTTTCTCAGCTGCTATCGCAGCAGCTCCGAGCGCCAGCTGGTGCTACTGCTGGGCAGCAAGACCACCACGGAATGCTGGGTTGTCGATGCCGAAAGCCCCGACCGGGCCTTTCAGTGCCTGGCACCGCGCGAGGAAGGCCACGAGTACTACGCCGACCACGGCAAGCTGGACGGCCAGTGGGCCTGGCTGATTCGCAGCAACCAGAGCGGCATCAACTTCGCGCTGTACAGCGCAGCGCCCGAGCAGCCCAGCCGGCCTCACTGGCAGGAACTGGTGGCGCACGACGAACACGTCATGCTCGAAGGGGTCAGCCTGGCGGAGTCGGCGCTGGTACTCAGCCTGCGCGAAGGCGGCTTGCCGGTGATCGACGTACGTCCGCAGGGCATGGCCGGCTACCGCGTCAGCCTGCCGGATGCGGCTTACAGCCTGTACGTGCAGGACAGCCTGGAGTTCAGCAGCCCGGTGATTCGCCTGCGCTACGAGGCGCTCAATCGCCCGGCGCAGATCCGCGAACTAAACCTGGCTGACGGTACCCAGAAGGTGCTCAAGGAAACACCGGTACTTGGCGACTTCGATGCCGACGATTACCTAAACCAACGTCTATGGGCGACCGCGCCGGACGGCACCCAGGTACCGATCAGCCTGGTGGCGCGCCGTGATGCCCTGGGCCAGGCAGCGCCACTTTATCTATATGGCTATGGCGCCTACGGCGAAAGCCTCGACCCCTGGTTTTCCCACGCACGGCTGAGCCTGCTCGACCGCGGCGTGGTGTTCGCCATCGCCCATGTGCGCGGTGGCGGTGAACTGGGCGAAGCCTGGTATCGCGCTGGCAAACTCGCCTACAAGCAAAACAGCTTCAGCGATTTCATCGCCTGCGCCGAACACCTGATCGCCAAGGACTTCACCAGCGCCTCGCAGCTGGTGATCAGCGGCGGCAGCGCCGGTGGTCTGCTGATCGGCGCCACGCTCAACCTGCGCCCGGAGCTGTTCGCCGCCGCCATCGCAGAGGTGCCCTTCGTCGACGTGCTCAACACCATGCTCAACCCGGAACTCCCGCTGACGGTCACCGAGTACGACGAATGGGGCGACCCCAACGAGCCCGAGGTGCACGCGCGGATCAAAGGCTACGCCCCTTACGAAAATGTAAAGGCACAGCGCTATCCGGCGATCCTCGCCGTGGCCGGCTACAACGATAGCCGCGTGCAATACTGGGAGGCCGCCAAATGGGTGGCGCGGCTGCGTGAGCTGAAGACCGACAACAACCTGCTGCTGCTCAAGACCGACCTCGAAGCCGGCCACGGCGGCATGAGCGGCCGCTACCAGGCCATTCGCGATGTGGCCCTGGAATACGCCTTCATCTTCAAGGTGCTCGGCATAAGCGCGGCAGGCTGATAGCGGGTGATCGCAGCGGACGGCGTCAGTCAGGAACCTGCTCGCCTGGCTGCTCGGGGATCAGCTCATGCGGGTCCTCGGAAGCGTCATCGGCCGCTTCGGTGGAGCCGTCGTTGTCGCGCCCGTCACGAATCACCGGCGGGGTATCGGGGTCGACCTTGGAAGGGTCCGGTACCTGCGGCGTCTGAGTGGCGCCAGCCGGCTCGGGTGGTGCCGACTGAGGCTGCTGCGCCTGGGCAATGCCGGCCATCGACAGCAGGCTGATCAGCACGAGTGACGGGGTGCGCATGGTCTGTACTCCAAAAAGTGGAACGTGCTGCGTTGGGCATTGGCCGCCGACGGAAAGTGCAGACTGATTGCACAGCCCCAACTATATACTGCGCCAAACGCCAGCCAGGAACGATCATGAGCAGCCCAACCACGCCGACCTCCAAGCTCGACCGCATTCTCGCCGAAGCGCAGCGCAGCCGTGAAGAAGGCTACCGGGACAAGGCGCTGCGCATGTACCCTCACGTCTGTGGCCGCTGCGCCCGCGAATTCTCCGGCAAACGCCTGAGCGAGCTGACCGTGCACCACCGTGACCACAACCACGACAACAACCCCCAGGACGGCTCCAACTGGGAGCTGTTGTGCCTGTTCTGTCACGACAACGAACACGCCCGCTATACCGATCAGCAGTATTTCAGTGAAGGCTCCACGGCCAGCCAGACCGGACCGAAGACTACCCACAAGGCTTTCGCCAACCTGGCCGAGCTGCTGCAGAAAAAGTCCTGAGAAGCGTATAAAGCCCACAAACCGTATAATGCCGGCCCTTTTCTCGAGGCCTGGTCCGTGGGCAACAAACGATACAGCTGCATCGGTCTCTACAATCCGAAATCGCCGGAAAACGTCGGCGCCGTGATGCGCGCCGCCGGCTGCTACGGCGTGGCGTCGGTCTTCTACACCGGCAAACGCTATGAGCGCGCCCGCGACTTCGTCACCGACACCAAGCGTGTGCACCTGGATATTCCGCTGATCGGCATAGATGACCTGCAGAAAGTCATCCCCTTGGGCTGCACGCCGGTCGCCGTGGAACTGGTCGATGGCGCCCGCCCCCTGCCCACCTACACGCATCCGGATCGTGCCTTCTATATCTTCGGCCCCGAAGACGGCTCGCTCGACAAGAGCATCCGCGACTGGTGCGAAGAAGTGGTCTACATCCCCACCGAGGGCTGCATGAACCTGGCGGCCACGGTCAACGTGGTGCTCTACGACCGCCTGGCCAAAGGCAACAACACCCGCACCGGCGCCAAGTACTGAGTCAAATCGCAGGCAAAATAAAGCCCGGACGATGCCGGGCTTTGTTTCAGGGCTGACCGATCAGGACATTTCGGCCTCGCCACCGGTGCGGCTGTAACCATCTTCGGCAACCAGTTTGCCGCCTACATGCTCGTAACCGCTTTCAGCGATCTTGCCACCGGTACGCTCGTAGCCATCTTCGGCAACCAGTTTGCCGCCTACATGCTCGTAACCGCTTTCAGCGATCTTGCCACCGGTACGCTCGTAGCCATCTTCGGCGACCTGTTTGCCGCCTACATGCTCGTAACCGCTTTCAGCGATCTTGCCACCGGTACGCTCATAGCCATCTTCGGAGACCAGTTTGCCGCCTACATGCTCGTAACCGCTTTCAGCGATCTTGCCACCGGTACGCTCGTAGCCATCTTCAGCGACCAGTTTGCCGCCTACATGCTCGTAACCGCTTTCAGCAATCTTGCCGCCGGTGCGCTTGTAACCGTCTTCGGCCACTTTCTGAGTGCTGATCGAGTGCGAAGTGTTGGCGTCTACCGGGCCTTGGGGCAGTGCGAATGCAGCGCTGGCAAGGGTGGCGATGAACAGGCTGGCGATAAATTCAGTTTTCATGGTGAGCTCCTTGGGAGGACGTAAGTGGGTATGGAGCTCATGTTACTCAAGAAAATTTGATCAAAAACTTGATCGCGCAAATAGTAAAGATCGACTCCATTGATATCTATATAACCATTTGTAAATAAAAGACTTTATTCTTTTAAACATGCCCTAAACGGCTGCATACCGGGCATTTTAGGCACGAAAATAAAGATCAAAAAAATAGATAAATCTAGAGATGTGTGGGTTTTAATGCAGGAACCAACAGTTTTTCAGCGCACTGAGATGCAGATCCAGGGCTGGAACGCGAAGTTTTCGAGAGCAGAAGCGCCTATGCGTACAGAGATCATGCATAGGGCTGGGGAGGGATCGACCACCGCGCATCATCTGCGCGATGGCCTAAAGGATCAGCGCAGCAGCCGGGTATCCAGCACCTTGGAGCTGCGGCCCATGACGTTTTCGGTAATTTCGATAAAGTCCTTGGTGCTGGCCTTGTCCAGGCGCATCAGGCCGCGGGCCACGTCGTCGAGGGAGCGCTGCTGGCCATCCTTGGTCGCCTGGCGAATCTCACGGTCGAGCTCCTGCAGCAGCAGTACTGCCCGGGCGGTAACTGGCCCGGTGGAGGTTTCGGTACGCAGCGACTTGACCGGCTTGCTCCATTTGATCAGGTGCTCGCGGACTTTCTGGTAGCGGTCTTCGCTCAGCCCACCGGCGCGACGCATCACCTCAATAGCGTAGTACTCGGCGATGCCTTCGCTGATCCAGTCGCTCTTGTCGGTGTCGCTGATGCGGCTGAACACGTGCACCAGCTCGTGCACCAGGGAGCTGGTGCCGTTCTCGCTGACCAATGGGCGGTCGGCATGCATGAAATAGGAATTGGGCGCCGACAGGCCACCGCGCCACATCGGGTCACCGGCGCCGACCACCAGCAGCTTGGCGGGGTCGCGCGGGAATACTGCCTGCATTTCCGGCCAGACGAAGGTCAGCAGGGTCAGCGCATCCATCCGGCGCATGCCCTCGCCCACCGGTGCGGCGACGGTCACCTGGGTTTCGCCGAGCTTGGCGCGGCGGGTGCCGATCTTGCCAGCCAGGATCCAGCCCGTAGGCCGGTCGAACTTGCGCTGCGGGTTGTCGATGCGAAACTTGTTCTTGCCGACTCGCGGCCAGCCGGTCTCGACGCTGCGCCAACCCTTGGGCAGGTCGAACTCCAGGCGCGCGACCAGATCGGTGCCGTCGACCTGATTGAGTACCGCGCTGGGAATCAAATCATCACCGCGCAGCAGTGCCCAGTCCTCGGTCATGCGCGCATCGAAACGCCCTTCCCCGCGCGGATGATCGACACGCACCTTGTAGCTCAGCGTGCTCTTGCCCTTGGCCGGCACCCACAGGCCGCGGTCATCGCCTTCCGGCTTCCACTCGCCATCGGCCTTGAAGTCGCTGTAATAACCCTCGTCGCCGAGGTTGAAATTTAGCCCGCGCACACGCTCGCCCTTTTCCAGGGTGATGCTCACTTCTGCCTCGTCGCTCTGCGGCAGGAATTTGACCTTGTAATCCAGATCGACCTTTTCGGCGGCCCACAAGGGTGTGCCGGTACTCAACAGAACAGCGGACAGCAGCAGGCAGCGAATCGACATACGGGAGACTCCAGAACGGACAAGCGATACGTCACGGGGATCAGCGCACAAAAGACTATGCGCAACGGGGTCATCAAACACCAGCGCGCTTAAACGAGCCTTAACGGCTCATCACAGACACTCAGCCAGCGCGAAAGATCAGGTGATCTTCCCAATCATCCTCGGCCACGGCGTTCTCACTGAGCATGCGCCCGGCCTGGGAAATGCGCTCGCGGTGCACGGCATCGGGGTCGCCGCATACCAGATGATGCCAGGACGGCAGGTCCTTGCCCTCGCTGACCAGCCGGTAACCGCAGGTTGGCGGCAGCCACTGGAACTGGTCGGCCTGGGCCGGGGTAAGCTGGATGCAGTCGGGCACGAAGGTCTTGCGATTCGGGTAGTCGCTGCAGCGGCAGCTCTGCAGATCGAGCAGCTTGCAGGCGATGCGCGTGTAGTACACCGCGCCGTCGTCCTCGTCCTCCAGCTTCTGCAGGCAGCACAGCCCGCAGCCGTCGCACAGCGACTCCCACTCCTGGTGATCGAGCTGCTCGAGGGTCTTGTGTTGCCAGAAGGGATGCGCAGGTGCGGCCATGGTCGAGCTTGCAGGGAGGAAACGAAAAGGCCGGCAGTCTAGGTCTGCCGACCGCACAGTACAAGCCGCGCGCGACGGCGCGCTCAGTAGCCGCGGGCGAAATCCACCAGACCGTGCAGCTCGGCACCGGCCTGATAACGCTGCAGGTTGGCCAGGAACAACTCGACCAGCAGGTGCGGCAGGGTCGGCGCCGCGCTGTGCCCGGTCAACGTCAGGTTGCGCGCGGTCCAGAATGGATGGCCGGGCGGCAGCGGTTCTTCGCGGCAGACATCGATCACCGCCGCGGCCAGTTGGCCAGCAGCCAGCACGGCGACCAGATCCTCATCGACCACCGACGTACCACGCCCGGCGTTGATCAGTACCGCCGAGGGCTTGAAGCGAGCCAGCAAGGCGGCGTCATAGATATCCCGGGTCGCGGGCGTATTGGGCAGCAGGTTGACGACGTAATCGGCCTGGGCCACCAGCCGAGGCAATTCGCCGAGCGCGGCCACTTCCGTGAACGGCGCAAGGGTTCGCGGGCTGCTGGCAACGCCGCTCAATTCGACGTTGAACGGCTGCAGAAAGCGGGCGACCGCTGCGCCGATTTCACCGGTGCCGACGATCAGCACCCGGCGCCCGGCCAGGCTGCCCGGCAGGCGGCCATCCCAGCGCTGCTCACGCTGCGCCTGCTGGCGGGCGACCAGCTCGCGCTCATGGGCGAGCATATGGCACAGCACGTACTCGGCCATGATCTGCCCGAACACGCCGATCGCTCTAGTGAGCCGATAATCGCGGGGCAGGTCGTCCGCCAGCAGCGGTGTAATACCTGCCCAGGTCGACTGCAGCCAGGCCGGCTTGTGGCCGGCGCGCAGCACGCTGGCGAACAGGTCGGGCTCGCCCAGCCAGATCGGGCAACGGGCGGCCTGTTCGGCTAGCGCCGCGCCCTCGCCCACGACGAGTTCGAGCTGTGGCGCAGCTTGCTGCAGCAATCGCTGGTACTCGGCGTGATCCTGCTCGGCGATCAGTACACGCATGGCATCGCTCTCCCCTCAGACCGGATCGTTACGGCGCAACAGTTCCTCGGGAAGATGCTGGATGTAATCCTCTTCCGGCGGCGGCATCTGCAGGTGATAGCCCTGGTTGTCGAGGTTCTCCAGCACCTTGGTGATGTCCTCGCGGGCCAGGGTGCGCTCGGGCGTGAGCACCATGTCGAAGGCATGCACGGGCGCGCCGAAGGCACCCAGCAGTGGCTCGGGCACCCGGCTCAGCGCATCGGCACGCAGCACGTAGAGGTACATCTCGTGCTTGCGCGGGCTGCGGTAGATCGAGCAGATACGTTTCAAGCAGCTTCTCCTTCATCGGCCAGGCAATCGAGCAACGCCTGGCCCATCAATTCACGCCGCCAGCCGCGCAGGCTGTCGGGGAGGCGGTAGGGGCCGTTCGGATAGCCGCTCTTGAGCAGCGCCTCGAGGGTTTTCTTGCGCAGCATCAGCTCGGGGACGATTCCCAGGCGCTCGCCTTCACGCTGGCCGATCGCGCGCAGCTTCTTGAGCAGCCCCGAGGCTTCGATCGGCAACGGCTCGGGCATTGCCGGCGGCCACTCGGCCGGTGACAGTGCGGCGGCCTCGCGGATCAATTGCAGGATGGTCTCGCCATCCTGGCGCACGGTTTTCGGGTGCATGTCCTCGATGCGCGCCAGGCTGACCAGATCGTTCGGCTGATGGCGCGCCAGCGGCCATAGCGAATGCTCGCGCAGGATACGGTTGCGCGGCTGATTGCGCGCCCGCGCCTGACGTTCACGCCAGGCACACAGCGAACGCAATACGGCCAGTTGCGCGCGGGACAGCTTCCAGGCCAGCTTGGCTTCGCGGTAGGCGTCCTCGGGCGAGGTCTCGCGGCGCAACCCGGCGGCCAGCTCAGCGCCGTCCTCGAGCACCCAGGCGTTCTTCTCGGCGGACAGCCTGGCCTGCAGGCGACGATAGAGTTCGGCCAGGTGCACGACGTCTTCGGCGGCGTAGCTGACCTGGGTCTCGGACAACGGGCGCTGCAACCAGTCGGAGCGGGTCTCACCCTTGGGCAGTTCGATCTCCAGCACGGCCTGCACCAGGCGCGAATAGCCCATGGAGAAGCCGAGATTGAGGTAGCCGGCGGCCAGTTGCGAGTCGAACAGCGGTGCCGGCAGGCTGCCGGTCAGGCGCAGGAACACCTCCAGATCCTCGCTGCAGGCGTGCACTACCTTGACCACCTGCGGGTCTTCGAGGAATGCGGCGAACGGTGCCCAATCGCCGATCAGCAAGGGGTCGATCAGGTAGGCACGCTCGCCCTCGCTGACCTGCAGCAGACCGGCGATCGGGTAGAAGGTATCGACACGCATGAACTCGGTGTCCAGCGCCACGAAGGGCTGTTTGCGCCAGACAGCGCACTGCGCTGCCAGGCTGGCGTCGTCTCGAATCCAGACAATTTCGATGGTCACGCGGCTCTCCCGTAAAGATTGCCGCGCAGTATATCCCGTGAGCCTCTGCCGTGCGCTCATGGCAACTCATTGCGCAGTTGCGCCCGCAAGCCATCGGAAACGCACAGCATGGGTTCGCGCAGTTCATCGGCGATCATGCCCTGCAATGCCAACGCGGCCTTGACCGGCGCGGGATTTGGCTCGCTGAAGGCCAGGCGTATCCACGGCAACAGCTCACGGAACAGCGTACGCCCGGCAAACAGGTCACCCTCGCGCAGCAGGCTGACTACCCTGGCGAAGTCGGCGGTACGCAGGTGCGCGGCTGCGGAAATGGCGCCGCTGCCGCCCAGGCACAGGGTGGCGAAGATCTGCTCGTCCTCGCCGGTGAGCACATCGAGCTGGCCATCGGCGATCAGCGCCTGGGTCTTGCGCACGTCACCACCGCAGTCCTTGATCGCCACGATGCGCGGGTGCCGGGCCAGTTGCCGCAGGGTCTGCAGTTCCAGGGTCACAGAGCTGCGATAAGGAATATCGTAAAGAATGATGGGCAGCCGCGAGGCCTCGGCGAGAGCCAGGAAGAACGCCTGCAAACCGTCTTGCGACGGCCTTATGTAGTACGGCGCCGGTACCAGAATGCCGGCCAGCGGGCGGCGCTGGATCCGCTGCAGGCGGGCCAGCACTGCCGCCTGGTTGTTGCCGGCAAGACCCATCACCACGCGGCTGGCCGGCACCACCTCGAGCACGGCATCCAGCACCGCCAACTGCTCCTGCTCATCCAGGGCTGCCGCCTCGCCGCTGGTGCCGCAGACCACCAGCCCGGCCGCACCGCTTTCGATCAAATGCGCCGCCAAGGATCGCAATGCCGGCAGATCCACCTGCCCGCCGCGAAACGGCGTTACCAACGCAACCCAGATACCGGAAAATGTAGACATGCTTGCAACTCCTCGGTGTAGACCGTCTGGTCACCGTCGATGGAGTGCGGGAAGGGAGTGTAGCGAAGGGATGCTTCGACTCTGCGCCTCTGTCCTGTCAGCCCATCTGACGGGACAGCGCGCCCCGGTCAAATGAGCGACTGTTTCTTCGACTTGCCAGCGTCCAGGCACACGCACGCATCCATGGCGACAAGGCCAGGATTGGGGCACGTGGGCAGGGAGATGATGAACATGGACAGCTCGGCAGGACGATATGGGCCTGATACTGCCGAAGCCGACGCAGCGGTGTCAATCAGGTCGATGCGAAGTTTCAACCGTGGCTGCAGTTCCAATTCGATCTATGCAGGCCGCGCCAAATCTTCAAACGATTTAAAAACAGCCCTTTACTGCATGAATATCCCACTACGCTTCAATTTGAGCGGCTAAGATCCGCTCCCAGTGGGATTTATCGATTATCACACCAGAGCATCGACGCGTAAGGCAGCTTTAATTCTGCCGCCAGCCCCCTCCCCCACCGGTCACCTCTGTGTAGAGGCTCGTATGGGAATCGCCGCCAGTGACCTGAACCAGCACGTTATCCGCCCGACCTTGATGTATTTGAACTGCCAATGCGTTGCCGCAGAAGCCCTGCTACTGGGCGTTGCCGCCTGCCAGACGTCCCTGGGCGCAGAACTCGACAACCACAGCGGCTATGGCCTGTATCGGATTTCAGCCGCTCACCACCAGCAACTCTGGGACCACTACCTGGCAGTCGACCCGGACTTGGCCAGCCGAGTCCGGGGCTTGGCCAGCCAGCATGCATTCCTAGGCGCGCCGCATTTCGAACTGACGGTCAACCTGCGCTATGCCACAGCCATCGCCTGGCTGCTGATTGAGCAGCGCTGCAAAGCTCTGCCGGCAGCCGATGATATCGGCGCCCAGGCGATGATCTGGCAGCAGATTTTCGCGCCCTGCAGGCAGCAGAACGAATTCGTTCGCGCCTGGGAACGCTGCATCCAGCACAGCGCGACCGCAGCTTGAGAAACTGACTGCATGGTCATAGGTGCCAAGCGGCGAAAGGCTCTATATCCTGCGTTTCAGGGACAGCAAGACCTCGACGGATCGTGTTTACCCTGAACTTTCGAAAGTGGCCCCGAGTCAGCAGCGAGAGTTCCCCGACCCTGCCAAGGAGTACCCCGTGAGTAAAACAATGCTAAGAACCGGCCTGGCAATCGCCATCGCAACCACCTCCACCTACGGCCTGGCCAGCGGCTTTGCGCTCAACGAGCAAAGCATCTCTGGCATGGGCCTGTCGTTTGCCGGCCGTTCTTCCGCCGCTGACGATGCCAGTACTGTCTTCGGCAACCCGGCCGGTATGGCGCGCATTCAGCGCGAACAGGTCAACTTCGGCGTCGCGGCTATTCATGCCAAGAGCCGGATCAGCAACACCAGCAGTACGACAGCCCCAGCTGCGGGCGGTGGTGGCGCAAACGTTGGTAGTAACGACGGCGATATGGTGCCGGACACCGGTGTGCCAATGGGTTATTACGTCAAACCACTGGATGAAAAAGTGGCCTTTGGCGTGGGTGTCTATGTGCCCTTCGGCCTGGCGACCGATTATGAGAATGGTTTCCAGGGTCGCTATTTTGCCGACAAGAGCTATGTACGCGTCATCACCGTACAACCGACACTCAGCTATCGCTTCAATGACAAACTGTCGGTGGGTTTCGGCCCGACTTTCAACCATATCGAGGGTGAACTGAGTTCTTCGCTGACCAACCCCTTTGGCCCGGCTGGCTCAAATGACGGCAAGGTCAAGGTTAAGGGTGACGACACAGCAGTGGGCTTCAATGCCGGCGTGCTTTACGAGTTCACACCCCATACTCGCGTCGGTGTGACCTATCGCTCTCGGGTAAAATACGAACTTGAAGGCGACACCCGTGTATCCGGACCAGGGGCTGCAATCGCTACATCTGCTGGCAAATACGACGCTTCGCTTGATGTGACAACACCCGAATCGGTGGATATGTCCTTCACCCACGAACTGAACGATGCTTGGACACTTTACGCTGGTAGCACTTGGACTCGCTGGAGCCGCTTCAAGGAGCTGCGTATCGAAAACGAAGGTGTCGGCGGTGCCTTTGCAGGCTCGTTAGGCACCATTGTCGAAGAACAGAACTGGCACGATACCTGGGCGCATGCCGTTGGCCTGTCCTACAAGGTCAACCCACAGTGGGTGCTACGTACCGGCCTCGCCTTCGATCAGTCGCCAATCAACAATACCGATCGTTCGCCGCGCATCCCTTCGGGTGACCGGACCATCTTCAGCCTCGGCGCAGGCTGGAGCCCAACCGATGACATGACCATCGACGTGGCCTACTCCTATCTGAAGGAAGAGGACGTCGACGTCAACCGCAGCAGCGCGGCGCGTGGTAGCTACAACGCCACCTACAAAAACAGCGCTCATGGTCTGGGGGCCTCCCTGACCTACCGATTCTGATAGAAGCAAGCCCGTGCCCAAAAGGCACGGGCTACGCAGTTTCAGTCAGCTAAAAAAGCATCGCGGCCATGGGTCGCTCCCACGATCAGGTAGGAGCGGCCCATGGCCGCGACGCATTCCGATGGCGAGCAAAGCCTCAAGGCTTTGAAGCAATCGCCTTCTCGATAGCCGAGATCAGTTCGGGATCGTCCGGCTTGGTCATGCTGGAGAATCGCGCAATCACCTGCCCCTGGCGATCGATCACGTACTTGAAGAAATTCCAGCGCGGTGCGGCCGTCTGCCGGGCCAGTTCCTTGAACAGTGGGATGGCCTTGTCACCGGTAACGGGCTGAGTCTCGCTCATGGTAAAGGTCACGCCGTAATTCACGTAGCAGACCTTGGCCGTTTCCTCGGCATCGTCAGATTCCTGCTTGAAGGAGTCCGACGGCACGCCAAGAATTTCCAAGCCTTTGTCGCGATAGCGTTTGTTGAGCGCTTCCAGCCCCTCGAACTGCGAGGTGAAGCCGCAGAAGCTCGCAGTATTGACCACCATCAGCGGTTTGCCGGCGAACTGCTCGCACAGGTCGATCTTGTCCTTGGAGCGCAACTTGGGCAGCTCGCCCTGGTCCGCCAACAGCGCTGGGCATTGGGCAGCCTGCAGCGGAGCGCTCAACGCCAGCAAAGCCAGGGGCACGGTAAACAATGAGAGTCGCATCGAATCGCTCCTTATCGGTAGTCGCTCAGCAAAGGCTCATGTTCAGCTG
Organism: Pseudomonas sp. AG1028; assembly: GCF_007993955.1. Taxonomy (NCBI): domain Bacteria; kingdom Pseudomonadati; phylum Pseudomonadota; class Gammaproteobacteria; order Pseudomonadales; family Pseudomonadaceae; genus Pseudomonas; species Pseudomonas sp. AG1028. The sequence continues at coordinate 100,298 of NZ_VIVP01000014.1, forward strand.
CATGATCGCCAGCCCACCTGCGCGCCAGGCCCAGAAGATCAGAGTCAGCACGACAAATCCGACCAGTGCTGCCAATGCGAAGGTAGGCTTGAGGGTCATGCCTGGGCTCCTTGCAGACGCGCTACGGGTTGCTCGCGAACCGGCCAGTTGAGCGGGGCGGCAAGCACGCTGAGCAGAATTGAGATCTGCCAGACCAGATCATAGCTGCCCGTGTGGTCGTAGAGGTAACCGCCGAGCCAGCCGCCCATGAACGAACCCAGCTGGTGGAACAGAAACACGATACCGCCGAGCATCGACAGGTTGCGCACACCGAACAGGGTCGCCACGGTGCCATTGGTCAGCGGCACCGTGGACAGCCACAGCAGCCCCATGGCGATGCCGAACGCATAGGCCGTCCATACGCTCAGCGGCACGCTGATGAACAGCGTGATGACCACACCGCGGGCCAGGTACAGGGCGCTGAGCAGCCTCGGCTTGGAACGGCGCCCGCCGAGCCAGCCGGCAATGTAGGTGCCGAACACGTTGAACAGCCCCACCAGCGCCAGCACCGTGGTACCGACGATGGCCGGCAGATGCTGGTCGACCAGGTACGCTGGCAGGTGCACGCCGATGAAAACCACTTGGAAGCCGCAGACGAAAAAGCCCAGCGCCAGCAACCAGAAACCGGAATGGCTGCAGGCCTCGCGCAGTGCCTCGCCCAGGGTCTGCTGCGGGCCCAGGCTCACCTGCGGGCGATCCTTGATCATCAGCGCCAGCGGTACGATCAGCGCCACCATCATGCCCAGGGCGATCAAGGCAGCCGACCAGCCCAGCCAGCCGATCAGCCCCAGGGTGCCCGGCAACATGGCGAACTGGCCGAAGGAGCCGGCCGCCGCAGCGATGCCCATGGCCATGCTGCGCTTCTCCACCGGCACGGCCCGACCGACGACGCCGAGAATCACCGAGAACGAGGTGCCCGACAGGCCGATGCCAATCAGCAGCCCCGCGCTGAGCGACAGCGACAGCGGCGAGTCCGCCAAGCCCATCAGCACCAGGCCCGCTGCATAGAGCACGCCGCCAACGATGATCGCCCGCTGCGCGCCGAAACGGTCGGCCAGGGCCCCGGTAAACGGCTGTGCGATGCCCCAGATCAGGTTCTGCAAGGCGATGGCGAAAGCGAACACGCCACGCCCCCAGCCGAAATCCGCGCTCATCGGCGACAGGAACAGGCCGAAGCCGTGACGGACGCCAAGGGACAGGGCGAGGATCAGCGAAGCCCCCAACATGATCCAGACGCTGGTACGCCAAACCGAATTCATTGCATGTCCTTTTGTTGTAGGTCGAAACGGGAAATGGCAGTGGCACCGCCCTGCCCGTCAATCCAGGCTGGCGAGCAATTCGTCCAGCGCTTGCAGATGATGCGGTTGTAGCCGTTGCTTGAGCTCGAGCTGCACACCCTGCCAGGCGTCCAGCGCCTCGGCGATTAGCTTCTCGCCTCTGATGGTCAGGCTCACCAGGCGATTACGCTGATCGGCGCCGTCCGCGAGGGCCACCAGGCCGCGCCCTTCGAGCACCCTGAGGTTGCGACCCAGCGTGCTGCGCTCCAGGCCCACCGCGTCGGCCAGATCAGTGATGCTCGGTTGATCGAGCCGTTGCAGGTGGCGCAGCAGAGAATACTGGGCAACGCTCAGCCCGACACCGCTCAAGGCGTCGTCGTAGAGCTTGCTGACGCCACGACTGGCGCGACGCAAGCGAGTGCACAGGCATTCGGTCGGCAACATGAATATAGGTATATACCCGTAATTTGGCTTTAACAAGCTATGCGCTGCCGAATCGGGCGAAAGCCGAACACGGTGCCGTTCGGGCTTAAGTCCTATTCACAATTTTTATGCGCTGAAGCGGTAACTACAAGGCAGAAGCGGACATCACTGACCCATTGTGGGAGCGGGCCATGCCCGCGAAAAGTCACGGGCATGGCCCGTTCCCACAGGATAGGTGGACGGCCGCTTCCGCCCCACTCAGCTTCCAAAATCGGCGAACCTGGGCCGGAAGATCATGAACTGGCTCTTAGCTGACCTGCAGCGCCGCAGCGAGCAGCACAGCGCACTCGATCAGTTCCAGCAACGCACCCGCCGTATCGCCGGTCGTGCCGCCGAGGCGCTGCAGCATCATCCGGCGCAGCCAGAGGAAGACGCCCGCTACCGCCACCATCACCCAGAAACCGCCGAGCAGCAGGCCGAACAACGTGGTAACGGCCAGCGCGACCGTGGCGCTGAAGCGCGGCAAATGGGCTTTCAGCGCATCGCCCAGCCCGCCGGGTCGCACATAGGGCGTGTATAGAAACAGCGCCAGCAGCGCCCCTCGCCCCAGCACCGGCGCCAGCAGCAACACGAGGTGATCACCCTGTTCGAGCAGTGCCAGCAAGGCGGTGAACTTGAGCAGCAGCAGCAATGCCAGCACCACCACGGCAATCGGGCCGCTGCGCGGATCCTTCATGATCGCCAGGGTGCGCTCGCGGTCACCGAAGCCGCCCATCCAGGCATCGGCGCTATCGGCCAGGCCATCGAGGTGCAAGGCTCCGGTCAGCCCTACCCAGAGGGTCAGCAACAAAGCCGCCTGCAAAGGCACCGGCGCACCGTCGAGAAGATGAATGGCAACGAGCAAGAACCCACCGATCACCGCGCCTACCACTGGATAGAACAGCAGCGAGCAGCCCATCTGCTGCGGCGTGGGCATGCCCGCCAGGCGCACCGGCAAACGGGTGAGAAATTGCAGGGCGATCCACAATGGCGTCATGGCAGTTCCTGTAACCCGTGCCCATCGAACTGCAGGTGCACGCGCTGGCCGTGGGCCACGCTGACCTGCAGTAGTTGCTCGCGCGGCAAGCCCCGCGCCCGGGCCAGCAACAGGCGCATTACGCCACCGTGGGTGATCACCAGCAGTTGCCGCTCACGGTACTCGGCGTGCAATCGTTGCAGCGCAGCCAATACCCGTGCTTCGAAAACCGGCAACGGCTCACCGCCCGGCGGTGTGAACCCGTAGGGATCGGCCCAGAAGCGGCCAAGATCATCCGCATTGGTCTCCATCAGTTGCGCGGCCGTGCGCCCTTCCCACTCGCCGAAATGCAGCTCCTGCAGACCCGGCTCGAATTGCAGCGGCAGGTCGCGGGCAGCCGCCAGCTCCTCGGCAAACCGCGCACAGCGCTGCAGCGGCGAGCTGACCAGCGCATCCCAGTGCTCATCGGCCTGCACGGCCGCACTTAACTGCGCCCAGCCTGCTGCGGTCAGGGCGTCATCGAGGCTGCCACGCAGGCCGCCACCCTGCTCGGTCTCGCCGTGGCGTAGCAGATGCAGGATCACGCCGGACGATCCGCAACCGCCGCTTCGGCGAAGGTAGCCATGCCGTTATGCAGCGCGCAGGCCAGGCGCAGCATCGGCACCACCAGCGCCGCGCCGCTGCCCTCGCCCAGGCGCAGACCGAGGCTGACGATCGGCGTGGCCTGCAACGCAGCGAGCACCCGCTGATGGCCAGGCTCGGCGCTCTGGTGGGAGAACAGTAGCCAGTCGCGGCAGGCCGGGTTCAGGCGCACCGCCAGCAAGGCCGCAACGCTGCAGATGAAACCATCGACCAGCGCCACCACGCCCTTCTGGGCGCAGGCCAGGTAGGCGCCGGTCAATGCGGCGATCTCGAAGCCGCCCAGGCAACGCAGCGCTTCCATGGACTCACCGGCAGCGCTCTGGTGCAGCTTAAGCGCCGTTTCGATCACCTGCGCCTTGTGGGCAACGCCGGCCGCCGCCAGGCCGGTGCCGGGGCCAACCAGCTCGCTTACCGGGCAGTCGAGCAACAGGCAGGCCAGCGCCGTGGCTGCCGTGGTATTGCCGATGCCCATTTCGCCACCGATGAACAGCTCATGGCGCTGTTCGGCAGCACGAATCACACTGTCGCGCCCGGCCTGCATGGCGATCAGCGCCTGGGCCGGGGTCATCGCCGCCTCGCGCATCAGGTTGGCGGTACCCGCGCCGACTTGCAGATGACGGACGCCCGGCAACGGTTCGAGCGGCTCGGCAGTGCCCAGATCGGTCACTTCCAGGGCAGCGCCCAACTCGCGGGCCAGCACGCTGATCGCCGCCCCGCCGGCCACGAAGTTGCGCAGCATCTGCCCGGTCACCGCCTGCGGATAGGCGGAAACGCCTTCGGCGACCACGCCGTGGTCACCGGCGAAAATGGCGATCCACACCTTGTCGATCAGCGGCCGCTCACGGCCCTGTAACGCTGCCAAGTGCACCGCCAGGCGCTCCAGTTCACCAAGCGAGCCAGCCGGCTTGGTCAACTGGGTCTGGCGAGCCGCGGCCTTGTCGCGCGCCACCGGGTCAAGCGGCTGCGTGGAATTGAGCCACCAGTCGAGGGTCATAACGGGTCTCCCTTGAGAATCATCGGCAAGCCGGCAACGGTAAGCACCACGCGCTCGCAGCGTTCGGCAACGGCCTGGTGCAGCAAACCGGCGGCATCCACGTAACGGCGGGTCAGCTCGCCCATCGGCACCACACCAAGTCCGGTTTCGTTGCTGACCAGAATCACCCGGCCAGGCAAAGTTTGCAGGCCCGCCAGCAGCGCGTCGCACTCGCGGTCCAGATGCGCCTCGTCGTCCAGCATCAGCAGGTTGGTCAGCCACAGGGTCAGGCAGTCGACCAGCAGGCAACGCTCTGGCGAAGCCTGCTCTTCGAGCACTTGCGCCAGCGCCAAAGGCTCCTCGACCAGCCCCCACTCGACCGGGCGGCGGTCACGGTGCGAACGGATACGGCTGTTCATTTCACCGTCGAGCGGTTGGCTGGTTGCAACATAGACGACCTCCAGCCCGGACTCAGCAGCCATGCGTTCGGCCAGGCGACTCTTGCCCGAGCGGGCGCCGCCAAGAATCAGCTCACGCATCTAGCGCGCCTCCTCGTCCAGACCGCAGAGCGCGCGCAAGGCGGCCGTATCCAGATGATTTTCGACCAGATCGGCCAGGCGCTCGATATCGCGCTCGCGCAGCGCGTGGTAATCCACGGTCTGCACGTCACGCAGCCCGGCCCAACGCAGCAATGCGCTGCACGCCGCCGAGGACTCGAACAGCCCGTGCAGGTAGGTGCCCATGACCTGGCCATTTTCGCTCAGCGCGCCATCGCTGCGGCCATCGTCGAGCCTCACCGCGGCGCGCTGCAGGCCAGCGCCGGCAGTCACCCCGGCATGGATTTCGTAGCCGCTGATGGGAGCATCTTCCAGGCACAGCCGGCCACTGACGTTGCGCAGCTGCTTGTGCGGCTCCAGCACGGTATCAATGTGCAGCAGGCCGAAGCCGTCGCTGCCACCCGCCGGCCCTTCCAGCCCTTGCGGGTCCTCGACCCGACGCCCGAGCATCTGCAAGCCGCCGCAGATGCCCAGCAGCTTGCCGCCATAGCGCAGGTGCCGGTCGATGGCCGCCGCCCAGCCGCCGCTGCGCAGGAAGGCGAGATCGGCGCGCACGCTCTTGGAGCCGGGCAGGATGATCAGGTCGGCCGGCGGAATGGCTTCGCCGGGGCCGACAAAGGTCAGCTCGACCTGGGGGTGCAGGCGCAGCGGATCGAAATCGGTGTGGTTGCTGATCCGCGGCAACACCGGCACTACTACCTTGAGCACCTGATCGGCCTTGCTCACCTGACGCCGGTCGATGGCGTCCTCGGCCTCCAGGTGGAAATCCATCAGGTACGGCAGCACGCCCAGCACCGGTTTGCCGGTGCGCTGCTCGAGCCAGTCCAGCCCTGGTTTGAGCAAGGCGATATCACCGCGAAACCGGTTGATCACGAAGCCCTTGAGGCGCGCCTGCTCACTCGGCGACAGCAGCTCCAGGGTGCCGACCAGATGCGCGAAGACGCCGCCCTTGTCGATATCGGCGATCAGGATCACCGGGCAGTCGACCGCTTCAGCGAAGCCCATGTTGGCGATATCGTTGGCGCGCAGGTTGATTTCGGCCGGCGAGCCGGCGCCCTCGACCATCACCACCTGGTGGTTCGCCCGCAGGCGAGCGTGAGACGCCAGCACCGCTTCACGGGCGACGCGCTTGTAGTCGTGATAGGCCACGGCATTCATGTTGCCGACGGCCTGGCCATGGATGATCACCTGGGCGCCGGTGTCGCTGTTGGGCTTGAGCAACACCGGGTTCATGTCGGTGTGCGCCGGCAGGCCGCAGGCCTGGGCCTGCACCGCCTGGGCCCGGCCGATCTCGCCACCGTCGGCGGTCACCGCGCTGTTCAGCGCCATGTTCTGCGGTTTGAACGGCGCCACGCTGACGCCCTGGCGCTGCAACCAGCGGCACAGGGCGGTCACCAGGGTGCTCTTGCCCGCGTCCGAGGTGGTGCCCTGCACCATCAGGGTGGCGCCGGCTTGCAAATGACTCATCGCGCCTCCTCGGCAAAGACCTGTAGCGCCGCGGCCAGGCGCTGCCAACCGGCCTCATCGGGTGGCAGGCCGAAGCGAATGCTGGCCGGGCGCTCGAACAGGCGGGTGAAGATGCCATTGCAGGCCAGGAACTCATGCAGCAGCGCGGCGTGCTCGCTGGCGATCCACTGGAACAGCGCACAGCCACCGGTGGGCGCCAGGCCATGCTCACGCAGCAGGCTGGCCAGGCGCTGGCCGTCAGTGCTCAGGCGCTGGCGCTGGGCTTGCTGAGCGGTCTTGTCTTCGAGCATCCGAGTCGCCAGCCAGCGGGTCGGGCCGCTGATCGTCCAGGGCCCGAGCATTTCTTCCAACTCATCGAGCAGCGTGCGTTCGGCCAGCACGAAGCCCAGGCGGGCACCGGCCATACCGAAGAACTTGCCGAACGAGCGCAGCACGATCAGCCCCGGCAATTGTGCGTGAGCCGCTAGGCTCTGCTCCGGGGTGCAGTCGATAAAGGCTTCATCGACGATCAGCCAACCGCCCCGCTCGGCCAGGCGCGCATGCCAGGCATATAGCTGCTCGGGGGAAAAGCGCCGACCGGTAGGGTTGTTGGGGTTGACCAGCAAGAGCACATCGAGCCGTTCCAAGGCGCGATTGACGCCGGCCTCGCTGATCTCCAGCACCCGATGCCCTTCACGCTGCCAGGCTGCCGCATGCTCGGCGTAGGCCGGCGAGACGATGCCGACCCGTGCCTCGCGGCGCAGCCGCGGCAGGCACTGGATCGCAGCCTGGGAGCCGGCCACCGGCAGCAGATCGGCGGCGCCGTAATAGGCGCAGGCGGCGGCTTCCAGACCATCGTCCTGCTCCGGCAAACGGTTCCAGGTCTGCGCGGGAACCTCCGGAAGTGGCAGGCCGTATGGCGCCACGCCGGTCGAAACGTCCAGCCAATCGCTCAGCGGGATGCCATAACGAAGCGCTGCCTTGCGCAACCGTCCGCCGTGCTCAAGCAATGCATACCTCCACGATCAGCATCAGCATCAACCAGAGCAGCACGCCGCCCCACACCAGGTTCATTGCCCGCTCGATATCCCGCGCCCGTGGTGGCGGACCTTCGCCCAGCTCAGGGCGCTGGTGCAGTTCACCGTGATAGACCGCCGCGCCGCCGAGGCTGACGCCCAGCGCGCCCGCGCCCGCGGCCATCACCGGCCCGGCGTTGGGGCTGTCCCATCGTGGCGCCTGGCGCTGCCAGCAACGCATCGCCAGGGCGCTGCGACCGAGGACGACATAGGTCAGCGCCACCAGGCGGGCCGGCACGTAATTGAGCAGGTCATCGATCTTCGCGGCGGCCCAGCCGAAGCGCTCGAAGCGCTCGTTGCGGTAGCCCCACATGGCGTCCAGAGTGTTGCTCAGGCGATAGAGCACCACGCCCGGCGCCCCGGCGACGAGAAACCAGAACAGCGCGGCGAACACCGCATCGCTGCCGTTCTCCAGCACCGACTCGGTACCGGCACGGGCCACGCCAGTGGCGTCCAGGTCCTCGGTACGTCGGCTGACCATGTAGCCCACTCGCTGGCGCGCCACCGGCAGATCACCCAGGCGCAGCGCCTGGGCCACCGGCTGGGCGTGCTGATCGAGGCTGCGCAGCCCCAGGGCGGCGTAGAGGGCGACGATCTGCACCAGCCAGCCGATCCACGGTAGCTGCACCAGCAGCACGGTAAGCAACGTCAACGGCAGCACCGCCAGGCACCAGGCGCTCACGCCATGGCTGCGCCAGCCGCCCCCGGACGGGTTGAAGCGCTGCTCCAGGCGGTTGGCCAGCTTGCCGAAGCCCACCAGCGGGTGCCAGCGCTTCGGCTCGCCGAGGGCGGCATCCAGGGCCACGCCCGCGACAGCGCTGAGGATCAGGCTCATGGACGGCTCTCGTTATTCATGGTGATCCCAGCGATCCTCGAACAGCAGCTCGTGCAGCGGCCGTACCTGCGCCCAACCTTCCTGGGCCAGCATCGGCACCGGGTAAAAGGCCTGTACCGGCCCCAGGCAGAGCACCGCGACCGGCTTGCTGCCCGGCGGCATGCCCAGCAGCTCGGCCAGGGCGACGGGGTCGAACAGCGACACCCAGCCCATGCCCAGGCCTTCGGCACGGGCCGCCAGCCACAGGTTCTGGATCGCGCAGGACAGCGAGGCCATGTCCATTTCCGGCAAGGTGCGCCGGCCGAACACATGGGCCTCGCGGCCTTCCATCAAGGCCGCAACCAGCACTTCGGCGCAATCGCGAACGCCCTCGACCTTCAGCCGCATGAACTCGTCCGAACGTTCGCCCAGTGCCTCCGCAGTCAGCTGGCGTTCGTGCTCGACCAACTGGTAGATGTCTTCTCGCAGCGCCGGCCGGGTGATGCGGATGAAACGCCACGGCTGCATCAGGCCGACGCTGGGCGCCTGGTGCGCCGCTTCGAGCAGGCGGGCGAGCAAGTCGGGCGCGACCTCGCCGCCGCTGAAATGGCGCATGTCGCGGCGCTCGGCAATGGCGCGGTAGACCGCGGCGCGCTCCTCGGCGCTGAAGGCGTGCGCGGTCATGGACGAAACAACGCCGCGGCGGCTGGCGGATTGGAAGGCAGGTAGAAATGGATGTAGGACGCGGTCAGGCGCTCGAGTCGGAACACCGCCTCGCTGACCGGCTTGTCGTTCGGGCAGCTCCCACGGGCCAGCGGCTGCAGCGCAGAGTCCAGGCGCGAGTGATGGTAACTGTGCCCGCGCAGCACGCCCTCGGGCAGTTCGACGCTCTGCAGGGCCAGGGCGACCAGGCGCTTCTGCATCTGCGCAGTGCCAGTCAGCAGACCGGCCAGTTCCGCGCGCTCACCAGCGACATCGCTCAGCGACTCGAGCAGATACAGCATGCCGCCGCACTCGGCGAGCAGCGGTTTGCCGGCCTGCTGATGCGCCTTGATCGCGTCGATCATCGGCCGATTGGCGGCCAGCGCCTGCAGATGCAACTCTGGGTAACCGCCCGGCAGGTAGAGGCTGCCCACGTCAGGCAGTGCCTTGTCGGTCAGCGGACTGAAGAACGTCAGCGTTGCGCCCATCTGCTCGAGCAGGTCGAGGTTGGCCTGGTAGATGAACGCGAAGGAAGCATCAAAGGCCACCCCGATGCGTACGCCAGCGAGCAGCGGCGCCAGCGGTTCGATCGAGGGCGCGGCGAAGGTCACGGGCGGCGGCAGCGTGATCGTCGCCGTCTGCTCCAGGGCGTCGGCCGCGGTATCCAGGCGCGTATCGAGGTCAGCGAGTTCGCCAGCCTGCACCAGGCCGAGGTGCCGGCTGGGCAGCTCGATGGCCGCACTGCGTGGCAGCGAGCCATACCAGCGAATCGAAGCCGGCAGGCTGTCACGGATCAGGTCGTTATGGCGACCCGGATTGACGCGATTGCCGAGAACGCCGGAGAACGGCAGGTCAGGTTGATAGCTGGCAAGGCCGACCGCCAGGGCGCCGAAGGTCTGGGCCATGGCCGAGCCATCGATCACCCCGAGCACCGGCACACCGAAACGGCGCGCCAGGTCAGCCGCCGACGGCGAGCCGTCGAACAGTCCCATCACGCCCTCGATCAGAATCAGATCGGCTTCGCCCGCCGCTTCCCATAAAAGACGACGGCTCTCGGCCTCGCCGACCATCCACAGGTCCAGCTGATAGACCGGGTTGCCGCTGGCGCGGGAAAGAATCATCGGATCGAGAAAGTCCGGCCCGCACTTGAACACCCGCACCCGCTTGCCTTCTCGGGTGTGCAGGCGCGCCAGGGCAGCGGTGACGGTGGTCTTGCCCTGACCCGAGGCGGGCGCGGCGATCACCAGGGCCGGGCACTGCCGTGGCGCCCCAGGCTCGGCGGAAAGCGCGTCTATCGTGCTCAAAATTCCACGCCCTTCTGCGCCTTCACACCGGCCTTGAAGGCATGTTTGACCAGAGTCATTTCGGTCACCGTATCGGCCGCTTCGAGCAGGGCCGGCGGTGCGCCCCGACCGGTCACCACGACGTGCTGCAGCTCCGGGCGCGATTCAATATCGCGCAGCACCACGTCCACGTCCAGGTAGCCGTGCTTGAGGGCGATGTTCAGTTCGTCCAGCACCACCAAGGCGATCTGCGGATCGTTCAGCAGCTGCCTGGCAACATCCCAGGCCAGGCGTGCCTTCTCGATATCACGCTGGCGATCCTGGGTATCCCAGGTGTAGCCCTCGCCCATCACGTGGTAGCTGACTTCATCGGGAAAACGCCGGAAGAAGTGTTCTTCGCCGGTGGCCATGCCGCCCTTGATGAACTGCACCACGCCCACCTTCAGGCCATGGCCGAGCGCGCGGGCAACCATGCCGAAAGCCGAACTGCTCTTGCCCTTGCCGTTACCGCTGTGCACCAGCAGCAAGCCGTATTCTTCCTGGGCCTGGGCGATCTTTTCGTCCATCAGCGCTTTCTTGCGCGCCATGCGGGCGTTGTGGCGCGCGTCGCGCTCGGCCGATTCGCGGCTGGGGGATGGGGTCGATTCGCTCATGGGATCTCCTCGGCGCCAGCAAGCTCGCGCGCTTCGAGCACGTATCGGTGCCCGACGATAAAAACGATCACGCAGGAGCAGGCAGGGGCTGGCCCTGGGGCCGCGCACCGGCCGCGCCCACCGCGCAACCTAAGGAAAAAGCGACAGGCCGGTCTCCGGGCTCACGAGTGCGGCGTTCAGGGAACACGACGAACCACGCCGCCTTCCCGCATCGAAGATACAGTGGCCAGAAGCATGGTTGGGCTCGTTTACCGTTGCGGGGGCAGCGTCGGCATTGCTCGTTTGGCGGCAGCGCACCGACTTCCCAGTTTCACCCCTGGCCGAGACCAGGGACACCTGAAGCAGGTCGCAAAGGGTAAGGACTGACGGCATAAGCGTCAATCGGAGAGTCGGCCATAGCGCGCTGCTCTGGGCGACGACGCCTCAGGGATGACTGGCGAGCTCCACCGGAAAAACGCGCTTGGCCTCGATATAGGTACGCTGCCAATAACTGTTGCCTAGACTGTCCAGGCGTACGGTGCCGCCCGAGGACGGCGCATGCACGAAGCGGCCCTCACCGACGTAGATACCGGCATGGCTGACCTGCCGGCCACCGTTGGTAGCGAAGAACACCAGGTCACCACTACGCAGGGAATCGCGGCCGATGGTCGGAGCACGCATGCTGATCAGCTCGCGGGTTGAGCGTGGCAGCTTGATGCCTGCTGCATCGCGGTACACATAGCCGATCAGGCCGCTGCAATCGAAACCGCCATCAGGCGTGTTGCCGCCGTAGCGGTATGGAGTGCCCACAAGCCCCAGAGCGCGAAACAGCACATCGTCCGCGCCCCCCTGGTAGGCACCAGGCGCAGGCATGACGACAACGGGTTGCGGGGTGGGTGCGGGTGCTCGACTGGAACAGGCACTGAGCAGTGCTGCAAGCAGGAGGAAGGCGATGCGGATGGTGGCAGTCATGGACGGACGATCCTGGAGCCTGAATGCGCCCTACTCTGCCGCGTTCGCAACTGCAGTGCAAGCTTTAGCTTTGCACTGCATTCGCTTGAAAACATTCAAATTGTTGCTCGACCGACCTGATCGGGCGACGATCGATCAATGCTGGGAGGCCAGATTCTCGGTCGGCGCCAGCGCCAGAACGCGCTTGGCTTCGATGAACGTACGCTTCCAGTAGCCGTCATCCAGGCTGTCGATGCGCACGCCACCGCTACGGCGGCTGGAGGAATGGATGAACTGATCATCACCCAGGTAGATGCCAGCATGGCTGACGCGGCCACGCCCGGCGGTACTGAAGAACACCAGATCACCCGGCTTGAGCGCCTTGCGGTCGACCAGTGGCGCATCGATTTTGATCATCTCGCGAGTCGAGCGCGGCAGCTCCATACCCAGCTCCTCGCGGAACAGGTAGCCGATGAAACCGCTGCAATCGAAACCAGTTTTCACCGACGTGCCGCCGAAACGGTAACGTGTGCCGATCAGGGATATGCCCTTTTCCAGAACACTGTCCGCCAGTTGCGGCAACTCGTAAGGCGCACCATTGGAGAAATCGGCAACGACATCGTCTTCGCCGGAGTCATTTTGTTCGACGGCCGGCGCAACTACCACTGGTCTGGCAGGCAATGAAGCCTGGGCCTGAGGCGTGTCGATTTGAGATTGCGTTGCATGGTTAGCGCAGGCGGCGAGAACCATTGTGAGTGCGAGAGGCACGAGGGGTGCGAAGCGTTTGCGCATGGGCACGACCGTGGCATGGAAATTGATCAGCCGCGACTATGCCCGCGAACGGGATCATTTGCAAATTTTATGATCAGCAATGTGACCCAGTAGTTCCGGAAAAACATCTAAGGCCCGTTCTTCCAGCCTGAAGTCAACCAGTGCACTGACTTCCGTGTGCGACAAATTAACCTCGACCGTGACCTTGCCCGAACGGCGCGCCTGCCGCAACGGCTCGGCTATATAAGGAAAGCTGGCGCTGGTTCCGACACTGATCACCAGGTCGAAACCCTCCCGCAATTGCCCATATAGACGCTCCACGGCCAGCGGCGGCAGTCGCTCGCCAAACAACACCACGGGGGGCCGCAACACCCCGCCGCAAGCCACGCACCGTGGCGGCAGGGGCTGCTGCAGATGCTCGCCCAACCGCTCGTCGGCTTCCCGGCAAACCTGGCAATACAGGGGCGCCAATTCACCGTGAATCTCGATCAGCCGATCCCCAGGGCTCCCGGCCAGGCGATGATAGCCGTCGATGTTCTGGGTCAGCACCCAGCAACCCGGCTTGAGCGTCTGCAGCTCGGCAATCGCCCGGTGGGCGGCATTGGGCTGGGCGCCCAGGCAGGCACTGCCAAGCTGCGCCAGGTACTTCCAGCACAGCGCCGGATCGCGGCGCAGCATGTCGCCGGACATCGCCACCTCGATCGGCACACCGTCATCGGTATGTTCGTTGTAAAGGCCGCCGATGCCGCGGTAGGTCGGCAAGCCGGAATCGGCCGATATTCCCGCCCCGGTGATGATCAGGATGCGCTGCGCGTCGATGAACGCCGTCACCAGGCGCTGCAATTGCGCCGCCATCAATGATTGACCGTGTGCGCCAGCATCACCGACAGCTGACACATCGGCCTGCCGCTTTCTGCATGCCACTGATTGAAGGCGGCCTGCACCGCCGCCCGGTCGCGCTGGCTATTGGGCGACTTGTCGATGATCTTCTGGGCCTTGAGGGCGGCGACCATGTCATCGCTGGGGATGAAAGTATCCTTGCCGACCATGCGCAGGAAACGCGGTGCGGAAAGCCCGCCCAACTGGCTGCCCTGCTTGGCCAGCCAGTGCCAGAGACCGACGATATCGGTCACCGGCCAATCGGCGATCAACCCGCCAAAGGCGAAACCTGGCTTCGGCGTGCTGGCCTTCACGGCAGCAGCAGGCCCGCTTAGCGCACCACGTTCGATGTCGAGGATGAACTGCGCATTGCGCGGCACGCTCTTGAGCTTGCCCAGGTGGCGAATCAGCCGCGCATCCTGCATCAGCCGCTCCAGGCGCTCGCCGCCCATCAGCACGACCTTTTCCGGATCGAAGCCGAAGAACACTTCCTCGAAGGCCGGCCACTTGGCATCGACCAGGCTGTGCTTGAGGCCAGCCCGGAATATGCGCAGGCTCATGATCGACAGGTAGCGATCATTACCCAGCGCCCGTAGCTTCTTGTCGGAGACGGGCTGCGGCAGGCGCGCCTCGAGTGCCTCGAGCGAGCCGAAACGGTTCACGCAGTATTCATGCAGCCATCGATAATCGTGCATCGCTTGGGGTCAGCCCTCGAAATTACAGGTTCATCACGTTCAGAAAGCGCGGCGTGGCCTGCTCGTCGATCTTCAGGCTGGTGAAATCAAACAGGTTGCGGTCAGCCAGCTGCGACGGCACCACGTTCTGCAGGGCGCGGAACATGATCTCGGTACGCCCCGGCGACTTGCGCTCCCACTCCTGCAGCATGTCCTTGACTACCTGGCGCTGCAGGTTTTCCTGGGAGCCGCACAGGTTGCACGGGATGATCGGAAACTCCTTGAGCGTGCTGTAGGCCTCGATATCGGCCTCGCTGCAGTAGGCCAGCGGGCGAATCACCACGTTGCGGCCATCGTCGGCACGCAGCTTGGGCGGCATGGCCTTGAGCGTGCCGCCGTAGAACATGTTCAGAAAGAAGGTCTCGAGGATGTCGTCACGGTGGTGACCGAGGGCCATCTTGGTCGCGCCGATCTCGTCGGCAAAGGTGTACAGCGTGCCGCGGCGCAGGCGCGAGCACAGCGAGCAGGTGGTCTTGCCTTCCGGAATCTTTTCCTTGACCACCGAGTACGTGTCCTTCTCGACGATGTGGTACGCCACGCCGATGGACTCCAGATACGCCGGCAGCACGTGCTCGGGGAAGCCCGGCTGCTTCTGGTCCATGTTCACGGCGACGATCTCGAAGTTGATCGGAGCGACCTTCTGCAGGTAAAGCAGGATGTCGAGCATGGTATAGCTGTCCTTGCCACCGGACAGACAGACCATGACCTTGTCGCCCTCCTCGATCATGTTGAAGTCGGCGATGGCCTCGCCGGCCTGACGACGCAGGCGTTTTTGCAGCTTGTTCTGATTGACCGAGAGGGTGCCCATGGCGCGCAAGAATCCGCTATAAGTACTGAAGCCGCACATTTTACCCAGAAAACGACGCGCACCCCAGCTACAAAACGGCTAACCGTCGGCCTGCCGGCGAAACCGGCCAGCAACGCACCTTCTCATCGACCAAGGAGAGCCGATGAACCAGGAAACCTTACCCGGCAGCCGGCTGCTCGATTTGCTGGAGGCTGCGCCCGAGGGGCTCTCCGAGTACGAACTGATGCTACGCCTGAGCCGCTGGCAGGGTCGTGACGAGCGCCTGCCCAGTGACACCTTGGAGCTGTTTCGCAGCCACTTCCTGCTCTTCCACACGCTGTACCGTCTGCGCGACGAACTACACGCCGCGGGCCGCGCGTCATTGGAGATAAGCCCGTTATGCATCCGCCTGCTGCCTTATCAGGCTGCGGAGAGTGCCTTGAGCGAGCCTGAACCGCTGCGCGAGTACTACCTCGACCTCACCCATTTGCGCGACACCGGCGCCGAGGATGTCGAGCAGATGCTCGGGGCCTTCTGGGTGCGCCTGCACGGCGCCGAAGATCGGCAACAGGCGCTGGCGGCGCTGGAGTTCGACGAGCAGGCTGGCGAGCTCGACCTGAGCGTCATCCGCCAGCGCTACCGGCAGTTGGTGAGCCTTCATCACCCGGACCGAGGCGGTTGCACGCAGCGCCTGCAGCGCATCAACAGCGCCATGGAAACGCTGCAGCGCTACTACCGCTGAGCCTTACCGCTCGGCTCATGGCACTGCAGCGGGCGGCGATCTGCGGCATAATCGACGCCAGTTACCCGCCCCTGAAGCCGCCATGCCCGATCAGATCCACACCCGCGTCGAAGCCTGCTACCAGCAGGCGGAAACCTTCTTCAAGCGGCGCTTCGCCCGCCCGCAGGTGAGCTTCAAGCTACGCGGGCAAAAAGCTGGCGTGGCGCATCTCACCGAAAACAAGCTGCGCTTCAACCCGCAGCTGTATCGCGAGAATCAGGAAGACTTCCTGCGCCAGACCGTCGCCCATGAAGTGGCCCACTTGATCGCCCACCAATTGTTCGGCCTGAGCATCCAGCCCCACGGCGAGGAGTGGCAGCTGATCATGCGCGGCGTTTATGAACTGCCGCCGCACCGCTGCCACACCTATGAAGTGAAGCGCCGTCAGGTCAGCCGCTTCATCTACCGTTGCCAGTGCCCGCAAGGCGAGTTTCCGTTCTCCGCCCAGCGCCACGCGCTGGTGTCCAAGGGGCGCCGCTACTTCTGCCGGCGCTGCAAGATCACCCTGCAGTTCACCGGTGAGCAGCGCGTCGAATAACGTCAGCCATTCAGGCGCTGAAAGGCGCGCAGCAGCGCCTGGCTGAGGTCGACACTGGAGAATTTGGTCAGTACGTCGTTGGCGCCTACCGAGCGGGCCTTCTCGGTGTTCATGGTGCTATCCAGTGAGGTATGCAGCAACACGTAGGTATCTGCCAGCTGGCTGTCCTTACGGATTTGCTGAACCAGGGCATAGCCATCCATTTCCGGCATTTCGATATCCGAGACCAGTACCTCGACGGGTCGCCCCTCCTCGCGGGCGCTCCTGAGCACGTCGAGGGCACTGGCCGCGCTGCGTACGGCCTCGCAATCGAGATCCAGCTTGCGCAGGGTCATCAGGGTCTGCTGAATGGCCACCTGAGAGTCATCGACGACCAGCACGCGGCGCCCCTGCAAAAGCTGTCGCTCGGCAGGGGTGAGCAATTCCTCACTAACCTCTTCCAGCGGCGCCGGGGCGATTTCATGTAGCACCTTCTCAATGTCGAGAATCTGCACGATTGAGCCGTCAATCTGCGTCACCCCAGTAATAAAGGCGCGAGAACCGGCCCCCGAGGGGGGCGGACGCACATCGCGCGTCGAACACTGCACGATGCGTTCGACGCTGTGCACGTGCAGGCCCTGCCGCGAGCGGCTCAACTCGGTGACGATCAGGCAACCATCACCATCATCGCTGCCACCGCGCTCGCCAATCGCACGAGCCAGGTCGATAACCGTAAGCGCCGAGCCACGCAGTGTAGCGACGCCGCGTACATGGGGATGACGGCTGGGCATCTTAGTCAATGCTGGACAGGGAATGATCTCGTTGACCTTGAGCAGGTTGATGCCCAACAGGCGGCCATTGTGCAGACGAAACAGCAGCAGCGACAGCGCGTCGCCGAGCACCATGTTCATACCCGTGATTCCCCATGCAAAAACTTTAAAAAGTGGCCTGACTGTAAAGCGCCGGGCTCGTTGCTCTAGATGGCAGTTGTCACTGCAGAAACGCGGCGACCTGCGACGCCTCGAACGGCCAATGGAGCTCGGCGCCCGTATCCATGCGGCGCAGAACAGGGATGATCAGCGCATAGCGCTCCATTAACCCAGGCTCGTCGGCGATATCCAGCAATTCGACCAACAGGCCGTTTTCCACGAACGGCATCAAGACCGCCTCTGCGTAATCACACAGGTGACAGCCGAGAGTGCCGAGCAGCCGGCATTCGGGAAGCATGATTGAGGCAACCTGCGAAGGTAACTAGAGTCGCAGTTTAGCACTTTGCCATGCCTGATCAGGCTTTCTCGATACCCTCGCCCGATTGCGGTGTCAGCGTCGAACTCAACAAGCCCTGCAGGCCATCAAGCAGACGACCATTGACCTGCTCGGCCTTCTCGAGCCGGCCGGCATCGAAGCGATCGTCCAGCGAGAAGCCGCCCTTGAGCAGGTCCTGCAATAATCCCTTGCCATCACTGACCCAGGCATCGGCCGTACGCAATGCATCGAGCAGGCCCTGGGCATAATCGGTCAGCGCACCGTTGGTTGCGCTGGCTGGCTGCCCACCCTGATTCGATACGGCGCCGTAAGTATCGGTGGCTTGGCGCACGCTGGTCTGGGTCAGCCGCAGCGACATGGAGGCCAGCTGCGAGCTGTCCATATCCAGCGCCATAGCGCGGTCGAAGGCTCCAGCCATGTCGCCCGAATAGAAAGAATTGGACAGATCCTGCACCTGGCTGAAGAGTTTGCCGAGCGCGGCTTTTTCCTCATCATCCAGCTCACCCTCAACCTCCACCTGCCAACCGCCGATCTGCAAGCTGCCGGACTGGCTGTTCGCGCCCTCGGTACGTGACCAGGCCGCAGATGCTTGAGCCACCGATACGCGTAAGCGGTCGCCATCGCGGGTGGTGATGTTGAGTTCGAAACTTTCAGCTACCGCGGCGAAGCGATCGCTGGAGGTGGGCGTCACGCCGTTGCCCTCGCCTGCACTCGGCACCGAGCCGTAAAGCTTGTCGAGGCCGGCGAAGCCTTGCTGAATGCGCTTGAACGTGTCGTCGATATCGCTGGCGATCTTGTCCTTGAGCACACCCATGCCGTCGAGGATCTTGCGCGCCTCGTCGAAGCCTTTCTGCACACCGGAACGCGCCTGGTCGAGCAGCTGCTGCAATTTCTCGGGGCTGGCGCCAGACGCCGCCTCGCTCTTGAGCCGTTGCTCGACGAAGCCCATCACGCGATCGGCGACCTTCTCCGGCGAGAAATCGTCCTGTTTTGCCGTCAGCGAGCCCGGCGGCAGGCCGAGGCGTTCGGCCAGACGGTTCGACAGCGCTGCCTGGGCGTCGGCCGCATTGCGAATGGTGGTGGGCTGACCGCCGAGTTGTGGCGAGCGGCCTGTCGTGTTGGTCGACAACGGGATTGAGATAGCCATGGCAAGTCACCGAAACGGGAGCATGTCCAAGGTTGACGACAGGCCTCGGCAAAAGTTTAGGGCTAGCAGTCAACCAATCGACCGGGTGGCTCGCGCATCAATCCTGGCTTACCGAGCCAATCTTGTGAATCGACAGGTCGGCGCCGTAATACTCCTGCTCCTGGCTCAGGCGAATGCCTACCACCTGCTTGAGCAATCCATACACCGCAAAGCCGCCAATCAGCGCCACGGCGACGCCAGCCAGGCTACCCACCAATTGGCTGGCGATGCTGACGCCACCCAGACCGCCCCACAGCGGCTGGCCGAAGATGCCGCAGGCGATACCACCCCAGACGCCACACAGGCCGTGCAGCGGCCAGACGCCGAGTACATCATCTACCTTCCATTTAACCTGTGTCGCGGTGAAGGCCCAGACAAACAGCGCACCGGCGATGGCGCCGGTGGCCAGGGCGCCCACCGGATGCATCAGGTCGGAGCCGGCGCAGATGGCGACCAGCCCGGCCAGCGGGCCGTTGTGTAGGAAGCCCGGATCATTGCGGCCGACGATCAGCGCGGCCAGGGTGCCGCCTACCATCGCCATCAAGGTGTTGACGGCCACCAGGCCGCTGATGCTGCCCAGGGTCTGTGCGCTCATCACGTTGAAGCCGAACCAGCCGATGATCAGCACCCAGGAACCCAGCGCCAGGAAGGGAATGCTCGACGGCGCCATGGCCACCAGGCGGCCGTCGCGGTAACGGCCATCGCGGCGCCCCAGCAGCACCACCGCGGCGAAGGCCAGCCAGCCGCCGACGCCGTGAACGACCATCGAGCCGGCGAAGTCGTGGAACGGTGCACCGAAGGTCGTCTGCAGCCAGGCCTGGAAACCGAAGTTGCCGTTCCAGATCATGCCTTCGAAGAACGGGTAAACAAACGCAACGATCAGGGCGGTGGCGCACAACTGCGGGCCGAAACGCGCACGCTCGGCGATGCCGCCGGAAATGATCGCGGGGATCGCTGCCGCAAAGGTCAGCAGGAAGAAGAATTTCACCAACGCGTAGCCGTTACCCTCGACCAGTACGCTGGCCGGATGCAGGAAGCTGACCCCATAGGCTATCCAGTAGCCCACGAAGAAATAGACGACGGCCGAGATCGCGAAATCCGAAAGAATCTTGGATAGCGCATTGACCTGATTCTTCTGCCGCACGGTTCCGACTTCCAGAAAGGCGAAGCCGGCATGCATGGCCAGGACCATGATGGCGCCGATCAGGATGAATAAGGTATTCGAGCCGTGAATCAGGGTTTGCACAGCACTGTCGAGGTTTTCCATCGAAACACAGACTCCGCAGCGAAAAGCACCAAAAAGGAACACCAGCCCAGCGAGAAGCACCATTTACAAGCACGCCATCTCACGTCATTGCGCACCCATTGGGAGCGCATCGGCATCATGGCACTCCGTCGCCTCGCCTTTTCAAGACTTATTCTTGGTTTATCAAGTAGTTAACAAGGCACCAGAGAGATGCCAAGAAAGACGCCGAGCACCATAACCATGCATATCGGCCCGCCTCGCCGTTCGCCAATGCAATGCCTGTGCCCTCTGAGGCGGCCTCCGCGTCCATCCCGGCAGATAGAGTGAACCTGCCAGGGGTGAGCCACTCGAACCCCTTACACCGCCCCATTCCTACAGGAGATTGATCAATGGCCCGCCCACTCCCCTCGCGCCCCGTAGCTCCAGCCAACAAGGAAGAGCTACTCGAAGAGTTCCAGGCACTGGTACGTGACACCGAAACCCTGCTGCAACATTCGGCCAGCCTGGTCGGCGATCAAGCCGAAGAGCTGCGCGCGCAGATCCGCGACAGCCTGGGCCGTGCACGCACCACACTGAAGAACACCGAAGAAACCGTGGTTCAGCGTGGCCGCGCAGCCGTGGGTGCAACCGAAGACTATGTGCAGACCCATCCGTGGCAGACCATCGGCATTGCCGCTGGCATTGGTATACTGATCGGCATGCTCATTAGCCGACGTTGATCAGGACAGCACATGGATGACAGCCAGACAGCAGCACCTCCCAGCCGCGGCCCCTCGCCACGGCGCCTGGCCGGTGCGCTGCTCGGGCTGGTTCATGACCATGTCGCGCTGTTCAGCGAAGAGTTTCGGGAGCAGCAGGCGCGCACCGTCACTCTGCTGATCCTGACCGGCCTCTGCGTCCTGTTCGGCCTGCTGCTGATCATCGGCCTGTCGGCTGCCCTGCTAATTGGCTTCTGGGACACCCACCGCATTCTGGTCATCACCCTGCTCTGCCTGTTCTATGCAGCCGGCCTGCTGGTTTGCGGCTGGAGCCTGGTACAACGCATGCGTAATGCCCCGGCGCCGTTCAGCGCCAGCCTCGAAGAACTGGCCCGCGACCGCGAGCAACTGCTGCCATGAGCGACAAGAATACGCAGGAACTGCGCAAGACCATGTTGCGGCTGCGCCTGGAAATGCATCGCCAGGAAATCCGCTATGAAACCCAGGTCATGCTGGAGCCGCTGCGCAAGGCCAAGGACTTGGGTACTCACTGGCACAGGGAACTCAAGGGCAGCCACGCACCAATCTGGATCACCGGAGGCGTGTTCGCTCTGACCGTCTTGGGTATGCGCGGTGGCCAATGGCGACGCTGGCTACGCATGGCGCTCGCCGCGTTCCCTGACCTGCGCAAACGCTCGCCTGGCCATGAAAGCGAAAAGCCAGCAGAGAAATCCGATCAAGCCTGAAACTGGCCACTTTCTTGCTAGGAAAGAGCACAAAAAGCCTGGGTAACGCCTGGCTAACCTGCCCTTTCACTAAGGATGTGCCCGGTGCTCGACGGTCAACCCATCGCCGTCTTCCAACCCTTCATCGATACCGCTACCGGACAGATCGCCGGCATAGAGGCCCTGGCTCGATTGCGCGACGCCGCTGGCCGCCTGCATTCTGCAGGGCCGCTGTTCGCTGATCCGAAAACGCCCGCCGCGGCCTTGCGCAGGCTGGACCGAGCGATCCGTGAGCAGGCGTTCATGCGCTTTCGTCATGCGCCGCCCGACTGGTTCCTGAGCGTGAACATTTCGCCACGCTGGATTGGTCGCCTGCGCCCACAGCAGGCGCTGCCGAGCCTCAAACAGCTGGCGAGCAGTGGCGTCGATCCCACTCGCGTGGTGTTCGAGATCACCGAACTGGGCGGCGCCAGCCAGCGCCTGGCCGCAGTGGCCGCGCGCTACCGCGAGGCCGGCGTGCGTATCGCCATCGACGATTTCGGTGCCGGCTACTCGCAACTCGACCGTGTGCTGGCACTGCGCCCCGACATCCTCAAACTGGACATGCGCCTTTTCCAGGAAGCGGCGCGGGGCGGGCCCAGCGGCGAAGTGGTCAAGGCGCTGGCGATGATGGCGGAAAAGACCGGCTGCTGGATCATCGCCGAAGGCGTGGAAACCGAAGCCGAACTGCATTTCGCCTTGGAGTGCGGCGCTCGCTACGTGCAGGGCTATCTGTTCGCCAGGCCGGAGCTGGAATTCTTCGACAGTGGCGCATTCGTCGAGTGCTTCGCCCGCCTGCGTGACGCCTATGTGCACAAGAAACTCGCCGACCGCATGCAGCTGATGACCCTGCGCCGCCAGCTCGCCGAGCTGTTCACCCAGCTCAAGCACAGCCCCGATGGGCTTGCACCGACGGTGACGCCGGGCGCCTACCCCTGGCTGATTCGCCTGTATCAGTGCGACCGCCACGGCACGCAGATCAGCCCCAACCTGGAATGGCGCGACGGCGCCTGGCAGGCCGACGATCGCTACCTGGGCCACAACTGGTCATGGCGCCCCTACTTCTATCAATTGCTTGCCGAAGGCTGGGAAGAGCGCCGCTTGATCCTCTCCAACACCTACCGCGACGCCACCACCAACCAGTACTGCCTGACTGCCGGGCAGTTCATCGACAACGGCAGCCGCCTGCTGCTGGTCGACATCGACGCCAGTGGACTTTAGTGGATGCGGCCTTGCAGTTGCGGGACCGAACAGGGAAGCTAACGGACATTCGCGCATGCGCCGCCTTTGCAAGGCCACACGCGCCCGACTCGTCGTATCCGGTAAAGGAAGCACGCTTGGACTGGCAAACCCTGCTCACCCGTGAACGTCTTGGCAAACCGGCGCCCAGCGCCGATGAACTGGGCCGCAGCCCCTTCCACAAGGATCACGACCGGATCATCTTCTCCGGCGCCTTTCGCCGGCTGGGCCGCAAGACCCAGGTGCATCCGGTGTCCAGCAACGACCACATCCATACCCGCCTGACCCATTCGCTGGAAGTCAGCTGCGTGGGCCGCTCCCTGGGCATGCGTGTCGGCGAGATGCTGCGCGGTGAACTACCGGCCTGGTGCGAGCCCAGCGATCTCGGCATGGTGGTGCAGTCCTCCTGCCTGGCCCACGACATCGGCAATCCGCCGTTCGGCCACTCCGGCGAGGACGCCATCCGCCACTGGTTCCAGCAGGCCGCGGGGCGCGGCTGGCTGGATGCCATGAGCGATGCCGAGCGCGGCGACTTTCTCAGCTTCGAAGGCAATGCCCAGGGCTTTCGCGTTCTCACCCAGCTGGAGTATCACCAGTTCGATGGTGGCACACGACTGACCTACGCCACCCTCGGCGCCTACCTCAAATACCCCTGGACGTCACGGCACGCCGAGGCGCTGGGTTACAAGAAGCACAAGTTCGGCTGCTACCAGAGCGAGTTGCCGCTGCTCGAGCAGATCGCCGGCAAACTCGGCCTGCCGCAGCTCGAAGAGCAGCGCTGGGCGCGGCACCCACTGGTCTACCTGATGGAGGCCGCGGACGACATCTGCTACGGCCTGATCGACCTGGAAGACGGCCTGGAAATGGAGCTGCTCGACTACGCCGAGGTGGAATCGCTGCTGCTCGACCTAGTCGGCGACGATCTGCCGGAAACCTACCGTCAGCTCGGCCCCCAGGATTCGCGGCGGCGCAAGCTGGCGATCCTGCGCGGCAAGGCCATCGAGCACCTGACCAACTCGGCCGCCCAGGCCTTCGTCGAGCAGCAGCCTAGCCTGCTGGCCGGCCGCTTGGAGGGCGATCTGGTCGAGCACATGCACGGCCCTGCCAAGCACTGCGTGCAAGCTGCGAAGGCCATGGCCCGCGAAAAGATCTTTCAGGACAAACGCAAGACGCTGCACGAGATCGGCGCCTACACCACGCTGGAAATTCTCCTCAATGCCTTCTGCGGCGCGGCGCTGGAACAGCACGGCGGGCGCACGCCGTCGTTCAAGAACCGGCGCATTCTCGACCTGCTGGGCCATAACGCACCCGATCCGCACTGGCCGCTGTACCGCTCGTTCCTGCGCATGATCGATTTCATCGCCGGCATGACCGACAGCTACGCCACCGAGATGGCGCGGGAAATGACCGGTCGCTCGAGTCCGGTCTGAGCATGCGCCAGGTGTTCAGGCAGTTGTTCAGTTGGCACGCCGGGCCACCCGCCTGGGGGCCGGCGATGGTCGCCGGCCTGGGCTGTGCACTGCCGCTGCTGCTCGGTCTGTTCAGCGCCCATCCGGGCTTTCTGTGGGCGTCGGTGGGTGCTTTCCAGGCGGCCCAGGCCAACCCGCTGCACCGCTTCGGCATGCTACGCATGCTGCTGCTCACCGGCCTGGGCGCCTGCAGCGCCGGCCTGGGCTTCTGGTCGGCGACCCACCCGCTGATCAGCCTGTCACTGTTCGCCGCCTTCGGCCTGTTGCTGGCCTGGCTGCAGCGTTACGGCACCGAGGCCGGCAAGCTGGGCATCGGCCTGACCGTCTGCCTGTGCCTGGGGCAAGGCCAGTACGGCAGCAGCATGCTCAACAACCCTAATGCCATCGCCATGCTATTCATGCTCGGCGGGCTGTGGGTGATGCTCTTGGCCTTCGGCCTGCGCGGCCTGCATGGCCTGCGCATGTGGCCGCACATGCCGCGCCTGATCAGCCTGCTCAAGGTGCTGCGCCGGCATGCGCAGCGGCAGTCTCGCCAACAATGGGGCCTGTACGCCCTGGGCTGTACGGTGGCGGTTTCCATGGCCGGCTTGATCGTCAATCTGGCCCATCTGCAGCGCGGTTACTGGCTGACCCTGGCGGTGGTCACCACCCTGCAACTGGAATTCAGGGGCAGCCTGGTGCGCGCGTTGCAGGCGAGCATGGCCAGCCTGACGGCCGCCGGCCTGCTGATCCTGTTCGGCCATAGCCTGCAGAGCCCACCGCTGATGGTCGCCATCATGCTGCCGCTGATCATGCTCAGCCGCGCCCTGCAGGCCAACCACTATGGTCTGTTCGTGCTGCAGACGACGGTCTGCTTCGTGCTGCTCGCCGAAAGCCTGGCCAAGGACTGGCACCTGCCGCAGGTGCGCCTGCTCAACGTCACCCTGGGTATCGTGCTGACCCTGTTCATCGCCCTGCTGATGCACGGCCTGCGCCAATGGCTGGATAACCGCAACGCCGCCAGATTACGCACCGCGGCAGCAGGCGAGCGAGCACCGGCGCAGCAATCGGAAACAAAGGCAATGAACGACGAGTGACCCAGGGCGGGCACAAAAGAAAAGGGCCTCGAACGAGGCCCTTTGTCGTGGATCAGGAAGCCGAGTTGATCTCTTTTTCCGGGTACCACACGTCCAGCAGCGGGCTGACGCTGAAATCGACCAGCTCGGAGCGGCCTTTCAGCCAGGCTTCCACAGCGGCGCGTTGCTCTTCGCTGACCGAACCACGCTTGGCCAGGCACACCAGGCCGTAGTCGTCGCCGCCAACATAGCCCAGGCCATTGGCGTTCATCGCGTCGCTCAGGAAGGCATCGAGGAAGGCGTCGACCGCTTCATCGCTCAGGTCTTCCTTGAAATTCAGGTTCAGTTCGAAACCCAGCTCCTGAAACTCGTCCACACAGAGTTTCTTGCGCAGACGACGGGAACGATTGGTAGCCATGGGTATAAATCCTTGCAGAGTGATAACGCGCGGCACTCTACCAGTTTCGTGACGGCGATGCCCGCCAACTGGCGAAAAATCGGCCGCTGCCGTCGCCGAAGTAGCCCACGGCCAGCTGCAGCTGATCATTGACCATAAAATCCCGCAATCACGGCCCTTGGCGGCCTGGTGATGGGGCATAATGCGCGGCATTGTCCCAAACCGCTGTGGGAGCTCGTAATGCGATTTTCCGTTGTACCTGCCGTTCGGAGGCTGCGCATCCTCCGCCCTCTGGCCCTCGCCTGTCTCGTTCTGCCCACCGCCCTGCCCGCCTACGCGGCGACCAACGCCACACTCCCCGAGGGCGTGGCCAAAAGCCTGAAGGCCAACAAGATCAGCCAGCAGTCGTTATCGGTGGTGACGCTGCCACTCAACGGCCCGGGCAACGGCACCATTTTCAATGCCGATGTGTCGGTGAACCCGGCCTCGACCATGAAACTGGTCACCACCTTCGCCGCTCTGGAACTGCTCGGCCCGACCTACCAGTGGAAGACCGAGTTCTACACCGATGGTCAGCTCAAGAACGGCGTGCTCAACGGCAACCTGTATCTCAAGGGCGGCGGCGATCCCAAGCTGAACATGGAAAAGCTCTGGCTGATGCTGCGTGACCTGCGCGCCAATGGCGTGCGCCAGGTGACCGGCGATCTGGTGCTGGACCGTGGCTACTTCGTACAACCGGACCTGCCGGCTTTCAACGATGACGGCGGCGATGCCAACAAGCCCTACCTGGTCACCCCGGATTCGCTGCTGGTCAACCTCAAGGCCCTGCGCTTCATCGCCCGCGCCGAGGACGGCAAGGTCAGCGTGGCCGCCGAGCCGCCCCTGGCCGGCCTGAAGCTGGACAACCAGGTCAAGGTACTCAAGGCCGGCAAATGCCCGGCCTGGCCGGACGTGCGCTACAACCCGGTGAAAGAATTCGACGGCACCCGGGTGATCGTTACCGGCCAGCTGACCGATGGCTGCAGCGCCCAGACTTACCTGTCGTTGCTCGACCATCCGTCCTACGCCGCCGGCGCGGTACGGGCGATCTTCAGCGAGCTGGGCGGCAGCATCCTCGGCAAGGACCGTCAGGCCGAAGTGCCGAAGAGCGCCACCCTGCTAGCCCGAGCCTTCTCGCCGGACCTAGTGGAAATCATTCGCGACATCAACAAGTACAGCAACAACACCATGGCCCGCCAGCTGTTCCTCAGCATCGGCGCCCAAAACCGCAACGAGGCGGACATCGACGATGCCCACGCCGCGCAGCGGGTGATTCGCGCCTGGCTGGCACGCAAGGGCATCACCGCGCCGCAGCTGGTCATGGAAAATGGTTCCGGGCTGTCCCGAGCCGAGCGCATCAGCGCCCGGGAAATGGGACGGATTCTGGAAGCGGCCTGGAAGAGCCCTTACGCGCCCGAGTTCATCAGCTCGATGCCGATCGTCGCGCTGGACGGCACCATGCGCAAACGCCTGCGCAACACGCCGCTGGCCGGCCAGGCGCACATCAAGACCGGCACCCTGAACAACGTGCGCGCCATCGCCGGCTTCAGCCGCGACAACAACGGCAATGCCTGGGCCGTGGTAGCGATCCTCAACGACCCCAAACCCTGGGGCGCGTCGGTGATTCTCGACCAGGTGCTGCTCGACCTCTACAAGCAGCCGAAAAGCGCTGCCCGATAAGCGCCTGAGGCAGCCCGGGTCGAGCTAGGCGAAGCCTGGGAAAGCCTCCTGGGTATCGCTACGCTCAACCCAGGCTAAGGCTGTAACAGACTTACTTCGCCATGATCTTCCAGGCACGGTGGATCTTGGCGTTGCGAGCGAAGTCCGGGTCGATGGTCTCGGCGCTGATTTCCTCGACCCGATAACGGGCCGGCAACTGCTCGTCGAGCAGGAACTTGCGGAAGTTGTTGGAGAAGTACAGCACGCCACCCGGCGCCAGGCGCGCCATAGCCATGTCCAGCAACTGGACTTGGTCGCGCTGCACGTCGAACACCCCTTCCATGCGCTTGGAGTTGGAGAAGGTCGGCGGATCGATGAAGATCAGGTCGTACTCGCCACTATCATCGCCCAGCCAGCTCATCACATCGCCCTGCTCCAGACGGTTCTTGTCCGAGAATCCGTTGAGCGACAGGTTGCGCCGTGCCCAGTCCAGGTAAGTCTTCGACAGGTCGACGCTGGTGGTGCTGCGCGCGCCACCCTTGGCCGCATGCACACTGGCCGTGGCGGTGTAGCAGAACAGATTGAGGAAGCGCTTGCCGGCCGCCTCTTTCTGGATGCGCAGGCGCAGCGGGCGGTGGTCGAGGAACAGGCCGGTGTCCAGGTAGTCGGTGAGGTTGACCAGCAGCTTGATGCCGCCCTCCTTCACCTCCATGAACTGGCCCTGGGCCGCCTGGCGCTCGTACTGCTTGGTGCCGCTCTGGCGCTCGCGACGTTTGATCACCACCTTGCTCTTGTCGATACCGAGCGCCTGGGGAATCGCCGCCAGGGCATCGAACAGGCGCGCCTGGGCTTTCTCCGGGTCGATCGAGCGCGGTGCGGCATATTCCTGCACATGCACCCAATCGTGGTACAGGTCGACGGCCAGCGCGTATTCGGGCATGTCGGCATCGTACAGGCGGTAGCAGTCGACGCCTTCGCGACGCGCCCACTTGCCGAGCTGCTTGAGGTTCTTCTGCAGGCGATTGGCGAACATCTGCCCGCCCTCGCTCAGGCGTGCCTGCTCGACCGGTGCCGGCGCGGGCTTGATCGGATTGCCGTTGCGGTTGAGCTTCAGCGCCTCGGCCTGCAGCTCGTTCTGCTCGCGTTCGCGCTCACGCTGCTCGGGCGTGCGGCGCTCGCCGGTGACGAACTGCTCGGGCTGAACCTTGATCAATAGCAATTTGCACGGCAACGCGCCGTTCCAGAACGAATACTGCTTGTGGCTGCGGATACCCATGCGCTTGCCGAGATCCGGCGCGCCGGTGAATACCGCCGCTTCCCAGCCCATGCACGCCTGGCGCAGGCGCTCGCCGAGGTTCTGATAGAGATACAACAGGCTCGCTTCGTCGCCCAGGCGCTCGCCATAGGGCGGGTTGCTGATCACCAGGCCTTTCTGATTCTGGTCCGGGCGCGGCTCGAAGGTTGCCACTTCGCCCTGATAGACCTTGATCCAATCGCTTAGCCCAGCGCGGTCGATATTGTTGCGCGCCGGCTGGATCAGCCGCGGGTCAGCTTCGTAGCCGCGGATCCACAATGGCGGCTTGGCCATACCGGCTGCCGCGCGCTCCTCGGCTTCGGCACGCAGGCGGTTCCAGGTGGCCGGTACGTGACCCAGCCAGTTGCTGAAGCCCCACTGCTCGCGCGTCAGGTTCGGGGCGATATCGGCGGCGATCATCGCCGCCTCGACCAGAAAGGTGCCCACACCGCACATCGGGTCCGCCAGGGCACCGCCCTCGGCGGCGATACGCGGCCAGCCGGCGCGGATCAGCACGGCCGCGGCCAGGTTTTCTTTCAATGGCGCCGCACCTTGCTGCAGGCGATAACCACGCTGATGCAGGCTGTGACCGGAGAGATCCAGTGACAGGATCGCTTCGCCGCGATCCAGGCGCAGGTGCACGCGTAAGTCCGGGTTGAGCTTGTCCACCGACGGACGCGTGCCATCGGCCTGGCGCAGCTTGTCGACGATGGCATCCTTGACCTTAAGGGCGCCGAAATGGGTGTTGTCGATGCCTGAGCCGTGGCCACTGAACTCCACCGCGAGGCTGCCACTGGGTTCCAGGTGCTCGAACCAGTCGACATTGAGCACACCTTCATAAAGGGTCTCGGCATCGCGCACCGGGAAACGTGCCAGCACCAGCAGCACGCGGTTGGCCAGACGCGACCACAGACACAGCCGATAAGCGGTTTCCATACTGGCCGTGCCACGAATGGCCGAAGTGTGCTCGCGAGCCTCATCCAGGCCCAGCGCCTTGGCTTCCTCGAGCAGCAGGCCTTCGAGCCCCTTGGGGCACGTGAGGAAGAGTTCGTGTTGGTCCGACATCATAGATCCAGTGCCCGAAGGCGGTAATGGGTTGGCCCAACGGTGGGCGCAACCAAAAATAAGTGACAAGAAGTCGCAATGCGACCCTTCGTCCGAATAAATTGCAGCTGCAATCGATAGCCATTCACGATGGCAAATCACCAGCAGATTTCGCGAGGCCCAGTAACTGCGCGGGTTTGCACGGTCACTTTGGCTGTCGCCAAATCACCTTATGGCCTCACCCTCAAAAGCGTTACGTCCTTATGACAAATCGATCATTCACAGCGCCCCGTGCATTCGATAGAAATCTACCCAGGCCGTCGTCGCAACGACGATGGCACATGGAGGCTCGCGACGCCGGCAGCGGACTCCAACGGCAGACCTTCTGCCTGACCTCCTGGAGGTCAACGGGACATAAAACAGTCAACAAGTGAGGGCAACACCCTATGAGAAGACTTAAGCGTGATCCGTTAGAAAAAGCATTTTTGCGCGGCTATCAGTACGGTATCAGTGGTAAATCCCGCGAGCTGTGTCCTTTCACTCTTCCGTCCGTGCGTCAAGCCTGGCTCAATGGCTGGCGTGAAGGCCGCGGTGACAACTGGGACGGTTTGACCGGCGCTGCCGGTATTCATCGACTCAACGAACTTCGCGCAGTCGGCTAACGCCAGGGACCTACCGACTTCACCAAGCACGCTCCATCCGAGCGGCGGGCGCAAGCCCAGGGGCTCCCCAAGGGAGCCCTTTTTATTATCTGCGATTCAACGCCGCGCCGCGGCGATGGCGTCCACCGCCTCGCGAATCAGCGCAGGTCCTTTATAGATGAAGCCCGAATAGATCTGCACCAGGCTCGCGCCTGCGGCGATCTTCTCCGCCGCATGCCGGCCCTCCGTGATGCCACCAGCGGCGATGATCGGCAACCGACCGCCCAGCTCTCCTGCCAGCACGCTAACCGTGTGGGTGCTTTTGTCGCGCACCGGTGCACCAGACAGACCACCGGCTTCGTTGGCGAATGCCAGGTTCTCGACGCCCTCACGGCTCAGCGTGGTGTTGGTGGCGATCACCGCATCCATACCGCTTTCCAGCAGCGCCGCAGCGACCTGCACGGTTTCTTCATCGCTCATGTCCGGGGCGATCTTGATCGCCAGCGGCACGCGGCGACCATGGCTGAGGGCCAGTTCGTTCTGGCGCTTGTGCAGGGCATCGAGCAACTGCTTGAGCGAGTCGCCGAACTGCAGGCTGCGCAGGCCCGGGGTATTCGGCGAGCTGACGTTGACCGTCACGTAGCTGGCGTGGGCATAGACCTTGTCCAGGCAGATCAGGTAGTCGTCCACCGCGCGCTCGACCGGCGTGTCGAAATTCTTGCCGATATTGATGCCCAGCACGCCACGGTACTTGGCCGCCTGCACGCGGGCCAGCAGGTGGTCGACGCCATGATTGTTGAAACCCATGCGATTGATGATCGCCTCGGCTTCTGGCAAGCGGAACAAACGCGGCTTGGGGTTACCCGGCTGCGGCCGAGGCGTGACAGTGCCGATCTCGACGAAGCCGAACCCCAGCTGCGCGAAGCCATCGATGGCGTCACCGTTCTTGTCCAGGCCGGCTGCCAGCCCCACCGGATTGGCGAACTGCAGGCCCATGACCGTCACTGGCAGACGGCTTGGCGCCTTGGTCAGGCGACCGGCCAGGCCAAGGCGGCCAGCGGCACCGATTAGATCGATGGACAGCTCGTGAGAAGTTTCCGGGGATAGTTTGAACAGCAGCTCGCGGGCCAGGTTGTACATGGGCAGACTTAGCTCGGCAGTGGCGAAATCGAAAGGCGCGAATTATAGCCGGCCAAGCCACCCGGTAGCGAGGATTAGAGCCTGCTCATGATCTAGCGAGCTAGAGCGATACAAGAGCTAGGCGCCCCCGCAAAAACAGGCGAGAAACGCAGCGCAGCGGAGTAACAGCCAACGGCTGGCCCGCAGGGTGAGCGCAGCGAATTAAGCGGACTGGGCTCGCACGCGAGTCTACGAGCTGAAATGAGCATTACTCGCTTCGCTCGCCCTTCGGGCCGCGCTAAAGCGCGTTAGCCGCAAGCGGCTTTCTACTGGGCTGGCAATCCAGCTTGTTTTTAACGCTGTAGCGCCGACGCGCAGCAGATCGTGAACAGGCTCTTAGGCTAGGCGCCGCAGGCTGAGCAGCTCACCAACATCATTGAACTCTAGCTCGAAGGAACCATGGATACCGGCATGGGTCAGAAACGTCCGGAAATGATAGGCGGGAATACTGACTCGCCGCCCGTCGCGGCTCAGCGCCTGAATGCGGTTGGCCCGCCCCTGATAAATCGCCTGCACGCGGTCTGCGGGTAATGCGATATCCAGAACTAGGCTTGCCATGGAGGCTCCTTGCAAATGAATGAACGGATTGTGCCATATTCGAACCTGTCGCATCGATCAGGTCCGGGCATTTCGGCCATGACCTGGACATTGTGCTGCGAGGGTCGTGCAACTCCTGGCAGGCTCTGCCACACTGCGCCTGGCACAATGACGTACGCGAGCTGCCATGAGCCTGCCTGAACAGCCCAGCCCTCTAGCCTCACGCCTGGCCGCCCTGGCTCAGCGCGTCGGCCTGCTTGGCCGCGGCTGCAAGCCCATCTTCGAGCGCGCCAGTCAGCTGCAACTGCCCTTCTCCGAAATCCCCACCTTTGGCGACAACATCTGCTGGCTGGGTGGCCCGCCCCTGCAGCGCCTCAAGGATCTACCGCGCAGCGCACTGTCCGGTCCGGTGCAGGAAGACAAGGCCGAAGCCCACGCCGCGCTGGTCCAGCTGATCGAGGTCGAACACCGCCATCTGGAGCAGTTCGACCTGCGCCTGGTCGACAGTCTGGTGCACTGCGACGGCAGTTACGGCAGCCTCGAAGATTACGCGGCCAGCGAAGCCTGCCGACAGATCCGCATCATCAGCTACCGCGACTTTCTCAAGCACCTGAGCAAGGCGCTGCCCGAGTACCCTCACCAGAGCCTCGAGCTGTTTCACGCCCAGTGGCGCGGTGAGCGGTTGTTCTGGGCCGGCGAATCGCACCCGGAGGCCTTTGCCAGTGCCGTGGCCTATGCGCGCTTGCGCGGCCTGGAAATCACCCTGCCGGCGCACATCACCTACTACCGCATAAGCCCCGACGGCCTGCGCGATCTGGAGCAGTGTTATCACGCTCTGGCAATGCCCTGCGCGGCCTGGAGCGACGCCAGCTTCATGCAGTTGCTGATGGAGCACGAAGTGCCCTACGCACGCCTGAGCCTGTTGCGCACGCCGGGCGCGCCCGAGTTCCTGCTGCTGCCCAAGCACTCACCGCAAGCCTGCGCACTGGGCGAAGGCCTGCTGCAGGCCGGCGCACCGGACATGCTGCAGTACGTGCGCGAGCTGAGCTGATCGACAGGTTTTGTAACTTCTCGCGCGGGATGTGTACGGCAATGGCAGGTCAGTCTTTGCTCCCTCTCTGTTTGGAGCATCACCATGCGCATTGCCCTCGCGTCTTTGCTCATCGCCGGAAGCCTGCCTGCCCTTGCTGCTGAAACACTGCGCTATGGCGCCGAGCTGCAGGGTTTCGACTACCCCCATGAAGTCAAACGCTTCAAGTTCGGGTCGCAAGGCGTCTCGTTGCAGATGGCCTACATGGACGTGCAGCCCGAGAAGGCCAATGGCCGCACGGTGCTGCTGATGCACGGCAAGAACTTCTGCGCCGCAACCTGGGAAGGCAGCATCAAGGCGCTGAGCGATGCCGGTTACCGCGTGGTAGCGGCGGATCAGGTCGGTTTCTGTAAATCCAGCAAGCCAGCGCATTACCAGTACAGCTTCCAGCAACTGGCCAGTAATACCCACGCGCTGCTCGAACAGATTGGCGTCGACAAGGTGACCGTCATGGGCCACTCCATGGGCGGCATGCTGGCCACCCGCTACGCCCTGCTCTACCCCGATCAGGTCGAGCAACTGGTGATGGTCAATCCGATCGGCCTGGAAGATTGGAAAACCCTCGGCGTGCCCTACCTGAGCGTCGATCAGTGGTACCAGCGCGAGCTGAAAACCACTGCCGAGGCCAGCCGCAACTACCAGAAGAGCACCTACTACGCCGGCCAGTGGCGGCCCGAGTTCGATCGCTGGGTCGACATGCAGGCAGGCATGTTCAATGGCGACGGCAAGGAAATCGTCGCCTGGAACTCGGCGCTGACCTACAACATGGTCTACACCCAGCCCGTGGTCTACGAATTTTCCGAGCTAAAAATGCCCACACTGCTGCTGATCGGTGAGC
Organism: Pseudomonas sp. AG1028; assembly: GCF_007993955.1. Taxonomy (NCBI): domain Bacteria; kingdom Pseudomonadati; phylum Pseudomonadota; class Gammaproteobacteria; order Pseudomonadales; family Pseudomonadaceae; genus Pseudomonas; species Pseudomonas sp. AG1028. The sequence goes on from NZ_VIVP01000014.1 coordinate 134,238, forward strand.
AGGACAATACTGCCATCGGCAAGGACGCCGCACCCGAAGCGATGCGCAGCAAACTGGGAGATTACAAGGCTCTGGGTCCGGCCACCGCCAAGCGCATTCCAGATGCGACCCTGGTGACCTTCCCGGATCTTGGCCACTCACCGCAAATTCAAGAGCCAGAGCGTTTTCACCAGGCGCTGATCAAAGGCTTGTCCATCTCCAGCAAGCCGAGCTCCTCAAAAGGCAATTGAGATCAGCCCCACGCTGTCAGTACGGCCACTACAGATCAGGATGGTCGCCGGGAATATCCGGCGACCTAGCACTTCACGCAATTTTTATTGTTTTTTGACACGCGCATGACTTAGCCCCCAGCACAGTGGCCCCATGTCCGAATCCCTCGGACCGAGCGAGGCCGCTATGAACAAGCTCCCACAGATCACCCTGGCATTCTGGGTCATGAAGATTTGCGCCACGACCCTTGGCGAGACGGCAGGCGACCTGCTGTCCATAACGCTCAACATTGGCTATGCGCTGAGCTCCCTGCTGCTCATCAGCCTGTTCATCCTCTCCCTGCTCGGCCAGCTGAGCAGCCGCCGTTACACACCAGCGCTCTACTGGACCGTCATCCTGATGACCAGCACGGCCGGCACCACCATGTCGGACTTCATGGACCGCACCCTCGGCCTCGGCTACGCCAGCGGCTCGCTGATTCTCGTCGCCATGCTGGTCAGCGTCTTGCTGGTCTGGCGCCTTAGCGAGAAATCCCTGTCAGTCGAACATATCGTTTCGCGGCGTGCCGAGCTGTTCTACTGGGCGGCGATTCTGGTTTCCAACACCCTGGGCACGGCGCTGGGCGACTACCTGGCCGATGATTCGGGCCTGGGTTTCGCCGGCGGCGCCCTGCTGATCGGCAGCCTGCTGGCTGTGGTAGCAGTGGCCTACTACCGCACGCAACTGTCGCGAGTGGCCCTGTTCTGGATCGCCTTTGTGCTGACGCGGCCGTTTGGCGCCACTTTGGGTGACGTACTGACCAAGAGCACCGAAAAGGGTGGGCTGGACCTCGGCACCGTAGGCTCCTCGGCTGTGCTATTCGCAACCCTGGCTGTGCTTGTCTGCTTTGCCATCTGGGCGCAGCAGCAGCGCTCTGCGCCCATGGCGATTCGTACCGAACAGCGATAAACGCCGCACAATGAAAAACGCCCCAAACCAGTCGGGGCGTTTTCATTTCAGCGCTAACTCAGCTCAGCTTGGCAGCACCGGCGGCTGGCTTTGCGCCAGGTCACCCAGCTCGCGGTTGGCCACCGCGTACATGGCGTAATCGCTGCCAGTTGCCGCGTGAAGCTCGGCGAGCATGGCCTTCCAGCGGTCGACCAATCGGCGGTTCTGCTCGATCCACAGCTCGACCCGCGCCTCGATCGACTCCGGCCCGTTGGCCAGTTGCAACACCGAGACGGTAATGGCGCGTTGCTGTGCGTCCAGGTCGTCGCGGAAGGCTTCGCGGGCCAGGGCCTGCCAATTGCTTTCCACGCTCAGACTGCTGATCTGCTGCAGGTACCACGACAGGTCCAGGGCATCGGACACGGCAAAGTAGGCCGAGGCCACCTCGGTCGGCTCGTGGCCGGTGAGGTCCGCCGACTCGATGATCGGCAGCAGCGTGTACAGATGGCCGGTGCCTGCCACAACGCGGGACAGCAGCTCCGGTACGCCAGCCTCGACGTAGGTCTGGTAGCGCGCCATCCACTCGTCGCGGGCCGGGCCTTCCAGCAGCTCATCCAGACGCATGGCCAGTGCCTTGACCCGCGGACCGAGGTGCGCCACGTCACGGGCGGCATCCAGGTCGTTGCGGCGGCTGCGCAGGTACCAGCGCGTGGCGCGGCGGCCCAGGCGCATCAACTCGTCCATCATGGTCAACTGCAGATCGGCCGGCACCTGGTTGTCCAGAGCCTCGATCTGGCGCCACCAGAACGGCAGGTGGAAGACGTCACGCACCACCACATACGCCGCGGCAACCTGCGCCGAACCGACCCCGGTGGACTCCTTCAGGCGCTGCACGAAGGTGATGCCCATGTGGTTGACCAGATCGTTGGCGATCTGCGTGCTGACGATCTCGCGCTTGAGGCGGTGACGGCGCATGGCCTCGCCGTATTCCTGCGCCAGGCGCGCCGGAAAGGCGGTTTCCATCTCCCGCGACAGGTACTCGTCATCGACGATATCGGATTTGATCAGCGCTTCCTGCAGCTCGATCTTGCTGTAGGAAATCAGCACCGACAGCTCGGGACGGGTCAGACCCTGGCCCTTGGTCGCGCGTTCGTTGAGTTCCTCCTCGCTAGGCAGGAATTCCAGAGCGCGATCCAGCTTGCCGGAGGCTTCCAGCGCGGCCATCAGGCGCTTGTATTCACCCTGACGTTCGCGGGCGCGGCGCTCGGCCAGCGACAGTGCCTGGGTCTGCTTGTAGTTGTTGCCGAGCACCAGATTGCCCACGTCCTCGGTCATTTCGGCCAGCAGCGTGTTGCGCTGCTTACCGGTCATGTCGCCGGCGGTGACGATCTCGTTGAGCAGGATCTTGATGTTCACCTCGTGGTCGGAACAGTCCACACCACCGGCGTTGTCGATGAAGTCGGTGTTGCTGGCACCGCCACCCAGGCCGTACTCGACGCGACCGAGCTGGGTCATGCCCAGGTTGCCGCCCTCGCCCACCACCTTGGCGCGCAGTTCGCGGCCGTCGACGCGCAACAGGTCGTTGGCCTTGTCGCCGACGTCGGCATGGGTTTCGCGGCTGGACTTGACGTAGGTGCCGATACCGCCGTTCCAGATCAGATCCACCGGTGCCTTGAGCAGTGCGTTGAGCAGCTCGGTCGGCGCCAGCTTGTCAGCCTGGATATCGAAGCGTGCCTTCATCTCCGGGCTGATGGCGATGCTCTTGGCGCTGCGCAGGAAGATGCCGCCGCCCTGAGAAATCAGAGAGGCATCGTAGTCGGACCAGCTCGAACGCGGCAGGTCGAACAGACGCTTGCGCTCGGCGAAGCTGCGCGCCGCATCCGGGTTGGGGTCGATGAAGATGTGCAGGTGGTTGAAAGCCGCCACCAGTTGCAGCGATTCGGACAGCAGCAGGCCGTTGCCGAACACGTCACCGGCCATATCGCCGATGCCGATCACGGTGGTCAGGTCCTTCTGTACATCGATGCCGCGTTCACGGAAGTGACGCTGCACCGAGACCCAGCCGCCCTTGGCGGTGATGCCCATGCCCTTGTGGTCATAGCCGGCCGAACCGCCAGAAGCGAAGGCGTCGCCCAGCCAGAAACCGTATTCGTTGGCGATGCCGTTGGCGATGTCGGAGAAGGTCGCGGTGCCCTTGTCGGCGGCGACGACCAGATAAGGATCATCGCCGTCATGGCGTACCACGTTGGCAGGAGGCGCGACTTCGCCTTCTTTCAGGTTGTCGGTGATGTCCAGCAGGCCGCTGATGAAGATGCGATAGCAGGCGATGGCCTCGGCCTGAATCTCGTCACGGCTGCCACCCAGCGGCAGGCGACGCGGCACGAAACCGCCCTTGGCGCCGACCGGCACGATCACCGCGTTCTTGACCTGCTGGGCCTTGACCAGGCCGAGCACTTCGGTACGGAAGTCCTCTTCACGGTCCGACCAGCGCAGGCCACCACGGGCCACGTTGCCGAAGCGCAGGTGCACGCCCTCGACGCGCGGCGAGTAGACGAATATCTCGAACTTCGGCACTGGCCGTGGCAGCTCGGGAATCGCGCTGGGGTTGAACTTGAAGCTGAAGTAACTCTTCACCTCGCCCAGGGCGTCCGGCTGGTAGAAGTTGGTGCGCAGGGTGGCTTTGATCAGGTCCAGATAGCGACGCAGGATGCGGTCTTCGTTGAGCACCGCGACGTTGTCCAGAGCGCCGAGAATGGCCTGCTCGAGCTTCTGCTGCTTATCGTTAAGGTCATTGGCGCTGAGCTTGCGGGCCAGATAGAAGCGTGTGCGGAACAGGCGCACCAGCTCGCGGGCGATGTCGGCATGGTTGAGCAGCGTGTTGGCGATGTAACCCAGGTCGAAGCCCAGACGAATCTGCTTGAGGTAGCGGGCATAGGCACGTAGCAGCGCCACGTCACGCCAAGCCAGACCGGCGGTCAGCACAAGACGGTTGAAGGAGTCGTTCTCGGCGTCGCCGCGCACGATATGCACGAAGGCGTCCTGCAGGGTGTCGTTGAGCTGCTGGATATCGAGATTGACACCTTCGGCGTAGGTGAAGGCGAAATCGTGAATCCAGAACTCGCGGCCGCTCTGGTGCTGCAGGCGATACGGGAACTCGCCCAGCACGCGCAGGCCGAGGTTCTCCAGCACCGGCAGCACGTCGGACAGCGCCAGCGGCGTGTCGGCGTGGTACAGCTTGCAGTGCAGCTGACGCTCACCGGGCACCAGCGGCTGGTAGAAGCTCATGACCAGCGGGCGATCCTCGGAGAGGCTGCGCAGGTGCTGCATGTCGACCACCGCCGAGTGCGGCGCGAAGCGCTCGCGGTAGCCGGCCGGGAAGCTTTTCGGGAAGTCGGTGAGCACGCGGGTGCCCTTGGCTTCGCCGAAGTTCTCCACGGCCAGGGCGGCGTAGTCATCGGTCCAGGAACGGCAGGCCTGAACGACTTCGCGCTCGAGCTGCTGCGGGTCGATGTCCAGCTTGTTCTTAGGATCCACGCGCAGGATGAACTGCACGCGGGCCAGCACGGATTCGGAGAAGTAGGTCCAGAACTCGCAATCGCTGGCCTGCAGGCGATCGACCAGCACCTGCTGGATGCGCAGGCGGGTTTCGGTGGAATAGATGTCGCGCGGCACATACGCCAGCGCATAGACGAAACGCCCGTAGGGGTCGAAGCGCAGGAACAGGCGGACCTTGTTGCGCTCCTGAATCTGCACGATCGACAGCGCCGTGCTGGCCAGCTCGTCGACCGGCGTCTGGAACAGGTCGTCGCGCGGCAGCACTTCGAGAACCTTGACCAGCTCCTTGCTCAGGTGGCCCTGGGAGATGAAGCCGGAGCGTTTCTCGACCTCGGCGACCTTGCGGCGGATGTAGGGAATCTCGCGCACGCTCTCGCTGTAGGCGGTCGAAGTGTAGATGCCGAGGAAGCGGCACTCCTTGACCACCTTGCCGGAGGCATCGATTTCGCGGATGGAGACGAAATCAGGGTAAGCCGGGCGATGCACGCGGCTCGGCTGCGCGGCCTTGGCGAACGACAGCAGGGTCGGCTCGCGCAGGTAGGCCAGCGCGTAGGGTTCGATGTGCAGCTCGTCCTGGCTCAGGCCGCTGCGCAGGCGTTTGGACAGCCCCAATAGGGAGCTTTCGTCGTACTGCAGGTGGCCGCCGTCGGCCGCGTCGTGAACGGTGAATTCTTCGTAGCCAAGGAAGGTGAAGTGGTTGTCCTGCAACCAGGAAAGAAACACTTTGATCTCTTCCACTTCGGCCGGGTCGATGGCGCCGTGGCCGAAGCTGCCGTCACCGAGCTTGCCCAGCAGTTCCTGGGCCTTAGCCTTCATCGGCTGGAAGTCGGCGACGCTCAGGCGCACTTCCTCGAGCACTTCGAGCAGGGTCTTCTGCAGCGACTTGATCTCGGCGTTGCTGGCGCAGCGGTTGATCTCCAGGAACATCAGCGATTCGAGGCTGACGCCCTCGCCCGTGCTGCCTTTGGGCAGCAGTTCGAGCAGCGCGCCCTGGGCATCGCGGCGCACGCTGAGCACGCTGTTCTGCAGGGTATGAATGCTGTAGCCGCGGCGCTTGAGTTCGATACGTACGGAATCGACCAGGAACGGAATGTCCGGATGCAGCACCTCGATGCCGGTGTGAGTGCTCTGCCAGCCGTGCTTTTCATAATCGGGGTTGAAGACGCGGACCTGCGGCTGGCTCGGGTCGAACTGGGCCAGCAGGCGCCAGGCCGAGAGGGTGCAACCAACGAGGTCGGACAGTCGCCGCTGCGTCAGTTCTTCGAGTGCGATGATGCCAAAGAACTGTTCAGCGAACAGGGCCACTTGTGGCAGGTCCTGCTCGCTGACGTGCTGCGCCAGGGCCGCTTGCAGTTGATGCTGGAAGTCGGCTTTGCTGGCCGCGGTGAAGAACGCCATGCTTGTACTCCGTCTGTAGGCTTGGTAGGTGCGATTGTTGTTTCCGTACGTAGTTCAACCTTAGACCGGCTACCTGCAAACGCTACCCGTTGTACAAATGACGCGCCGGTCACAGGCGCCGCACGAGCTTAACGAGGCGGTGGCAGTGCACGCTTGCGGTGCAGCGACATTTTCGTTCACGCTGCCCGCCCCATAGCAGACATCGTACAACCCTCTTGCGCTGTGCTGGCACAACGCCTAAAGTCTGGCGTCAATAAAAATAAAGCCAACCTGGACACCCGCCATGTCACTGTTCCTTTCCTGGAAACAGAAGTTTCGCCTTCTTATCCTTATCACCCTGTCCAGCCTGGCGCTGATGACGGCGGCTTCGTTCTGGGCCAGCCAGACCCTCGACAACGCCCTGCAGGCCCGCGAACGCGCCACCGCCTACGCAGGCGATTCAGCCACGCTGATGAATCAGTGGCTGAAGCTGAACGCCGAACGCCGCCAGCTCACCCCCGATGGCGAAGCCGAGTTCCAGACCGCACTGACCGCGCTCGGCGATCTATCCCGCCAATACGTACAGCGCGCAGAATTGCTCGACGATGCCACCCTGCTCGACAGCTCCCGGCGCCTGGATGAGCTTTTGCAACAGGACATCGCCGTGCAGCAGAACTGGCTCAAGCAGTCCCACGCACTGGGCCTGACGCCCTTTATCGGCCTGCGCGCCAAGCTGGCGGAAAGCGGCAAGGAGCTGGAGCGGGTCAGCATCAGCCTGATCCAGGCATCGATTGCCGAGGCGCTGAGCAACCAGCGTGATTACCTGTCCACCTTCGATGCCAAATACGCCGACGGCGTGCGTGCGGCACTGGGCAAATTGCAGGCGCAGATCGTCGATCTGGAATGGCAAGAAAGCCGGGTGGGCAAAGCATCCAGCGCCTTCACCGACAACTTCACCGCAGCCGATACGCTGATCCAGCAGATCGTGGCCAGCGAGAAACAGCTGCAGCAGCAGGGCCAGCAGATCGAGGCCAGCATTGAGGCGCAGAACAAGCACCTGCAGGACACCGTGCTGACGGGCGCCACCCGACAGGCCGAGCAGGCGCGCAGCACCGCACGCTGGATGATGGGCCTGACCTTCGTGCTGGTCTCGGCCTTCATGCTACTGACCCTGGGCCGCGCCTCGCGCCTGCTGATGGCGCAGCTGGACCGGGTCAACCGCCTGCTCGCCCAGGTCGCGGCGGGCAACCTGACTGCGCGGATCGACGTCGGCGCAAACCACCGCGACGAATTCAACCAGCTCGGCAGCGCCTCGAACCAGATGACCCAGGGCATCGCCGGGGTGATTCGCCAGGTGCTGGACGGCAACAAGGAACTCAACCAGTTACACCACTACCTCAACGACGCCATGCGTCGCCTCGAGGAAAACAGCACCCAGGTGGAGATGCAGACCGAACAGGCCGCCTCGGCCTCTCAGCAGATCTCCGCCACGGTCAATGAAATGGCCCAGCGCACCACCGATGTCGGCAACGCCACCCAGGCCGCCTACCAGTCGGCGCGCGACGGCGCTTCGGTGATCAATGCCAGCGCCGACAACATGCGCCGCCTCTCGCAGCTGATCCAGGACACCCACGCCCAGGTCAGCGCCCTTACCCAGTCGAGCACCAAGGTCACCAGCATCATCGACGTGATCAACGGCCTGGCCGACCAGACCAACCTGCTGGCGCTCAACGCCGCCATCGAAGCAGCCCGTGCTGGCGAGGCCGGCCGCGGCTTCTCGGTGGTCGCCGATGAAGTGCGTTCCCTGGCCCAGAAGACGGTGGCGGCCACCACCGATATCGCGGTGATCGTCAACGAGTTGCGCGAGCAGACCCAGCAGATGGACCAACTGATGACCAGCGGCCTGAACCTCGCCACCCAGGGCGAGCGCAGCTCCGGCGAAGTGGCCCAGGCCATCGACGGCATCACCGGCTCCATGGAGCACCTGAGCGCCGAGATGAGCCAGGTGGTGGTGGCCATCGAGCAGATTTCCTGCACCACCGAGGAAATCGCCGCCAAGGTCGAGGACATCAACCTGCACACCGGCAAGACCAAGACCCTGCGCCTGAGCCTGGACGAACACACCCAGGGCCTGTCGCGCCAGGTCGAGGCGCTCAACCACAGTGCCGGCCAGTTCCGTATCGTCTGAGGCAGTGCCGGCCGCGCGCGGCGCTGGCCGGCTGGCAACCCGGTCACAGGCCGGGCAGCCCCGCATGGCTTACGCCCCTGCCTTCGATTATCATGGGCGGCCCTGACGAGCGGGGTTCGTCGCTCGCGATTCGCATCTGGACAGCCCCATGGAACACAGAGACGCGCTGCTCGCTCTTCGCCACTTTCTCGCCAGCCAGATCCTCGGTCAGGAAAAGCTCATCGATCGCCTGCTGATCGCCCTGCTCGCCGACGGCCACATGCTGGTCGAAGGCGCTCCCGGCCTGGCCAAGACCAAGGCGATCAAGGAACTGGCCGAAGGCATCGAAGCCGAATTCCACCGCATCCAGTTCACCCCCGACCTGCTGCCCGCCGACATCACCGGCACCGAGATCTATCGCCCGGAAACCGGCAGTTTCGTGTTCCAGCAAGGGCCGATCTTCCATAACCTGGTACTCGCCGACGAGATCAACCGCGCGCCAGCCAAGGTGCAGTCGGCACTGCTCGAAGCCATGGCCGAGCGCCAGGTATCGGTGGGCCGCAGCACCTACGACCTGTCGCCGCTGTTCCTGGTAATGGCCACCCAGAACCCCATCGAACAGGAAGGCACCTACCCGCTGCCCGAAGCCCAGCTCGACCGCTTCCTGATGCACGTGAAGATCGGCTTCCCCGACGCCAGCGTGGAACGCAAGATCCTCGCCCAGGCCCGCGGCGAAGCGCTGCACGGCGAGACCAAACCCGATCACCGCCTCAGCCAGCAGGCGATCTTCTCCGCCCGCAAGGAAATCCTCGGCCTCTATATGGCCGATGCGGTGGAGGAATACCTGGTGCAACTGGTGATGGCCTCGCGCACCCCCGGAAAGTTCGACGCCGAGCTGGCCGAATGGATCGCCCACGGCTCCAGCCCGCGCGGCTCCATCGCCTTGGACCGCTGTGCGCGGGCCCACGCCTGGCTGGCCGGCCGCGACTTCGTCAGCCCCGAGGACATCCAGGCCGTGCTGTTCGACGTATTGCGCCACCGCATCATCCTGTCGTTCGAAGCCGAGGCCTCGGGCATCGACCAGGACCGCGTGGTCCAGCGCATTCTCGACGTGGTCGCGGTAGCCTGATGCTTTCGCATGCGGATAACCCTGAGCTGCAGGCGGGCATCCGTACCGATCTCAAGCAACTGATCGACATGCGCCACCGGGTGCGCGAGGTGCAGCTGTTCTCCACACCGGGCCGTCGCAGCCCGCTGATCGGCCTGCACCACTCCAAGCTGCGTGGCCGCGGTGTCGACTTCGACCAGGTGCGCGTCTACCAGCCGGGCGACGACGTGCGCACCATCGACTGGCGCGTCACGGCACGCACCCAGGAGCCGCACACCAAGCTGTTTCACGAGGAACGCGAGCGCCCCATCTACCTGCTAGTCGAGCAGAGCCGCCAGCTGTTCTTCGGCTCGGGCCTGATGTTCAAGTCGGTGCTCGCCGCCCGCGCGGCCGGGCTGATCGGCTGGGCCGCTCTGGGCCACAACGACCGCATCGGCGGGCTGGTCTTCGGCGGCCAGGACCACCACGAAATCAAACCGCGGCGCAGCAAGCAAAGCCTGCTGCAACTGCTCAGCCGCCTGGCACGCGCCAACCAGGCGCTGTCCGCCGACACGCCGCTGGTGCGCGACAGCTTCGGCCAGGCCCTGCGCCGAGCCCGGGAAGTGCTGCGCCCCGGGAGCCTGGTGGTGATCCTCTGCGACGAACGCACCCTGGGCGACAGCAGCGAACAGCAGCTGATGCTCTTGGCCCGCCACACCGACCTATTGCTGCTACCAGTTTCCGACCCGCTCGACCACGCCCTGCCCGCCTCCGGCCTGCTGCGCTTCGGCGAAGGCGACGCCCAGCTGGATGTGGATACCGAAGACGCCAACCTGCAACAAAGCTACCGCGACCAGGCCCAGGCGCGCCGCGCCCGCTGGCAGCGCCTGGCCAACAAGCTCGGCGTGCCGCTGCTGTCGCTGTCCACCGGCCAGGAGTTGGTCGAGCAGTTGCACGAGCACCTCAACAACCTGCGCCCCGGCAGGTCCGCATGAACCCGCTGGACCAGCTCGAACCGCTAATCGCCCCGGCCGCCATCAACTGGTGGCCACCGGCGCCCGGCTGGTGGCTGCTCGCCGCCCTGCTCCCGGTGCTGCTGTGGGGCGCCTGGCGCCTGGTGCCGCGGTTGCCACGGCCACGCCGCAAGCAAGCTGTCGAACAGCCTTTGGATCCGATGCGTGAGGCAGCCCTGCAGGAGCTGCAACGCCTGAGCAAACCCTATGACGGCGCCCCGGCCGGCCCCTGGCTGCAGCAGCTAAACGGGCTGCTCAAGCGCCTGTGCCGAGAGCGTTACCCGGACAGCCACAGCCATACCCTGAGCAGCCGCGCCTGGCTGGCGTTTCTCGATAACCGCTGCCCGGCCGCCGGCCTGACGCGCTGGATGATCCTCGTCGAGGGCACCTACAAGCCGCATTGCACCCTGGATGACAAGGCCATCGAGGGCCTGCACCAGGCGGTCGCCACCTGGATCCGCAAGCATGTTTGAGTTCGCCTGGCCGTGGATCTTTCTGCTCGCGCCGCTGCCCTGGCTGCTGCGCCTGTGGCTGCCGGCCGCCGACAGCGGCGAAGCGGCGCTGAAGGTGAGTTTTCTCGGCGAACTGGAAAATCTCTCCGGGCGCCGCGCCCGCCTGCAGCTGCCGCCCTGGAAGAAACAGGTGCACTTCGCCCTGCTCTGGTTGCTCCTGCTGATCGCTGCGGCCCGTCCGGAATGGGTCGGCGAGCCCCTGCCACTGCCGGCCAGTGGCCGCGACCTGCTGATCGCCGTGGACGTTTCCGGCTCCATGGATTACGCCGACATGCGCCTGGGCGAAGAGGACGTCAGCCGTCTGACGCTGGTCAAGCAGCTGATCGGCGAGTTCATCGACGGCCGCACCGGCGACCGCGTCGGGCTGATCCTGTTCGGCAGCCAGGCGTACCTGCAGGCGCCGCTGACCTTCGACCGGCAGACCGTGCGCACCTGGCTCGACGAAGCGGTGATCGGCATCGCCGGGCAGAACACCGCCCTCGGCGACGCCATCGGCCTGGCGGTCAAACGCCTGCGTCAGCGCCCCGCCGACAGCCGCGTACTGGTGCTGATCACCGACGGCGCCAACAATGGCGGGCAGATCGAACCGATGACCGCCGCCCGCCTGGCCGCCGAGGAAGGCGTGACCATCTACCCAATCGGCATCGGCTCCGACCCGCAGCAGGGTGGCAACTTCGCTGCCTTCGGCATGAACCCGAGCCTGGACCTGGACGAGCCGAGCCTGCGCGCCATCGCTGAACTGACCGGCGGTGAATACTTCCGCGCCCGTGATCAGCGCGAGCTGCAGCACATCGAAGCGACCCTCGACCGCCTGGAGCCGGTGGCCCAGCAACCGACACTGGCGCGCCCGGCCCAGGCGCTGTACGCCTGGCCGCTGGCCGCCGCGTTGCTGCTGAGCCTGCTGCTGGTGTTCCGCTGCCTGTGGCCTCAACTGCGCCAGCAGGCCTTGAGCGCCGCACAACGTGTGGGGCGCAAGACACCATGAGCGACTATCTGCCCCACCTGCTGCGCCCCTGGTGGCTGCTGGCGTTGCCCGTGCTGGCCTGGCTGCTGTGGTTGCTGGCGCACCGGGAAACCCGCAGCGGCCGCTGGCAGGCCCTGCTGCCGGCGGCCTTTCACGCTGCCCTGCTGCGCGGCGGCCGCGGCCGGCGCAGCCGCCTGCCGCTGATCATTCTGGTACTGGCCTGGCTGCTGACCACCCTGGCGCTGGTCGGCCCGAGTTGGCAGCGCATCGAACAGAACGATGCCAAGCCGGCCGACCCGCTGGTGGTGATGCTCGAGCTGACCCCGCAGATGCTCGCCGGCGACGCCTCGCCCAACCGCCTGGCCCAGGCCCGTCGCAAGTTGCTCGACCTGCTGAAGGCGCGCGGTGACGCGCAGACCGCCATCGTGGTATACGCCGGCAGCGCCCACACCCTGGTGCCGCTGTCCGATGACCTAGGCACCAGCCGCAACCTGCTCGAAGCCCTCAAACCGTCGATCATGCCCGAGCCCGGCAAGCGCGCCGACCTGGCGGTGGCAAGGGCGCTAGAGCTGCTCAAGAACGGCGCACAGGGCCAGGGCCGCCTGCTGCTGATCACCAGCGGCCTGGACGAAGGCGAGTTCAGCGCCATCGCCAAACTGCTCGGCAACCGCGGCAAAAATCTACGCATTCTCGGCGTGGGCAGCAGCGAGGGCGCGCCGATCATGCAGGAAGACGGCACCTTCATGAAGGACGAGCGAGGCGCCATCCTCATACCGCGCCTGGATGTTAGTGGTTTGCGGCAGTTCGCCAGGGATACCGGCGCCCAGTACCGCAGCATCAGCCTCGATGACCGCGACCTGCGCAGCCTGGGACTGCTCGACGGTCCCAAGGCGCTGCGCGACAACGGCCACAAGACCCAACTGCGCAGCTGGGCCGACCAGGGTTACTGGCTGCTATTGCCGCTGTTGCTGCTGGCCGCCTGCGCCGGCCGCCGCGGTTGGCTGCTGTGCCTGCCGCTGCTGTTGCTCGGCACTCCGCAAACCGGCATGGCGATGAGCTTCGACGACCTCTGGCTGCGCGCCGACCAGCAGGGCCAGCGTCTGCTCGACGCCGGCCGCCCCAAGGAAGCTGCCGAGCGCTTCGAGGACCCGCACTGGCGCGGCATGGCACTCTACCAGGCCGGCGATTACGCAGCGGCCGCCGAACAGTTCGCCAAGGACGACAGCGCACCGTCGCTCTACAACCGCGGTAACGCCCTGGCGCGCAGCAACGAGCTGGAAGCGGCCATCGACGCCTACGACCGCGCCCTGGAAATCGATCCGCAGTTGCAGCAGGCCGCGAAGAACAAGGCCCTGGTCGAGGAACTGCTGCGTCAGCGCCAAAAGCAGGCCGAGCAACCGGACGAAGGCGAAGACCCGCAGCCCGACGACAAGCCGGATGAGCAGCAACCGCCCGGCCAATCCTCGGCCGCCAGCGAAGACGAGCAGAGAGGCCAGGGTCAGCCAGCGACCGCCCAGGAGCAGCGGCCGCCTGCCCAGGAACAGCCGCAGCCGAACCCGACCGGCGAAGGTGCACCTGCAGACAAGGCCGAGCCGACGCAGAACGCGCCGTCTGAAAAAGCAGCCCCCGAAGCCGATACGCCGCTCGATGGCGAGCGGCGCCAGGCTCTGGAACAATGGCTGCGGCAAATTCCCGATGACCCGGGCGAATTGCTGCGCCGCAAATTCTGGTACGAACAGCAACAGCGTCAGGAACAAGCCCGATGACCCGCCTGCTCTGCACCCTGCTCTTCTGTTTGCTGGCATGGCAGGCCAGCGCGCAGGAGTTTACCGCCAGCGTCGACCGCAGCCGGCTGAACCTGGGCGAAAGCCTCGACCTGACCCTCGAATCGACGGACGCCACCGAATTCGGCAAACCCGACCTGACCCCGCTCAACGAGCTGTTCGACGTGCTCGGCACCCGCCAGGTCAACCGCCTGACCAGCCTGGAAGGCAAGGCGCGCGCCAGCACCCGCTGGATCGTCACCCTCAAACCGCGCCACAGCGGCTTCGTGGTGATTCCGCCGCTGCGCCTGGGCGACGCCCAGAGCCAGCCGGTCAGCCTGCATGTGGTAGAGGCCACCAGCCAGAACAGCGACGAGCAGATGGCGCCGATATTCATCGACGCCAGCCTGGATCACGAGAGCGTCTACGTGCAGGCGCAGAGCGTACTGACCCTGCGCATCTACCACTCGGTGTCGCTGTACGACGACAGCAGCCTCACACAGCTGGAAATCCCCGATGCGCGGGTCGAATCCCTCGGCGAGCCGCGCACCTACGAGCAGGACATCGGCGGCGTGCGCCACGGCGTGATCGAGCTGCGCTACGCCATCTTCCCGCAGAAAAGCGGCCAGCTGGCCATCCCCAGCCAGGTGTTCAGCGCTACCCTTGCCGACCGCAGCAGCCGCAACGGCTACACGCCGTTCGGCCCGCGCCCGGGTAAGGTCACCCGGGTGCGCTCACCGGAGATTCCGCTTACCGTGAAGGCCAAGCCGGCCGACTACCCGGCCGATGCGCCCTGGCTGCCGGCCCGTGCCCTGAGCCTGGCCGAGGCCTGGAGCCCAGAGCCGGGCGAAATCAAGGTCGGTGATTCGCTGACGCGCAGCCTGATGCTCAAGGCCGACGGGCTGTCCAGCGCCCAGCTGCCGCCATTGCCGGCAACCGAGATGGAAGGCCTGCGCCGTTACCCTGATCAGCCGCAGCTGACCAACGAGAGCAGCGAGCGCGGCGTTATCGGCAGCCGTGAAGAGCGCGAGGCGCTGGTCGCCAGCAATGCCGGCACTCTGGAGCTGCCGGCGGTGGACGTGGTGTGGTGGAACACCCACGAGGATCGCCTGGAGCACAGCAGTTTGCCGGCGCGCACCCTGAAAGTGGCCGCCGACCCGGCACTGAGCGTCGAGCAGCCGGTGGAAACCCGCCCGCGCGAGGGCGCCGCCAGCGACGTATTGCTGTGGCCCTGGCAGCTGAGCACCATGCTGTTGGCGCTGACCACCCTGCTCGGCTTCGGCCTCTGGTGGCACGCGCGCAGCCAGCCGGCCGTGCAACGCAGCGCCCAAGTCGGCCCCAGCCCGCGCACCCTGCTTGACGACCTCAAGCGCGCCTGCCTGGCCAACGACAGCCAGGCCACCCGCCAGGCCCTCGACGCCTGGGCACGCCAGCAACCGGAAACCCTGGCCGACATGGCCGCTCGCTTCGCGCCGCTGTCCGAAGCGCTGGACGGCCTTAACGGCGCGCTGTACAGCGAAGCCGGCCAGCATTGGCAAGGCAAGCAGCTGTGGCAGGCCATCGGCGAACTGCCGGCGGCGGAAAAAAACCAGGACAACGGCCAGGACGGTGGTCAGCTGCCGCCGCTCTACCCGCGCTGAACGGAGACTGCATGGACGCTCGCCCCGCTTGCCCCCACTTCTGGCGCGACGCCGCCCTGCCCTTTATCGAGCTGCGCTCCATCGAGGATGGCCGCCAGGTCTGCTACGGACGGCACAGCCACGCGTTCTTTTCCATCGGCGCGATCACCAGCGGCCAAAGCACCTTCAGCAACCGCGAGGTGGATCGCCAGGTGAGCCAGGGCACGGTGGTGCTGATGAACCCCAGCGACGTGCACGCCTGCAACCCCATTGACGGCGAGCCCTGGTCGTACCTGATGTGCTACGTCGACCCGCACTGGCTGGGCGAGTTGCAGCATGCCCAGGGCTTTACCGACGTACCCGCGTTCCAGCGCTTCGCCTCCATCGCCAGCGACGATGCCGAGCTGTATCAGGGCCTGCTGGCATTGCGGCGCAGCCTGCTCGATCCATCGGCCAGCATCGCCGACAAGCGCGCCGAGGCCGAGGCATTCTTCGGCCTGGCGCTGCAGCGGCTGGTACTTGAAGGCGAGCGTGACGACAGCCTGAACCCGCGCCTGGAACTGGCCGCCGAGCTGATCGAGCAGCACTGCGGCGAGCCGTTGCGCCTCGATACCCTGTGCGAAGCGGCGCAGCTGTCGTCATCTCAATTGATTCGCGGCTTCAAGCAGCGCTACGGCCTGACGCCCCACGCCTACCTGCTCAACCGCCGCATCCAGTTCGCCCACGCCCGCCTGAAAAGCGGCGCGGCCCTGGCCGAAGTCGCCCAGGAAGCCGGCTTCGCCGACCAGGCGCACTTCCAGCGCACCTTCAAACAACTCCTCGCCGCCACGCCCGGCCAGTATCGCGGCTAGTGACAAGCAACCGTAGCCTGGCGTTGAGCGCAGCGATACCCAAGAATCACCCGCGAAGATGCCCACGGGTATCGCTACGCTCAACCACGGGCTACGGTTCTGTGGCGCTCCAAGAAGCTGCTCATAATCTTTCAACCCAGGCTCGCCGATTTTTACAGCTATAAGTGGTGGAAGTGGCAGGTCGGCCGCTTTGCCTTTTTGGTACTCCTCATGCCACACAATTAGCAGGTGACACCAAATCGCCCCTTCAGGAGGCCGAGCGGAGTCGTTGTGGAGAGGGTTGAGCGACATGGATGTCGCGAGAGCCGCGATGGGCCAAGGATGGCCCTTCGCGGCGGACCCTCGGAACAATGATGGAGCGAGGGAACCCCAGCGAACTGGGGCCGTATGTCGGGGCTAGACCTTTTGGTTTCTTTTGGGGCGATGCCAAAAGAAACCCGCTCGACAGAGCGGAACCGAACGTATGAACAACGCGAAAACGCTGGCATGCCCAGCTCTCGCATCGCAAGAACTCGCGGCTAAAGCCGCTCCCACGAGGTCGCTGAAAGTCAGCTTCTGTCTTGTAGTTGCCTCTGCATGAGCATAAAGATCGTGACCAGGTTCTAACGGCTTACGCCAATACCAGATACCCCGCACTGGCCACCAACAACCCCGCCAACACCCGATTGAAAACCCGCACCCGCTGCGGCGCCTGCAGGTACGGCTGCAAACAAGTCCCGGCAATAGCCCAGCAAGCCAGCGACAAATAACAGACCACGCAATAGATCGCCGCGAACAGCCATACCCGCCCCGCATCGCCATCGGCGGCAAAAGCACCCGTGCCGGCAATCGCTGCCAGCCACGCCTTGGGGTTAAGCCACTGCATCAGCGCACCGCCAGCAAAGGACGCAACTGGCCCGCCTTCAGCGCTGTGCAACGCGCCGTTATCGACCGCCAACCGCCAGGCCAGATACAGCAGAAAGGCCACGCCAGCCCACTGGATCGCCGTCGTCAGCCAGGGCAACAGCACCAGCAACTGATGCAGCCCAAGGCCAATCAGAACCAGCAGCAACGTAAAGCCCAGCGTCGCCCCGGCGACATGCCGCATGGCCACCGGCAGGCCATGGCGAGCCCCCGTGCTCAGCGACACCAGATTGACCGGCCCGGGTGAAATGGAAGCAGCCAGCGCGAACGCCGCCATGGACAGATACAGACTTTTCATCACACCTACCTCACTGCTGATCGAGTGAGGCACATTACGCAGCGCCAATGCGGGCGTATTGAAAAAAATTTGCATCATCTGAAACGGAAAAACCGCGGGTAGGCCGCGGTTTTTCATTTAGCGATCATCTCGAAATAAGGGGAAAGATTGAAATAAGGACAGATTTATTTTTAGACCAGTGGCGCTGCGCCATAAATCTGTGCCCTTTTCCAGTGGTTGTGGTGAGCAGCAGCACTGTCGGAACAGGCGAGTCCTGCAGCGGAGCAAGGCCGATAACAATGATGATCCCAGGGATCGATTGAACGCTTGGCCCCCGCTGCGCGAACTACAGAATGGCCAAGGCGCAATAGCCCAAAACAGGCCGGATATACGAATGCAACCGCGCTGACGACAGGTGCAAAAAGCAAAGCTTTGCTCACTACTTGTGGGGAGAGTCCATATACAATTGTTATGCTTTGCGCCATAGCTAGAACCAATGTTTCTTCATGGCAGAAAGAAATTCGCGGTTAATCTGAAACCCAGAAACAGACCAATTACCGAATCAATTCCGCAACTGGGGCATAAAGCAGTATCTCCATCATCGATCCAGTCTTCGATGTTTTTGTAGTCAAAAATATCAAGGCAATAAAAGCAGCCGCAGGTCTCGCTATCTTTGAGCTCGCCGCGGTGCCGAATGGAATACTTGTGGGCTTCTTTTATGTCGGCTGAGTCAAACATGTTTGGCATGACTTCGTTGGAGTTATTCGATAAACGGACCTGGAGGCTGTAATGGACTCTCCCCACACCACAGTTCTATACCAAGGTGTCGAGGATTTTTGAGCGGGAGAGTCGTGATGAAACGAATCGCTGTTGATC
>NZ_VIVP01000015.1:0-87510 GCF_007993955.1 Pseudomonas sp. AG1028
CCGGATCAACCCATCAGGTTCGACGCTGGAAAACTCTGCTCTTAAAAAGCAGAGCGGGTGGCTTTGAGTCTTGACGCAGGGCCGGCTAATGGGTGCCTCTTTCTTGTCATAAAAGCCTGCCCTCACTTCACCGAAAACTTGAACACCGTGTTCTGCGTATAAGTCTGCCCCGGATCCAGCCGTGTTGAGGCGAACTTCGGCTGGTTCGGTGCATCCGGGAAGTGTTGGGTTTCCAGGGTGAAGGCGCTCCAGTGGGCGTAGGTCTTGCCGGCTTTGCCTTTTACCGAGCCGTCCAGGAAGTTGCTGGTGTAGAACTGCACGCCTGGCTCGGTAGTGTAGAGCTGTAAGAAGCGGCCGGAGGCGGGGTCGTGGACTTCCGCGGCGAGTTGCTTGATGTCGCCTTTGGTATCCAGTGCCCAGTTGAAGTCGAAGCCGCCCTGTTTGGCCTCGGCGAATTTGAGCTGCTCGTGGTCAGCCTTGATGTGCTGGCCGATGGGCGTCGGTTTGCTGAAGTCCATCGGCGTGCCTTTGACCGGGGCCAAGTCGCCGGTGGGGATCAGCGTCTTGTTGACCGGCGTGTAGTGGCTGGCGTGCAGGGTGGCGACCTGCTTGAGGATGTCGCCGTTGCCGGCACCGGCGAGGTTGAAGTAGCTGTGGTTGGTGAGGTTGACCACGGTGGGCTTGTCGGTGGTGGCCTTGTAGTCGATGTGCAGTTCGTTGTTGTCGGTGAGGCGGTAGGTGACTTCGGTTTTCAGGTCGCCGGGAAAGCCCATCTCGCCGTCCTTGGACAGGTAGGTGAGGGTCACGCCGACCGAATCCTTGTCCTTCACCGGCTTGGCTTCCCAGACCTTCTTGTCGAAGCCCTCGGCACCGCCATGCAGGGCGTTCGGCCCGTCGTTGAGCGGAACCTGGAAGCGCTTGCCATCGAGCTCGAAGGCGCCGCCGGCCAGGCGATTGCCGAAACGGCCGATGGTGGCGCCGAAGAATGCAGTGCCGCCTTCGTAGCCCTGCACGTCATCGAAACCCAGCACCACGTCTTCGACCTTGCCGTTCTTGTCCGGCACTTCCAGGGCCTGCAGCACGCCCCCGTAGGTGATGATGGTGGCCTGCATGCCATGGCTGTTGCGCAACTGGTACTGCTCGACGGGCGTGCCATCGCGGGTCTTGCCGAATGGCTTGTGTTCACTGGTCAGCCCTGCCGCGTTGGCGCCGGTGCTGGCGATCGCCAGGGAGAGGGCCAGGCCGGACAGCAGGTGATGAGGTTGGGTCATGGTCGAACTTCCTTTTATTGTTGTGGGAATCGTTCTAACGCAAGCGGCCTTCGCTGAGAGGCAAGCCGGAATAATCTTGATACGAAAAACAGGTTAGCTGTTATCTGACAACCAGCTAGTCCGTTCGTCCCGGCATGGCCGATCAGATAGCTGGTTCAGCGCGAACTAACCCGCCGAGCGCGGCACTAAGGGGAAATCATGTCAGGCGCTGAGACTGGCATTGCTGCAGACAGGGAGAAGATTGAGTCATGAGCGACAGTGCATTGGAAACCGGGCCACGGACGGTGGTAATCCAGCTGCAGCCCGAGGATCTGGCCCTGGCCCAGCGCCTGCACTTCTGGCAGCACGTGCGCAGCCGTGGCGGGCTGATTCGCTTGGCTATTGTCTGGGTTGTGGCCACAGCGGTCTTTGCCGGCCTGCTGCGGCTGATGGGAGACAAGGCCGTGATGCCGGTTGTGATCTTCGCCCTCATCGCGCCGGTCGCGGTGCTGGCCTTTCCGTACCTGATCACCCATCTGCTGGGCGGGGTCGCGGCACGCCGAACCTTCAGGCAGCAAAAAACCTTACATAAACCTGCCAAGTTGACCTGGAACGAGCAGGGAGTGGTGATGCAGAGCGCGTATGGCGATGCTCGCATACCCTGGGCGGACCTTCGCAAGGCGCGCGAGGATCAGCGGGTGATTCTGCTCTATGAGTCCGACCGCCTGTATCGGCTGATCCCCAAGCGTTGCTTATCGGCCACGCAGCTGGCCGATATTAAGTCCTGTCTAGGGGCCGTCCCGCCGGGCTAGGGCTGCGCCTGCCACTGGCGGATCGCTTCTAACACCTGATCCTGATAGCCGTGCAGTTTGCGCGCCTTGTACGGTGAGTCGCTGATTGCCAGGATCGGTGCGCTGTAGTGGATGGCTTCGGCCAGGCGATTCAGATAGGCGTAGCCGTTTTCTCGATACTCGGCCAGCTCCTCGTCATTCAGGCGGATCAGCACGCTGCAGCTCACGGCGCCGTGGTGGCACTCCACGTCGAGCAGCAGGCCGCTGTCGTCTTCGAGCAGGAGCCAGGCGTGGGGTTGGTGGTCGATGACTTTCATGGCCCGTCAGCCCTTGCCGATCGTCTGCTGGGAAAACAGCGTGCGGATCGCCTCGCGGTACTCGCGGCTGCCGGTGCGCATGCTGTTGTTGTGGTTGCCGCCGTCGATCAGCAGCAGGCGTTTGGGCTGGTTGGCCGCCTGGTAAAGGCTTTCGCTGAAGCGCGCCGGCACGTAGCGGTCGCCGGTGCCGTGGGCGATCAGCACCGGCACCTTGATGTCGCCGATCTTGCTCAGGGAATCGAATTTCTGCGACAGCAGCCAGCGCACCGGCAGCGAGGTGTACTCGGCGGCCACGGCGGTGGCGGCATCGGCCAGGTTGGTAAAGGTCGATTCGATGATTAGCCCGGCCAGCGGCGGCGTATGGCGATCACGGCCCAGAGAGTCGGCGAGGTTGACCGCCACCGCGCCGCCAAGGGAATGCCCGTAGATAAAGCGTTTGGCAGGATCCGGCTGCAGCTCGGTCAGGCGTTGCCAGGCGATTTCGGCGTCTTCGTAGAGGGTGCGTTCGGAAGGCAGGTCGCCGCGGCTCTCGCCGAAGCCGCGGTAGTCGATGGCCAGTACCGCGAAGCCCATGGCGTGTAGTTGCTCGATGCGAAACAGCTGGCCGGTGAGGTTCCAGCGCGAGCCGTGCAGGTACAGGAGGGTCGGTGCGTTCGCCTTGCGGGCCGGCCACCACCAGGCATGGATGCTCTGACTGTCGCCGAACTCCGGCACGCTGAGGGTCATGTCTTTCACGCCGGCCGGCAGGCCGTGGAACCAGCTGGCGGTGCCCGGCTCGATGCGAAACACCAGTTCGCGTTCCTTTTGCTCGAGCTGGGCGCAGCCGACCGGCAGGCCGACGGCCAGGAGTGCGAGCAAGCCGATGCTCAGCCAGCGACGGCGCAGGGTGTGGATAAGTGTGGTGGCCATGGTTCTCCACGGAGGTTGCAAACGTAACGCGCGCCGCGCTTCGCTCAAGGGCGGCGCAGGGGCGTGGGAGGTGATAGGCGAATAGACCGAAACGCTGCGGCTGCGTTCGTCTGCGCTGGTGCTTTCGGGTATCGAGTTGTAACCGCCGCATGCTGGCGCTTTCAAGCCTGCGCTATGCTACGCCGCTGTATTTTCGCGGACATTGCCATGTCGCTCACTCCCGCCGATTTGCGCCGCCCGGCCGGCTCCACCCTGGTGCTGCTGGCCTCGCTGTATTGCGCCCAGGGTTTGCCGTCCGGGCTGATCGCCCATGCGTTGCCGGTGCTGCTGCGCCAGCATGGCGTGGACCTGGCGGTGATCGGGCTGCTCAAGCTGCTGGCGCTGCCCTGGCTGCTCAAAGTGCTGTGGGCGCCGTGGGTGGATCGCCTGTCATCGCGGCGTCTGGGCCATCACCGCGGCTGGATTCTGCCGCTGCAGGGCGCGGTAGTGGTGATCCTGCTGATCCTGGCGCTGCTCTCGCCGGATGCGCTGTTCGGCACCCATCTGCCGCTGTTGCTTGGCCTGCTGGTGCTGGTCAACCTGGCAGCGGCGACCCAGGACATCGCCACCGACGGCCTGACCGTGCGCCTGTTGCCCGAGCGCTGGCGCGGGCTGGGTAACAGCCTGCAGGTCGGCGGCTATAAGGTCGGGATGATCGTCAGTGGTAGCGGCCTGTTGCTGGTGATCGACCGTTTCGGCTGGAACCTGTCGCTGCTGGCGCTGACCCTGCTGGTGGCTCTGATGCTGCTGCCGGTCTGGCGCTTTGCCGAAACGCAGCAATTGCCGCCAGCCAGCGCGCCGGCCGAGCCAATGGGCGTTGGCCTGCTATGGCGTCATTACCGCGGCCTGCTGGCGCTGCCGGGCATGGGGCTCTGGCTGGCGGTGGTGCTGACCTTCAAGCTCGGCGACGCCCTCGGCTCGCCGATGATCAAGCCGATGCTGGTCGACCAGGGCTGGAGCAACGCCGAGCTGGGCCAGCTGACGTTGATCAGCAGCCTGGTCGGTATCGGCGGGGCGTTGCTGGGCGGCCTGTTGTATGCGCGCCTGGGTGTGCTGCGCGCGCTGCTGATCTTTGGCACCTTGCAGGCGCTGAGCCTGGCCGCGTTGGCGCTGCTGGTCAGTCGTGGCGGCGATACGATTCTTGTCTACGCGCTGACCCTGAGTGAGCAGGCCGCCGACGGCTTATCCACTGTCGCGCTGTTCGCCGCGATGATGCGCCAGTGCCGCCCGGGCCACGAAGGGGCGGACTTTACCCTGCAGGCTTCCACGCAGATTCTGCTCGGCGGCTTCATCGGTGCGGCCAGCGGTGTGCTGGCCAAGGCGCTGGGCTATGACGGGTTGTTCGTCTGTGCCGGAGTACTCGGGCTGGCGGCATTGCTGCTGGTGGCTCGCTACTTTCGTCGACACGGTTGGCGGTAGCCTGCGGATCGTTCGTGGTCCGGGTCGAGCGTAGCGACACCCGGGGATTCCTGGGTATCGCTGCGCTCAACGCCAGGCTACGGGCTCAATCCTCGAACTGCACCGGGCAGGTGGCGCCTTCGAGTTTCTGGATTTCCTCGATCACATGGGGGCGGGCGTGGCGCAACACTAACTGGCGGTTCTGCGCCATCAGGCGGCGCGCCTCCAGATGAAGCATCTCTACGCCGGCGTAATCGATGAAGTTGATGTGCCGGGCGTCGACCACCACCCGTTCGCCGTGACTCAGTTGCAGGATCTGCTGCACGTAGTGGCAGGCACCAAAGAAGATCGAGCCTTCCAGGCGCAGCAGTTCGTCGTCGCCGTCGCGGGTGTATTTGAAGCGCGGCTGCGAGGTGCGCTTGAGGTAGAAGAACAGCGAAGCCAGCACGCCGGCGTAGATCGCTGTTTGCAACTCCAGCACCAGGGTGGCGAGCAGGGTCAGCAGCATCACCACGAACTCCGCGCGGCTGACCCGCAACAACGCGCGCACGCCTTCGATATCCACCAGGCCCCAGCAGATCAGCAGGATCGCCGCGCCCATGCTGGGCAGGGCGATATGGGCGATCAAAGGCGCGCAGAACAGCGCGAAGGCCGCCACCAGCAGCGCCGAGAACACCCCGGCCATTGGCGAGGTGGCGCCGCTCTGCAGGTTCAGCGCCGAGCGGGTGAAGGAGCCGGCCGACAGCGAGCCGGAGAACCACGGGCCGAGCATATTGGAAAGGCCCTGGGCGCGCACTTCCTGATTGGCGTCCAGCAACTGCTGGGATTTCGCTGCCAGCGAGCGGGCGATGGACAGGCTGGTGACCAGCCCGAGCATGCCGCAGGCGATGGCGGCGGGCAGCAGGCCAAGCAGGCTGTTGACCTCGAAGTGCAGCAGGATGAGTGGCGGCAGCGAACCCTCGAAGGCATCGACCAGGCGGATGCCGGCGAAGAAGCCGGGCAGGGCGGCAACCAGCAGGCTGCCGGCGACCACACCGATCAGCAGCGCTGGCAGGCGCGGCCACAGGCGCCGGCAGAGCAGGCTGACCGCCAGGGTGGAGGCCGCCACCAGCATGGCGTGCCAGTCGGCCTGGCCCAGATGCTGGCCGAGGTCGAGCAGAGTCGCCACGGCGGTGCGCTGGCTTTCCAGTTCCAGGCCCAGCAGGTTGGGCAACTGGCCGAGGGCGATCACCAGCGCGGCGCCCAGGGTGAAGCCGAGGATCACCGATGGCGAGACGAAGTTGACCAGGTTGCCGAAGCGCAGCAGCCCCAGCAACCACTGGAACAGCCCGGCGAGGAAGGTCAGCACCAGCACCAGGGCGACGAACTCGTCGCTACCTGGCCTGGCCATGGGGCTGACGCTGGTGAATAGCACGATGGAAATGGCTGCCGTCGGCCCGCCGATCAGGTGCCACGACGAGCCCCACAGGCAGGCGATGATCACCGGCACGATGGCCGCATAGAGCCCGTACTCGGCCGGCAGACCAGCGATCAGCGCGTAGGCGATCGATTGCGGCAGGGCGAGGATAGCGCCGCTCAGCCCGACCAGCAGATCCGTGCCCAGCGTGCGCCGGGTGACGGCCGGCCACCAGAGCAGGAAGGGGAACAGGCTGTAACGGCTGGGTAAGCGCATGCGGTTTTCGTTGAGTGGGTCGGCTGGTGGGCAGGGTAGCAGAGGTGTTGGTCATCACGTCTGCGGCTTGAGAAAGTCAGGAACTGGCAGTTGCATAACTTGTGGAAGGGGCCGGGCGGCGATCCGCTTTAGCCGCGAGCTCTTTACACCTAGACAGGCACAATCGCGGCTAAAGCCACTCCCACGAGATCGCGACCAGCACCTACGCGGCCGGCGTCCACCGCTCTGCAATCGCAACGGTGGATGAAAAAAGCGCCATCCACCCTACAGGGCGATCAATTTGTAGTTCGTAGGATGGGTGAAACCCATCAATGGCCGATGGGTTTCACCCATCCTACAAGCTATCGACCCCTAACAGGCCCTACAGCTTGGCCTTCACCGCCGCCAGCGCATCGCCGCCTTCACGGGTGGTGACGCCCTTAAGCCAGCCGTCAATCACTTCGGGGTTGTCCTTGAGCCAGTCCTTCACGGCCTGGTCGTTGCTAGCCTGTTTGCTCAGCACCTGGTCCATGATGGCGTTCTCCATGTCCTGGGTGAACTTGAGGTTGCCGAGCAGCTTACCGACGTTCGGGCACTGCGCCGCGTAGCCCTTGCGGGCCAGGGTGTTGACGCTGCCGCTGTCGCCAAAGTACTTCTCGCCGCCCTTGAGGTACTTCATGTCGTACTGCACGTTCATCGGGTGCGGCGTCCAGCCGAGGAACACCACGAACTCGTCGCGCTTCACCGCGCGGCCGACCTGCACCAGCATGGCCTGCTCGCTGGACTCGACCAGTTTCCAGTCCTTCAGCCGGAACTCGTTGGCGGCGATGATTTCCTTGATCGACTCGTTGGCCGGTGCGCCTGAGGCGATGCCGTAGATCTTGTGGCCGAACTTGTCGGCGTGTTTGTTCAGGTCGGCGAAGGTCTTCACACCGGCGTCGTAGGCGTAGGTCGGCACGGCCAGGGTGTACTCGGTGCCACTGAGGTTCTCGGCGACCTTATCCACAGCGCCGCTGGCGACGAATTTGTCGTAGTTGGCCTGCTGCGCCGGCATCCAGTTGCCGAGGAACACGTCCACCTGACCCTTCTGCAGGCCGGCGAAGATGATCGGCACGCCCAGGGTCTGGGTTTTCACCTCGTAGCCCAGGCCATCGAGCAGCAGGTTGGCGATGCCGTTGGTCACGGCGATGTCGCTCCAGCCGGGATCGCCGAGGGTGACGGTGGCGCAACTGGCGTCTTCGGCGTGGGCCTGGTTGGCCAGGGTGGCGGCCAGGAGCAGGCTGCCTGCGACGGCTTTTTTGAGAGTCTTCATGCCTATTTCCTTATGTTGGTTTTCTGTTGGGCAGGCCATGCGACGCAAGCGAGCGCACCGGGTTCCCGCTTTCTGGCGGGTCACCCGGCGTGCGACGTCACGGTTGGGGAAAGCGGGCGCGGCGCTCCAGGTCGTCGAGGTCGATGTGGTTGCGCATGTATTGCTCGCTGGCATCTACCATCGGCTGGTGATCCCAGCTCTTCAATTTGCCTCTGGTCAGCGCCTCGGCGACCAGGCGGCGCCGGCGCTGGCTGGCCAGGGTGGCGGCGTGGATGGCGGGCATGTCCCAGCGGCTGCGCGCCTCGGCTAGAAAGGCGCTGACCTGCTCGCGGTGATCCGGCGAGGCGGCGAGGTTCTCGCGCTCCTGTGGGTCGTTGGCGACGTTGAACAGCAGCAGCGGGTCCTCTTCGCTGTAGACGAATTTCCACTCGCCACGGCGAATCATCATCAGCGGGCTGGTGGTGCCTTCGGCCATGTATTCGCCGAGCACTTCATCGTGGCCGCCGTTGCCCTGCAGGTGCGGTAGCAGCGAGCGGCCATCGAGCGCCAGGCCCGGCTCGACCTGGCCGCCGGCTAGCTCCACCAGCGTCGGCATTAGGTCGACGGTGGACACCGACTGGCTGACCCGATGTGCCGCGAAACGCGCTGGCGCATGCACCAGCAGCGGCACGCGGGCGGCCATCTCGAACCAGTGCATCTTGTACCAGAGGCCGCGCTCGCCAAGCATGTCGCCGTGGTCGCCGGAGAACACGATGATGGTGTCGTCGGCCAGCTTGCAGTCCTTGAGCGTCTTGAGCAGCTTGCCGATGTTGTCGTCGATGTAGCTGCAGGCGCCGAAGTAGGCGCGCCGCGCATCGCGGATCTTGTGTTCGGGCAGCGGCTTGTCCCACAGGTCGATGACCTTGAGCAGGCGCTGCGAGTGCGGGTCCTGCTCGGCCTGGTCGATCACCTGCTGCGGCAGCGGAATGTCTTCTTCGCTGTAGCGATCCCAGTATTCCTCGGGGATGGTGTAGGGGTCGTGCGGGTGGGTCATCGACACGGTCAGGCAGAACGGCTGGTCGGGCGTCACCCGCACGTGGTCGTAAAGGTACTGCTGGGCCTTGAACACCACCTCTTCGTCGAAGTCGAGCTGGTTGGTGCGCACGCAGGGGCCGGCCTGCAGCACCGAGGACATGTTGTGGTACCAACTGGCACGCACCTCGGGCTCGTCCCAGTTCACCGCCCAGCCGTAGTCGGCGGGATAGATGTCGCTGGTCAGGCGTTCCTCGTAGCCGTGCAACTGGTCCGGGCCGCAGAAGTGCATCTTGCCGGACAGCGCCGTGCGGTAGCCGAGGCGACGCAGGTAATGGGCGTAGGTCGGCACGTCGGCGGGGAAGTCGGCGGCGTTGTCGTAGGCGCCGATCTGGCTGGGCAGTTGGCCGCTGACCAGGGTGAAGCGCGACGGCGCGCACAGCGGGCTGTTGCAGTAGGCGGAGTCGAACAACACGCCCTCGGCGGCCAGGCGCTGCAGGTTCGGCACCTTGATCGGTGAATTGGCGTCGTGCAGCGGCAGCAGCGGCGCGGCCATCTGGTCGGCCATGATGAAGAGAATGTTGGGGCGTTTCATGGCGGCGTATTCCATATCGGTGTTTTATGCGAAATTGATCAACCGATGATCAAGGCGAGATAAACAGGGGTAAACCCGGATGCAGCACATGGCTCGGATAAGCAACGCTTATGTTTGAAGCGCTCGAAGGCATATCGCTCGACACGCTGCGGGTGTTCGAGTCGGCGGCGCGGCACCTGAGTTTTACTGCCGCTGCAGCCGAGCTCGGCAGCACCCAGCCGGCAATCAGCCAGCAGATCAAACGGCTCGAAGCGCAGCTGGCGACCCGCCTGTTCGACCGCGTGTACCGCGGCATCGTGCTGACCGATGCCGGCGAAGCGTTGCTGGCGCCGGTGCAGGAGGGCCTGGCGGCTATGGACGCCGGGCTGGCGACAGTCATCGGTCGTCAGCAGCATGAGGTGCTGCAGGTGGCGACCGATTTCGCCTTTGCCGCCTACTGGCTGATGCCACGCCTGCAGCGTTTTCATTTGCGCTACCCGGAGGTCGACGTCAGCCTGATCACCAGCGAGCGCGACCTGGCCAGCCTGCCGGCGGAAATCGACGTGGCCATCTCCTTTGGTGACGGGCGCTTTAAGCACGGCGAGCAGCACCTGCTGTTCAGCGAGGAAGTGTTCGCCGTCTGCAGCCCGCTGCTGCTCAAGGATATCGAGCCCTCTGCGGGTGAGCTGCTGGCGCGCCTGCCCTTGCTGCACCTGCGCCCGGAAAGCCGTTCGCGCTGGTTCGACTGGAGCGGCCTGTTCCGCGCCCTGGGCATCGCCGAGATGCCCAGCCCCGGCAGCCTGCGTTTCGACAATTACACGCTGCTGATCCAGGCGGCCATCGCCGGCCGCGGTGTGGCCATCGGCTGGCGGCACCTGGTCGACGAGTTGATCGACCAAGGCCTGCTGGTGCGGCTCGACTCGCGCTCGGCCACCTCACGCTTCGGCTATTACGTGGTGCTGCCCGCGCGCAAACGGCGCATTCGCCTGGTGGAACATTTCGTCGCCTGGCTGCAGGATGAGCTGCAACGCGAACCCCTGCCGGCTCGGCCGGGTGGTATCGACCCCAAAGGACTTGCCCTATGAGCGAAACCAGAATTCGCGGCTACCACGCCCATGTGTATTTCGACGCCAGCAGCATCGCGCAGGCTCGGGTGCTGTGCGAAGCGGCGGCCGCACGTTTCGCGCTGAAGATGGGGCGCATGCACGAAAAACGCGTCGGCCCGCACCCGCAGTGGAGTTGCCAACTGGCGATGCGCGCCGAGCTGTTCGGCGAGGTGATTCCCTGGCTGATGCTCCACCGCGGCGCGCTGGTGGTGCTGGTTCACCCGATTACCGGCAACGATCTGGTCGACCACCGCGACCATGCTTTCTGGCTGGGGGCCCCTCAGCCACTGGATCTGTCGACCTTGTCGGGTGGGCCGCTGACCTTCGAGCTCTGACGCGCAAAGCAAGGCAAGGTATGATCCGCGGCTGATTTTCCGAGAGCCCGCGCCATGCCTTACCTGCTCGCCGTCACCGTACTCTGGGCGTTTTCCTTCAGCCTGATCGGCGAATACCTGGCTGGCCGGGTGGACAGCGACTTCGCCGTGCTGGCGCGGGTGGCGGTGGCGGCGCTGGTGTTTCTGCCGTTCACCCTGTGGCGCGGTTTGCCGCGGCGTTTGCTGGGCGGCTTCTGGCTGGCCGGAGCGCTGCAATTCGGTGTCACCTACCTGTGCCTGTACCGCAGCTTCCAGGTGCTGACGGTGCCCGAGGTACTGCTGTTCACCGTGCTAACGCCGATCTACGTGACCCTGCTCGACGATGCCCTGGCGCGGCGCTTCAGCCCCTGGGCACTGGTGGCCGCGCTGGTGGCGGTCGGCGGCGGCGTGGTGATCCGCTTCGAGCGCCTGGAAGGCGAGTACCTGATCGGCTTCCTGCTGCTGCAACTCGCCAACCTGACCTTCGCCGCGGGCCAGGTGCTGTGCCGTCAGTTGCTCCTGCGCTACCCGACCGAGCAGCCGTTGCACCGCTTCTTCGGGCATTTCTTCCTCGGTGCACTGGTGCTGGTGGTGCCGTCGTTCCTGCTGTTCGGCAACCCGGACAAACTGCCAAGCACCGCGCTGCAGTGGGGCATCCTGCTGTGGATGGGGCTGTTCGCCACGGCACTGGGGCTGTTCTGGTGGGTCAAGGGCAGCGTCAAGGTGGATGCCGGCACCCTGGCGGTGATGAACGAGCTGCACGTGCCGGCCGGCCTGGTGGTGAACCTGCTGATCTGGAACCGCGACGCCGACCTGCCGCGCCTGGCTCTGGGCGGCGCGATCATCCTCGCCTCGCTGTGGCTCAACCGCCTTGGCAGGCGGCACCTGGCGACCGCCTGATCCATTTATCGGACGATAGGAACCGGCCTTGACGGGTGCTAACATCGCACCTTCAATTGCCGATGCAATTAGCTGTTTTTCAAACCCTATTTCTGGGGCTCATATGAGCGTTGCCGAGCGAGGTCTGCGCGGTGCTTTTATCGAGGCTCAAGGGTCATGGACGAAGTTCCTTCACCGGCACGGAGCGCCTTTTCAGCCATCTCTTGCCCAGTGAATCCATCGTGAATATTCGACGCCCCTTCGCCAGCCTGGCCCTGGCCTGCCTGTTCATCGTTTCCCCGCTGGTGGCCACCGCCGCCACCGCGCCTGCCAAGCAGGAGCTCGCCTCCGGCAGCGCCCTGCTGGTCGACCTGAATACCAACAAGGTCTTGTATTCCAGCAACCCGGACATGATGGTGCCCATCGCTTCGGTCACCAAGCTGATGACCGCCATGGTCACCCTGGATGCCAAGCTGCCGCTCAACGAAGAACTGCCGGTGATCATTCGTGACGTGCACGAGATGCGCGGTGTGTATTCCCGGGTGCGCATCGGCAGCGAGATCAGCCGCCGCGAGATGCTCCTGCTGACCCTGATGTCGTCCGAGAACCGCGCGGCCTCCAGCCTGGCCCATCACTACCCGGGCGGCGTCACTGCCTTCGTCGCGGCCATGAACGCCAAGGCCCGCGCCCTGGGCATGACCCATACCCGCTATGTGGAGCCGACCGGCCTGTCCGAGCACAACGTTTCCACCGCCAACGATCTGGTGAAGCTGCTCAAGGCGACACGCAGCTACCCGCTGATCGGCGAGCTCAGCTCCACCCCGGAAAAGACTGTGGCCTTCCATAAACCCAACTACACCCTGGGTTTCCGCAACACCAACGGGTTGACCCGCAAGCAAGGCTGGGACGTGCAGCTGACCAAGACCGGCTTCACCAACAGCGCCGGCCACTGCCTGGTGATGCGCACCACCATGGCCGGCAAACCGGTGGCCTTCGTGGTGCTCGACGCCTTCGGCAAGTACACCCACATGGCCGACGCCACCCGCCTGCGCAAGTGGGTGGAAACCGGCAAGGTCACTCCAGTGGCGCCCGCCGCCCTGGCCTACAAACAGCAACGCGCTTCGCAGCGCCAGCTGCAGGCGTCGCAGTAAGCGCTAACGCGCCTGCCAAAGCGGATCGGCTGCCAGCCGCTCGGCGATGAAATCCAGCAGCGTACGCAGCGCCGGCAGCATTTGCCGGCGCGATGCGTAGATGGCGTGAATACCCAGGGACTGCGGCTGCCAGCCTGGCAGCACACGCAGCAATCGCCCTGCTTCCAGTAGCGGCGCCGCGGCATACAGTGGCTGCATGCAGATGCCGCCGCCGCTTACCGCCGCCTCCAGCAGCACCGCCGTGTCGTTGCTACTCAGGTTGCCCGTCACCGGCACCTGCATTTCCCTTTGCTCCCCCGTGAAGTGCCACAGGTTGCGACCGAAATAGCTGTAGGTCAGGCAATTGTGCGCGGTCAGTTCTTCCGGCTGGCGCGGTGTACCGGCACGCGCAAGGTAGCTCGGCGCCGCGCACACCACCGAATGGCAGTCGCCCAGATGACGGGCGATCTGGTTGGGTTCCAGCTGATTGGTGATGCGCAGCGCCAGGTCGATGCGTTCCTCGACCAGGTTCACCGCCTGGCTGCCGATCAGCACATCCACCGAGGTCTTCGGGTAGCGCGCCAGATAATCCACCAGCACCGGGCTCAGCCAGGTTTGCGCAAACGACTGGCTGGTGGCGATGCGCAAGTTGCCGCTTGGCCCGTCGCTAGCCTTGAGGCCGGTGGCCTGCATCATCTCGGCGGTATGCAGCATTTCCCGGCAGTGCGGCAGCAGCTCGTGACCGACTTGGGTGAGGCTCAGCTTGCGCGTGGTGCGGTGCAAAAGGCGTGCGCCGACCCAGCCTTCCAATTCGGCCAGGTAGCGCGAGACCATCGCCCGCGACAGGTCCAGATGCTCGGCAGCGGCCGTCTGGCTGCCGCGATCCACCACCTCGACGAAGACGCGGGTTGCCGTGAGTCTGTCCATGATTTGCTCGTTTCATGCAACGGTGTAGCGGCGATTATGCGGCTTTTTGAGGCGTTGCACGCGGGTAAGCTCATGCCTCGTCCATCGGTGCGCTGCAGTGCCTGCCGATGCCTCCTTGCCCGTCACAGTGGAGCCTCACATGAAAGTCGTCATTCTGGGTATCAGTGGTCGCGTCGGCTCGCGGCTGAGTCATGAACTGCTGCAGCGTGGTCATCAGGTTATCGGGATCGCCCGCGACGTAAGCAACGTGCCGGCCCAATCCGGTCTTACCCTGGCCAGCGCCGATGTGGCCGATGTCGAGCGCCTGGTGCCGTTACTCAAGGGGCACGATGCGGTGGTCAGTACCACACGCTTCGTTGGCAGCGATGCCTCGAGCCTGATCGCTGCGGTGAAGGCCGCTGGCGTACCGCGTCTGCTGGTGGTTGGCGGCGCGGGCAGCTTGGAAGTGGCGCCTGGTGTCGCGCTGATCGACACGCCGCAATTTCCGGCGGCCTACAAGGAGGAAGCGAGCGCGGGGCGGGATTTCCTCAACGTGCTGCGTGGCGAGCAGGCGCTGGACTGGACCTTCCTGTCGCCCTCGGCACTGTTCGAGCCGGGCCAGCGCACCGGGCGTTTCCGCCTCGGCAGCGACAGCCTGCTGGTCGATGCCGACGGCAACAGCGCGATCTCCATGGAGGATTACGCCATCGCCCTGGTCGATGAGCTGGAACAGGCCAAGCATTCGCGCAAGCGCTTTACCGTCGGTTATTGAAGGCCAATTGTCGTCAATGCGCGGCTTGGACCAAGCCGCGCGTTTACCTCAACCTGAGCTATTCAGGTGCTTCTCCATTGGCTGGTAAACCAGCCCCGCGAATTCGCCTACCGCGCCACTGCATATGAAACCAAAGCGTTCATAAGCCGTTACCGAAGAAAGCGATGCCCTGACCGTAATAACATCGCTTCTTGCATATTCAAGCGCTGTGCTCAGTAATTGCCTGCCAATACCACGCCGCTGGCAGGCGGGTTCGATGAACAGCATGGCAACATGGCGGCCTTCCTTGAGTTCGATTACGCCCTGTATCGCGGCTGCGTCGGTAAATACCAGCATCAGATTGTCGCCATGCATACGGCTGGCGAAGCTGTCCGCTGCAGCAACGTTGGTGAAGGTCTCTACGCCTTGCTCTGATAACCCGGGCGCGACCGCTTCACTGAATGCTCTGAGGCAAATCGCACTGACGAACTCCAGATCATCGCGTTCGATCTTTCGTATGGGCATAGACCATTCCTTGGTGTTGGTGAAATGACCGGCACTTAACGCCACGACCATCGAACATACGTCAGGAGAGGCAGATTTAGAACCGTTGCTTGGGCGGGACCGCCGGTCCACCTTACGTGCAGATAATAAAAAACCGCTGCACCCGACTCGGGGCAGCGGTTTTTTGTTTTGGCGCAGGGTGCTTAGCGGCGGGCGCTGCGCACACCTTCGGCCAGTTGGCTGCACAGCTCGAGCACGCCGTCGATGGCCTGCTGATCATTGCCGGCCGCCTTGGCGATCTGGTCGATCAGCGCCGAGCCGACCACCACACCGTCGGCCAGGCGGGCGATGGTCGCCGCGTGTTCCGGGGTGCGGATGCCGAAGCCGATGCTGATCGGCAGGTCGGTGTGGCGGCGCAGACGGGTGACCGCTTCCTGCACGTGTTCCACGGTTGCCGAACCTGCGCCGGTAACACCCGCCACCGACACGTAGTAGACGAAGCCCGAGCTGCCGGCGAGTACGGTCGGCAGGCGCTTGTCGTCGGTGGTCGGGGTGGTCAGGCGGATGAAGTCGATACCCGCGGCCTGGGCCGGGTCGCACAGGTCACGGTTATGCTCCGGCGGCAGGTCGACCACGATCAGGCCGTCGACGCCGGCCTCCTGGGCATCGGCGATGAAGCCCTCGACGCCGTACTTGTGGATCGGGTTGAAGTAACCCATCAGCACCAACGGCGTGGTGCTGTCGTCCTGGCGGAACTCACGGACCATCTGCAGCGTCTTGGCCAGGTTCTGCTTGGCGGCCAGGGCGCGGATGTTGGCCAGCTGGATCGCCGGGCCATCGGCCATCGGGTCGGTGAACGGCATGCCCAGCTCGATCACGTCGGCACCGGCTTTCGGCAGACCCTTGAGGATCTTCAGCGAGGCGTCGTAGTTCGGGTCGCCAGCGGTGACGAAGGTCACCAGGGCGGCGCGGTTCTGTTCTTTCAGCTCGGCGAAGCGCGTCTGCAGGCGGCTCATATGTGTTCTTCCTGTTCGTCGAAGTGGTGCATGACGGTCTGCATGTCCTTGTCGCCGCGGCCCGAGAGGTTGAGCACCATCAGGTGATCCTTGGGCAGGGTCGGGGCGCGCTTGAAGACTTCAGCCAGGGCGTGGGACGACTCCAGCGCCGGGATGATGCCTTCCAGGCGGCAGCACTGGTGGAAGGCGGCGAGCGCCTCCTTGTCGGTGATCGAGGTGTACTCGACGCGGCCGATGTCGAACAACCAGGCGTGCTCAGGACCAATGCCGGGATAGTCGAGGCCGGCGGAAATCGAGTGGGCGTCGATGATCTGGCCGTCGTCGTCCTGTAGCAGGAAGGTGCGGTTGCCGTGCAGCACGCCCGGTACCCCGCCGTTCAGGCTGGCGGCATGCTTGCCGGTTTCCACGCCGTGGCCGGCCGCCTCGACGCCGATGATCTGCACCGACTTGTCGTCGAGGAACGGGTGGAACAGGCCCATGGCATTGGAACCACCACCGATACAGGCGACCAGCGAATCCGGCAGGCGGCCTTCCTGCTCCTGCAACTGGTCGCGGGTTTCCTTGCCGATCACAGCCTGGAAGTCGCGCACCATCGCTGGATACGGGTGCGGGCCGGCCACGGTGCCGATGATGTAGAAGGTGCTGTCGACGTTGGTCACCCAGTCGCGCAGGGCTTCGTTCATCGCGTCCTTCAGGGTGCCGGTGCCGGCGGTGACCGGAATCACCTCGGCGCCGAGCAGCTTCATGCGGAAGACGTTGGCCTGCTGGCGATCGATATCGGTGGTGCCCATGTAGATCACGCACTGCAGGCCGAAGCGCGCGGCGACGGTGGCGGTGGCCACGCCATGCATGCCGGCGCCGGTCTCGGCGATGATGCGCTGCTTGCCCATGCGCTTGGCCAGCAGGATCTGGCCGATGCAGTTGTTGATCTTGTGCGCGCCGGTGTGATTGAGCTCCTCACGCTTCAGGTAGATCTTCGCGCCGCCGCAGAACTCGGTCAGCCGCTCGGCGAAGTACAGCGGGCTTGGGCGGCCCACGTAGTCGCGCTGGAAGTAGGCCAGCTCCTTGGCGAACTCGGGATCGGCCTTGGCCTTTTCGTACTCGGCGGCCAGGTCGTGGATCAGCGGCATCAGCGTCTCGGCGACGTATTGTCCGCCGAAGCTGCCGAACAGGCCGGTAGCGTCGGGGCCGTTGCGAAGTGAAGTCATGGGAGTCTCCTGTGAATTCAGCGGCCGTGGTCGGCCTGCCAGCCAGATGGCTTGGCGTCGATGGTGGCCAGACTAACGCTGCCGCGCTGCTCGGAAAAGCGATTAGTTTTAATGGATAGGTGAGTAAATATCACATATCTATGGTTCTGTTGTTGATGATCAGCTGTGCGGGGTGTCGCAATTATCGAGGCTATAAGGCCTGGCCATTGGCGTTCTCAGCGGGTTGGCCGATAATCCCTCAATCATGATTTTTACGCACAGGTAGAGAACGCCCATGAAAACAGCTTGGTTGTGGATATTTCCCGGGATCGGCGCGCTGATGCTGGCTGGGGCGGTCGGCATTCAGGTGGCGCGCTTCAGCGATCAGGCGCAGATGACGCGCGCCGAGGGTTCGGTGGTGGATATCGAGGGCGGTTGCCCGACGGTGTCGTTCACCAGCCTCGATGGCACCCTGGGCGAGCACCACAGTGGCACTTGCAGCACGCCGCCGTCGTTCGATATCGGCGAGCGGGTGACGGTGTATTACGACCCGCAGAACCTCGAGCGGGCGCGGATCGACAGCTTCGAGCAGAACTGGATTGGCAGCCTGATCCTCGGCGGTATCGGCGTGGTATTTCTGGCGCTTGGCCTGCTGTTCGTGTTGCCGCCGCTGCTTGGCAAGCGCCGCGCTGCCGAATTGCTGGTCACCGGTACACCGGTTCAGGCCGAGGTGGTGGATGTCGAACTCAATGGCGGACTGAGCATCAATGGCCGTAACCCGTACCGCATCGTCGCCCAGTGGCTGAACCCGCAGACCAACAAGCTGCATGTGTTTCGCAGTGAAAACCTGTGGTTCGATCCGGGCCCCTATATCAGCGAATCGCTGGTCACGGTGATGATCGATCCGCAAAACCCCAAGCGCTACAGCATGGACACGCGTTTTCTGCCCGAGTTGGCGGACTGACGTGGCCCAGGACCTGCCGTCACTCAATGCCCTGCACGCCTTCGAGGCAGCGGCGCGGCTGGGCAGCGTCAGCCGTGCGGCGCTCGAACTGCACGTCACCCACGGCGCGGTAAGCCGGCAGATCCGCACCCTGGAGGAGCAGCTTGGCGTGTCGCTTTTCGCCAAGGACGGGCGCGGGCTGAAGCTGACCGAGGCGGGCTTGCGCCTGCGGGACGTGAGCGGCGAGACCTTCGCCCGGCTGCGCCAGGTCTGCGGCGAGCTGCGCCAGCGCGAGGCGGACATGCCCTTCGTGCTCGGTTGCCCGGGCAGCCTGCTGGCGCGCTGGTTCATTCCGCGCCTGGACCGCCTCAACAGCGCGCTGCCGGATCTGCATTTGCAGCTGTCCACCAGCCAGGGCGAGCTGGACCCGCGCAGCCCTCAGGTCGACGCCACGCTGCTGTACGCAGAGCCGCCCTGGCCGGCGGACATGCAAGTGTTCGAGCTGGCGCGCGAGTCCATCGGCCCGGTGCTCAGCCCGCAACACCCGCGCTTTACCGAGCTGAGCGCGGCAGCGCCGGGCGCCTTGCTGAATGAAGCCCTGTTGCATACCACCTCGCGGCCCCAGGCCTGGCCGCAGTGGCTGGCCGCGATGCACCTCGACCCAGCGGCGATGCGCCTCGGCCAGGGCTTCGAGCACCTCTACTATCTGCTCGAAGCGGCGAGCGCCGGCCTCGGCGTGGCCATCGCGCCGCTGCAGCTGGTGGCCGATGACCTCAAGGCGCGGCGGCTGGTGGCACCCTGGGGCTTCGTCGAGACTGACGCGCGCCTGGCGCTATGGGTGCCCGAGCGACGTAGCGGCGGGCGCGCCGAGCGGCTGGCCGACTGGTTGCGAAGTGAGTTGCAAATCGCGCAGTGAGCCTCAGGCTGGCGAGAACCTTCGCTGATCGGCATCGGTCATAACGTCGGCCCCGCGATCTGCTTCGGGCCATGACCGAGAGAGGGATTTGTCGATGAACCGTATGCAAAAGCTGGGCGGCCTGCTGGCCGGTATGGCGTTAACTGCGCTGGCGCAGGCCGAGCCACTGAATATCGAGGGAATTGGCCTGTCGCGCGATATCTCCTGCAAAGGCCAGGACGTGAACATCTCCGGCAACGCCAACGTAATTCACCTCAAGGGCGATTGCGGCGCGGTGGAGGTTTCCGGCTCGGAACACAAAGTGACGCTGGGCACGGCCAAGTCCCTCAGCGTTTCTGGTGCCGAGCATGAAGTGGTGGCCGAGCGCGTCAATGCGCTGAGTGTCGATACCCTTAACAATCAGGTGCGTACCGCGGTCGTCGCGGGTGAGCAGTCGACACCGATAACGGTTGCGGGTACTGGGCAAAAGCTGGATCTGCGCCTCGAGGGCGAGACCAGACTGGACGTCAGTGGGATCGAACAGCAGGTGCGCTGGAGTGGCGATGAGCCGCAGGTGCAGCTATCGGGCGCCGACAACAAGGTCGAGCGCCAATAGAAACGGGCGCCCCGGAGAGGGGCGCCGCGGTATTTACTCCACGTCGGTGAACTGGATGATTTCCACCCAGTAGCCGTCCGGGTCCTTGATAAAGGCGATGTTGCGCATGCGGCCGTCGGTGAGGCGCTTCTGGAAGTCCACACCGAGGTCTTCGAAGCGCTGGCAGGCAGCCTTGATATCCGGCACCGCCACGCACAGGTGACCAAAGCCGCGCGGCTCGCTGTTGCCGCTGTGGTAGGAAAACTCCGGATCCTTCTCGGTGCCATAGTTGTAGGTCAGCTCCAGCACGCCGGGAATGGATTTGCGCCACTCGTGACGGGCTTTCGGGTCGGCCGGAATCTGCGACTTGTCGGCAATCAGTGCCAGAAAGTAGAGGCTGAATTCGGCATCCGGGAAATCACTCTTCTCCAGCAGCGTGAAGCCCAGCACGCGGGTGTAGAAGTCCAGGGACTTCTCGAGATCCTTCACGCGGATCATGGTGTGGTTGTAGACGAAGTCCGCGGTGGCGACGTCGGGCTTGCCGGTCACGCCGGGCAGTTTGTTGAGTTCGTCGAGGGTCATGGGCGTCTCCATCAGGTGAGTGGACGATTCAAGAAGTCATGAGGTCAGTAGATGGCCTCGTGGGGTGTGTTTTTCAAGGTGGTGGCTAGAGCAACTGTTTGGATTACCTTGTGGGAGCGGGCCATGCCCGCGATTCCTTTCGCGGGCATGGCCCGCTCCCACAGGTACTGCATCAAACCTCCAAAGTAATCAGTTCAGCCCGCACCCCGTCCTCATCGATATGCAGCAGGGCCACCCCAATCGGCAACTTGAACCGCTGCGGTCCGGCGCTGCCGGGGTTGACGTAGAGCACGCCATCGCGCACGTCATGCAACGGCTTGTGCGAGTGCCCGGCGATCACCACATCGATGCCTTCGGCCTTGGGGTCGATGGCCAGCTGCTTGAGGTCGTGCAGTACATAAAGACTGATCGCACCAAAGCGCAGCGTCAGGCACTCGGGGATGCCGTCAGCCCAGGCGTCGCCATCATTGTTGCCACGCACCACCGACAGTGGCGCGATGCGCTCGAGCTCGGCAAGGATCTGCGGCCCGCCGATGTCGCCGGCGTGAATCAGGTGGTCGACGCCCTCAAGCGCCGCCAGCGCCTGGGGCCGCAACAGGCCGTGGGTGTCGGCGATCAGGCCAATCTTCATGGGTTCTCCTGCATGGTCTTTCTAGGAGCAGCCCCGCCCGCGATGCGTTCCGTAAACCGTAGCCCGGGTCGAGCGAAGCGACACCCGGGGCTGCCCCAGAAACAGAAAACCCGGCACAAGGCCGGGTTTCCATTTACAGCGCGACAGGGATCAGTCGTCCAGCATCGCCTTGTTGCGTACCGCGCCTTTGTCGGCGCTGGTGGCGAGCAGGGCGTAGGCTTTCAGGGCGGTGGTTACCTTGCGCGGACGCTGCTCGGCCGGCTTCCAGCCCTTCTTGTCCTGCTCGATGCGACGGTGCGCCAGCTCTTCATCGCTGACCAGCAGGTTGATCGAGCGGTTGGGGATGTCGATCAGCACCTTGTCGCCATCCTTCACCAGGCCGATGGCGCCGCCGGCAGCCGCTTCCGGCGAGGCGTGGCCGATGGACAGACCCGAGGTGCCGCCGGAGAAACGGCCGTCGGTGAGCAGGGCGCAGGCTTTGCCCAGGCCCTTGGATTTCAGGTACGAGGTCGGGTAGAGCATTTCCTGCATGCCCGGGCCGCCTTTCGGGCCTTCGTAGCGGATGATGACGATGTCGCCTTCCTTCACTTCGTCATTGAGGATGCCGCGCACAGCGCTGTCCTGGCTTTCGAAGATCTTGGCGTTGCCCTCGAACACGTGGATCGACTCGTCGACGCCGGCGGTCTTCACCACGCAGCCGTCCAGGGCGATGTTGCCGTACAGCACGGCCAGGCCGCCTTCTTTCGAGTAGGCATGCTCGAAGCTGCGGATGCAGCCGTTCTCGCGGTCGTCGTCGAGGGTTTCCCAGCGGGTCGACTGGCTGAACGCGGTCTGGGTCGGGATGCCCGCCGGACCGGCCTTGAAGAAGTGGTGCACGGCTTCGTCATCGGTCTGGGTGATGTCCCACTGGGCGATGGCTTCGGCCATGGATTTGCTGTGCACGGTCGGCAGATCCGTGTGCAGCAGGCCGCCACGGGCCAGCGAACCGAGGATGGAGAAGATGCCGCCGGCGCGGTGCACGTCTTCCATGTGGTACTTCTGGATGTTCGGCGCCACCTTGCACAGCTGCGGCACCAGACGCGACAGACGATCGATATCGCGCAGGTCGAAGTCCACCTCGGCTTCCTGGGCCGCGGCCAGCAGGTGCAGGATGGTGTTGGTCGAACCGCCCATGGCGATGTCGAGCATCATGGCGTTTTCGAACGCCTTGAAGTTGGCGATGTTGCGCGGCAGCACCGAGTCGTCGCCTTCGCCGTAGTAACGTTTGCACAGCTCGACGATGGTGCGGCCAGCCTGCAGGAACAGCTGCTCACGGTCGCTGTGGGTGGCCAGGGTCGAGCCGTTGCCCGGCAGGGCCAGGCCCAGCGCTTCGGTCAGGCAGTTCATCGAGTTGGCGGTGAACATGCCGGAGCACGAACCGCAGGTCGGACAGGCGCTGCGCTCGTATTCGGCGACTTTCTCGTCCGAGGCGGTGCTGTCGGCAGCGATCACCATGGCGTCGACCAGGTCCAGGCCGTGGCTGGCCAGCTTGGTCTTGCCGGCTTCCATCGGACCGCCGGAGACGAAGATCACCGGGATGTTCAGGCGCAGGGCGGCCATCAGCATGCCGGGGGTGATCTTGTCGCAGTTGGAGATGCAGACGATGGCGTCGGCGCAGTGGGCGTTGACCATGTACTCCACGGAGTCGGCGATGATCTCGCGGCTCGGCAGCGAATAAAGCATGCCGTCGTGGCCCATGGCGATGCCGTCGTCGACGGCGATGGTGTTGAATTCCTTGGCCACGCCGCCGGCTTTCTCGATCTCGCGGGCGACCAGCTGGCCCAGGTCCTTCAAGTGCACGTGGCCGGGCACGAACTGGGTGAAGGAGTTGGCGATGGCGATGATCGGTTTCTTGAAGTCTTCGTCCTTCATCCCGGTGGCGCGCCACAGGGCGCGGGCGCCGGCCATGTTGCGGCCGTGGGTGGAGGTCTTCGAGCGGTAATCAGGCATGACGGATTCCTGCGGCTAATCAGGTAGGCATTGATAGGTGGGTGAGCGGATCAGCGGCAGGTGACCGCGAAGCAAGGTGGCATGGCGCACGACGGGATCTCCGTCTGCCTGCCCGGGCTCACAGCCCGCCGAAGGGTGGCTGGCGGGAAATGCCCTGATTCTACGCCGCCCCAGTCGCCAAGGGAAAGGCTGGCGCCGGCCCAAAGCCCGGGGCTCCGCCAAGCGGAGCCCCGGCGGTTACCAGTCGTTGGCCGGCTGTTCGAGCGGCTGGCGCTCCAGGCGCAACTGCCACGCGGTGCTTTCTTCAAGGAGCTGCTGGTACTCGGCGGCCACTTCCCGGCCATCCAGGGCTTGGTCTACGTCGAAGATCTGCAGACCCTGGCGAGTGCTCAGGTAGAAGCGGCCACCGGCCAGGTATTGCAGCGCAAAGATGTCACTCGGCGGCACGTTCAGCGGATAGGCACGCAGCACCTGGCCGGTCTGCGCCGAGCTGGCGAGGATGAACCCCTCGCTCAGGTGCAGGATCAGCGGGCTATGGCCGTCAGGGTCGATGAGGGCCATCCAGCCTGGCATCCCGGCCGCGGGCAGGTGGAACGGGACGCGCTCGCGCTGCCCCTGTTCCTGCGGGTAGAGCACGCCGTCCTCGTAGAGCAGCCAGATACGCCCCTGGGCATCGCGGCCCATCTGCTGCGCGCCGTCCTCACCGATCTCGCTGAGTTGCTGGCTGTCCAGGTCCAGGCGCATCGGCTGCGACGAGCTCGGCAGCAGGTAGAGGGCATCGCCCTGGCTGGACAGCAGCAGGGTTTCGCCTGTCGGTATGTAGGTGTTCTCGTAGCCCGCTGCGGGCAGTTGCAGGCGTTCGAGGCGCTTGCCGCTGGCCGCCTCGAGAATCGTCAGGCTGTTGTCGGCGCGATCCATCACGTACAGACGCCCCTCGTGCAGCAGCACACGACTGGGAAACCGTGCGGGCTCGTCGCTGACCGGCACGCTGTATTCGATCGCACCACTGGCCAGGTCGATACGGCTCACGGCGCCTTTGCTCGGGCCAAGCACGTAAGCCTTGCCGGCCGGCTCGTCGAGGGCCATATCGGTCACCCCTACACCCACGCACTCCGGGCCCGGGCAGCCCCACAGCTGGCCGCGTGCGTAAGGTTGGGTCAGCAGGGCACGCAGGGGCTGCTGGGTCGTCAGGTCGTACTCGATGATTTGCATATCGGCGTCGTTCTTCAGCAGGTAGACCCGCGAGGGATCGCTGCTCGGCACGATCCGCGCGACCACTGGCAGGTCGATGGCGAACCCCTGGGCCTGTTCGCCATCGACCCAGGTGCGGGGTGCCTGACGCTCCGCTTCGATGTGTGCCTTGAGGGTGTCGATGCGCCGGGTTTCCTGAACTTCATGCAGCGCCATCTGACGCAGTTCGTCCACGCGCGGGTTGTCGAACACCGGGTTGAGCAGGTTAAAGGTACCCAGCGCCAGTGCCAGCAGGGCGCCAACGGCAATACCGAGGCGCGCCGGCAGGCTGGTGCCCAGGCACAGCGGCAGGGTGGCCAGCAGGCCGAACAGGAAACCGCCAAGGTGGGCGGCGTTGTCGGTGCCCTGGTCGATCAGGCCGTAAACCAGTGCCAGCAGCGGCACCAGCAGGGCGTTACGCAGCAGGCTGTCGCCCGCCTCGCCGGTGCCGCGCAGCTTGACGCTCAGGGCGATGGCCAGCTCGGCGCCGGCCAGGCTCATGATCGCCCCAGAGGCGCCGACGCTGACGAAGATCACCTGGGTGACCTGGCCGAAGAACGAGACCTGCTGCTGGTCGACGTGCACTGCCGCCGAGGCCAGGCTGGCGAATACGCCGCCGAGCAGGTACAGCAGCAGCCATTGCCAGCGCGCCAGCAGGCTTTCCAGGGTGACGCCGATCAGCAGCAGGGCGAGCATGTTCTGCCCCAGGTGCGCCAGCGAGGCGTGCAGGAACAGGTTGCTCAGCAGGCGCCCGTATTCGCCCGTTAACGTCAGGATGGCGATGTTGGAGCCCAGAGACATCAACTGGTCTTCCCCGAACGGGCCGTAGCCGCCGAGCTGGCGCGCCTGCCAGAGGTACGCGGCGATAGTGACGAGGATCAGACTCAGGGTCAGCCAGGGGAGGCGCCAGCGCTTGAGGGATTCCATGGACGATGCAGTTCCTGTGCGAGGTCGGCGAACGCCGCGCGATTGTGCCGATTCCCGTGGGAAACGTCATCTGGATGTCCGGCGTTTCGGCGGGGTCTCGCGAGGCCCGGCGCTAACCGCGCAGGATGGCTGCCGGAATCTGCTCCAGGGGAATTTCCTTGCTGACCGCACCGAGTTTCATGGCTTCCTTGGGCATGCCGTAGACCACGCAGCTGGCTTCGTCCTGGCCGAGGGTCAGGGCGCCGGCTTCGTACATCTCGCGCAGGCCGCGGGCGCCGTCGTCGCCCATGCCGGTCATGATGATGCCCATGGCGTTGGCGCCGGCGGCGCGGGCGGTGGAGCGGAACAGTACGTCCACCGAGGGCTTGTGGCGGCTGACCGGTGGGCCGTCGACTACGTCGACCACATATTGGGCGCCGCTGCGTTTGAGCAGCAGGTGGCGACCGCCCGGGGCGATCAGTGCACGGCCGGGCACCACGCGGTCGCCATTGCGGGCTTCGAGAATCTCCAGTTCGCACAGCGCGTTGAGGCGCTCGGCAAAGGCGGCTGTGAAGCGCTCGGGCATGTGCTGGACGATGACGATCGCCGGGCAGACTCGTGGTAGGCGGGTGAGGATGTATTCCAGCGCCTGGGTACCTCCGGTGGAGGTGCCGATGGCGACGATGCGCTCGGTAGTGCGCGCCATGGCACTGCTGGCAGGCGGCAGGATGGCGTCGGCGCTGAGTTTGGCCTGGGGCGCGGGCGCAGCCGCCTTGTTGCTCAGCCGTTTGACGTTGGCACGGGCGGCGGCCTTGACCGCGTTGACCAGGTCATCGCTGGCGTTGACCAGGAATTTGCTCAGGCTGGCCTGAGGCTTGGTGACGATGCTAACCGCGCCGGCCGACAGCGCCTGCATGGTAGTGGTGGCGCCCTTTTCGGTCAGTGTCGAGCAGATCACCACCGGCGTCGGGTGTTCGGCCATCAGCTTGCGCAGGAAGGTGATGCCGTCCATGCGCGGCATCTCGACGTCGAGCACGATCACGTCCGGCCACTGACGCTGCATCTTTTCGAGGGCGAACAGCGGATCGGCGGCGGTGCCGATGACCTCGATCGCCGGGTCGGCTGCCAGCACCTGGGAGAGCACCTGGCGCACCACGGCGGAGTCGTCGACGATCATCACTTTGATGCTTTTCATTGCGGTCGCTTTCCGGCAGGAGATTCTTGGGCGGCGAGGGGCTGAGTCTGCTTCAGCGCGATCTGGCCGCTCCAGATATCGAAGATTAGATTGCGGTGGCCGAAGCCGCCTACATGTTCGCCGTGGCAGCCGATTTTCTTCTCGGCGAGCAGGCGACGCGCGGCGTCGATGTTATGCTGGCCGACATAATGGCGACGGGCTTTCGCCAGCCCAGGAAACATGTGGCCGCCGCCAAAGATGCGCGCCTGGTATTCGGCCAGCTTGGTGCCACTCTGGGCAATGGCCTCGCATAGCAGGCTCATCACTTCATCGGCGTAACGGCCGTCCCGTTGCTTGGCCGGGCGGCCGCGGGTGGGCAGCATGAAATGGCATATGCCGCCCAGGCGCGCATGGGGATGCCAGAGCACGATCGACACGCAGGAGCCCAGCAGCGTGCGCACGCGGGTGTAAGGCCCGCCGAAGTGGTAGTCGCCGGGGTTGAGATAGACCTCGGCGATGGAAGGGCGATTAGGCATCTGGCTTGCGATA
This sequence comes from Pseudomonas sp. AG1028, assembly GCF_007993955.1. Lineage (NCBI taxonomy): Bacteria > Pseudomonadati > Pseudomonadota > Gammaproteobacteria > Pseudomonadales > Pseudomonadaceae > Pseudomonas > Pseudomonas sp. AG1028. The sequence goes on from NZ_VIVP01000015.1 coordinate 26,579, forward strand.
GATCGAGGGCTTGACGACCTTGAGCGTATCGTTGACGCCGTTCAGGCTTTCCGAATGGCTGATGATGAAGTGCCCGCCCGGGCGCAGATGTTTTATCAGACGATCTACCACCTGACGCTTGGTATCGGCGTTGAAGTAGATCATCACGTTGCGCAGGAAGATCACGTCGAACAGGCCCACATCCGGCAGCGTGTTGTTGAGGTTGATCTGGGTGAAGCGCACGCGCTGGCGCAGCGATGGCGTAATCATCATCCGCCCCTGGTTCTCGTCGACGCCGCGTAGGCAGTGCTTGACCAGCAAATGGCGAGGGATATTTTCGCTGTCGGCGAGCTCGTACACGCCACTGCGTGCCTGGTCGAGAATGCGCTGGCTGATGTCCGAGGCGAGGATCTCCCACGGCCTTTCACCGAGACGTTCGGCCAGCAGCAGGGCCAGGGTGTAGGGCTCCTCGCCACTGGAGCAGGCGCCGCTCCAGATCCGCAGCGGACGACCGCTGGGAATCGCACCGGGCTTTTGCAACAGCTCGCGCAGGAAGTCGAAGTGCTTGGGCTCGCGGAAGAAGTAGGTTTCGTTGGTGGTCAGCAGATCCACGCAGGTCTGCAGCTCCGTCTTGTCCTTGCCGACCAGACGGAAGTACTCGCCATAGGTAGCCATGCCAAGGGAGCGCAGGCGCTTGTTGAGGCGCCCGGCGACCAGCGGTTTCTTGGCGTCAGACAGGTGAATGCCGGCGATGTCGTGGATCAGCTGGCGGAACTGGTGGAACTCGATATCGGAGAGGGTGGCCTGGCTCGAGTCGCGCATCAGTTGCCGGCACCCTGTTGCTGTGCCTGGCTCAGCGCGACGTACTCCTCGGCCGAGATCACCCGGCCGATGTCGAGCATCACCACCAGGCGATCATCGAGTTTGCCCATGCCGCGGATGAAGTCGGCGCGGATACTGCCTCCGAAGGCCGGTGTCGGCTCGATGTGCTCGGCGCCCAGCTCGCGCACTTCGTTGACCGCATCGACCACGATGCCGATCACCTGGGTGTGTTCAGGGCCGGCGATTTCCAGAATCACGATGCAGGTGCGCGGGCCGATGCGGGTAGGTTGGCCGCCAAAGCGCTGGCCAAGGTCCACCACCGGCACCACGGCGCCGCGCAGGTTGATCACGCCGAGGATGCTTGGCGGCATCATCGGCACCGTGGTCAGCCGGCCGTAGCCGATGATCTCGCGCACCGCGCGGATCTCGACGGCGAACAGCTCCTGCGCCAATGTGAAGGTCAGGTACTGGCCCGACCCCGCCGTGGCGTTGTCGAGCAGCCGTGGCTCGGAACTCATGGCTTACTCCTGAAAGCGCACGTAGCCGGCCGGCAGACCGCCGCTGTGGCCGTCGTCGTCACGCGGCTGGCGCGTCGGGCCGTTGCCGCGGGCCGGTTGCTGACGGTTGCGCGGCGGGTTGGCGACGGTGATGCGCTCGCCGGTGCCGTTGAGGCGGAAGAAGTCCATCAGCTGTTGCAGCTGCTCGGCCTGGCCGCTCATTTCCTCGGCGGTGGCCGCCAGCTCCTCGGAGGCCGAAGCGTTCTGCTGGGTCAGCTCGCTGAGCTGGTTCATCGCCGTGCTGATCTGGCCGACGCCGCTGCTCTGCTCGTCGGAGGCCGCCGCGATTTCCTGCACCAGATCGGAAGTCTTGGCGATGGACGGCACGATCTCGTCGAGCAGGGTGCCGGCGCGTTCGGCCAGGGCCACGCTGTTCTTCGCCACTTCGCCGATTTCCTGAGCGGCCACCTGGCTGCGTTCGGCCAGCTTGCGTACTTCAGCGGCGACCACCGCGAAGCCCTTGCCGTGCTCGCCGGCGCGGGCCGCTTCGATGGCGGCGTTCAGAGCCAGCAGGTTGGTCTGGTAGGCGATGTCGTCGACGATGCCGATCTTGTCGGCGATGGTCTTCATGGCTCGCACGGTATCCTTCACTGCCTGGCCACCTTCGCCGGCTTCATTGGCGGCCTTGCTGGCCATGCCGTCGGTAACCCGGGCATTCTCGGTGTTCTGCGCAATGGACGCCGACATCTGTTCCATCGACGCGCTGGTTTCTTCCACCGAGGCAGCCTGCTCGGAGGCTGCCTGGCTCATACTCTGGGCGGTGGAGGAAATCTCTTCCGAGGCGCTGGACAGCGAGTCTGCGGAGCCACGCACCTCGGCGATGATCTGCGCCAGCTTGGCGCTCATGTTGCTCATGGCATTGAGCAACTGGCCAGTTTCGTCGCGTGCTTTGCTATCCAGATTGACGCGCAGGTCACCTTCGGCCAGCAGGTTGGCGGCGTCCACGGCGCGGCTCAGCGGGCGGGTGATACTGCGGCTGATGAGGAAACCGAGGGCGATGCCGAATAATACGCCAGCTATGATCACGGCGATCATGACGGTACGACTGGAATTGTAGATTTCGGTGGTCTGGTCGTTGGCATCACTGGCATTGCTCTCCTTAATCTTGGAGAGCTCGGAAAAGATAGCGTCTATCTTGTCGCCGTGGGCACGTGTTTCAGTCAAAAGAAGCTGCAGTTCCGGGGTGCTGTTGTACAAGTCCTGGTCGGCGGCTGTTCGCAGGGTTTGGGCCAGGCTGTCCTGATAGTCTTTCCAGACTGAGTCCGCCTCGCGGAAGAGGTCCATGGAGCGCTCGCTGGCGAACTGTTTGCGTGCTTCGTCTATTAGGCTACGTGCAGTTTCACTGTAGTGAGCGATGTCGTTGCGGATCCGGTCACGATCCTGTTGGGTGGTGGCGAGCAGGTAGTTCGCCCGGGCCCGACCAATGTAGATCAGGTTGATGTTGGCATCCTTGATCTTGGAGAGGCCCATCAGCTCCCTGGAATACATCTTGTCTGCAAGGTCATTCATGGTCGAGGTGTTGGAAAGGCCGAACACGCCAACAATGGCGCTGATGCCGGCGACTAGGACGAAGGCGACTATGAGCCTGGTACCGATCTTGAAGTTACTGAGCATGGTGCAAATCCTTTCGAGTGGAAGTCGCTAATGAGGTCAAGCCCGTCGGCTCAGTCGCTGTCTCTGTTCGGCGGGCTGCCGAGTGCTTCTAGATCGAGTACCTGGGCGAGTGCTAGCAAGGTGACGAAGCGGTCCTCCAGACGCACGACACCTGTGATGAATTCGCTTCGCAGATGGCTGCCGAACGACGGCGCCGGTTGAATCTCTTTCGAGTGGATTTCTCTTACCGCACTGACAGCGTCCACCAGCACACCGATGGGCTGTGGGCGCTCTTCGGCCGGTACATCGAGAATTACAATGCAGGTGCGCTTACCCAGCGGGGTGAGCTGGCCATTGAAGCGCGCTAGCAGGTCTATCACCGGCACCACCGAGCCGCGCAGGTTGGTTGCTCCCCTGACCGCAGATGGCATACGGGGTACCCGGGTAAAACGGGTACATTCGAGAATCTCCCTGACGTACTGGGTATCGACGGCATAATGCTCGTCTCCCAACACGAAGGTCAGGTATTGCTGTGTGGTTTCCTCGTTAGCGAGGACGAGCGCGTTCATGCTTCGAGCCTCTCTGCGCGGGCGATGTCTGCTGAACTGGTCAGTTGGACGAGTAGACTGGGGATGTCGAGGATCAGCGCAACGTTGCCGTCACCCAAAATTGTGAAGCCGCCAAGGCCCTGGCAGGTCTCGAAGACCTTACCCAGCGGTTTTATAACAGTCTGAAATTCGCCGGCCAGCTGGTCTACGATCAGGCCCGCTCGCAGGCCCGCCTGCCTGACGATCACCACGCTTTCTCGGCGCGGCGGCTGGCTTTCGTCCTCGAACAGGTCACGCAGGCGCACGATGGGCAGCATCTGCCCGCGCAGCTCCAGGTGGCCGCGCTTGAACGAGGTGTCGGCGGGCAGCTCGATGCATTCTTCTACCAGTTCCAGGGGAATCACGTAGCCGGCCTGGCCGACACTGACCAGGAAACCGTCGATGATCGCCAGGGTCAGTGGCAGGCGGATGCGAATGCGCGTGCCCTGGCCGAGGGTGCTGTCCAGGTCGATGGTGCCGCGCAGAGCGGCGATGTTGCGCTTGACCACGTCCATGCCGACGCCGCGGCCGGACAGGTTGCTCACCTGCTCGGCGGTGGAGAAACCTGGCTCGAAAATCAGTGCGAAAGTTTCCTTTTCCGATAGCGTCTGGCCTTCGCCGATCAGGCCGCGCTCGCGGGCCTTGGCGATAATTCGCTGAGCATCCAGGCCGCCGCCGTCGTCACTGACTTCCAGCACGATGCTGCCGGCGTCGTGGTAGGCATTCAGCGATACCTTGCCCTGTGCCGGCTTGCCGCGCGCCAGGCGGGTTTCCACCGACTCGATGCCATGGTCCATGGCGTTGCGCACCAGATGCGTGAGTGGGTCGGTGATCCGCTCGACCACGGTCTTGTCGAGCTCGGTTTCGCCGCCGCTGATGGACAGGGCGATGTCCTTGCCAATCTCGCCTGCTACGTCACGCACCACCCGCTGGAAGCGGTTGAAGGTGCTGCCGATCTGCACCATGCGCAGCGGCAGCGCCGAGTCGCGGACTTCCTCGACCAGCCGCGAGAGCAGCTCGGTGGCTTCGAGCATTTCCGGGTGGCCGCAGTTCTGGGCGGTCATTCGCGCGCCGGCACCGGCGATAATCAGCTCGCCGACCAGGTCGATGAGCTTGTCCAGCTTGCCGGCATCGACGCGGATCAGGCTGTTCTCGTTGCTGCGGTTTTCCTTGATCTGTTGCTGCTTCTGCAGCGCGGCGGCCACTACGGGCGGTTGCACCAGGCTTTCCTCGACCAGCACACGGCCGATCGGGCGTGGCTCGTCGCGCTCCTGACCCTGCACCTGGGCGTGCAGCACTTCCTGCAGCTCGTTGGCGGTCAGGGTGCCGCAGCGCATGAGGATCTCGCCCAGGCGCATGTCTTCTTCCGGCAGCGCGCGGATCAATTCAAGATATTGGTCGGACTTGCTGTTGGGCGGCAGGATGCGGATCAGGCTGTCTTCGCGCACGAATTCGAAGGCGCCTTCGATGGTGGCCTTGTCGGCGTCGCTGACGAAGGCCATTTCAAAACCCAGGTAGCAGGTTTCCGGGTCCATTTCGGCGGCGACCGGAATGCGGTCGAGCAGCGGCACAATGCTGACGATCTTGCCAAAGGTGCTCAGGTAGCGGAACAGGCCCAGCGGGTCCATGCCATTGCGCAAGGTATCTGGGCCGAAACGTAGGGACAGGTGCCAGTGGTCGGCGCCGACACCCTCACCATGGCCGCGCTCGATACGGGTAGCGGTGGCCGGCATCGGCTCGGCGGCCGGTGCGGGATCCAGATAACCGGACAGCTGTTCGGCCAGTTGCTGGTGGACGATCTGCGTGTCCTCCTCCAGCGTCTCCAGATCGGCGCCGTTGTCGACCAGAGCTACCAGGCGCGCCAGGTGGTCGCCGACCTGCAGAAACAGCGCGGTCATGTCCTTGTCGAAGCGCAGCTCGCCGTTGCGCACGCGGTCCAGCACGCTTTCGGCGATATGGGTGAACACGACGATCACGTCGAGGCCGAACAGGCCGGCCGAGCCCTTGATGGTGTGGGCGGCGCGGAAAACCGCATTGATGGTGTCGGCGTCGTCGGGATCGTTTTCCAGCTGCAACAGGGCTTCTTCCATCTGCTGCAGCAGTTCCTGGCTTTCGGCGATGAAGACCTGCAGCACTTCGTCCATGTTCATGGTGATTACTCGCTCGCCGGCTTGATCAGGATGGGATCGCCGAAGAAGGTGCCCAGCCCGCTCAACTCGAACGCCTCGATCACCGCCGGGCTGTGGTTGGTCAGGCGCAGGTCGCAGTTCATGCGCGCCGCTTCCTGCTTGGCCAGGATCAGCAGTTGAAGGCCGGCGCAGTCCAGCTCGTCGACGGCGCCGAGGTCGAGCTCCACTTCCACATCGCTGGCCAGCGCCTGCGTCAGCAGCTGCATGTGCTCGGTGGCGCTGTAAATGGTCAGGCCGCCTTCCAGTGGCAGGATGCGGTAGAGATTCTCCGCCGGCGCGTCGGTCATGGCAGGATCAGCTTGGAAACGGCGGTGAGCATCTGCGCCGGCTGGAAGGGTTTGACCACCCAGGCCTTGGCGCCCGCAGCGCGGCCTTCTTCCTTCTTGGCTTCGCCGGCTTCGGTGGTCAGCATGATCACCGGGGTGAACTTGTAGGCGGGCATCTGCTTGACGTTCTTGACGAAGGTGATGCCGTCCATATTGGGCATGTTCACGTCACTGATGATCAGGTGCACCTTGCGGCCGTCGAGTTTGCTCAGCGCATCCTTGCCGTCGCAGCCTTCGATGACCTGATAACCGGCCCCCTTGAGCGTAATGCTGACGACCTGGCGGATGGAGGCGGAGTCGTCGACGATGAGTACGGTCTTGCTCATGGGAAACCTCAAAAAAACGTGATGTCGGAGTCGTTGCTTTTGGCGCTGCTTTTTTCACCCCGATGAATCTGGTGCTGCTCGGGGGTGGTGTAGGTCTGAGACAGCTCAGCGAGCCAGCGGTCGGCGTCTAGCGCGGGGGGCGCGAGATTCTGCTGGCGCTGCGCGCTGCGGTTCTGGATGTGGGCGTGCAGCTTGTCCTGGTCGGCGGCGATATGGCCGAGTGTCTGGCTGATGCGGTCCTGGAACTGCAGCGAGACCAGCACTTCGGAGATGTCCTGGGCGACCGATTCGCTCTGCGTGCGCATGGTTTCGTTGTGTTGAACGATGTCGCTGGCGTTTTGCTTGAAGCGACTGATCACCCCGGCGATTACTTCGCTGGCCTTGTTCAGGGTGGCGGTGTCGGTCTTGGTATACTCCTGGGAAATGTCCAGGGTCTTGTGGATCGCATCGTTGACGATTACCACGGTCTCGCCGATGCGCTGGCCGGTATCCCCGGACATCGAGGACAGCTTGCGCACTTCATCGGCAACCACCGCGAAGCCGCGGCCACTCTCGCCAGCGCGGGCGGCTTCGATGGCGGCGTTGAGGGCCAGCAAGTTGGTCTGCTTGGCGATGTTGGCCACATCCTGGGCCATGTCCTGCAGCTGGTCGGTGAAGCTGGAGAGTTGGGTGATCTCCTTGAGCAGCGACTCCTTGCTGGCCAGAGCGTCGCGCAGGGCGACGATGATCATGTCCAGCTCGTATTCGCTGCTCGACAGCAGTGCCACCAGACGCTTGCCGGCGTCGCGCTCGGTGCTGCCACCCAGGCTGCTCTGGATCCGCGTGGCCAATTGGGCGAAGCGCTCGCTCAGGGAGCTGATGGATTCTTCGGTATGGCTGCGGGCGTTCTCGATTTGCTGCGACCACAGCGGCAGCACCTGCTCGCACAGCTGTTCGACGCTTTCGTCCTGATTAGGCTGGGGCTCGTGGCTGTGCAGCTGCTCCGAGGATGTCGAACCAGCGCTCCGGCGGCGCAGGGCAAAAACGATGACGGCGCTGGCGACCAGCAGAATGGCCAGGGCCGGCAAGGTGTCGAGCACGTGTTGGCCAACCAGAATCACAGCGGCGATGCCTGCAATGACGATCAATAGGGGGGCTAGCAGAGGGGTGGAAAGGTCACGCATGTGAGGCTCCGTGGCGGACTGGGCGCAGACTCCACGGAACCGGCAAGGGGTGGGCTGGGCTCCAGCGCAGTGACCAAGCATTCCTTTGGATATCGGCAGCATGCATCAAGCATCTTCTTGGGGTGCATCGGTGTTGACTGATATTTCTCTGGGTTTAGGTGCCGTAAAGACCTAGGGATTTCCTTAGGCTGTATCGGAATTCATTTGGTTAGAAGCAAAACGAATCAGGTCTGCATTCGTTGCAAAGTGCATCTTTTCCATCAGATTTATCTTATGGGTGCTGACTGTCTTGTTACTGATCGTCAATTGTTTGGCTATGTGATTAACGCTCAAGCCGGCCGCCAGTAGGCGCATGATCTGGAACTCCCGGTTGGTCAAACTGTCCAGTCCGCTCCTGTTGGCAGGTTTCAAGCTGCTCAAGGCAATCGGCTCGACCAGTTCTGGATCGATGAAACGATTGCCGGTACCCACTTTTCTGATTGCATCCACCAACACTTCCGGAGACTGGCCTTTGGTCAGATAGCCCGCCGCGCCGCTGCGCAGCGCGCGCAGGGCCAGTTGGGGATCGTGGTGCATGCTCAACACCAGTATGGGAGTCTTGGGGTATTGATGGCTGATGCGGGTGATCAGTGCTTCGCCGCTAAGGCCCGGCATGCTGAAGTCGAGCAGGAGCAGATCTGCCAGGGTACTGCGCAGCTTTTCCAGCGCCTGGGCGCCATCGGCAGCCTCCGCGACGACGCGGATGTCATCGTAGAATTCGAACAGACGCTTGAGGCCGGCGCGCATCAGCGCATGGTCGTCGGCGATCAGCAGCTTGATCATCAGAAAATCCTTAAAAACGCTGTGTAGCGCATGGGGCTGAAAAGTCTTGTCGGCTCGCCGCGTCGCTGGTGGTGCGCGGGCTTGTCGGTTGCGGCGGCAGATGAATGTCACGGGGGAGCGCGCTGATTCGTTGTAAGTCGTCGAACAGGCGAAGCGAGGTTGTTTTCAGGCCGCCTTGCGCACGGCTGACAGGGCTGCCGAACTGCGAAGCCATCAAGCTTTTGAAACGCAAGCAAGAGGTACGCTTGCGCTGCCGGTCGCGGACTGTCGTGTGGTTTTTTGCGCTGCGCCTGCGGTGGCGCAGGATGTCCGCTGCCGCGTTATCTGACGCGGGTTTCGGATGGCGCAGGTGGGAGAGTGTCGTCGCGTGTTTCACCTGAACTCTTCTCGCTTCCTATGCGGCGGTTGAACGGCGTGCTCTGGGCCTGCGCAGAATCTGCCGCTTTCTTAAGCGTAGACCCTGCAACCAGTGACGCCTGACGCGACTGCGTTGACGCCGCTGAAACAGACAGCAAGCGTCATGCCTATATGTCGGCAGCTGATGTCAGAACTGCAATACGCGCGAGTGGGATTTTTCGAGGCAGGGGAATCGACCCATTGTTCGGGCGATCGGTAGCGGCGAGGTGCGGGATCACGACACTGCGCCTAGGGGCGCATCAGCTGAGCGGGCCTGGGGTCACCAGGTACCGCTCTGCTGGAGTGGGCCTGCCGCGAGGCGTGGCAGGCGCCGCCGTCAGCTATTGGGCAGCAGGCGGCAGGTCAGGCTCTTGATGTAACGGGTTTCGGCGATGGCTGGGTGCACCGGGTGATCCGGGCCCTGGGCGCCGCGCTCGAGCAGCTGGATGTTGCGGTCCAAGTGGCGTGCGCTGGTCAGCAGGATGTTCTGCAGGTTGTCCTCGTCCAGATGCATGGAGCAGCTGGCGCTGACCAGAATGCCGTCCTTGTTGAGCAGGCGCATGGCGGTTTCGTTGAGGCGGCGATAGGCGGCCTCGCCGTTCTTGATGTCCTTCTTGCGCTTGATGAAGGCGGGTGGGTCGGCGATCACCACGTCGAAGCGCTCTTCGGCCGCCTTCAGTTCACGCAGGGCGGCGAATACGTCGCCTTCCACGCAGGTGACCTTCTCGGCGAAACCGTTGAGCGTGGCGTTGCGCTCCACGCCGTCAAGGGCAAAGGCCGAGGCATCCACGCAGAACACTTCGCTGGCGCCGAAGGCCGCAGCCTGCACGCCCCAGCCGCCGATGTAGCTGAACAGGTCGAGCACGCGCTTGCCCTTGACGTAGGGCGCCAGGCGCGCGCGGTTCATGCGGTGGTCATAGAACCAGCCGGTCTTCTGGCCTTCGATCACCGGCGCCTCGAACTTCACGCCGTTCTCTTCCAGGGCGACCCACTCCGGCACCATGCCGAAGGCGGTATCGACATAGCGCTCCAGACCTTCGGCATCACGGGCGGCGGAATCGTTCTTGAGCAGGATGCCGCTGGGCTTGAGCACCTGGATCAGGGCAGCGAGCACGTCGTCCTTGTTGCGCTCCATGGTGGCCGAGGCCAATTGCACGACCAGAATGTCGAAGAAACGGTCGACCACCAGGCCAGGCAGCAGGTCGGAATCGCCGTACACCAGGCGGTAGCAGGGCTGGTCGAACAGCCGCTCGCGCAGGCTCAGGGCGACGTTGAGACGGTGTACCAGCAGGGACTTGTCGAGCACATGCTTGACGTCACGCGACAGCAGGCGCGCGCAGATCAGGTTGTTGGGGCTCAGGGCAACGATGCCCAGGGGTTTGCCGCCGGCAGCTTCGAGGATCGCCTGGTCACCGGCTTCGAAGGCATTGAGCGGCGTGACGGCAACGTCGATCTCGTTGCTGTAGACCCACAGGTGGCCGGCGCGCAGGCGTCGGTCGGCATTGGCTTTCAGGCGCAGGCTAGGCAGGGACATGGTGGGCTCCGTCGCAAAAAACGCGCATTCTAAACGAGGAGCCCGGTAGCTGCTTGCCGCAGTTGCAACGCGTGGACGCGCGGCTGCATCACCGCGGCGTCCACGGCCGCGGCTCAGGCGGCGAGCGCGGCGATCAGCTTCTCGTTGAAGGCAGGCAGGTCGTCCGGCGTGCGACTGCTGATCAGCTTGCCGTCGACCACCACTTCCTTGTCCACCCAATTGGCCCCAGCGTTCTTCAGGTCGTCGGTCAGCGAAGGGTAGCTGGTCAGGGTCTTGCCCTTGAGCAGATCGGCACTGGCGAGAATCCAGGCGCCATGGCAGATCACCGCGATCGGCTTGTTAGCCTTGGCGGCGTCCTTGACCAATTCCACTGCCATCTCGTCGAGGCGGATGGTGTCGGCGTTGACTACGCCGCCGGGCAGCACGATGGCATCGTAATCGTCGATCTTCGCGGTATCGAAGGTCTTGTCGACGGTGAACGCATCGGCTGGCGTGGTGTGGTTCCAGCCAGTGACCTTGCCGGATTTGCTGGACAGGATCTCAGCGGTGGCACCAAGTTCTTCGAGTGCCTGTTTGGGGCCGGTCAGTTCGACCTGCTCGAAACCGTCGGTAACCAGCAGAGCGATACGTTTGCCTGTCAGGGACTTGCTCATCGAAAACACCTCTCTGAAATGTGCTGAGTGAGCAATATTCGGGGATGTGTCGGGCTGCTTAGTTCAGGTCAGGCGACGACCTGCAATTTTGTTCTGTAACCGCTGACGCAAAAGTCGCCACGCTCAGGGTAGACTGAGTACTCCATCATCTTCACTTCGCCGCCTCCATGGACAAAGAACTTTCGGCCGAGCAGATACAAGCGTTTCTGCAAGGCATCAGCGTGCCGCCACAACCGCAGATCATGGTCGATCTGCAGTTCGAGCAGTACATGCCCAACCCGGACCTGAAGGCCATTGCGCGGCTGATCAGCCAGGATCCGGGGCTGTCCGGCGCCTTGCTGAAAATCGTCAACTCGCCGTATTTCGGCTTGGCCAACCGCATCGGTTCCATTCAGCATGCGGTCAATCTGCTGGGTAGCCGCTCGGTCATCAACATGGTCAACGCCCTGTCGATCCGTGGCGAGATGACCGATGAGACCATCGTCACCCTCAACCGCTTCTGGGATACCGCCCAGGACGTGGCCATGACCAGCCTGACCCTGGCCAAACGTATCGGTTACGAGTCCGTGGACGAGGCCTACACCCTCGGCCTGTTCCACAACTGCGGTATTCCGCTGATGCTCAAGCGCTTTCCGGATTACATGAGCGTGCTCGAGGAGTCCTACGCCAGCGCCAGTGCCGAGCGGCGCGTGGTCGACACCGAGAACCGCCTGCTCAATACCAACCACGCGGTGGTCGGCTACTACACCGCCAAGTCGTGGAACCTGCCGCTGCACCTGTGCCAGGCCATCGCCAACCACCACAACGTGCTGGCCATCTTCGCCGAAGACAACGACAACGACGCCCAACTCAAGAACCTGCTGGCGATCCTCAAGATGGCCGAGCACATCTGCCGCAGCTATCAGGTGCTGGGTAACCAGGATGAGGATCACGAGTGGCAGAGCATCGAGGCGCTGATCCTTGATTACGTGGGGCTCTCTGGCTATGACTTCGAGAACCTGCGTGAGAGCATCCGCGACCTGGGCGCTGCCTGAGGCGCCGTCCCTGAATCCGTTTCGAGTCCGTCATGCCTGAATTGCCTGAAGTCGAAACCACGCGCCGTGGTATCGCCCCCCATCTGATCGGCCAGCGCGTCAGCCGGGTTATTGTTCGTGAACGGCGCCTGCGCTGGCCGATCCCCGAAGACCTCGACGTGCGCCTGTCCGGTCAGCGCATCGAAGCCGTGGATCGACGTGCCAAGTACCTGCTGATCAAGGCCGAGGTCGGCACATTGATCAGTCATCTGGGCATGTCGGGTAACCTGCGCCTGGTCGAGGCCGGGCTGCCGGCGGCCAAGCACGAACATGTGGATATCGAGCTGGAATCCGGCCTGGCGCTGCGCTACACCGACCCTCGCCGCTTCGGCGCGCTGCTGTGGAGCGAGCTGCCGCTGGAGCACGAGCTGCTGGTGCGCCTGGGGCCTGAACCGCTGACCGAGCTGTTCGATGGCGAGCGTCTGTATCAGCTGTCGCGCGGCAAGGCGGTGGCGGTCAAACCGTTCATCATGGACAACGCGGTGGTGGTCGGCGTGGGCAACATCTACGCCACCGAGGCGCTGTTCGCCGCTGGCATCGACCCGCGCCGCGCGGCTGGTACGGTGTCGCGGGCGCGCTACGTGCGCCTGGCTCAGGAGATCAAGCGCGTGCTGGCCCACGCCATCGAGCGCGGTGGCACCACCCTGCGCGATTTCATCGGCGGCGACGGCCAGCCCGGTTACTTCCAGCAGGAGTTGTACGCCTACGGTCGCGGCGGTGAATTCTGCAAGGTGTGCGGCAATACCCTGCGCGAGGTGAAGCTGGGCCAGCGGGCCAGCGTTTACTGCCCGAAGTGCCAGCGCTGAGTCGCTTTGTCCGATAACGTGACCACTTGTTCAGCGATTGACGGCCATCACGCGACAATTGCCGGCGCGCTGTTATAGTTACCGGCATCGTCCCGTATACTTTTGAAGGATCGCCCCATGAAACTGTTTCGCTCTTGCGCTGCTGTTCTGGCGCTGACTGCTGCCTCGCTGGCGCACACCGCCCATGCGCAAGAAGTGCAGCAGAACGCCAGCGGTGACCCGCTCTACACCGTCAATGCCCCGGATGGTTTCGCCATGATCGGCGACCTGCTGATCGCTCGCCCGCTGCTGATCGGCGCCACTGCCATCGGCGCGGCCGCTTTCGTCGTCGCCTTGCCGTTCTCGGCCATGGGCGGTGGCATCGGTGCTACTGGCCGTGCGCTGGTGGTCGAGCCGGGCAAGGCGGCTTTCGTACGCTGCCTGGGTTGCACCGGTGACGGTTACAACCAGCGCCAGTGATCGCGGATTTCTTGCAATAAAAAGCCCCTCATAGAGGGGCTTTTTATTGCCTGACATCTTTCAGCGCATGGTCTGCACCGCGCTGCTGCCGATACCGCGCGGATCGCTGGCGGCTTCGACCTGGCCGCTGGCCTTGTTCCAGCGCAGCACCTGCCCGTTGCCGTACTCGCGCTCGACATTCTTGAGCTGATAGCCACGTGCCTGCAGCTCGGCGGCCTGGGCAGCGCTGAAGGCCTGTGGCTCGTGCTCGATGACGTCCGGCAGGTACTGATGGTGGTAGCGCGGCACGGCTGGCCAACTGGCGATGGGCTGACCGTCCAAGTACTGCAGGATCGACAGCAGCACCATGCTGGGAATGCGGCTGCCGCCCGGTGTGCCGAAACTGGTGAAGTCGCTCGGGCTGTCGATGAAGGTCGGGCTCATGCTCGACAGCGGGCGTTTGCCGGCGGCGATGGCATTGGCCTGGCTGCCGGCGAGGCCATAGGCGTTGGCGCCGGCAAGGTCGGCGGCAAAATCGTCCATCTCGTCATTGAGTACCACGCCCGTGCCCGGCACCGTGAAGGCCGCACCGAACGGTAGATTGATCGACAGGGTGGCACTCACCGCGTTGCCATCGGCGTCCAGCACGGTGAAGTGAGTGGTGTGGTCGCCCTCCTTCCAGGGCTTGGCTGGCGGCAGCTCGCTGCTCGGCGTAGCGTGCTGCAGATCGATGCTGGCACTCAGGCTTTTCAGGTAGTCCGGGTTGAGCAGGGCGGCTGCGGGATTGTCGACGAAGTCCGGGTCGCCCAGTTGGCCGCGGTCGCGGTAGGCGCGGCGCAGGGTTTCCACCACCAGATGGGTGCGCTGCACCGGCTCGGCCTCGCGCCAGGGCAGCTGCTGCAGCATCAGCAGGCTTTGCGCCAGTGCCACACCGCCGGCCGAGGGTGGCGGCGCGCTGATCAACTCGCGGCCTTCGGCCAGCGGTACGCGAATCGGCTGGCGATTCACGGTGCGATAGTCGGCCAGATCCTGCAGCGTCCAGATACCGCCCGCAGCGCGCACCCCGGCGACCAGACGCTCGGCCACGGGGCCGGAGTAGAAGCCGTCGCGGCCGTGATTGGCCAGCTTCAACAGGGTGTCGGCCAACTCCGGCTGGCGCAGCAGCGCGCCTTCAGCGGGCACCTCGCCACCGCTTAGGAACAGCCGCGCGGTCTCCGCATCGTCACGCATCGCGGCTAGGCGCATGGTGGCGCGATCGCGGTACACGCGGTCGACCGGAAAACCCTCACGCGCCAGGCGTATGGCCGGCGCCAGGCTGTCGCGCAAGGGCAGTTTGCCGCGCTGCTCGGCCAACTCGACCAGCGCGGCGGGTAGGCCAGGAATGGCGGCGGCCAGCGCACCATCGCGGGACAGCGCCGCCTGCACCTGGCCATCGCGGCGATAGAGATCGGCGTGGGCAGCGCCAGGTGCGCGTTCGCGGGCATCGAGAAAGTCGTAGCGGGCGTCGGCGCTGCGCAGCAGGAAGAAACCACCGCCGCCCAGGCCCGAGCCGTAGGGTTCGACCACGGCGAGCGCAGCGCTGATGGCGACGGCGGCGTCGAAGGCATTGCCGCCGAGGGCCAGGGTTTCCTTGCCAGCGACCGTGGCAGCGGGGTGGGCGGTGGCGATGGCGCTGCTGCCGGGACGCTCGGCGGCCTGCAGGCCGAGGCTGAGCAGCAGAAGCAGCGCGCCGGAGAGGGCGCGCAGGGAGTGGAAGCCGCGAAGGGAGCGGCGCACCCTCAGGCCTTGCCGGTAAGGGCTTTGTACTTGGCCATCAACTGCTCCTTGCTCTCGACGTTGTTCTCGTCGAGGGGAATGCAGTCTACCGGGCAGACCTGCTGGCACTGCGGCTCGTCGTAGTGGCCGACGCATTCGGTGCACAGGTTGGGGTCGATCACGTAGATCTCCTCGCCCTGGGAAATCGCCGCGTTCGGGCACTCAGGTTCGCAGACGTCGCAGTTGATGCAATCGTCGGTAATGATCAGGGACATGAAAGGCGAGCTCCTGCCGGGCCACAATCGAACGGATAGCCGCGATTGTGCCGCATTGTGGTCGCCAGCGCACGCCTGTGCGCCATATGGCGCGCAGACATGCCAGTGTTGCGGATCAGCGGTTCTTGAAGCGTTCGGTCAGCGCATCGGCGACGGCCGGGTGCACGAACTTGCTGATATCGCCGCCCAGGTTGGCGATCTCGCGCACCAGGGTGGAAGAGATGAAGGAATACTTTTCCGACGGTGTGAGGAACAGGCTTTCCAGGTCCGGCGCCAGTTGGCGGTTCATGTTGGCCAGCTGAAATTCGTACTCGAAGTCCGACACTGCGCGCAGGCCGCGCAGCAGCACGTTGGCGCCCTGTTCCTTGGCGAACGAGGCGAGCAGCGTGGAAAAGCCGATCACTTCGACGTTGGGCAGGTGCTTGGTGACTTCCCGGGCCAGCTCTACGCGCTGCTCAAGGGAGAACAGCGGGTTCTTCTTCGGGCTGGCAGCGACCGCGATGACCACGCTGTCGAACAGGCGCGCGGCGCGCTCGACCAGATCGCCATGCCCCTTGGTAATGGGGTCGAAGGTGCCTGGGTATAACACTCGATTCATCGTGACGTCCTGGCAGGCGCGTTAGGGAGTCGGATGGTAGCGCAGCAAACCGGCACGGGCCAAGTCGCGGCCCGGCAGGCGGTGGCGGTTGTGGGCGTTAATCGCGCTGCCGCTCAGCGGATGAACAGCTTGTAGACCAGCTTCTGCAAGGCTTTGCCGTAGGGTGGATAGATCAGCCGCGCGAGGTTGAGGCGCTGCTTGATCAGCACGCCCTTGGCCTTGCTGAAGGTCAGAAAACCCTCGTGGCCGTGATAATGGCCCATGCCCGAAGCACCGATGCCGCCGAAGGGCATGTCGTCCTGCGCCACATGCATCAGGGTATCGTTCAGGCACACACCGCCGGAGTGGCTGTGGTGCAGCACGTGCTGCTGTTCGCCGCGGTCGTAGCCAAAATAGTAGATAGCCAGCGGACTCGGGCGCGCAGCGATATAGGCCAGGGCATCGTCGAGACGGTCATAAGGCACCACGGGCAGCAGCGGTCCGAAGATTTCGTCCTGCATCACCAGCATGCTGTCGTCGACGTTCAGCAGCAGGGTCTGCGGCATGCGCCGCTCCGTTGCTTCAGCGGTAAGAGCGATCACCTCGGCACCCTTGTGGCGGGCGTCGTCCAGATAGCCTTGAAGGCGCTGCTGCTGGCGCGTGTTGATGATGCTGGTGTAGTCCGGATTGCCCTCGATCTGTGGATAAAAGCGCTGCATCACACGGCGGTAGGCATCGACGAAGCCGTTGACCCGCTGGCGCGGTACCAGCACGTAGTCCGGGGCTACACAGGTCTGACCGGCGTTCAGGGTCTTGCCAAAGGCGATACGTTCGGCGGCGTGTTCCAGCGGCACGTCCGCCGAGATGATGGCCGGGGATTTTCCGCCAAGCTCCAGGGTCACCGGCGTCAGGTTGTCGGCCGCCGCACGCATCACATGGCGGCCGATGCTGGTGGCGCCGGTGAACAGCAGGTGATCGAACGGCAGCTTGGCGAAGGCCATGCCGATCTCGGCCTCGCCGAGCACCACGCTCACCAGGTCCTCGGGGAAGATGCTGGCCAGCAGTTCCTTGAGGTACTGCGAGGTCTGCGGCGTGGCTTCGCTGAGTTTGAGCATCACCCGGTTGCCGGCGGCCAGTGCGCCGACCAGCGGGGCGATGGCGAGGAACAGTGGGTAGTTCCACGGCACGATGATGCCGACCACGCCCAGCGGCTGATAAATCACTCGTGCCGAGGCGGGCATGAATGCCAGGCCCACATGGCGCCGCGATGGTTTCATCCAGCGGCGCAGGCGTTTGCGCGTATAGCGGATGCCCTGCACGGTGGGCAGCATCTCGGCGAGCAGGGTTTCATCGGCGCTGCGATTGCCGAAGTCCTCGCTGATGCAGCGGATCAGCGCGTCCTGATCGGCGAGCAGGGCGGACTTGAGGCTGTCGAGCCAGGCGATGCGCTGGTCTGCCGAGGGCATGGGATTGGCCATGAAGGCCTCGCGTTGGACCTGGAAACACTGCTGCAACTCGGCAATAGCCTGCTCGACCGGGCCGAAAAGGGTGACCATGCCGGTGTCCTTATCCACTCACTGGAGCTGCTGTGTACCACGTTCGATGGCCTGTAGCCATTGGGCACGCGGCGTTCCAAGTGGTAGCCGTTGTTCCGAAGTGGTAGATCCGTTCAGGCCGTGGCAGTGCCTATACGTAGATGCAGGATGAGCCCGGCCAGCAGACACGCCAGGGCGATCCAGTCGGCAATCACCACGCGCCGCAAAGCCTCGTTGTAAGCGGGCTCGCTCCAGGCCAACAGGAGAAAGGACAACACGCTGACCAGGCCACCGATCAGGGCAATGCCGCGCAGGCCGGGCAGGAAGGCCGCGGCCACCAGTAATGCGCCGAGCAGGCCGAAGAGCACGGCGCGATGACGCATGAGGATATGCAGGTTGGGTTCGTCGAAATTCAGACCGTAGAGTGCGTTCAGTCGCTCACCACCGAGTACTCCGGCTAGCGGGAGCAGGTGGATGATGCCAACGACCAGCAGCAGAAAACCGATCAGCTTGCTCATCTCCAATGCTCCACTAAGGCTCCAGGCGATTCGGCCCGGCGGGATTCGATAATCATCGGGGTCTTCCTCAAGCTCCAGCGGGCAGCACGAGAATGGCGCAGCTGGAGTTCTAGGATAAGCATCGCAATGCGTCAAACAGGCTACGACGCAGCCGCTTGTGATTACCGCCGATCAGGCATGCCGCAGATGGGTTGGGCTCAGGTCTTCAGGCTTGCCAGCCACGCCGGGATACGTCTTTCCAGGTAATAGCCGGGCCGGCTCGGAGAGCCGTCGACGAAGCCGACATGGCCGCCCTTGGCGTGCAGCTCGAAACGGATGCAATCGGCCAGCTCATTGGCTTCGGGCAGGCTGTGCGGATAGACGAACGGGTCGTCGCTGGACTGGATCATCAGCGTCGGCGTCTGGATACGGCCCAGGAAATAGCGGCTCGAGGCGCGTCGGTAATAGTCGTCGGCATTCTCGAAGCCGTGCAGCGGCGCGGTGATGCGGCCGTCGAAATCCCAGAAGGTACGCATGCCGTCCAGCGGGCCGAGCTTTTCCAGGATCGACAGCCGATCGGCCTGGCCCTGGTGGGCGAACAGGCGCTGCTTATCCTTCACGTAGGCGACCATGGCGCGCATGAAATGCGCCTGGTAGACCCGCGAAAAGCCAACGCCGATACGGTCGGCGCACTGGTCCAGGCGAAACGGCACCGACACCGCGGCTGCGCCTTGCAGGCCGCTGGCGGCGCCAGTTTCCCCCAGGTACTTGAGCAGCACGTTGCCGCCCAGCGAATAGCCCACGGCATACAGCGGCGCCAGGGGATGCTTGGCCTGCAGATGGCGGATGGTTTCGGCCAGGTCTTCGCTGGCGCCGGAATGATAGCCGCGTGGCAGCAGGTTGGGCTCGCCCGAGCAGCCGCGCCAGTTGAGCGCCACGCTGGCCCAGCCCTGGGTCGCCAGTTGGCGTTGCAGGCCGAGCACGTAGTGGGAGCCGGAGGAGCCGGTCAGGCCGTGCAGCACCAGCACCAGAGGCGCGTGGGCTTCATGGGGCCCGTGCCAGTCGAGGTCGAGAAAGTCGCCGTCTTCCAGCCACAGGCGTTCACGTTGGCGTTCCAGTTCCGGCGGGCGGCGGCACAGCGAGCCCCACAGGGTTTGCAGGTGCGGCCCGGGCAGCCACCAGGCGGGCTGGAAGCTGCTCGTCATCGGCATGCGCTCGCCCATCTTCAGGCCGCCGTCGGCACTTACGCCGAACGGCGCTCCCATAGTGCGTAATGCACCTGGCCAGCCTTCTGCTCACGGTGCAGGCGCCAGTTTCCGGGCATGCCGAGGCTCGATGGCACCTGCTCGCTCTCGGTGTAGACCCAGGCATCGTCGGCCAGCCAACCCCGTTCTTCCAGCAGCGTGCAGGCGGGCAGCAGCAGATCCTGGCTGAAGGGCGGGTCGAGGAACACCAGGTCGAACGGTGTGGCCGGCTGGCTCTGCAGGTAGGCGAGGGCATCGCTCTGCAGCACCTGGCCGTTGTCGCAGCGCAGGGTGGCCAGGTGGCCGCGCAGGCTGGTCACTGCCGCCGGGTTGAGGTCCAACGCCAGGGCGCTGCCGGCACCGCGTGACAGCGCTTCGAGAAACAGCGCGCCGCTGCCGGCGAACGGGTCGAGCACCCGGGCAGCTTCCACGTAGGGCGCCAGCCAGTTGAACAGGGTCTCGCGCACGCGGTTGGGCGTGGGGCGCAGGCCGTGAGCCATGGGGAAAGCGAACTGGCGGCTGCGCCATTGCCCGGCAATGATGCGCAGTTGCCCGTCGCCACCGTGGGCGACGGGTGCTTTGCCGGTGGTCGGTCGTCTGGCCATCAGTGCTCCGGTACGGCAGCGGGCATCTCTGCCGGCTTGTCGGTGGGCGGCGGCAGCTCTTTCTGCTCGACCTTCGGTCCGGCGGTGACGATCACCAGTGCTTCGGGGTCGAGATGCTTGGCCATGGCGGTCTTCACCTGCTCGACGCTGAGCGCCTGCACCTGGGCCATGAAATCTTCCAGGTAGGTGAGCGGCAGGTCGTAGAAACCGATGGCACCGAGCTGGCCGACGATGGCCGCGTTGCTGGCGGTGGACAGCGGGAAGCTGCCGGCCATCTCGCGCTTGGCGGCGTCCAGTTCTTCCTGGGTCGGGCCGGCCGCGATGAAGTCGCGCAGCAGATCCTTGACCAGCTGCAGGGTGCCGTCGCTGAGCTCGGCGCGGGTCTGCAGGTTGATCATGAACGGGCCGCGGGCCTGCATGGCGGTGAAGCCGGAGTACACGCCGTAGGTCAGGCCGCGCTTCTCGCGCACTTCGGTCATCAGCCGGGTACCGAAACCGCCGCCGCCGAACACCTGGTTGCCCAGGTAAAGGGCAGCATAGTCAGGGTCCTCACGGGTGATACCCAGCTGGGCGATCAGCAGGTGAGTCTGGTTGGAAGGGAAGTCGATATGGGTCAGGCCGGGCTTGGGCGCCTCGGGCTCCACGGTCTTGGTCAGGGCCGGGCCTTTGGGCAGCGATGCGGAAACCTCGGCTGCGATGGCTTCGGCTTCCTCGCGAGACAGGTCACCGACCAGGGCAATCACCGCGTTGCCGGCGGCATAGGCCTTGGCGTGGAAGGCCTTCAGCTGTGCGCGGCTGATGTCGGGCACCGACTGCGCTGTGCCTTCGCTCGGGTGTCCGTACGGATGCTTGCCATACAGGCGCTCGAACAGCTCCAGGCTGGCCAGCTTACCGGGGTTCTGCTTCTGGAATTCGAAGCCGGCGAGAATCTGGTTCTTGATGCGCGCCAGGGAATCGGCCGGGAAGGTCGGTTTGCCGATCACCTGCTCGAACAGCTTCAGGGCTGGCTCGCGCTGCTCGGCGGTGCTGAGGCTGCGCAGGCTGGTGACCGCCATGTCGCGGTAGGCACCATTGCCGAACTCGGCGCCCAGGCTCTCGAAGCCGGCGGCGATGGCGCCGACGTCCTTGCCGGGCACGCCTTCGTTGAGCATGGCGTTGGTCAGCAGCGCCAGGCCGGGCACGTCGCCGTCCTGGCTGCTGCCGCCGGCGTAGGTCAGGCGCAGGTCGAACATCGGCAACTCGCGGGCTTCGACGAACAGCACCTTGGCGCCTTCGGCGGTCTGCCAGCTCTGGATATCCAGTTTGCGGCGCTCGGGCTCCTTGCCGTCCAGCTCGGCCAGTGACTGCAGTTTGCTGTCGTCGGCTTGTGCGGCTTGTGCGGCTTGTGCGGACTGGGCAGTGGGCTCGGCAGCGTCCGGTGCGCGTTTGACGGTGAAGGCCAGGGCCGCCAGCAGGGCGATCAGGAACAGCCCCAGCAGGGCGTAGCGCGGGCCGTTGCGCTTACTCATCGCGCTTCTCCTCGGGCAGAACGTGGGCGACGCTGAGGCGATCGCGGATGAAGTAGGTCTTGGCGGCGTTCTGGATGTCGGCCGGGGTCACGGCCTCCAGCTCGGCGAGTTCCTGGTCGATCAGCTTCCAGGACAGGCCGACGGTCTCGAGCTGGCCGATGGCGGTGGCCTGGCTGCTGATCGAGTCGCGGTCGTAAACCAGTTCGGCGATCAGCTGGGCGCGTACGCGGGCCAGTTCCTCGGCCGACGGCGCTTTGTGCTGCAGGTCCTCAAGCTCGCGCCAGATGCCGGCCTTGGTTTGCTCCAGAGTCTTGCCGGTCTGCACGTTGGGCGTCGCGGAGATCGTGAACAGGCTGTCGCCGCGTGTGTAGCCGTTGTACCAGGCGCTGGCGCCGGACACCAATTCCTCGCCGCGCTCCAGGCGGCCGGCCAGGCGCGCGCTGTAGCCGCCGTCGAGCAGGGCGGCGATCAGGCGCAGGGCGTGCACATCACGCGGGTTCCTGGCGGTGGCCAGGCCCGGCACGTTGAAGCCCATCATCAGGGTGGGCAGCTGGGTCTTCAGATGAAGGGTGATCTGCCGCTCGCCGGGCTCGGCCAGCTCCAGGGGAATCTTCGCGGCCGGCACTTCACGCTTGGGGATCGCGCCGAAGTAGCGCTGGGCCAGGGCTTTGACGCCATCGGCGGTTACGTCGCCGACCACCACCAGGGTGGCGTTGTTGGGCACGTACCAGGTTTCGTACCAGTGACGCAGCTCCTGCACGCTCATGCGGTCCAGGTCGGCCATCCAGCCGATGGTCGGGATGCTGTAGCCGCTGGCCGGGTAGGCCATGGCCTTGAAGCGCTCGTAAGCCAAGCCCGAAGGTTTGTCGTCGGTGCGTAGGCGGCGCTCTTCCTTGATCACCTCGATCTCCCGGGCGAACTCTTCCGGCGGCAGGCGCAGGCTGGCCAGGCGGTCGGCCTCCAGCTCGAAGGCCACGCCCAAGCGGTCGGCGGCCAGCACCTGGTAATAGGCGGTGTAGTCGTCGCTGGTGAACGCGTTCTCTTCAGCGCCCAGGTCACGCAGCACCCGCGAGGCTTCGCCGGGGCCGAGCTTGCGGCTGCCCTTGAACATCATGTGTTCCAGGGCGTGGGACAGGCCGGTCTGGCCGGCGGTCTCGTAGCTGGAGCCGACCTTGTACCAGATCTGCGAGACCACCACGGGGGCACGGTGGTCTTCGCGGACGATGACCTTGAGGCCGTTGTCGAGGGTGAATTCATGGGTCGGTTGCGGTGCCGCGGCGTGCGCGCCGAATGGCAGGGCGCAGACGGCCAGTAGCAGGCCGGCGAGATGGCGGGCAAGTGAAGTGGACAAACCTCTCTCCTCGTTGAACCACGCCGGGCGTGGGATTGCGGTCGGGTGTGAGCGCGGTGCAGCGTCGCCGAGGCAGGCCGTCAGAGCGGTCGCGTGGCTTAGCCGTGGTGGCTGCGGAGGTGCTAGGATACGCATCCGTTTTAACGGCGACCACGTCTGGCAATGGCAGTTTGCAACTAATCAGCTGCCCAACTGCAAGCCCTCAGCCCCTCGTGCCCAGGCGCCATGGCGTTCGCCCCAGTGAGATAGCCGTCCTCCATGTTTGGTTCAAAAGACGACAACAAGACTCCGGCCCCCGAACAGGGCGCCGAGAAAGCCGAGAAGCGTGGCCTGTTCGGCTGGCTGCGCAAGAAGCCAGCCGAGCCCACTCCCGCCGTTCCGGAGCCCCAGGCCGATGCGCCTGAGGTAGCGGCGCAGAGCCAGCCAGAGCTGTCGCCAAAAGCGCAGCCGGCTGAGGTCCCTCAGGTTTTGCAGAGCGCTACCGTCGATGGCGACCCGGTCAGCCGTGACCCGGTCGAGGCGCCTGCGCTCAGCGAACCGGCCGTCACCGCCGAGCCCGTGGTGGACGACGCCACCCGTCATGGCCCTGAAACCATGCCTGAGCCGGTTGCCGAACAGCCGGCGGCGCAGCCTGAGCATTCGCCTGAGCTGGCCTCCGGCAGCGACGTGCAGCATGCCGTGCCTGCCACGCCAGCCGCGGTGCTGACCACCCCGGCCGAAGTGGTCGCCGAGCCAGTGGTCGAGCAGAACAAACCGTCTGACAACAAGGGTGGCTGGTTCGCCCGCCTACGCCAGGGCCTGTCCAAGACCAGCGCCAGTATCGGCGAAGGCATGGCCAGCCTGTTCCTTGGCAAGAAGACCATCGACGACGACCTGCTCGACGAGATCGAGACCCGTCTGCTCACTGCCGACGTGGGCGTTGAAGCCACCACGGCGATCATCGGCAGCCTGACCCAGAAGGTCGCGCGCAAGCAGCTGACCGACAGCGACGCGCTGTTCAAGGCGCTGCAGGAAGAGCTGGCCGCCATGCTGCGCCCGGTCGAGCAGCCGCTGAAGATCGACAGCGCCAAGCGCCCCTACGTGATTCTGGTGGTCGGCGTGAATGGTGCCGGCAAGACCACCACCATCGGCAAGCTGGCCAAGAAGCTGCAGGGCGAGGGCAAGAAGGTCATGCTCGCCGCTGGCGACACCTTCCGCGCCGCCGCCGTTGAACAGCTGCAGGTGTGGGGTGAGCGCAACAAGATCCCGGTGATCGCCCAGCACACCGGCGCCGATTCGGCCTCGGTGATCTTTGATGCCGTGCAGGCCGCCAAGGCCCGTGGCATGGACGTACTGATCGCCGATACCGCCGGCCGCCTGCACACCAAGGACAACCTGATGGAGGAGCTCAAGAAGGTTCGCCGGGTGATCGGCAAGCTCGACGACAGCGCGCCTCACGAAGTGCTGCTGGTGCTGGATGCCGGCACCGGCCAGAACGCCATCAACCAGGCCAAACAATTCAACCAGACGGTGAACTTGACCGGCCTGGCCCTGACCAAGCTGGATGGTACGGCCAAGGGCGGCGTGATCTTCGCCCTGGCCAAGCAGTTCGGCCTGCCGATTCGCTATATCGGCGTGGGTGAGGGGATCGATGATCTGCGCACCTTCGAGGCCGAACCCTTCGTTCAGGCGCTTTTCCAGCAGCGGGAGCAGTGATGATCCGATTCGAGCAGGTCGGCAAGCGTTACCCCAACGGTCATGTCGGGTTGCATGAGTTGAGTTTCCGCGTGCGGCGCGGCGAGTTCCTGTTCGTCACCGGCCACTCCGGCGCCGGCAAGAGCACCCTGCTGCGCCTGCTACTGGCCATGGAGCGCCCGACCTCGGGCAAGCTGCTGCTGGCCGGGCAGGACCTGGGGCAGATCAGCAACGCGCAGATTCCCTTCCTGCGCCGGCAGATCGGCGTGGTGTTCCAGAACCACCAACTGCTGTTCGACCGTAGCGTGTATGACAACGTGGCCCTGCCGCTGCAGATCCTCGGTCTGTCCAAGAGCGATATCGGCCGCCGCGTCGGTTCGGCGCTGGAACGGGTTTCCCTGAGCGACAAGGCCGAGCTGTACCCCGGGGACCTGTCCACCGGCCAGCAACAGCGCGTCGGCATCGCCCGCGCCATCGTCCATCGTCCGGCCCTGCTGCTGGCCGATGAACCCACCGGTAACCTCGACCCGCGTCTGGCGGCGGAAATCATGGGCGTATTCGAAGACATCAACCGCCTCGGCACTAGCGTGCTGATCGCCAGTCACGACCTGGCGTTGATCGCGCGCATGCGCCACCGCATGCTCACCCTGCAACGTGGCCGCCTGATCGGCGACGGGGAGGCGGGCGAATGAGCGCTTCCCGCATCCCGCCACCGCAGCCGTCCCAACGCGTCGGCGCAGCACCCAAAAACGCCGAGCCTCAGGGCCCGGACAACGAACCGGATTTTCGCACCCTGACCCGCGCCTGGCTGGAAAGCCACCGCGCCAGCCTGGTCGACAGCCTGCGCCGTCTGGGCAAGCAGCCGATCGGCAGCTTCTTCACCTGCCTGGTGATGGCCGTGGCCCTGAGCCTGCCCATGGGCCTTTCGCTGCTGCTGGGTAACGTCGAGCGTCTTGGCGGCACCTGGGAGCGTGCTGCGCAGATCTCGGTGTTTCTCAAGATCGACGCCAGCGATAGCCAGGGCCAGGCCCTGCGCGAAGAGATCGCCGGCATGGACGATGTGGCCGAGGCCGAATGGGTCAGCCGCGAGCAGGCGCTGGACGAGTTCCAGCAGCAGTCCGGCCTTGGTCAGGCGCTCAAGGAGCTGCCGAATAACCCGCTGCCCGGTGCGGTGCTGGTCACGCCCAAGGAAGTCGACAAGGCCACGCTGGAGGCGCTGCGCCAGCGTCTGGCCGATCTGCCTCACGTGGAGCAGGCCCAACTCGATCTGCTGTGGGTCGAGCGCCTGAGCGCGATCCTATCGCTGGGCGATCGCTTCGTGTTCGGCCTGACCGTGCTGTTGGTCATGGCGCTGCTGCTGGTGATCGGCAATACCATTCGCCTGCATATTGAGAACCGCCGCACCGAGATCGAGGTAATTAAGCTGGTCGGCGGTACCGATAGCTATGTGCGCCGCCCGTTCCTTTATATGGGTGCGCTGTATGGGTTGGGCGCAGGTGTGCTGTCCTGGCTGGTGCTGGCCTTTGGGTTGAACTGGTTGAACGATGCCGTGGTGCGCCTGTCGGGATTGTATGGCAGTGATTTCGCCCTGGCCGGCGTACCCGCTGGCGACGGCTTCTCCCTATTGCTGGGAGCGGTGCTGTTGGGGTATATCGGTGCGTGGCTGGCGGTGGCGCGACATCTGAGAGAACTTGCTCCCCGCTAAGGCGCTAGTTTGACGCTTCGCTAACACATTGATTTGGTTGATATTGACTATTGACCGGGGAACCAGGATGGTGGCTTCCGGTCATATTGCGCAGTGCTACACTGCGTACGTTTCGTGAATCGGAGGATTCAAATGTCCACTTCTTTGCAACCTGTTCATGCTCTGGTTCCAGGCGCCAACCTGGAAGCTTACGTGCATGCCGTCAACAGCATCCCGCTGCTGACGCCCGAGCAGGAGCGTGAACTGGCTGGTAATCTCTTCTACAAGCAAGACCTCGAAGCGGCCCGCCAGATGGTTCTTGCCCACCTGCGTTTCGTCGTGCACATCGCGCGCAGTTATTCCGGCTACGGTCTGGCTCAGGCCGATCTGATCCAGGAAGGCAACGTCGGCCTGATGAAGGCGGTCAAGCGTTTCAACCCGGAGATGGGTGTGCGTCTGGTGTCGTTCGCCGTGCATTGGATTCGTGCCGAAATCCACGAGTTCATTCTCAAGAACTGGCGCATCGTCAAGGTCGCGACCACCAAGGCCCAGCGCAAGCTGTTCTTCAACCTGCGCAGCCAGAAGAAGCGTCTGGCTTGGCTGAGCAACGATGAAGTCAACGCCGTGGCCGAAAGCCTGGGTGTCGAAGCCCGCGAAGTGCGCGAGATGGAAAGCCGTCTGACCGGTCAGGACATGGCCTTCGACCCGGCCGCCGATGCTGATGACGACAGCGCGTTCCAGTCGCCCGCTCAGTACCTGGAAGATCATCGCTACGATCCGGCCCGGCAGATGGAAGACGAGGACTGGAGCGATACCTCCAGCGCCAACCTGCACGAAGCCCTCGAGGCGCTCGACGAGCGTAGCCGCGATATTCTGCAGCAGCGCTGGTTGGCCGAAGAGAAGGCCACGCTGCATGAGCTGGCAGCCAAGTACAACGTCTCCGCGGAGCGTATCCGTCAGCTGGAGAAGAATGCGATGAACAAGCTCAAGGGCTCCATCGCCGCCTGATCCGGTCAGCAACACCCAAAACGCCCCGACTTGTTCGGGGCGTTTTTGTTTGGGCGATTCAGATCTACTGCGGACTTTAACTATTGTGAGGATCGTGGGAGTGGGCGGGGGCGCCTAGTTCATGCCCGCGAAAAGGGTTTGCCAGCAGGTGAAGTTCGCGGGCATGTTCCGCACCCACAGACGGCAGAGCGCTGGCTTCTTTAGCTTTTCAAGCTGCTTATTTCGCCCACCAAGCCGGCCGTGGCGCTTGCAGCTGGCTCAGGTAATGGCTGCCGCCCAGCTGACGCATCTGGCGACGAATCCAGTTGGCGCGCTGATTGACGTAGCCGCTCGGGCGGCCGGCATCGAACTGTCGCGGGTTGGGCAGCACTGCGGCGAGCAGGCTCGCCTGTCGGGCCGACAGGTAGGGCGCACCGATATTGAAGTGGTGCCGGGCGGCTGCTTCCGCGCCGAACACGCCGTCTGCCCATTCCGCGCTGTTGAGGTAAACCTCAAGGATGCGCTCCTTGGGCCACAGCAGTTCGATCAGTCCGGTAAACCACACTTCGATGCCCTTGCGCAGCCAGCTGCGGCCGGACCACAGGAACAGGTTCTTGGCTACCTGCTGGCTCAACGTGCTGGCGCCGCGCACCGAGCCGCCCTGTTGGTTGTGCGACAGCGCCGCCTTGATCGCCTCCACATCGAAGCCCCAGTGATAGGCGAATTTCTGGTCTTCGCTGGCGATGACCGCGATCTTCAGGTCATCCGGTAACTGGTCCCAAGAGCGCCAGGTGCGCTGCAGGTCGATAGGCTTGCCGTCGACCCAGGACTCGATCTTGCGCTCGACCATCAGCGCCGTGCCCGGTGGTGGCACCCAGCGCAGGGCGAGCACCAGCAGGAAGGAGCCGGCGATGAACCAGAGCAGCGACTTCAGCAGGAGGCGGCGAAGGGATCGGAGCATGGGCAGGGAGCCGGGCTTGATTGGCCGCTTAGTATAAGGTGCCTGGCGCCGTTGCGGGCAATGCAGCGGCCCGCTGCGGCAATTGGGGAGGCGCGCCGAGGCGTGTGGCGGCGTAAACTGCGTCTTTGTATTGGCAATCGGTGAGAGCGCTATGGTTCGCTTGTGGTTGTTGCTGTCGGCTTTCTCCGGCTTTTCCGGGGTCGCGTTGGGCGCGTTCGCGGCCCATGGTTTGAAGAGCAGGTTGAGCGCCGAGTACCTGGCCGTGTTTCAGACCGGCACCCATTACCAGCTGATCCACGCATTGGCCCTGCTGGGCGTGGCCATTCTGGCGCTGGTCGCGCCGGGGCGTCTGGTCAACCTGACCGGTGCCTGCTTCGCCATCGGCATCCTGCTGTTTTCGGGTAGCCTGTACGCGCTGACCCTCAGCGGCATCGCCAAGCTGGGCATCATCACGCCGTTCGGCGGCTTGGCCTTTCTGGCCGGCTGGGCCTGCCTGGGGCTGCTTGCCTGGCGTATGGCCTGAGACCAATGGCGGGCCTGCGCCTTGGTCATCGCCGGGGATCGGGCTAGAATGCCGAGCTTTTCTCCTGTCATGACGGGTCGCCATGCATATCCAGTTGAACGGTGAAACCCTCGAGCTGCCCGAGGGCGCCAGCGTTGCCGATCTGATCGAACGTCTGGAACTGACCGGGCGCCGTGTGGCGGTCGAACTTAACCTCGATATCGTCCCGCGCAGCCAGTACGCCAGCACAGCGCTGGCCGACGGCGACCGCCTCGAAGTGGTCCATGCAATCGGCGGCGGTTGAACTCGGCGCCGCGCCCTTCCAACTTTCTGCAGAGGAATCACCATGAGCCACGCAGTCAACGACAAGCCTTTTACCCTGGCTGGCCGCACCTATCAGTCGCGCCTGCTGGTCGGCACCGGTAAATACAAGGATCTCGACGAGACCCGCGACGCCATCGAGGCCTCGGGCGCGGAGATCGTGACCGTGGCGGTGCGCCGTACCAACATCGGTCAGAACCCGGGCGAGCCGAATCTGCTCGATGTGATTTCGCCGGATCGCTACACCATCCTGCCGAACACCGCTGGCTGCTACGACGCCGTCGAGGCCGTGCGTACCTGCCGCCTGGCCCGTGAGCTGCTCGACGGCCACAAGCTGGTCAAGCTGGAAGTGCTGGCCGACCAGAAGACCCTGTTTCCCAACGTGATCGAAACCCTCAAGGCCGCCGAAGTGCTGGTCAAGGAAGGCTTCGACGTGATGGTGTACACCAGCGACGACCCGATCATCGCCCGCCAGCTGGCCGAGATGGGCTGCATCGCGGTGATGCCATTGGCCGGCCTGATCGGCACCGGGCTGGGTATCTGCAACCCCTACAATCTGCGCATCATCCTCGAAGAAGCCACCGTGCCGGTGCTGGTGGATGCCGGTGTGGGCACCGCGTCGGATGCCACCATCGCCATGGAGCTGGGTTGCGAGGCGGTGCTGATGAACAGCGCCATTGCCCATGCCCAGCACCCGGTGCTGATGGCCCAGGCCATGAAGTACGCCATCGAGGCCGGTCGCCTGGCCTACCTGGCCGGGCGGATGCCGAAGAAACTTTATGCCAGCGCGTCCTCCCCATTGGAGGGGCTGATCCGCTGAGTCGCCTTTGCATAGGCGCCTGACGGGGACATGGGTCCCCGTTTCTCATTCCACCTAGTGTCCCGAGTACCCCATGAGCGATATCGAGCAAACCCCAGCCGAAGAAAACCCGCGGCACATGCGCGCCATCAAGAGTTTCGTGATGCGTGCCGGCCGCATGACCGAAGGGCAGCAACGCGGCTTCGACCTGGGCTTGCCGAAATTCGGCCTGGAGTTGAGCGATGGCATGCAGGATTTCGATGCGGTATTCGGGCGCAAGGCGCCGCGCACTTTCGAAATCGGCTTCGGCATGGGCCACTCCACGCTGGAAATGGCCGCCGCGGCGCCCGAGCAGGATTTCATCGGTGTTGAAGTGCACCGGCCGGGCGTCGGTGCATTGCTCAACGGGGTAATGACCCAGAACCTGACCAACCTGCGCGTTTACAGCTGCGATGCCATGGAAGTGCTACGTCAATGTGTGCCCGATGCCAGCCTGGATCGCGTGCTGCTGTTCTTCCCGGATCCGTGGCACAAGGCGCGTCATAACAAGCGGCGCATTGTGCAGCCGGCGTTCGCCGAGCTGGTGCGCCAGAAGCTCAAGGTCGGCGGCGTGCTGCACATGGCTACCGACTGGGAGCCCTACGCCGAATACATGCTGGAAGTGATGAACGTGGCGCCGGGCTATCGCAACCTCGCCGCCGATGGTCGCTGCGTGGAGCGCCCGGCCGAGCGCCCGGTGACCAAGTTCGAGCGGCGTGGCGAGCGCCTCGGACACGGCGTCTGGGATCTGAAGTTCGAGCGCATCGACTGAACCGATGACTCGCCTGTCGAAACGCCAGGCCCGCCGCGCCGCCCATGCGCGCAACCGTGCGCAGTGGCAGATGCCTCAGCCCAGCAGGCGTGCGGCCTGGGCCGCGCGCCTGTTGTTGCCATTGACCGCAATGGTCATGTTCATCAGCGCCGCGGCGATTCTCTTCACGGTCGGGCAGGCGCTTTACAGCGGTGTGGCCATTTCGCTGTCGCGCATCGGCCCCTCGACCCTTTATCCGCTGGCCAGCGATCCACTGGGCTACTGGCTCACCCTGTTGTGGCACGGCGTCGTCGCGCTGTTTTTCGCGGGGCTCGGCGGGTTCAGTTGGTGGATCTCGCGCCAGCGTTGATCAGGCAGTAACACCACGCAATTGCTGCAGCAGGCGTGCGCCGAACACGTTGATCAGCAGGCCGAGCATGACGATGGCGGCGCCGACCCATTGCACGGCGCTCAACGCCTCGCCGAGAAACAGCCAGGCCGAGCTGAGGCCGACCACGGGGACGAGTAGCGAGAACGGCGCCACCTGGCTGGCCGGGTAGCGCGACAGCAGGCGGCTCCACAGGCCGTAGCCGAGCAGGGTGGCGACAAAGGCCAGGTAGGCGATAGCCAGTATCGAATTCAAGGAAATGCTGCGCAGCGCCGTCTCGATCTGCGCCGGGCCTTCGAGCAGCAGCGACAGGGCCAGGAACGGCAGCGGCGGAATCAGGCTGCCCCAGACCACCAGGCTGACCAGATTGACCTTGCCGATGCGCTTGGTGACCACGTTGCCCAGCCCCCACATCGCCGCTGCGCAGAGCGTCAGCACGAAGCCGGCCAGGGTGAAGGCGCGCCCGCTCTCGCTGCCGATCAGCAGCAGGCCCGCTGCTGCCACCACCAGGCCGATCAGGCTACTGCGCTTTACCGACTCACCGATGAACAACGCGGCGAAGCCCAGGGTAAAGAATGCCTGGGCCTGCAGCACCAGCGATGCCAGGCCGGCGGGCATGCCGGCATACATGGCCGAGAACAGAAAGGCGAACTGCCCCAGGGAAATGGTCAGGCCGTAGGCCAGCAGCCAGCGCAGCGGCATGTCCGGGCGGCGGATGAAGAGGATCGCCGGAAAGGCGGCGAGCATGAAGCGCAGGGCGCCGAGCAGCATCGGCGGCACGCCGTCCAGGCCGACTTTGATGACCACGAAGTTCACACCCCAGGCGACGATCACCACGGCGGCCAGCAGAATGTCCTTGGGTGTCATGGGCGCGGCCTCGTGTGGTGGTATGCGGAGGCGCAGGCTAGCGCGGATGGGCGAGTCTGAAACGCCACAGTTAGCGGTCTTTTTCCCCATACAGAAATGAAAACGCCCCGAGCAGGTCGGGGCGTTTCAGTATCGACGATGCAGTCAGACGGTCAGCGTCCAGTCGTAGTCGACGATCAGCGGCGCGTGCTGCGAGAAGCGCGGCTGGCGGGGCAGGCGGGCACTGCGCACGCTGCGGCGCATGCCCGGCGTGAGCAGCTGGTAGTCGAAGCGATAGCCCAGGTTGAGCATCTCCGCCTGCTCGTTGTCCGGCCACCAGCTGAACTGATCGGCCTCGCGATTGACCTCGCGTACGGCATCGACGTAACCCATGGTGCCAGTCACTTCGTCCATCCAGGCGCGCTCGGGCGCCATGAAACCGGGCGATTGCTGGCAGTCGCGCCAGTTCTTTACATCCAGCTTCTGATGAGCGACGTACAGCGAACCGCAATAGATGTAGTCGCGACGCTTGCGGCGTTGCTTGTCCAGGTACTTGGAGAAATCGTCCATGAACTTGAATTTCTGATTCAAGCTCTCATCGCCGCCCATGCCAGATGGCAGTAGCAGCGAAGCGATACTCACTTTATCGAAATCGGCCTGCAGGTAGCGCCCGTAGCGATCGGCCGTTTCAAAACCGAGCCCGCTGATCACCGCCTTGGGTTGCAACCGCGAATACAGTGCCACGCCACCCTGGCTTGGTACTTCTGCATCGCAGGCATAGAGGAAATAGCCATCCAGCTGGAGGGCTTGGTCGTCCATTTCAAAGGCGGAGGCACGGGTATCTTGCAGGCAGATCACGTCGGCATTCTGTGCTTGCAGCCAACTGAGCAAACCGCGCTCGACTGCAGCATGAATACCATTCACGTTCACACTGATGATCCGCATAAATGGCCCCCAAAAACACGTGCGTGTATGATACCTGAGCTAGACGCCGTTTAGTAATTCAAAGCCACATCCTGTGCCGCCTCAAGGTCATTCATGCAAACGTATCAGCGCGATTTCATTCGATTTGCCATCGAGCGGGGCGTTCTGCGCTTCGGTCAGTTCACCCTCAAGTCCGGTCGCGTCAGTCCGTATTTCTTCAATGCCGGGTTATTCGACAGTGGCCTCGCGCTGGCCAAGCTGGGGCGTTTCTACGCGGCAGCGGTGGTAGACAGCGGCATTTCCTTCGACGTGCTGTTCGGGCCGGCCTACAAGGGTATTCCGCTGGCGGCGAGTACAGGCGTGGCACTGGCCGAGCACCACGATGTAGATACGCCCTGGTGCTTCAACCGCAAGGAAGCCAAGGACCACGGCGAGGGCGGCACCCTGGTTGGTGCGCCGCTTAATGGCCGGGTGCTGATCATCGATGACGTGATCACCGCCGGCACTGCGATCCGCGAAGTGATGCAGATCATCCAGGCTCAGGGCGCCCAGGCAGCCGGCGTACTGATCGCTTTGGACCGCCAGGAGCGCGGCCGCGGTGAGCTGTCGGCGATCCAGGAAGTCGAGCGCGACTTCGGCATTCCGGTGGTCAGCATCGTTTCTCTGCAGCAGGTGCTGGAATATCTGGCCGATGATGCTGAACTGAAACAACACCTGCCCGCCGTTGAAGCCTACCGCGCCGAATTCGGCATCTGACCCCGGCTCGCCAAGAGAACGTGCCCATGTCCACCTCGCCCTTGCTGCGCAGTACCCTCTGGCTTGGCCTGCTGCTGCCGTTATGGGCGAATGCGGCAGAGATGTATCGCTATACCAATGCCCAGGGCATTACGGTGATCGACCGCCAGGGCGTACCCAGCGAGTTCATTGCCAAGGGCTATGAGGTGCTCAACGAGCAGGGGCGGGTGATCCGCGTGGTGCCGCCGGCGCCCACCGCGGAAGAAATGCAGAAGATTCTCGCCGATCGCGAACGGGCCAAATCTGATGCCCAGTTGCTGCGTCTGTACAGCAGCCTTGAGGATGTCGACCGTGCCCAGGCGCGCAAGCTGGCCGAACTCGACGGCCTGATCGGCGTGGCCAAGGGTAATCTGCAATCGGTGCGTCAGCAGCAGGCCAACCTGCAGAAGCAGGCGGCGGATCAGGAGCGGGCAGGGCGTGAAGTACCCAAGCAGCTGCTCGATCAGATCAGTAGTCAGCGAGACGAGCAGGTACGGCTTAAAAAGGATATCGAACGCTATCAGGCGGCGCGCGCCCAGGCGCAGAGCGCCTTCACCGCTGACCGAACGCGAGTCAGCGAGCTACTCGGCCAGGGTAACTAGCCGCGCGCCTGGCGCGGCCTTCGCTTAGCGGCGCGGTACTGCGCGGGTGCGACCGCTAGCGTCGATAGCGACGAACACGAACACCGCTTCGGTGACCTTGCGCCACTCGCTGGACAGCGGGTCGTCACTCCATACCTCCACCAGCATCTGGATCGAGCTGCGGCCGACTTCCAGCGCCTGGGTGTAGAACGACAATTGCGCGCCGACCGGCACCGGCACCAGGAAGGCCATGCGATCGATCGCCACGGTCGCCACACGGCCGGCCGCTACCTTGCTGGCC
Source organism: Pseudomonas sp. AG1028 (assembly GCF_007993955.1). Classification (NCBI taxonomy): domain Bacteria; kingdom Pseudomonadati; phylum Pseudomonadota; class Gammaproteobacteria; order Pseudomonadales; family Pseudomonadaceae; genus Pseudomonas; species Pseudomonas sp. AG1028. The sequence goes on from NZ_VIVP01000015.1 coordinate 60,722, forward strand.
ATGGCGGTGCCCGCCAAGTCCATCTGCGAAACCAGCCAGCCACCGTAAATGTCGCCGAAGCCATTGGTTTCGCGCGGCAGTGCAGTGATCTGCAATGCCAGGTCGCCTTGCGGTATCGGGTCTTCTTGTTCGAAGTCTTTCATCTGTTCACGGCTCGCGGCGCAGTGGTGGGCCCTGCGGGGCAGGGACGCAAAGTATACCGGCTGGGTGTCTACACCGCGACCTTAGCGCGTTGCAGGCATTGGCGCACAGTCCTCTGCCGAACTCTGCGTACCTGTTTGCGCCGTCATCCAACTGTCACATTGATTACATAGAGTGGTCACATTGGCTGATGATACTGAGCCCCGTCCCAACCAACACGACCCTGATCGTGAGAAAGCGGTAAGCCGGGCGCTACGACCACGGCAGCCAGCCTCTCGATGATTACCACTCTGCTAGGAGCAAGGCATGAAACTGAAGCGTTTGATGGCGGCCATGACGTTTGTCGCTGCTGGCGTCGCTACCGCCAACGCGGTTGCCGCTGTCGATCCGGCTATTCCGGCCTACGAGAAGACCTCGGGTGTATCGGGCAACCTGTCCAGCGTCGGTTCCGACTCCCTGGCCAACCTGATGACCCTGTGGGCTGAGAGCTACAAGCAGTCCTACCCGAATGTGAACATCCAGATTCAGGCTGCCGGCTCCTCCACCGCGCCACCCGCGTTGACCGAAGGCACCGCCAACCTCGGCCCGATGTCGCGCGCCATGAAGGACAGCGAAATCCAGGCCTTCGAGCAGAAGTACGGCTACAAGCCGACCGCCGTTCCGGTGGCCATCGACGCCCTGGCGGTGTTCGTGCATAAGGACAACCCGATCAAGCAGCTGACCATGCAGCAGGTCGACGCGATCTTCTCCAGCACCCGTCTGTGCGGTGAAGCCAAGGATCTGAAGACCTGGGGCGATATCGGCCTGACCGGCGAGTGGGCTAGCAAGCCGGTGCAGCTGTTCGGTCGTAACTCGGTATCCGGCACTTACGGCTACTTCAAGGAAGAAGCCCTGTGCAAAGGCGACTTCAAGCCCAACGTGAATGAGCAGCCGGGTTCGGCTTCCGTGGTGCAGTCGATCTCCAGCACCGTCAACGCCATCGGTTACTCGGGCATCGGCTACCGCACCGCCAGCGTGCGCGCCGTTCCCCTGGTCAACAAGAAGGGTGAAGTCGAAGAAGCCAACGAAACCAACGCACTGTCGGGCAAGTACCCGCTGGCTCGCTTCTTCTACATTTACGTGAACAAGGCGCCGAACAAGCCGCTGAGCCCGCTGGACGCCGAGTTCCTCAAGATGATCCTGTCCAAGCAGGGCCAGGACGTGGTGGTCAAGGACGGCTACATTCCGCTGCCGCTCAAGGTCATCGAGAAGACCCGCAAGGAACTGGGTCTGTAAACCGACCGCAGTAAGTCTTGCTGAAGCCCGCCTCTTATCGAGAGGCGGGCTTTGCTGCGTCACCGCACTGTAACTTTTCTGTCATACAGTCGCGTTAGATTGGCCACGCTCGCGATATAGACGAAAAATACGGCGCGCTCATGGCCGCGCAGAGATGCTCTCTCCTATGAATGACTTGCCAAGTGACCCCATGACCGCCTCCTCCAATTCCCTCGGGCTGGACTTCAACACCCCGGCCCTGCAGCGCAAGCGCCGTATACGCGCGTTCAAGGATCGCCTGGCACGCTGGTGCGTATCCATCGGCGGCCTGGCCGTGCTTGGCGCCATCACCCTGATCTTCTTCTACCTTGCCTATGTCGTGCTGCCGATGTTCCAGGGCGCCGACCTGGAAAAGCGCGACGCCATCCAGCCCACCTGGCTGGCCGATGCCGGCAAGCCGCTTTTGATGACCCTCGAGGAGCAGAACCAGGTCGGCATGCGTCTGGCCCGCAACGGCAAGATCCAGTTCTTCGATGCCAAGACCATGCAGGCGCTGACCAGCATCGATCTGCCGCTGCCGGCCGGCAGCGAAGTGGTCTCGGTCGGTGAAGACCAGCCGGGCAGCCACCGTATCGCCCTGGGCCTGTCCAACGGCCAGGCGCTGGTGTTCGAACACACCTATCGCATCACCTACCCGAACGACGTGAAGACCATTACCCCGGCGATCGTCTACCCGTTCGGTGAAACCCCGCTGAACCTCGATCCGCAAGGCCGGCCGCTGGAGCACATGGGCATCAGTGTCAACAGCGGCACGCTGCTGATCGCCGGCTCCGTGGGCAGTGAGCTGCAGGTGCTGAGCCTGAGCCGCGAAGAGAACATGATGACCGGCGAAGTGGAGGTCAGCGAGGAGCGCCTGGCGCTGCCGCAGATCGCCGAGCCGATCAAGGAGTTGATCATCGAGCCGCGCCAGCAGTGGCTGTTCGTGATCAACGGCCGCGCCACCGCCGACGTTTTCGACCTGCGCGCCAAGGCCCTCAACGGCCGCTACAAGCTGCTCAACGATGGTGCCCGGGAAATCACCCACGCCGCCTCGCTGCTGGGCGGCATCTCGCTGCTCACCGGTGACAGTAGCGGCGGCATCGCCCAGTGGTTCATGGTCCGCGACGAGGATGGCAAGTCCTCGCTCAAGCAGGTGCGTGAATTCAAGCTGGCCGACAGCCCGATCAGCCAGATCCTCTCCGAAGAGCGCCGCAAGGGTTTCATCGCTCTGGACGCCAAGGGCAACCTGGGCATCTTCCACAGCACCGCGCATCGCACCCTGCTGGTCGAGCCGGTGGCTAACGGCTTCACCATCGCCGCGCTGTCGCCGCGCGCCAACCGCGCGCTGGTCGAGGCTGACGGCAAGATCGAACGCCTGCTGATCGACAACCCGCACCCGGAAATTTCCTGGAGCTCGCTGTGGGGCAAGGTCTGGTACGAGAACTACGACAAGCCGGCCTACGTCTGGCAGTCGACCTCCGCCAGCACCGACGCCGAACCCAAGCTGAGCCTGGCGCCGTTGGCCTTCGGTACGCTCAAGGCTGCCTTCTACGCCATGCTGCTGGCCGCCCCGCTGGCTATTGCCGCGGCGATCTACACCGCCTACTTCATGGCTCCGGCCATGCGCGGCAAGGTCAAGCCGGTGATCGAACTGATGGAAGCGCTGCCCACGGTGATCCTCGGCTTCTTCGCCGGCCTGTTCCTGGCGCCCTATGTAGAGGGGCATCTACCTGGCATCTTCAGCCTGCTGATTTTCACGCCAATCGGCATCCTGTTGGCGGGTTTCATCTGGAGCCGCCTGCCTGAGTCCATCCGCCTGCGCGTGCCGGACGGCTGGGAAGCGGCGCTGCTGATCCCGGTGATCCTGCTGGTCGGCATCGTCTCGCTGAGCATGAGCGGCCATCTGGAAAACTGGCTGTTCGACGGCAACATGCGCGGCTGGCTGACCAACGATCTGGGCATTCCGTTCGACCAGCGCAACGCCCTGGTGGTCGGCCTGGCCATGGGCTTCGCGGTGATCCCGAACATCTACTCGATCGCCGAAGACGCCGTGTTCAGCGTGCCCAAGAGCCTGACCTTCGGCTCCCTGGCGCTCGGTGCCACGCCGTGGCAGACCCTGACTCGCGTGGTGATCCTGACCGCCAGTCCGGGCATCTTCTCGGCGGTGATGATCGGCATGGGGCGCGCTGTCGGCGAGACCATGATCGTGCTGATGGCCACCGGCAACACGCCGATCATGGACATGAACATCTTCGAAGGCCTGCGCACCCTGGCCGCCAACGTGGCGGTGGAAATGCCCGAGTCGGAAGTCGGCGGTACCCATTACCGGGTGCTGTTCCTTTCTGCGCTGGTGCTGCTGTCATTCACCTTCGTCATGAACACCTTGGCCGAGCTGGTGCGTCAGCGCCTGCGCGTCAAGTACGCTTCGCTCTGAGGACTGCAAGACCATGTCCGTGAAACAGCACAACCTGAAATCCTGGTTCAAGAGCGGCTCGCCGTGGATCTGGATGAACGCCGGTGCGGTGTCCATCGCCATCATCATGACCGTGGGCCTGCTGGCGGTTATCGCCGTGCGCGGCCTGGGCCACTTCTGGCCGGCCGATATCATCGAAGCCAGCTACCAGATCCCTGGTGAGCAGGCCAAGCAGATGGCCGGCGAAGTGGTGCAGAAGGAAGAGATTCCACGCGCCCGTCTGGCGGCGGCCGGCCTGCCGGTGAATGCCGAGGGCGGTGAATTCATGACCCGCGAACTGCTCAAGGTCGGCAACCGTGATCTGTACGGTGCGGACTTCTCCTGGGTGGTCGGCGAATGGCTCGGTGAGCAGCGTCGTCCCGCCGGCCTGACCGCCTTCGAGCGCCGCGAGTGGGGCAACTTCTATGGCTACCTAGTCAACGTCAAGGAAGAGGGCCGTCTGGTCGCCGAGGGCGATGCCGCCTGGGGCGAGTTGCAGAAGCGTCTGCAACGCGTCGGTGAGCTGCACAGCGAGATCGTCAAGCTGGAGAAGCGCGACATCGGCCGCATCAACGCAGGCCTCGAGCGCGTAAGGCTGCAGACCCGCAAGCTGGAGCTCGATAACGCGCTGACCGAGGCTGCCCAGGCAGATCTGGCCGCCGAGCGTTCCCGTTGGGACGCTGAATACAAGCAGCTGGAGGCCGAACTCAACGCCCGCTACCAGCAGTTCAACCGCGACAGCATGACCGTGCGCTCGGCCGATGGCCGCGAGCAGGAGATCAGCCTCGGCAAGGTGGTGCGCGCCTACCGCCCGAACGCCATGTCGACCCTGGAAAAGATCGGCTTCTACGGCAGCAAGCTGTGGGAGTTCGTCAGCGATGACCCACGTGAGGCGAACACCGAAGGCGGCATCTTTCCGGCGATCTTCGGCACCATCATGATGACCCTGATCATGGCGGTGATCGTCACCCCGTTCGGGGTGATCGCCGCCATCTACCTGCGTGAGTACGCCAAGCAGGGACCACTGACCCGGGTGATCCGCATCGCGGTGAACAACCTGGCCGGCGTTCCGGCCATCGTCTACGGCGTGTTCGGTCTGGGCTTCTTCGTCTATGTGCTGGGCGGCTCGATCGACCGGCTGTTCTTCCCGGAAGCCGCGCCGGCGCCGACCTTCGGCACGCCGGGCCTACTGTGGGCGTCGCTGACCCTGGCGCTGCTCGCCGTGCCGGTGGTGATCGTCGCAACCGAGGAAGGCTTGGCGCGCATTCCCCGCTCGCTGCGTGAGGGCTCGCTGGCCCTCGGTGCCACCAAGGTGGAAACCCTGTGGCGCGTGGTGCTGCCAATGGCCAGCCCGGCGATGATGACCGGCCTGATTCTCGCCGTGGCCCGCGCCGCCGGTGAAGTGGCGCCGCTGATGTTGGTCGGCGTGGTCAAGCTGGCGCCGAGCCTGCCGGTGGATGGCAACTATCCTTATCTGCACCTGGATCAAAAGATCATGCACCTGGGCTTCCACATCTACGACGTTGGCTTCCAGAGCCCCAACGTCGAGGCCGCCCGCCCGCTGGTTTACGCCACCGCGCTGTTGCTGGTCATGGTCATCGCGATTCTCAACCTGACGGCCGTCTACCTGCGCAACCGCCTGCGCGAGAAGTACAAGGCCCTGGATCATTAAGGTGGCTGTAGGCCGCAGTGCGACGCGCCGAGTGTGAGCCGGCCAGCGCTGCAGCTTGAAGCCTGTAGCCCCGAAGGAGACTATTGATGCAACACGAAACCGCTACCCATGGCATCGACATTTCGGCCCTGGGCCGTGACAAGCAGAGCCTGAACCTGGCCAACGAAACCGTGGCCATCGAAGTGCCGGGCCTGAACCTGTTCTATGGCGACAAGCAGGCGCTGTACGACGTCAAGATGAACATCCCCAAGCAGCGCGTGACTGCCTTCATTGGCCCAAGCGGCTGCGGTAAGTCGACCCTGTTGCGTACCTTCAACCGCATGAACGATCTGGTCGACGGTTGCCGGGTGGAGGGCGAGATCAACATCGACGGGCGCAACATCTACCGCAAGGGCGAGGACGTCGCCGAGCTGCGGCGCCGCGTCGGCATGGTGTTCCAGAAGCCCAACCCGTTTCCCAAGAGCATCTACGAGAACGTGGTCTACGGTCTGCGCATCCAGGGCATCAACCAGAAGCGCATCCTCGACGAGGCCGTCGAGTGGGGCCTGAAGAGCGCCGCGCTGTGGGATGAAGTGAAGGACCGCCTGCACGACTCGGCCCTGGGTCTGTCTGGCGGCCAGCAGCAGCGTCTGGTGATAGCCCGTACCGTGGCGGTGCAGCCCGAAGTGCTGTTGCTCGACGAGCCGTGCTCGGCGCTCGACCCGATCTCCACCCTGAAGGTCGAAGAGCTGATCTACGAGCTGAAATCCAAGTACACCATCGTCATCGTTACCCACAACATGCAACAGGCCGCTCGGGTATCCGACTACACGGCGTTCATGTACATGGGCAAACTGATCGAATTCGGTGACACCGACACGCTGTTCACCAACCCGGCCAAGAAGCAGACCGAAGACTACATCACCGGCCGCTACGGCTGATGCCATGGCAAATACTCCCTGGCTTTGTCGGGCGTGCTCGCCGTACTACTCGTACTGTCAGCGCACGCCCTTCGCACCAAGGAGCATTTTCCAAAGGCCTCTGTGCTGAGATAAACGTGGAAGGTGCAGCGTGCGCACCATGGCCACTCAAGCGAAGCTTTCGCGGAGCGAAACCAGATGATCAATAAAGACAGCCTGAACCACCACATTTCCCAGCAATTCAATGCCGAGCTGGAGGAAGTGCGCAGCCACCTACTGGCCATGGGCGGCCTGGTCGAGAAACAGGTCAACGACGCGGTCACTTCGCTGATCGAGGCCGACTCCGGCCTGGCCCAGCAGGTGCGTGAGGTCGATGACCAGATCAACCAGATGGAGCGCAACATCGACGAGGAATGCGTGCGCATTCTTGCCCGTCGTCAGCCGGCCGCTTCGGACCTGCGCCTGATCATCAGCATCTCCAAATCGGTGATCGATCTGGAACGCATCGGGGATGAAGCCACCAAGATCGCCAAGCGGGCGATCCTGCTGACCGAGGAAGGCGAGTCGCCGCGTGGTTACGTCGAGGTTCGGCATATCGGTGACCAGGTACGCAAGATGGTGCAGGAGGCGCTGGACGCCTTCGCCCGTTTCGACGCCGACCTGGCGCTGTCGGTCGCCCAGTACGACAAGACCGTCGACCGCGAATACAAAACTGCACTGCGCGAGCTGGTTACCTACATGATGGAAGACCCGCGCTCGATCTCCCGCGTGCTCAACGTGATCTGGGCGCTGCGCTCGCTGGAGCGTATCGGCGACCACGCGCGCAATATCGCCGAACTGGTGATCTATCTGGTCCGCGGCACCGACGTCAAGCACATGGGCCTGACCCGCATGCGCGAAGAAGTGCAGAGCGGCGCCAAGGAGTGAGGTCTGCCCCCAAAGGGCCAAGGTTGGGCCTGTGCGCGGGGCCTCAGGGTTGCGCTTTAATGTTGGCAATAAGCCAGTGCACACGTCTATGCTAAGGGCCATTCGAGGGAGTGGTCGATGAGCAAAGTCAGTGTACTGGTGGTGGACGACGCCACCTTTATCCGTGATCTGGTAAAGAAGGGGCTGCGTGACCACCTTCCCGGTATCCAGATCGAAGAAGCAGTCAACGGCCGCAAGGCCCAACAGATCCTAGGCCGCAACCCGATCGATCTGATTCTCTGTGACTGGGAAATGCCGGAGATGTCCGGCCTCGAGCTGTTGCAATGGTGCCGTGAGCAGGAGTCGCTCAAGGGCGTGCCGTTCATCATGGTCACCAGCCGTGGCGACAAGGAAAACGTGGTGCAGGCCATTCAGGCCGGCGTATCGGATTTCATCGGCAAGCCGTTTTCCAACGAGCAACTGATCACCAAGGTCAAGAAAGCCCTGCAGCGCGCCGGCAAGCTGGCTGCCCTGATGTCCGCCGCACCGCCGAAAATGCTCAGCACTGGCGTCTTCGCCAACGATTCCCTGGCCGCCCTGACCGGTGGCAAGGCCGAGACCGTCCGCCCGACGGCGCCTACCCAGGCAGCTACCGCTCCAGCCGCGGCGCCTGCGCCGGCCAAGGCCGCCACCCCGGCACCGGCGGGCCGCAGTCAGGGCCAGCTGCGCCTGCCCGGCGGCATGATGGCCTGCGTGGTCAAGGCACTGAGCCTCAAGGAAGCATTGCTGGTGGTCAAACGCGGCGAACTGCTGCCCCAGGTGCTGGAGAGCGCGGTGCTCGACCTCGAGCAGGGCGAAGCCTCGGAAGTGGCGCGTCTGAACGGCTACCTGCACAGTGTGGCAGCGTTCGAGCCGAAGCCCGACAGCGAATGGCTGCAGGTGGTGTTCCGCTTCGTCGATCGCGATCCGCAGAAGCTGGACTATCTGTCCCGCCTGATCGCTCGCGGCACCACCCAGAAGCACTTCACGCCCGGAGCCTGATCAGGCCCCGCCAGACACCGAGCTGCCGTGCGGCATGCTCGGTTCTCGTCTAGGCCACTTCGTTGAGGTGGCGCTGCCAGGAATCCGGAATCCGCTCCAGCCGTGGATAGTTGATGGCATCAAGCTGCTGCGCCTGCAGTAGAAACGGCGTGTGACGCAGGTTTTCCGGCAGATTACGCAGCTCCGGTATCCACAGGCTCACGTACTCACCCTGCGGGTCGTACTGGCGCGCCTGCTTGAGGGCGTTGAAGGTGCGCTTCAGACGCGGGTCGCTGCCAACGCCGGCCAAATACGCCCAGTTGCCCCAGTTGCTCGCCGGGTCGTAGTCGATCAGGTGCTCCTCGAACCAGGCCGCACCGTGGCGCCAGTCTTGCTGCAGGTCGCTGACCAGGTAGCTGGCCACCACTTGGCGGCCGCGGTTGGACATGTAGCCGGTGGCGGCGAGCTCGCGCATGTTGGCGTCCACCAGGGGCATGCCGGTGCGCCCGTGGGCCCACTGCTCGAAACGCTCGTCAATCTGTTGCGGTGCTCGCTCGGTGGCTCTCAGGCCACCGGGCTCGAACAGCGCCTGGCCATAACGCTGCAGGGTGCAGCGGAAGAATTCGCGCCACAGCAATTCTGCCCACAGCCAGTAGGTCGACTCGTTCGCGCCGTATAGCGACTCGTGGCGACGCAGTTCGGCGGCGGTACGGCGTGGCGACAGAGAGCCATTGGCCAGCCAGGGCGAGAACTTGGACGAGTACTCGCTGCCGATCATGCCGTTGCGGGTTTCCTTATAGGTACGCACGTTCTGGCTGTCCCACAGGTAGTCGCGCAGGCGCGCCAGGGCGGCGGTCTCGCCACCGGAGAACGGGAACGCGCTGGGCACCAGGCTCAGGGCATCGCCGAGGCCCAGTTGCGATTGAGTCGGCAGGCCGTAGGCGCTAATGTCCAGGCTTTCGGGCAGCGGTGGGAGCTGTTCGGGCGCCGACTGCGGCTGAAACACGTACTGGCGCGCGTCGATCAGGGTGCGGAACTGGCTGTACACCGTTGGCAACTGATCGAGCGGGCAGGGCAGCTCGGCTTCGCTGAACAGCCCATTGTTTTGGGCGGTGCGCAGCGGCACCGGCCCAAGGGCTTCGCGTACCCGGGCGAGCACAGCGCGCTCCTGGGGGGCGATCTCGTCGAGGGTGATGACCTGGCGCATATCGAACTGGCCGACCAACTGCGCGATCACCTCTTCGGGCTTGCCGCTGACCACCAGCAGCTTGGAGCCGCGCTGGCGCAGCGCGCTGTCCAGAGCAGTTAGGCTTTCCAGCAGGAAGCGTGCGCGGTGTACACCGATACGTCGGCTGCCGAATTCGTCGAACTGCAGCAGCGCCGGGTCGAGTACGTAGAGCGGTAGCAGGCAGTTGGACGCGAGTGCGGCCTGCAGGGCGGGGTGATCATCGAGGCGAAGATCCTGTTTGAACCAGAGCAGCGCGCGCATGGCATGTTCCCTCATAGTCGACTGCATGTTGATCGTGCAGAGGTATGACAAGTTCAGCACCGTCCGGCGGCGATCAAAGGTCGTGGCCACTGACTTGAAGGCTCTTAGCCACTAAACTGCGCGGCTGTTTTCAAGGAGCCCTTTCAATGGATATCTTCAGCATCGCCGTATTGCTGTTTCTGGTCACCGACCCGTTCGGCAACATCGCCATCTTTATCGCGGCTTTGAAGAATGTCCGCCCGGAGCGGCGCATGTGGGTGGCCGCGCGCGAACTGCTGTTCGCCCTGGGGTTGTTGCTGCTGTTTCTCACCTTTGGTGACAAAGTGCTCAGCGCATTGGGCCTGTCTCGGGAGGCAACGGCGATTGCCGGCGGTATCATCCTGTTCGTCATCGCCATGCGCTTGATCTTTCCCAGCCCGCAAGGCGTACTGGGCGACGTGCCCGACGGCGAGCCGATGCTGGTGCCGCTGGCCACGCCGGCGGTGGCAGGTCCTTCGGCGCTGGCGGTACTGATGACCTTGCGAAACACCCATGAGGGCGCGCTGTGGGAGCTTTACCTGGCGTTAATCATGGCTTGGGCGGCGACCGCTTTCATCCTGCTGCAGGCGTCTTTCCTGCAGCGCTTCCTTGGCCCTCGTGGGCTGACCGCAGTGGAGCGACTGATGGGCATGCTGTTGATCATGCTCAGCGTCGACATGCTGCTGGACAACATTCAGAGCGTATTGCACATCCAGCCATGAAATTTCTCAGTCTTGTCCTGTTCGTCCTCGTACTCGCCGGCTGCAGCAGCGGCCCGCGCATCGACCACAGCTATACCGCCGTCGGCCAGAACAGCCGCGTGCAGTACATCGTGCTGCATTACACCTCGACCGATCTGCCACACTCGCTGGAGCTGCTGACCAAAGAAGAGGTCAGCGCTCACTACCTGATCAACGCCGTGCCGCCGACCATCTACCAGTTGGTCGACGAGAACCGCCGCGCCTGGCATGCCGGGGTCAGCGAGTGGCAGGGCCGCACCTGGTTAAACGGCACCACCATCGGCATCGAGATGGTCAACCAGGGCTATTTCGACACGCCCAATGGCCGTTACTGGCAGCCTTACGCCCAGCCGCAGATCGATGCGCTGATCGTGCTGCTCAAGGACATCATGCAGCGCCATCACCTACCGCCGGGCAGCATCATTGGCCACAGCGATATCGCGCCACAGCGCAAGGTCGATCCGGGGCCGATGTTTCCCTGGAAGCAACTGGCCGATGCCGGACTGATGCCCTGGCCGAACGCCGAGGTAGTGGCCCGCCAGCAGGCGGTGTTCAGCACCAGCCTGCCGAGCGTCGCCTGGTTCCAGCAACAGCTGGCCGAGCAGGGCTACACGGTGCCGAGCACTGGCGTGCTGGATGAGGAAACCCGCAACGTGATTCGCGCCTTCCAGATGAAGTACCGGCAGGCGCTCTACGACGGGCAGCCGGACGCGGAAACTGCAGCCCTGCTGCTGGAGGTCAATCGCCTCGCCAAGGGCTGAGGCGATTAAAGAGGCAGGGCGAGGTGAAAGCGTGCACCTTGCCCCGGCTGGGATTCGGCGCCGATGCGTCCGCCGTGCAGCTGGACGATCTCCTTGCACAGCGCCAGACCAAGGCCAGCGCCACCCTTCTTGTGGCCGATCTGTACGAACGGCTCGAACAGCCTGGCCTGCTGGCCGTAGGCAATCCCTTCGCCTTCATCCTCGACGCTGATCAGCAGGCGCTCTTCCTGGCGCTGGGCGCACAGGCGCAGGGTGCCGCCCTCCGGGCTGTGCCGTAGGGCGTTGTCGATCAGGTGGTCGAGCACGCGCTCGATCTGCGCGCGATCCAAGTGAGTGCGCGGCAGGGCATCGCCCATCTCCAGCTGTATGTCGATCTGTCGGGTCTGGGCTTTGCCCAGGTGGCGCCGCACGGCGTTGTCGAGCAGCTCGGGAATGTCGCAGGGCGCCAACTCGAGCTTCTGCACACCGCTCTGGTAGCGCGAGAAATTCAGCAGGTCCTCGATCAGGTGCACCAGCCGCTCCATCTCCTCGTCGACGATATTCACCAGATCGGCTTCACGGGATTCTGCCGCGAACTTGCTGCGCTCACGCAGCAGGCCGAACGCCATGTGCATGCCGGTCACCGGGGTGCGCAGTTCGTGGGAGGCGCGCAGCACGAATTCGTTGCGCGCGCGCTCGAAGGCGCGCTGCTCGGTCACGTCGTGCAGCACCATCACCGCGCCGAGGATATGCCCCTGGCTGTGGCTGACCGGCGTCAGGCTGTAGTTGAGCAGGCGCGTCTCGCCATTGGCCTCCACCTGCAGGTCGGCCAGGCGCTGCTCCAGGTTGTGGCCTTGCAGCACGTGCTGCAGCTGTTCGTCCAGTTCCGGGCGGCCGAGCGCCTGGCTAGGGCGCTGGCCGAGGGGTTGGTCGTCCCAGCCGAGCTGGCGCTGGGCCACCGGGTTGAAGTGTTCGAGCAGGCCGTCGCGGCCAAAGATCAGCAGGCCGTCGTCGATGCTGTCGAGCACCGCTTGCAGGCGCCGCTGCTCGGACATCAGTGCTTCGACGTTGCTGCTCTTGAGCTGGCGCAAGCTCTCGGCCATCAGGCCGAAGCGGCGACTGAGCGCCGACAGCTCGGCCACCGGGGTGATCGGCAGGGTGACCTGGAAGTCGCCGCGGCCGATCTGGTCGGCCGCGCGGGCGAGAGCATCGATCGGCTGGCCGACGCGGCGGGCGATGGTGTGGGCGGTAATGAAGCCGATCACCAGCACCGCCAGTCCGACCAGGCCCAGCAGCCCAGCGATCAGCCAGGCGCGTTCCTGGGCCTGCACCTCGGCGTCCTTGACGGCGGCTACGTACTGGACCTGCAGGGTGTTGAGGCGGTCGCGAACGGTTTCGATGGTCTTGGCGAAATCGTCGTTGGTCAGCAGCTCATCACGCACCGTCAGGGGGTCTTCTAGCATGGTGCTGAACGTCTGGTAGGCGTCCTGGATCTGCTGGATCGCCTGGCGATCAGCCTCGGTCACGCTGCTTTTCAGACTGTCGTCGAGCCAGCCGCGGATGCGCTGATCGGATTCCTGCAGGCGTTGTACCGTGCTGTGGTCGAAGTCTTCGCCAAGCATCAGGAACAATTGCCGGCCTAGTTCCTGGCGCAGATCCAGGCTGGTGCTGATGATTTCCAGGTTGTGCGCCAGGGAACGACTCTGCGACTGGGTCAACTGCAGGACGCTGAAGATGCCCAGGCTCAACCCCAGCAAGGCTACGGTCAGCAGCGCGCTGGTGCTGAGAAACAGCTTGCTGCGTAGTTTCATAGGCCGAGCTGCTTGCGTTTGCGATACAGGGTCGAGGCGTCGATGCCCAGGGTCTTGGCTGCCTGGTCGAGGGTGTCGCTGTTGGCCAGCACAGCGGCGATGTGCGCCTTTTCCAGCTCCTCGAGGCTCAGGTCGGCGCCTACCCGCGGCGCGCTGTTGGCCGCCGGAGCGCTCATGCCCAGGTGGGCCACGTCCACCCATTCGCCCGGGCAGATGATGCTGGCGCGTTCGATGACGTTGCGCAGCTCGCGGATATTACCGGGCCATTGGTAGGCGAGCAGCGCCTTGGTGGCGTCATCGTTGAAGCCACGGGCCGGGCGGGCATAGTCCTTGACGAAGCGGGCCAGGAAGCGATTGGCCAGGGTGAGGATGTCGTCGGCGCGTTCGCGCAGTGGCGGCAGCGTCAGGGTGATGACGTTCAGGCGATACAGCAAGTCTTCTCGGAAGTGACCTTCGCGGACCATCTCGTTGAGGTCGCGGTTGGTGGCGGCGAGGATGCGCACGTCAGCATGGCGGGTGACCGGGTCGCCAACGCGCTCGTATTCCTTGTCCTGGATGAAACGCAGCAGCTTGGGTTGCAGGGTCAGCGGGAAGTCGCCGATTTCGTCGAGGAACAGGGTACCGCCATCCGCCTGGTTGACCCGCCCCAGGGTACTTTCGCTGGCGCCGGTGAAAGCGCCGCGGCTGTGGCCGAACAGCTCGCTTTCCATCAGCTCGGCGGTCAGCGACGGGCAGTTGATGGTCACGCAGGATTTCTTCGCGCGTCGGCTCCAGCCGTGAATGGCCCGTGCCAACTCGCCCTTGCCGGTACCGGACTCGCCGAGAATCAGAATGTTGGCATCGGTGGTGGCCACCTGCCGGGCGGTTTCCAGAATCGCCATCATCGCCGGGCTGTGCGAGTCGATGCCGTCGCTGGGCTTGCGCACTTCACCTTCCAGGGCTTCGAGGCGGGCAGACAACTGGCGCACTTCCAGCTGCTTGGCGGCAGCCAGGCGCAGTTGATCGGGGCTGCATGGCTTGACCAGATAATCGGCGGCGCCGGCCTGCATGGCGTCCACGGCGCTGTCGATGGCTGAGTGGGCGGTGACGATTACCACGCGCATCCACGGCGCCTGCACGCGCATCTGGGCGAGCACGTCCAGGCCATTTTCATCCCCCAGGCGCAAATCGAGAAAGCACATGTCGAATACCTGGCGCTGCAGCAGCGATTCGGTTTGCGCGGCGCTGTTGGCGGTCGTGACCTGGTAGCCCTCGTCCTCCAGGCAATAGCGGAAGGTACGCAGGATAGCCGCTTCGTCGTCGACCAATAGGATGCGCCCGCTCTGACCTGTTGCTTCCATTTACGTGCTCCATGGGGTGAATGGCAGAGATTATCTGGAAATCTTCGTGCAAGTTGCACGGCTAGTATGGCGCGATCTTGCATCGTGCAAGCGGCCCATAGCCAGGCATTGGATTTAACCGGCTGATTTTAGTTGGTTTTTATTTTTCAAGCTGCCTGGCATACCGCTTGCGACCCTACCCGGTCCGCTTGCGAGCGGCTTTTTTGGCTAAAAAGGAGGCGTTACATGCTGTTGAGACAATCCACGTTGGCCATGGCTATTGCCGGTCTGATTACTCTGGCTCCGCTCGCGCAGGCGGCCGAAGGCGATCTGGCCCGGCAATTGAGCGATGCCCGCCAGCAGGGAGCCATCGACACCGCATTCGCACTCAATCGTCACCTCGACCCCTTCGATATCGAGGTGAGCGTGGAAGATGGCGTCGTCACGCTCAAAGGCGCGGTGGAGAACCCTGCCGAGCGTGAGCTTGCCAGCGAACTGGCGAGCAGCATCGAAGGCGTTCGTCAGGTGGATAACCAGTTGCAGATCGACGCCGATCTGTCGCCACCGGTGCTCGAAGACCAGGCGCGGATCGTCACCGACAAGACCCTGGCCCAGCGTTTTGATGACGCTACCCTGGCTGCCACAGTCAGGTCCCGCCTGCTATGGAACACCAATACCGAGGGCCTGGACATTCAGGTGCGTGCCGAGAATGGCGTGGTCAGCCTCAGCGGCAATGCCGGTACCCCGGCTGCCAAGGAACTGGCCGGTGAGCTAGTCACCAATACTGAAGGCGTGCGCGAAGTGCACAACCACTTGAGCATCAACACCGCCGACAGCACCTCGGCCGAAGCGCAGAACGCCGCCAGCGATGCCGCAGCCTCGATCAGCGATGCGTGGATCACCAACAAGATCAAGGCCAGCTACCTCTATAGCCGCAACCTCGATGCCCTGAACATCAAGGTCGAAACCCGCGAAGGCTTCGTGCGACTCAGCGGCACCGTACTCAGCAACGCCGAAAAACGTCTGGCCGTGGAAACAGCGCGCACCATCCGCGGTGTACGTGGCGTCGATGCCGACGCACTGCGTATATCCGGCTAATCACCCTCAGGACGGGCCATTCGGGCCCGCCCACCGTTTCATCCGCTACAGACCCTTCTCAGGAGAGCCACCATGAGCCAGAAGACCGAGCAACTTAACGAGCTGATCGCCATTATTCGCGATGGTCAGCGCTTTTATGAACACGCCCACGACGAGATCGACAATGAACAACTCAAGGCGCTGCTGCGTGAAATGGCCGAGGCCAAGCACCAGATTATCCAAGCGCTGGCAGTCAAGGTCGCTGCCAACCACGAGGCGCCTGCCAGTAGCGGAACCCTCGTAGGCAAGATGCGCCAAGCCTATGCCGATGCCCGCGCTACCTTGTCGAGTGACGAAGAGGCCACCTATGTGGCGCAGCTCGAAGAAGCCGAAGACCGCATTCTCGAAGCCTTCGAGGATGCTTTGGAGAGCGCTCAGCCTGATGTGCAGGCCCTGCTGGCCGTGGAGATGCCCAAGGTACGTGAGTGTCATCAGCGTATGAGCGCACTAAGCAAGAAGATGCAGTGAGGCAGGCGCCTGCGGTGTCGTGCAGAACGCCCGAGCCGCAGGCGGCCATCGTGCAGGATGCCAATGGTGGCATTTTATTTACTGTCTATAAGTATATGTTTTAAAAGGAATTTATTTTTTTAAAAAGCTGGCACGCAGGCTGCAATTATCCCCTCATGAGAAGAACGCCGAGCCGTTCGACAGCGAATATGAGGAACCACCATGAACCTGCACCGCGCCCATACCGAGATTCTGATTCTTGCCGTCGCCGCCGTGATGGTTCTGCTGGTCAGCATCGCCAAGGCGCCGGAGCAAAAGGTCGCAGTGCCGCAGGTTTCCACCTCTATCAGTACCCCCATCGAACAGTCTCCAGCCAAAGCAAGCCCGGCTGCGCTACGGGCCGTACCCGCTTCTTTGCACACTGTCAGCGCCTCGACGGCGCATAGCGAGGACGACTGGGTACGTGCCGACTCCGTTCAGGCCCCGGCCAAGCAGACCCGCTGGGTGTTCTGAGACGACTTAACGAATTCACAAGTGTTGCACCCGTAAGACCTCAAAAATACCAAGGAGAAACGCCATGCTGAGTTGGGCCATTACCTTTCTGATCATCGCCATCGTTGCTGCCGTACTGGGTTTCGGTGGTATCGCAGGCACTGCCACAGGTATCGCGAAAATCCTTTTCGTGGTGTTCCTGGTGATGTTCATCGTTTCGTTCATCATGGGTCGTCGCCCACGGGGCTAGGCGAGGCATGCTGATGAATCGATTCAAGACGCTCGCTGCCGCTCTCTTGCTGGGCGGTAGTGCGGCGGCCTTGGCCGCCAATACCGATGGCGAGTTTCGCCTCAACGAGTTGCTGACCAGCAACACTGAGTATCGTGAAGCCTGGCAGGATCTGATTCGCGATGAGGAGCGTCTGCCCGAATGGGTGATCAACCTCAGTGGCATCGCCACGCCGATGAAGACCCTGGAGGAAGACGGTGACTCCTATCTGGTCGGGCAATTGTGCGAAACCTCGGACTGTTTCAATCAGCGCCTCTACGTTGCCTTTTCCCAGGACGGGGACGATGCCTACGCCCTGTGGGTGCAGGTACCTGCCGGACTGCCCAAGGACAAGACACCCAGCAAGCACGCTGATCTGCGCTGGCTCGGTGAGCCGGACGACGGCATCAAACAGCTGCTCCAGGAGCAGTTGAAGAAAGACCCCAACTGGTACTGATGCAACCAAACGGCGCCTTCTGGCGCCGTTGCTCTATCCGCACTCCGCTATTCCCCCGCAGCGCATTTACGCTTCCACTTCCAGCCCCCGGCCGCGCTATCATCAGCCGCTACGTTTCAGGGGGTGACCTATGCTCAACGGCCTATGGCTGAGCTTTTTCGTGGTGGCGGCAGTGGCCGCTTTCAGTCGCTGGCTGCTGGCGGACGACCCGGCGGTATTCGGCGCGATGGTGGAAAGTCTGTTCGCCATGGCCAAGCTGTCCGTCGAAGTGATGGTGCTGCTATTCGGCACCCTGACCCTGTGGCTTGGCCTGCTGCGCATCGCCGAGAAGGCCGGCCTGGTGGATGCCCTGGCGCGGGTGCTCGGTCCGCTATTCGCCCGGTTGATGCCCGAAGTGCCCCGCGGCCATCCGGCACTCGGCCTGATCACCATGAACTTCGCCGCCAACGGCCTGGGCCTGGATAACGCTGCCACGCCCATCGGCCTCAAGGCCATGCGCTCGCTACAGGAGCTCAACCCCAGTAGCACCACGGCGAGCAACGCGCAGATTCTGTTTCTGGTGCTCAACGCCTCATCGCTGACGCTGCTGCCGGTAAGCATCTTCATGTACCGCGCCCAGCAAGGCGCGCCCGACCCGACCCTGGTGTTCCTGCCCATCCTGTTGGCGACCAGCGTGTCGACCCTGGTCGGCCTGTTCTCCGTGGCCATCATGCAGCGTCTGCGCCTGTGGGACCCGGTGGTGCTGGCCTACCTGATTCCCGGCGCCCTCCTGCTCGGCAGTTTCATGGCCATGCTCGCCGGCATGTCCGCCACTGCGTTGGCGGCACTGTCGTCGCTGATGGGCAACCTCACCCTGTTCGGGATAGTCGTCGCCTTCGTGGTGATCGGCGCGCTGCGCAAGGTGCAGGTTTACGAGCAGTTCATCGAGGGCGCCAAGGAGGGTTTCGACGTCGCCAAGAGCCTGCTGCCCTACCTGGTGGCGATGCTCTGCGCGATTGGCGTGCTGCGCGCCTCCGGTGCTCTGGAGGCAGCGCTGGACGGTATCCGCTGGATCGTCGCCTGGGGCGGCTGGGACACCCGCTTCGTCGACGCGCTACCCACTGCAATGGTCAAGCCGTTCTCCGGCAGCGCCGCCCGGGCCATGCTGATCGAAACCATGCAGAGCCAGGGCGTGGACAGCTTCCCGGCATTGGCGGCAGCGATCATCCAGGGAAGTACGGAGACCACCTTTTACGTGCTGGCCGTGTACTTCGGCGCGGTCGGTATCCAGCGCGCCCGGCATGCGGTGGGCTGCGCTTTGCTCGCCGAGTTCGCCGGCGTAGTAGCTGCGATTGGCGTGTGCTACTGGTTCTTCGGCTGATCGGCCGAGTCATCAGCCGGCGCAGCTGAGGGCTGCTCGGCTTCGGGTTGGCCTTTGGGTTCGGGCTCGGCGGGCGGCTCGGTCGACTCAGGCGCCGGTTCGGCCGGCGTTTCAGGTTCATCCTGTGGCGCCTCAGCCGGCTCCTCGGGTTCGGCGGCCGGCTTGTCTTTGATGCTCGGCGAACTCGCCGGCATGCTGCCATCGGCGGTGACCTCGAAGCGCAGTACGCCGATCATCTGCCCGGCATCGGTCAGCACCTGAATCTCCCAGTCGCCTTCCACGTCCTGGGGGAAATTCTTCTTGTGGGTCCAGGCGCGGTAGCCTTTCTCGCGGCCGCCGTGGATGTCCAGGGCGATGCGCTCCAGCTCCTTACCGTTGTGTTCCCAGACGTGATAGATGCGCTCGTCCAGACCGCGCGGTGCGTTGATCGCCGTGTAGGCGTACAGGCCGTTGGCGCGCAGCTGGCTGACGGTCAGCTGATCGATACCTTCGCCCGGTGAACGGTTCTGGTTGTCGAACTCGGTGGTGATCGCCACCTCTGTAAGCCACAACGTGGCCGGCGGCACCCAGGTGCGGGTCACCCAGCCGAACGCGCCGATGGCCAGGGTCAGGCCAACCAATATCAGGCCACGCCACCATTTGCGCACGGTGATGATGGTGAACAGGCTGGGAAACGACAGCACCACCGCCGCGGCGAGGGAGTACTGATAGCTTTGCGTGGTGTTGAGCTTGAAGATGATCGGCAGCGCCGTGAGCATCACCGCGAACAGCGCCAGGGTGTGATAGGCGAGAAAGATCCAGCGCCGCGGCGCCAGCCACTTGTAGTACAGCGGATCGGTGATCGACACCAGCGCCGCGGCGGCCAGCAAGCCGCTGAACAGCGCCTGACTGCTGTTCCAGGTGGTGGTGATGAAGAAGAACGGCAGAACGAAGAACAGACTTTCTTGGTGGATCATCTGCGTGGCGTAACGCAGCAACGGTCGCGGCAGCTCGAAACCGAAGCGCGCGGCGATGCGTTCGCGCAGCACGTTTTCGAGAATCAGCCATAGCCAGCTGACCAGCAGCACCAGGGCCAGCACCTTGGCCAGTCCGGCCTGACGGTCGACCAGCACGAAGCTGGCGACACCGGAGAAAAAACCGAAAATGGCGATGGCGCCCGGATGCCGCTGCATCAGCGCGATGATCCGGAATATGAGGCTTTTGCTGGAATCGAGTAGAGACAAGGCAGTTCTGGCAGTCATCTAGAACGATGCGCAGGATACTGCATTTGCCCTAATTTGCGGCTTCCGCCGATCAGGCGCAGTTCGTCTGAAGTGCGGCGATGGGAGCCCTCTAGGCGAGGTGCTACAGGACTTGTGGGAGCGCGCCATGCGCGCGAAATCATGAACATAACTCGTCTTATAGATTGCTACGCGGTCCTGCTGCCTGTGAGACCAATCAGCTCATAACTCGATACTGCTGCGCCTCCCCCAACAACCAATCCCGAAACGCCTGCAACGCCGCCGACTCCACCTTGCGCTCCGGCACGGTCAGGTAATAGGCGCGGCCGCCGTCCGGTACCGGTCGATCGAGGGCGACCACCAGGCTGCCGTCGGCCAGCTCGCGCTGGATAAGAAACGGCGGGATCAACGCCACGCCCATTTCATGACGGGCCGCCTGGGCGAGCATCGAGAACAGTTCCAGGCGCGGGCCGGTCATGTCGCGACTGACGTTCAGCCCCTGCGCCGCGAACCACTGGCGCCAGGCGTAGGGGCGGGTGCTCTGTTGCAGCAGTGGCAATTCGGCGATGCGCTCGGCAGTGGCCGGCTGGCCGCCGAGCAGCGTCGGGCTGCACACCGGCGTCAGGTGTTCGTGCATCAGGAAATGCGCCTCGGTACCCGACCAGTCGCCATCACCGAAATAGATCGCCGCATCGAAGCCGGTGTCGGCGAACAGGAACGGCCGTGTGCGGTTGGTCAGGTGCACGGTGACCTCCGGGTGCAATCGCTGGAAGTCCTTGAGCCGCGGCAGCAACCACTGCGTCGCGAAAGTCGGCACCACGGCGAGCTCCAGGCCCATGGCGCCCTGGGCGCCCATCAGCGCCAGGGTATCGCGTTCCACGGCATCGAGCTGCGCGGCCACCTTGGCCGCGTATGCGGTACCCGCCTCGGTCAGCAATACGCCGCGGCGCGAGCGGCGAAACAGCTCAATGCCAAGAAAGGCTTCGAGCCCGGCGATCTGCCGGCAAACCGCGCCCTGGGTCAGCGCCAGTTCATCGGCTGCACGGGTGAAGCTCTGGTGGCGAGCGGAGGCCTCGAAGGCGACCAGTGCCGAGGTGCTGGGAATCTTGCGACGCATCTGTGCAAGTACCTCACTGGATAGCGCGTTTTATTGATCCTCAGGCTATCTCGGAGTGAGGTTTTTGCACAGTGGCGTGCAGATTAGTCGTTTGCGGGCAGCCGGCTAGGCTTTTAGTCTCAGCCCACTAAGTGACTGCACGAGGATTTCGCGATGGCCGGCAAGGCAAGCTTCAACTGGATCGACCCGCTGCTGCTCGACCAGCAGCTCACCGAAGAAGAGCGCATGGTGCGTGACAGCGCCGAGCAATTCGCCGCCGACAAGCTGGCGCCGCGGGTGCTCGAGGCCTTCCGCCATGAAAAGACCGACCCCGCGATCTTCCGCGAGATGGGTGAAACCGGCCTGCTTGGCGCGACCATTCCTGAAGCCTACGGCGGCAGCGGCCTCAACTACGTGTGCTACGGGCTGATCGCCCGCGAAGTGGAGCGCATCGACTCCGGCTACCGTTCGATGATGAGCGTGCAGTCGTCGCTGGTGATGGTGCCGATCAATGAATTCGGCAGCGAAGCGACCAAGCAGAAGTACCTGCCCAAGCTGGCCACTGGAGAATACATCGGCTGCTTCGGCCTCACCGAGCCGAATTACGGCTCCGATCCGGGCTCGATGATCACCCGCGCCAAGAAGGTCGACGGCGGTTACCGCCTGACCGGCAATAAGATGTGGATCACCAATAGCCCGATTGCCGATGTCTTCGTGGTCTGGGCCAAGGACGATGCCGGTGAGATTCGCGGTTTCGTGCTGGAAAAGGGCTGGGAAGGCCTCTCGGCGCCGGCCATTCACGGCAAGGTCGGCCTGCGCGCGTCAATTACTGGCGAAATCGTCATGGATAACGTGTTCTGCCCCGAAGAGAACGCCTTTCCCGATGTGCGCGGTCTGCGCGGCCCGTTCACCTGCCTGAACTCGGCTCGCTACGGCATCAGCTGGGGCGCGTTGGGCGCTGCCGAAGCCTGCTGGCACACGGCGCGCCAGTACACTCTGGATCGTCAGCAGTTCGGCCGCCCATTGGCCGCCAACCAGCTGATCCAGAAGAAGCTGGCCGACATGCAGACCGAAATCACCCTGGCCCTGCAGGGCTGCCTGCGCCTAGGGCGCATGAAGGACGAGGGCACCGCGGCGGTGGAAATTACCTCGATCATGAAGCGCAACAGCTGCGGCAAGGCCCTGGATATCGCCCGGATGGCCCGTGACATGCTGGGCGGCAACGGCATCAGCGACGAATTCGGCGTGGCCCGCCACCTGGTCAACCTCGAGGTGGTCAACACCTATGAGGGCACCCACGATGTGCACGCGCTGATTCTGGGGCGGGCGCAGACGGGCATCCAGGCCTTCTTCTAAGCCGCTTCAGGTTGTTGAACGTTCCCGCGCCTGGCGTGGGAACGCCTGCGTCATCTCCGTACGAGGCCTCTGCGATGTCCGGTGCCCTGTCTCATCTGCGTGTGCTCGATTTATCCCGCGTGCTCGCGGGCCCTTGGTGTGGCCAGAACCTGGCCGACCTCGGCGCCGAGGTCATCAAGGTCGAACGGCCCAAGGTCGGCGATGACACCCGCCATTGGGGGCCGCCCTACCTGCGTGATGGCGAGGGGCGCGATACCAGCGAGGCGGCCTATTTCCTTGCCGCCAACCGCAACAAGCAGTCGCTGACCCTGGACTTCACCCAAGCCGAAGGTCAGCGTCTGGTGCGTGAGCTGGCGGCCAAATCGGACATCCTGATCGAGAACTTCAAGGTTGGCGGCCTGGAGGCCTACGGGCTGGATTACGCCAGCCTCAAGGCGATCAACCCGCGGCTGATCTATTGCTCCATCACTGGCTTCGGCCAGAACGGCCCATACGCCAAACGTGCCGGTTATGATTTCATGATCCAGGGCCTGGGCGGCCTGATGAGCCTGACCGGCCAGCCCGATAGCGGCGAGGGCGGCGAGGGCGGCGAGGGCGGCGAGGGCGGCGGCCCGGTCAAGGTCGGCGTCGCGCTGACCGACATCCTCACCGGGCTGTACGCCACGGTCGCCGTGCTGGCGGCGCTGGCGCACCGCGACAAGACTGACGAAGGCCAGCACATCGACATGGCCCTGCTTGACGTGCAGGTGGCGTGCCTGGCCAACCAGGCGATGAACTACCTGACCACCGGTGTTTCGCCGAAGCGCCTGGGCAATGCCCATCCCAACATCGTGCCGTACCAGGCCTTCCCGACCGCCGATGGCGACCTGATTCTCACCGTGGGTAACGACAGCCAGTTCCGCAAGTTCTGCGAAGTGGCCGGCCATCCCGAATGGGGCCTGGACCCGCGCTTTGCCAGCAACGGCCAGCGTGTCGCCCACCGGGCCGAGCTGATCCCGCTGATCCGCCAGGCCACGGTGTTCCGTACCACCGCGCAATGGGTCAGCCTGCTCGAAGCTGCGGGCGTACCATGCGGGCCGGTCAACGATCTGCAGCAGGTGTTCGCCGATCCGCAGGTGATCGCCCGGGGGCTGCGTCTTGACCTGCCCCATCCATTGGCGGGCAACACGCCCCAGGTGGCCAGCCCGCTGCGGCTGTCGGCCAGCCCCGTCGAATACCGCCAGGCGCCGCCGCTGTTGGGGGAGCACACCGAGCGGGTGCTCGGCGAGGTGCTGGGGCTGGACGCTGCGCAGATTCAGGCACTACGCGCTCAGGGCGTCATCTGATTCGGCGGTGAGCCAGCCACCGCAGAGCCAGAGACGAGGGATGTTCTCAAGCCTCTAGCTGGGAAGCTGGGCCGAAGAACTCGTAGTGGCACTGTTCGCCGGGAACCCCAAGGTCGTTCAGGTGCCGCTTTACCTGCGCCATAAAGGGTTTCGGCCCGAGGAAGTAAGCGTCCAGGTCGCGGTTTTCCGGCAGCCAGTTGGCCAGTTGTTCGCGGCTGACCACGCCCTGGGCATGGGGCTGGTCGCCGTCACGCGGGGCGCTGTAGCAGAAGTGGTAACTGATCTGTGGGTAAGCACGGCTCTGTTCTTCGATCCACTGCTTGAAGGCATGCACGCCGCCGTGGCGAGCATAGTGGATGAAATGAATCGGTCGGCCGCTCTCGCGGGCCGCTTCCAGCATGGTCAACGCCGGAGTGATGCCCACGCCCGCGGTGATCAATGCCAGAGGCTTGCTCGAGGGGCGCAGCACGAAGTCACCTGCCGGCGGGAACAGTTCCAGGGTGTCGCCTTCCTGGATATGGTCATGCAGGTAGTTGGACACCTTGCCCTCGGCTTCGCGCTTGACGCTGATGCGGTACTCACGGCCGTTGCCCTGAGCGGAAAGCGAGTAGTTGCGGCGTTGCTCCTGGCCGTCGATGACCATGCGCAGGCCGATGTATTGGCCCGGCTGCTGGCGTAGCACGGCACCGCCGTCCACCGGCGCCAGAAGGAACGAGGTGATCTGTTCGCTCTCGGGCGTCTTGCTGACCACCTTGAAGTGGCGCGAGCCGCGCCACCCACCTGGTGCCTGTTCGTGTTCCTTGTACGCCTGTTCTTCAGCGCCGATCAGGATGTCCGCCAGTTGCCCGTAGGCCACGCCCCAAGCCTGGATCACTTCATCCGTAGCGATTTCCTCTCCCAGCACTTCGCGAATGGCCCGCAACAGGCAACTGCCCACGATCGGGTAGTGTTCCGGCAGGATCTGCAGCGCCACGTGTTTGTTGACGATCTGGCCTACCAGCGGACCGAGCGCCTCCAGGCGGTCGATATGCCGGGCATACATGAGTACCGCATTGGCCAGTGCGCGCTGCTGGGCACCGCTGGCCTGGTGAGCCTGGTTGAACAGCGGGCGTACTTGCGGATACTCCTCCAGCATCATCGCGTAGAAGTGTCGGGTCAGGGCTTCGCCGCCGGTTTCCAGCAGAGGCACGGTGGCTTTGATGATGGCGCGTTGTTGGTTGCTCAGCATGGTGATCGCTCCTGTCGCAAGGCATGGATGTTTTCTCTACCTGGCTCATTACAGATCCCGTGCCAACTTTGGAGGCCTCTAGATTAGTGGGGTTGGGCATGCTATGAGTCTTTTTGACCTTTCGCTTTCGTGTCTTTATGACTCTCTTGGTGTCTTTATGACCTCGAATCCTTTGCTGGTCGCTCTGCTTCCGTTGGTGGATGACCTGTCCCGTGAGCTTTCCGAGCGTGAGCGCTATCGGCGTTTGCTCGCTGCATTGCGGCAGCTGTTTCCCTGTGACGCCGTGGCGCTGCTCAGGCTCGATGGCGACGTGCTGGTGCCACTGTCCGTGGAGGGGCTGAGTGCCGACACCATGGGCCGGCGCTTCAAGATGAGTGAGCATCCACGTCTGTATGAGCTACTGCAGCACCGTGGGCCTACTCGATTCGCTGCCGACTGCGAGTTGCCCGATCCCTACGATGGCTTGCTGGAAGGGCAGCATGGGCACCTGGAAGTGCATGACTGTCTGGGCTGCCCGCTTTATGTGAAGGAGCAGCTCTGGGGGTTGTTGACTCTGGACTCACTGCAGTCGAGCAGCTTCGGTCGTGTCGACCTGGGCATGCTGGAAGCTTTCGCCAGTCTCGCGGCGGCGACCGTGGCGGCCAGTGAGCGCATTTCCCTGCTAATGGGGCGCGTGGAAGATGAGCAGCGCCGCGCCGACCTTTATAAGCAAGCAGCTGCCGCCGTGCGGCCTAGGGAGATGATCGGCCAGAGCCCCAGGCACAAGGCGCTGCTGCAGGAAATAGAGCTGGTCGGCAGCAGTGACCTGACGGTGCTGATCAGTGGCGAGACAGGTGTGGGCAAGGAACTGGTGGCCGAGGCGCTGCATGGAGCTTCGGCCCGGGCCTCACGGCCCATGGTCAGTATCAACTGCGCGGCGTTGCCGGATACCCTGGTTGAGAGCGAGTTGTTCGGTCACGTCCGGGGCGCATTTTCGGGGGCGGTCAGCGAGCGGCGCGGCAAGTTCGAGCTGGCGGACGGCGCCACCCTGTTTCTTGATGAAGTGGGCGAACTGCCCCTGGCGATGCAATCCAAGCTGCTGCGGGTATTGCAGAGTGGGCAGCTGCAGCGTGTCGGTTCGGATCGGGAACACCGGGTAGATGTCCGCGTGCTGGCGGCTACCAACCGTGACCTGGCCGAGGAGGTGCGTGCAGGGCGTTTCCGTGCCGACCTCTATCACCGCTTGAGCGTCTATCCGCTCAAGGTGCCGGCCCTGCGTGAGCGGGGGCGTGATGTACTGCTGCTGGCGGGTTACTTCCTTGAAGACAACCGGGCACGCCTGGGGCTGCGTAGCCTGCGTCTTGCAACCGATGTGCAGAAGACGCTGCTGCAGCATGACTGGCCTGGCAATGTGCGCGAGCTTGAGCATTTGATCGGGCGTGCGGCGATCAAGGCGTTGTCGGCCTGCGCGGAGCGCCCGCAGATATTGACCATCGATAGCCGAGCACTGGATCTACGCCCCGCGGACCTCTCCTATATAGAAGGCGAGGCGCCTGTGGCTCCTGACTCAGGATTACCGCCCATGGGCCAGGGGCTGCG
This sequence comes from Pseudomonas sp. AG1028, assembly GCF_007993955.1. Lineage (NCBI taxonomy): Bacteria > Pseudomonadati > Pseudomonadota > Gammaproteobacteria > Pseudomonadales > Pseudomonadaceae > Pseudomonas > Pseudomonas sp. AG1028. The sequence goes on from NZ_VIVP01000015.1 coordinate 87,186, forward strand.
CGATTCGGTGGATAACTATCAGCGGCGTGTTATAGAGGCAGCGTTTGATCGTCATGCCGGGCGCTGGTCGGACGTGGCGCGCGAGCTGGCAGTGGATCGGGCCAACCTGCAGCGATTGGCCAGGCGGCTGGGCCTGAAATAGGCCTGTTCAGGTTGCTGCTTATATAGAGGAAGCCCGGCTGGCAGCTTTATTTCAATTAGATGAAATAAACGGTTGACCAGAAAATGTGGGGGCCTATAATGCGCACCACTTCCGGCGCAGCCTGATCTGAAAACTCCTTGTAGATCAACGAGTTAGACGAAAATAAAAGGTTGCACGGACGGC
>NZ_VIVP01000016.1:0-48811 GCF_007993955.1 Pseudomonas sp. AG1028
CTGGCGCCGATCCTGTTCCCGATCGCCATGCAGCTGGGCATCGATCCGATCCACCTGGGTATCATCATGGTGGTGAACATGGAAATCGGCCTGATCACACCGCCGACCGGGCTCAACCTGTTCGTCACCTCGGCAGTTACCGGCATGCCGCTGACCCGCACGGTGCGCGCCGTATCGCCGTGGTTGCTGGTGATGCTGGCGTTCCTGATCCTGGTGACGTACGTGCCGTTCATTTCCCTGGCGCTGCCGAACTGGCTGGGTATGAACTGATAGTCGCCAGACGCTAGACGAAGCCCGGCCTAGAGCCGGGCTTCCTGGTTCTACACCGTCGGCGGCGTGCGTAGCGTATCGAACAGCGGCGCGGCGGGCATTGGTCGGGCGAAGTGGAAACCCTGCAGAAAGCGCACGCCGCGTTGTCTCAGGTACTGGACCTGCTCGGGGTTTTCCACGCCTTCAGCGACCAGGTCCAGCTGCAGGCGAGTGGCCAGGTCGAGGATGTTGTCCAGCAGATGGCGGGACAGCGAGTGTGAGTCGAGCATGGAAATGAAGCTGCGGTCGATCTTCAGAATGTCGATGCGAAATTCTCGCAGATAGGCCAGGCTCGAATGGCCAGTGCCGAAATCGTCGATGGCGATGCGCACGCCCAGTTCGCGCAGCTCGGTGAACAGCTGCGCAGTGATCGCGGTGGGTGGGATCATCTGCCGTTCGGTCAGCTCGAGCACCAGGGTGATTTGCCCCGGCCCGAAGGCCGCCAGAAACTCGCGGCATTCCTCGGCCAGCTGCAGGTCCTGGCAGTGCGCTGCGGTGATGTTGATGCCGACATGAAACCCCTTCGGCAACTGCTCAGCGCGACCCGCGAAGTCCTCGCGGATATGGCGCATCAGCGCGCGGGTCATTGGTACGATCAGGCCCAAACGCTCGGCCAGGGGGATGAATTGATTCGGCGGCACCAGGCCTTCGCCTGGATGTTGCCAGCGCATCAGGGTTTCGACCCCGTCCCAGGTGCCGGTTTCGGCGTCTATCACCGGCTGGTAATAGGGGATGAATTGGTCCGCCTCCAGAGCACGCTTGAGCGCAGTGCCAGGCGAGCTGGCGCGCAGGCTGAGGCGATAGGTGCCGATGCCTGCCAGTACGCCGAGAATGAGGAACAGCAGCCACTGCGGCTGATAGTGCGCCTGCATGTAGTGCAGGGTAACGCCCGGCGGATAGCCAGCAGTCACCTTGAACGGGTAGCGCGAGGAAGCGACCTCGGTGCTGTAGTCGCTGGTTGCCGGGGTTGGCGCGTTAGTCACATGGCCGTCAGCGGAAATCCAGTTCTGACCCACGGCGATCTGCAAGGAAACCTCTTGGCCATTGATCTGCAGCAGGTTGATCAGGTGCTGGCCGTCGATTCCGATCAGCACGCCATGCTGGTCGTCGGTCTGGCGATAGACCAGCACGGCGCGATCCGGAGTGACCACGTTGCCGGCCATCAGCCTGAGCTGCCCCTTGGCGTAGCTGGCGGTGTCCTCGGTTTTTTCATAGGCGCCGAGCAGTGAGGTGCAGTAGATCAGGCCGTCGGTGACCAGATTGACCGAGCGCGAAAAGGGGCTGATGGTCATCTGGCTGCGGAGTGTCTGGACTACGTTCTCGCAGGGTTGCCCGGCAATCGGCAGCACTACGTCGGCAACTCTAGCGGCATCGTCGAGCATGTGCTCAAGTTGCGTGCGGGTATCGGTAGCGCTCTTTTCGGCACGGTTCTGCAACAGCGTGGCAGCCTGCCAATACATCAGGGGAATACCAAGCAGCAAAGGCAGCGCCGCGACCGCCAGCGAGGTGCTCAGGCGCAGCGTACGTCCGCGCTTGCGCAGGGTGGAGAGGGGCATGGGAGGTAGAAGAATCCAGAGTGGCTTTGCAGAGTCTAGCGGAAGTCGTACAACAAGAATGCTCGCTGCTTCTCGCAATTGTCGCCGTGTGCAATTTCGCCTAGCGTGCTTGTGGCCTGGCTGCCGTTAAGACCATGGTCGAATGGTTGGCGGCGGGCGCGATGGTTACAAAGGTAGATATAGAAGAACAACATCAATAACCGAGGTGATTCAATGAGTGCTGCGTCCCTTTATCCCGTGCGCCCCGAGGTGGCGGCCAATTCGCTGACCGACGAAGCCACCTACAAAGCCATGTACCAGCAGTCCGTGATCAACCCGGATGGCTTCTGGCGCGAACAGGCGCAGCGCCTCGACTGGATCAAACCCTTTACCAAGGTCAAACAGACCTCCTTCGACGATCACCACGTCGACATCAAGTGGTTCGCCGACGGCACGCTCAATGTGTCCTACAACTGCCTGGATCGCCACCTGGCAGAGCGCGGCGACCAGGTCGCGATCATCTGGGAAGGCGACGATCCGTCCGAGCACAAGGAAATCACCTACCGCCAGCTGCACGAGCAGGTGTGCAAGTTCGCCAACGCCCTGCGTGGCCAGGACGTGCATCGCGGCGACGTGGTGACCATCTACATGCCGATGATTCCCGAAGCCGTGGTCGCCATGCTGGCCTGCGCGCGCATCGGCGCCATCCACTCCGTGGTATTCGGCGGCTTCTCGCCGGAAGCCCTGGCCGGGCGCATCATCGATTGCCAGTCCAAGGTGGTGATCACCGCGGACGAAGGCCTGCGCGGCGGCAAGAAGATTCCGCTCAAGGCCAACGTCGACGACGCCCTGACCAACCCCGAGACGCGCAGCATCCAGAAGGTCATCGTGGTGCAGCGCACCGGCTCCGAGATCAAGTGGAACCAGCACCGCGACATCTGGTTCGAGGACCTGATGAAGGTGGCCGGCAGCGTCTGCGCGCCGAAGGAAATGGGCGCCGAGGAAGCGCTGTTCATCCTCTACACCTCCGGCTCCACCGGCAAACCGAAAGGCGTGCTGCACACCACTGGCGGCTACCTGCTGTACGCCGCGTTGACCCATGAGCGGGTGTTCGACTACAAGCCGGGCGATGTCTACTGGTGCACCGCCGACGTGGGCTGGGTCACCGGCCACAGCTACATTGTCTACGGCCCGCTGGCCAACGGCGCGACCACGCTGCTGTTCGAAGGTATCCCCAATTACCCGGACGTGACCCGCGTGTCGAAGGTCATCGACAAGCACAAGGTCAACATCCTCTACACCGCGCCGACCGCCATCCGCGCCATGATGGCCCAGGGCGAAGCGGCCGTGGCCGGTGCCGATGGCTCCAGCCTGCGTCTGCTCGGCTCGGTCGGCGAGCCGATCAACCCGGAAGCCTGGGACTGGTACTACCGCAACGTCGGCAAGGAGCGTTGCCCGATCGTCGACACCTGGTGGCAGACCGAAACCGGCGGCATCCTGATCAGCCCGCTGCCGGGGGCCACGGCGCTCAAGCCGGGCTCGGCGACCCGTCCGTTCTTCGGCGTGGTGCCGGCGCTGGTCGATAACCTGGGTAACATTCTCGAGGGCGCCACCGAAGGCAACCTGGTGATCCTCGATTCCTGGCCGGGCCAGTCGCGCAGCCTGTACGGCGACCATGACCGCTTCGTCGACACCTATTTCAAGACCTTCAAGGGCATGTACTTCACCGGTGACGGCGCGCGCCGCGACGAAGATGGCTACTGGTGGATCACCGGCCGTGTCGATGACGTGCTTAACGTCTCTGGCCACCGCATGGGTACCGCCGAGGTGGAGAGCGCCATGGTCGCCCACCCGAAAGTCGCCGAGGCGGCGGTAGTGGGCGTGCCGCACGATATCAAGGGGCAGGGCATCTACGTCTACGTGACTCTGAACCAGGGCCAGGAGCCGTCCGAGCAATTGCGTCAGGAGCTCAAGGCCTGGGTACGCAAGGAGATCGGCCCGATCGCCACGCCGGACGTGATCCAGTGGGCGCCGGGCCTGCCGAAGACCCGCTCGGGCAAGATCATGCGCCGTATCCTGCGCAAGATCGCCACCTCCGAGTACGACAGCCTGGGTGACATTTCCACCCTGGCCGACCCGGGCGTGGTGCAGCACCTGATCGATACCCACAAGTCGATGCAGAGCGCCTGCGCCTAATCTGAGTTGCGCTACACCCCAGCGCCCCACGTCGGCTTGTCCGAGTGGGGCGTCTGCTTTTCTGCCCCTCGGATTGAACCAGTAAGTGAACTGGCTGGTCAGGATTGTCTGTTTTTTGTTCTGTCAAGATGCGTAGGCGGCCGGTCTCTGGGTTCTGTAATTAGTTGTCGCATCTTGGAAATATCGCCTGCCGCGCTATCGCTAGAATGCCGCACTCCCGTGCGCCGCCCGCAGCCTTGCATTACGCTGGCGACGTCATTTCTCCATGGCCCGGCTTACCCGCCCTGCGGCCAGTGAAACCCCATCCCAGTCAGGAGTTTCCCCAATGAAAAAGATCGCACTGCTCGGCGCGCTGGCACTATCCCTGCTGTCGCCGCTGACCATGGCCCAGGAAGCCAAGGCGCTGCGCATCGGTATCGAAGCGGCTTACCCGCCGTTCGCCTACAAAACTCCGGACGGCAACATCACCGGCTTCGACTACGACATCGGCGTGGCCCTGTGTGAAGAAATGAAGGTCGAGTGCAAGTGGATCGAGCAGGAGTTCGACGGCCTGATCCCAGCCCTGAAAGTACGCAAGTTCGACGCCGTGCTGTCGTCGATGTCGATCACCGAAGAGCGCAAGCGCGCCGTGGACTTCACCGGCAAGTACTACGCCACGCCTGCCAAGCTGGCGATGAAGAGCGGCGCGGTGATGAACGACGTGGCCACCGACCTCAAGGGCAAGAAGATCGGCGTACAACGCTCCTCCGTGTATGACCGCTACGCCACCGACGTCTTCGCGCCGGCCGGTGCCGAGATCGTGCGCTACAGCTCGCAGAACGAAGTGTTCCTGGACCTGAGCGCCGGCCGCCTGGACGGCACCATCGCCGACTCGGTGAATATCGAAGACGGCTTCCTGAAAACCGACGCCGGCAAGGGCTTCGCCTTCGTGGGCCCGGACTTCACCGAAGAGAAGTACTTCGGCGAAGGCCAGGGCATCGCCGTGCGCAAGGGCGACAAGGCGCTGGCTGACAAGATCAGCGCCGCGATCCTGGCGATCCGCGCCAACGGCAAGTACAAGGCCATTCAGGACAAGTACTTCAGCTTCGACGTCTACGGCAAGTAAGACACGACTGCTGAAGCGGGCCTGCGTTGTTCAAGCAGGCTCCAGCGATCGTGATTTCTTGCAGGAGGTGGCACACGCTGACGCTCGGCGTGTGCCACTTTTGCGTTGCATTTCCGGCGCCTGCGGGCGCACGCATGAGGTAAGCGGATGCTCAACGGCTACGGCTCGTCCATTATCGAGGGCGCCTGGCTCACCCTGATTCTGGCCTTGACCTCGATGGCGGTGGCGATCGTGCTCGGCCTGATCGGCGCGGCGTTTCGGTTGTCGCCGGTGCGCTGGCTGGCGGTGCTGGGGGAAACCTATTCGACGGTGATCCGCGGCATTCCCGACCTGGTACTGATCCTGCTGATCTTCTACGGCGGCCAGGACATGGTGAACCGGGTCGCGCCGATGCTCGGCTATGACGACTACATCGACATCAACCCCTTCATCGCCGGCGTGTTCACCATGGGCTTCATCTTCGGGGCCTATCTGTCCGAGACCTTTCGCGGTGCTTTCATGGCCATCCCCAAGGGCCAGGCGGAGGCGGGCGCAGCGTACGGCATGAGCGGCTTTCAGGTGTTCATGCGCATTCTGGTGCCGCAGATGATCCGCTTCGCCATTCCGGGCTTCACCAATAACTGGCTGGTGCTCACCAAGGCCACCGCGCTGATTTCGGTGGTCGGCCTGCAGGACATGATGTTCAAGGCCAAGAGTGCCGCCGACGCCACTCGCGAGCCCTTCACCTTCTACCTGGCGGTGGCCGGTCTGTACCTGCTGATCACCAGCGTCTCGCTGCTGGCCCTGCGTTATCTGGAAAAACGCTACTCGGTCGGCACCAAGGCTGCCGAACTGTGAGGGCCGCACGATGATTTTCGATTACACCGTCATCTGGGACAGCCTGCCGCTGTATTTCGGCGGCGTGCTGGTGACCCTCAAGCTGCTGGCCATCGCGCTGTTCTTCGGCTTGCTGTTGGCCATTCCGCTGGCGCTGATGCGCACCTCGCGTTCGCTCTGGATCAACGGGCCGGCCTGGCTGTACACCTACGTGATTCGCGGCACACCGATGCTGGTGCAGCTGTTTCTGGTCTATTACGGCCTGGCCCAGTTCGAGGCGGTGCGCGAGAGCGTGCTGTGGCCGTACCTGTCCAACGCCACCTTCTGCGCCTGCGTGGCGTTCGCCATCAATACCAGCGCCTACAGCGCCGAGATTCTTGCCGGCAGCCTGAAAGCCACGCCTCATGGCGAGATCGAGGCGGCCAAGGCCATGGGCATGTCGCGGACCAAGTTGTACCGCCGCATCCTCCTGCCGTCGGCGTTGCGCCGCGCACTGCCGCAATACAGCAACGAAGTGATCATGATGCTGCACACCACCAGCCTGGCGTCGATCGTCACCCTGATCGACATCACCGGCGCGGCGCGCACCGTCAGCTCCCAGTACTACCTGCCGTTCGAGGCGTTCATCACCGCCGGCCTGTTCTACCTGTGCCTGACCTTCATCCTGGTGCGCCTGTTCAAGCTGGCCGAGCGTCGCTGGCTGGCCTACCTGGCGCCGCGGCGTTCCTGAGCCCACGGACTTCTGAAAGAGTGAAAAGCATGTACAAGCTCGAAGTGACGGACCTGCACAAGCGCTATGGCAGCCACGAGGTGCTCAAGGGCGTGTCGCTGGCGGCCAAGGCCGGTGACGTGATCAGTATCATCGGCTCCAGTGGTTCGGGCAAGAGCACCTTCCTGCGCTGCATCAACCTGCTCGAGCAGCCCCACGCCGGGCAAATCCTGCTCAATGGCGAGGCGCTCAAGCTGGTGCCCGGCAAGGACGGCGCCCTGCGAGCCGCCGACGACAAGCAGCTGCAGCGCTTGCGCTCGCGGCTGTCCATGGTGTTTCAGCACTTCAACCTGTGGTCGCACATGAACGTGCTGGAAAACGTCATGGAGGCGCCGGTGCACGTGTTGGGCATGGGCAAGGCCGAGGCTCGCGACAAGGCCGAGCACTATTTGCACAAGGTCGGCGTGGCCCATCGCAAGACCGCTTACCCCGCCCATATGAGTGGCGGCGAGCAGCAGCGCGTGGCGATCGCCCGGGCCCTGGCCATGGAGCCGGAGGTGATGCTGTTCGACGAGCCGACGTCGGCGCTGGACCCCGAGCTGGTCGGCGACGTGCTCAAGGTGATGCGCGACCTGGCCGATGAAGGGCGTACCATGGTGGTGGTCACCCACGAGATGGGCTTTGCCCGCGAAGTGTCCAATCAGCTGCTGTTCCTGCATCAGGGTCTGGTGGAGGAGCGTGGCGATCCGCGCGAGGTGCTGGCCAATCCGCAGTCTCAACGGCTGCAACAGTTCCTCAGCGGCAGCCTCAAGTAGTTGGCGTTATCATCCCTGACCTATCACTGCCTTCAGAGCCCAACCTGCCCATCATGACTGCCCCCCGAATCGGCTTCCTGCTTTGGCCCTCCACCAAGCCCCTGACCCTGGCGCTGGCGGAAGAGGCACTGAGCGTCGCCCAGCGCGTCCATCCGGAGGTGGTCTACGAGGTGTCGTTCCTGCAGGCCGAGGAGCCCAGCGAAGGCGCCTGGCGCCTGCCGGGCAGCTCCTGGACGGCAGGCCTGGAAGGCTACCGCAAGCTGTTCCTGCTTGCCGATGAGCCACCGACCGCCGTGGCGCCGGCGCTGGCCACCGCACTCAAGCAGGTAGCGCGCAACGGCTGCTGCATTGGCGCGGTGTCGGCCGGTGTCTATCCGCTGGCGCAACTGGGGCTGCTCGATGGCTATCGGGCTTCCGTGCACTGGCGCTGGCAGGACGACTTCGCCGAGCGCTTCCCCAAGGTGATCGCCACCAGCCACCTGTTCGACTGGGATCGTGACCGCCTCACCGCCTGTGGCGGCATGGCGGTGATGGACATGCTGCTGGCCCTGCTGGCCCGCGACCACGGCGCCGAGCTGGCTGGGGCGGTGTCAGAAGAATTGGTGGTCGAGCGCATCCGTGAAGGTGGCGAGCGCCAGCGCATTCCGCTGCAGAATCGTCTTGGCTCCAGCCACCCCAAGCTGACCCAGGCGGTGCTGCTGATGGAGGCCAACATCGAGGAGCCGCTGACCACCGACGAGATCGCCCAGCACGTGTGCGTGTCGCGTCGCCAGCTGGAACGCATCTTCAAGCAATACCTGAACCGCGTGCCCAGCCAGTACTATCTGGAGCTGCGCCTTAACAAGGCCCGCCAACTGCTGATGCAGACCAGCAAATCGATTATCCAGATCGGCCTGTCCTGCGGTTTTTCCTCGGGGCCGCATTTCTCCAGCGCCTACCGCAACTTCTTCGGCGCCACGCCGCGCGAAGACCGTAATCAGCGGCGCAGCAACAGCCCCTTTGAACTGACCTCGGCGCCTGCCGAGCGCGGGTAATCGGTCGCCCTGACCGTCACCTCGCTGGATGCGGCTTTAATCTCGCGCCGTCAGGCGCAGGGCGGCAGTACCAGGACCGGCAGAGCGATAAACATTACGGCGATGGCCGCGATCAGGTGGCCGGCAGCGGAGACGCTGGCGACGAAGCGTTCGCGTTCGCTGCAGTGTGGCCGCCTGGCAGCAAGCTGGAACAGGCGCGCCAGGCCCAGCAGCACGGCAGCCGTACAGAGCGAAAGCGTGCCCAGGGCCAGGTTCAGCCAGGTCCACGGGCCGTCCTCAATTGGCGGCGGCGCCACCGAGCAGCCGACGCCCTGGCCGCCATACAGGGCCACGAACCACAGGCTCCAGATGCTCAGCCCGCTGGCCATATGGATCGGGTTGTAAAGCGAACGCAGGCTTTGCATCAGGCGCCTCCGAAAGCAGGTGGGAACAGGGCGATGGCGAAGTAGCTGACCCACAGCACGCCGAGGTTGTAGCCCCACAGCTGGGCGACCACCAGCGGCTCGTAGGGCGACTCGCCGCTGACGTAGCCGATGCGTATACGCAATGCCTGCAGCATACTGAGGATGCTGGCGAGCAGGGCATGGCCGAGGCTGTAGGCGAGCATCACGAAGATCACTGCATCATGGGCGCGCACGGTCGGCTCCAGTGATTCGCTGAGCAAGGCGACCAGCAGCAGAGCGCTCTGAATCAGGCCGACCACGGCCAGGCCGACCTGGCAAGTGAACAAGCCGCGGGCATCACCCTGGCGCAGTCGTGCCAACACCCGCCGGTGCCACGGCGTGGCCAGGCTCAGCAGCAGGGCGGCGGCCAGTAGCAGCCAGTGGTTGAGCACGGGAGCATCCGGCACCAGCCAGTTCGGCGCCACCGTCCAAAGGTAGAACCAGCCGAACAGCAGCGACAGGTACAACGCGCCGTTGGACAGCAGCGTCACGCCCATGCCCCAGAGGCCCGGCCCATCGCAGGTACGCGAATGCAGCGGCGGCTCGCCGGGCTGGGTGCGGGCATCCGGCGCGGCCTTGGGGTGGGCGCCGTTTTCCCAGCTCCAGCGCAGCAGCACCACAATGGCGGCGAAGCACGCGACCAGTGCCAGCAGGTAGGTCTTGGTCAGCAGGCTCAGGCACAGCACCGCGATAAAACAGGCGGCAATGAACGGCAGCCAGCTGTTGCCGGGCAGGTGAATGATCTCCCGCACCTTGCCGGTCAGCGGGTCGACGCCCCAGGTCTCGCGGCGGCCGTGGTCGATCACCGTCAGCGCATGTTCGCCACGGGCCATGCTTTCGCCTAGATCTGGGGCGCGCCACAGCGGGTGACGGTCGGTGACCTTGGCCAGGCTGACGAAGTTGTACGGGTTGGGTGGCAGGGCGGTGGCCCATTCCAGAGTGTCGGCCTGCCAGGGGTTGTTGCCCGCGGGTTTGCCATAGCGATAGTGCAGCACCAAGTCGAGCAGCAGGGTGGCGATGCCGATCACCATGATGAAGCTGCCGATCGACGAGATCAGGTTGGGCATGTCCCAGCCCAGGCCGCTCTCGTAGGTGTACACCCGGCGTGGCATGCCCAGAAGGCCGGTCCAGTGCATGATCAGGAAAGTCATATTGAAGCCGATGAACACCAGCCAGAATCCCCACTTGCCCAGACGCTCGGAGGCCATGCGACCGGAGAAGTGCGGCAGCCAGTAGTACAGGCCGGCGATCAGCGGGAACAGCATGCCGCCGATCAGCACGTAATGGAAATGGGCGACCACGAAGTGGGTGTCGTGCACCTGCCAGTCGAACGGCACCAGTGCCAGCATCACCCCGGTCAGCCCGCCGCATACGAAGATGATCAGAAAACCCACCAGCCACAGCATCGGCACGTTGTAGCGCGGTTTGCCGAGCCACAGCGTGGCGATCCACGAGAACACCTGAATCGCCGTGGGAATCGCCACCAGCATGCTTGCCGCCGAGAAGAACGCCTGGGCCAGTTGCGGAATGCCCACGGTGAACATGTGGTGCACCCAAAGGCCGAAGCTGATGAAACCGGTGCTCAGCACGCCCAGTACCACGGCGCGGTAGCCCACCAGTGGGCGGCCGCAGAACACCGGCAACAGGGTGGAGACGATGCCGGCCGCAGGCAGGAAGATGATGTACACCTCGGGGTGGCCGAACAGCCAGAACAGGTGCTGCCACAGCAGTGTGTCGCCGCCACGCGCCACTTCGAAGAACGGCAGGCCGGCGGCGCGTTCCAGTTCCAGCAGGATGCTGCCCAGGATCAGCGGCGGAAAGCCGATGACGATCATCATCGCCATGGTCAGGATGTACCAGGCATAGATCGGCATCCTGTTCAGCGCCATTCCCTCGGCGCGGGTGCGCAGGATCGATACCACCAGCTCGACCCCGGCCGACACCGCGGAAATCTCCACGAAGGTGATGCCCAGCAGCCAAAAGTCGGCGTTGATGCCCGGCGAGTGTGCAGCGCTGGACAGCGGCGTGTACATGAACCAGCCGGCATTGGGCGCCACGCCGAACAGCAGGCTGGAGCAGATGATCAGCCCGCCGAACAGGTAGCACCAGTAGCCCAGCGCCGACAGGCGCGGGAACACCAGGTCCCGAGCACCGAGCATCTTGGGCAGCAGGTACACCGCCAGGCCTTCCATCATCGGCACGGCGAACAGGAACATCATCACCGTGCCGTGCATGGTGAACACCTGGTTGTACATCTCCGGGCCCATGAAGGCGTTGCCCGGCAGCGCCAGTTGGGTACGGATCAACATCGCCAGCAACAGGCCGAAGATGAAGAAGCCGAGGCCCGTGACCATGAAACGCAGGCCCAGGGTGGTGTGGTTGACGATGGTCAGCGCCCGCCAGCCGCGCGGGTTGCCCCATACCTCGTTGAACTGATCGTGCAGGGCATCGGCATCGGCCGTTTCGCGGCACTGTGTTTCGCGGCTATCGCGCTGCTTCTCGTGACTTGCGCTCATGGTTCGAGGCCCTCCAGCCAGGTGGCGATGGCCTGCAGGTGCTCGTCATCGAGGTCGTCGGTCAGCGGCATGCCGGTACCCGGTTTCAGGCGGCCGTGCTCGCCTAGCCAGGTCAGCGTGGCGCCGGGCTCGTTGGGCAGCAGGCCGGCGCCGAGATGACGGCGGCTTGCCAGGTCGGTGAGGTCCGGACCACGGTTGCCGGCACTGACGCCGGCTACCCGGTGGCACATGCCGCAATGGGCGAGAAAGGTGTCGGCGGCAGGGCCTTGTATGGCTTCGACCTGCGGCTCGCGGCGCGCATCGAGCCAGGCTGCGAAGTTCTCTTCGCTGTGCGCCTGTACGTCGAGCACCATGTGGCTGTGCTGGGTGCCGCAGAATTCGGTGCACTGGCCGCGGAAAGTGCCGGGCTTGTCGGCCTGCAGGCGTATGCGGTTCTCGCGGCCGGGAATCATGTCGATCTTGCCGCCCAGGCGTGGCACCCAGAACGAGTGGATCACGTCGGCGCTGCTGACGGTGATGTCGACCGGGCGCCCGGCCGGCAGGTGCAACTGGTTGGCGGTCACCACGCCGCTGTCCGGGTAGCGCACCTCCCACCACCACTGATGGCCGATCACCTCGATCTGCAGCGGTCGTTCACCGAGAAGCGGCAGCTGCATCGTGCGCTGGCCCACCGGAATGCCGAACGCCAGCAGCAGAACGATGGTGATTGACGGCAGTAGGATGCCGCCACCGATCAGCCAGCGTCGTTGAATGCGCCGGGCCTCATCGACCGAATATTCGCGCGGCTTGCGCCAGATGGCGTAGATCCACAGGGCGCTGACCACCACCAGCACCAGGCTGAAAAAGCCGCACATAGCCCACCATAGCAGGGCGATATCACGCGCCACCGGGCCGGCCGGGGCCAGAATTGATTGGTCACCACTGCAGGCCGAGATAATCGGAACTGCTGTGGCGAGTGCGGTCAACTTGATTAGGGTCGGCCACACTCGGCCTTTTCTAGAATCGACAGGGAGGCCGCCATGGCTGAGCAACAAGAATCGATCATCAGTCGCGCCGCCATCGCCGGGCACCCGCTGCACCCGATGATGATCCACTTCCCGGTGGCTGCATTGTTGGGCCTGGTGGCCACCGATTTCGCCTACTTCTGGACCACCGACCCGTTCTGGGTACGCGCCAGTCTGTGGCTGGCCGGTGTCGGCGCGATCGGCGGCTGGATCGCCAGCATCGCCGGGCTGATCGATCTGCTGACCGTCAAGCGCATCCGTCAGAAGATCAGCGCCTGGTGTCACGCCATCATCGCCGTGATGATGCTGTCCCTGGCGTCGCTGAACTGGATGCTGCGCTACCGCCACGGCGAGGAAGGTTTCGAGATCTGGGCGTTCTACCTGTCGCTGTTCACTGCCGGGTTGATCGCCATCGCCGCGTACCTGGGCGGGCGCCTGGTCTATGAGCATGCCGTGGGTGTCGACGTCGAGTAGATCCGGCTGGGGCCCGCCTGCATTCATGGGTGGGTAGCTCCTGGTCAGAAAGGTTTGGCGAGCACCAGCCACAAGGTGGCGGCCATCATCGCGAAGGTGAGGCTGCCCAATGCCGCGCAGGCGATGGTCAGGGCAGGGCGGGGCTGGCGTTCGCACTGCAGGATCAGCAGACCGCACAGCGCGTGACAGATGACCATCACCGCTACGGCGGTGAGCTTGGCCACCAGCCAGATGCCGAAGGTGCCATCGCGCAGGAACAGCGCGCTGCCGCTGCCAATGGCGAGCAGTGCGGCCGGCGTGGCGACCAGGGTGAAAATGGTGCGATTGAGTTCCGGGTGGCCGGGGTGCTCCATGCTGTAGGCCGTGCGGCAGCTCGCGGCGATCAGCGCGGGCAGGTAGAGCAGGGTGCCGCACCAGGCAATCAGCGCGGTGAAGTGCAGCAGTTTGAGCAGTGGCATCGGCGCCCTCCATTGCCAGTCGTCCTGAGGTCTGCCTGTGTGACCCTGGCGCGAGAAACCCGGTTCGACCTTTCCGCCGTGCGTGCCGGGCAGCGATTAGCAGACTCCTCGGTGTGCTGAAGGCCCCGTCATTGCTGGTCTGAGGGCTGGATGATCGATGCAGAAAAAGTGCTGCTATGGGCCTGAAGGCAGGCCCGGTTGTGTCACTGAATGTGTGGGCTTTGTTGTCCGACCCGACAGGGTGTGTGCCCGTTACCGGCGCGGCGCCACGGCGGCGTGGTAAACTTGGCACCACTTTCCGCAGCCAATCGGGCTGCTCACTGTCGCATGGCGACAGCCACTTCCAGCTGGCCACGAGGCCGGGAGATCGGATAGATGCACACGACGCAGTTGGTCGACCCCTTCGGCCGACGCATTACCTACCTGCGACTCTCGGTGACCGATCGCTGCGACTTCCGCTGCACCTACTGCATGAGCGAGGACATGGTGTTCGCGCCGCGCTCGCAGATCCTCAGCCTGGAAGAGCTGTACAACGTCGCCGAAGCGTTCATCGGGCTGGGCGTCAAACGCATCCGCATCACCGGCGGCGAGCCGCTGGTGCGCAAGAATCTATTGAGCCTGTTGCGCCGCCTGGGCGAGCGCCCCGAGCTCGAGGATCTATCGATCACCACCAACGGCTCGCAGCTTTCGCACATGGCCAACGACCTGCGCGCCGCGGGCGTCACCCGGTTGAACGTCAGCCTCGATTCGCTGCAGCGCGAGCGCTTTGCCGCCTTCACCCGGCGCGACATGCTCGACCAGGTGCTGGCCGGTATCGATGCGGCGGCAGCAGCGGGCTTCAAGCGCATCAAGCTCAACAGCGTGGTGCAGACCGGGCGCAACGACGACGAAGTACTGGGCCTGGTCGAATACGCCATGGCCCGCGGCTTGGACATCAGCTTCATCGAAGAGATGCCGCTGGGGAGTGTGGTCAGCCACCAGCGCGAGCAGACCTTCTGCTCCAGCGAAGTGGTGCGCGAACGTATCGAAACGCGTCACGCGCTGGTGCGCAGCAGTCATGTCACCGGTGGGCCGTCACGCTATTGGCAGGTCGGCGGCAGCGACACCCGCGTGGGCTTCATCTCGCCGCACAGCAACAACTTTTGCGGCGACTGCAACCGCGTGCGCGTCACCGCCGAAGGCAAGCTGGTGCTCTGCCTGGGCCACGACAACGCCTTGGATCTGCGCGGCCTGATGCGCGCCCATCCCGGTGACAGCGAGCGCCTGCGCGAGGCGCTGGTCGGTGCGCTGCAGCTCAAACCCGAGCGTCATCACTTCGAAACCGATGAGCAGGTGCAGGTGATTCGCTTCATGAGCATGACCGGCGGCTAAGCCGTTTCGCTTGCCAGCTGTTTTCTGCATCCAGACGAGCGGTTCGCGCCTAGACGGCGCGGGCCTTTGCTCGTTGTCCGCTGATCGGCGCCTGACCGAGTCGTCAGAAATTGCCCTGAACCTCCGCAACAGGGGCTCACTCCACTTAAGGGAGCGGCCCACATGGGCTTTTTTCTGAAGCGACGAGGAGATTCAAAGTGGATAACAAAGACGTTATATCGGTACTGAATGACCTGATCGAAACCAGCAAAGATGGCGAGAAAGGCTTCAGCGAGTGTGCCGAGGACGTGAAAGAGCCGCGTCTCAAGAGCTTCTTCACCCAACGTTCGCAGGACTGCGCCAGTGCCGCCGCCGAGCTGCAGCAACTGGTCCGCGGCCTGGGCGGCGACCCGGAAACCAGCTCCAGCGTTTCCGGCGCGCTACACCGTGGCTGGGTGGACCTCAAGTCGCTGCTGACCGGCAAGAGCGAAGAGGCCATCCTCAACGAGTGCGAGCGTGGCGAAGACGTAGCGCTGAAGGCCTACCGCGATGCGCTGCAGAAAGACCTGCCGGCCAACGTGCGCGTGGTGCTCGAGAAGCAGATGCAGGGCGTGCAGCGTAACCACGATCAGGTCAAGGCATTGCGCGACTCCGCGCGCGCCAGCTGATCAGCGTTGCCAATGAAAAAGGATGCCTGCGGGCATCCTTTTTTGTGCCCGGCATTCGATGGAGCGGCGCCTGAACAGTCAACGCAGGCCTGATTGAACCAGCCTTTGAAAGCGTCCGACGCACAGCTAGAGCGCGCGGGCTCACTCCGACGTATCTAAAAAAACGATCATCAGCGGCAGAACCTTGCATCGATAATGGTTCTTAATGACGTTGCGTTATACCTTTGTTACCCTGTGTTTCAGTTTTTTTCGCGACTCTCTGTCTTCCGTTCTACTCCGCAGTAAAAGGTTTGCTCCCTCGATGACTATCCCTGCGTTCGTGTTACGTCTCACGGCCCTCGTGTGCCTGGTGTGCAGCGCCGCCGCGCACGCCACCGATTATCCGCTCACCGTTACCGACCTGGCGGGCCGCCAGGTGACCATCGAGCACGAGCCCAAGCGCGTCGTCCTGCAGGACGGCCGCGACCTGTTCAGCCTGGCGCTGCTCGACCGCGACGACCCGTTCGCGCGCATTTCGGTGTGGAACAACATCATCAAACGCTCGGATCCCAACACTTGGGCGCTGTTCGAGAAGCAGTGGCCGAAGAGCGCCAACAAGGCCACCGACATGCAGTTCGGTGACGATGGCGACATGAATCTGGAAGCGGTGGTGGCCGGCAAGCCCGATCTGCTGGTGTTCCAGCTGCGCGCGCGCAAGTCGTTGGAAGGTGCCGGTGTCGAACGCAAGCTGGCGGCCCTGAAGATTCCGGCGATCTACGTCGACACCGACCTGGATCCGGTGCCCCACAGCCAGAAAAGCATCGAGTTGCTCGGCAAGGTGCTGAACCGCGAAGCGCGCGCCACCGAATACCTGGACTTCTACAAGGCGCGCCTGGCCAAGGTCGACAAGCTGGTGGCCGAGCAGGGCAAGCGCCCGCTGGTGTTCGTCGAGGCCAAGGCCGGGCAGGGCGGCTCCAGCGCCTGCTGCTTCACCCACGGCGAGGTTTACTGGGGCAAGCTGGTGCAGGCCGCCGGCGGCGACAACCTCGGCAGCCAGATCCTGCCGGGCGTGACCGGTGACGTGACCCTGGAGACGGTGATCAGCAAGAAGCCGGATGTCTACGTGATGAGCGGCACCCAGTTCAAGGACAGCACCTCGATCTCGCCGCCGTTCGGCTTCGGCCCGACCGTACAGCAGCCGGCCATCGACAAGGCCATGGCCCAACTGCTCAAGCGTCCGGGCATGGCGCAGCTGCAGGCGACCCGGCAGAACCGCGTGTACGGCGTGTACCACCACTTCTATGCTAGCGCCTGGAACATTCTGGCGGTCGAGTACCTGGCCCAGGCGTTTTACCCGCAGGCCGCTGTCGGGCTCGACCCTGCCGCCAGCACCCGCACCTTGCTGGGCATGACCGGCCTGGGCAACGTGCCGGCTATCCTGTTCAGCCAGGCGCCGCACGTTGAGTGAGTCGGTCGTGGGCGCCGCGCCCGGCGCCGGCGACTATCAGCAGCGCTACGCCCGCGCGGTCTGGCAGCGCAGCCTGCTGCTGGTCGGCCTGCTGGTAGTGGCGCTACTGGCGTTCATCGCCGATCTGGTGGTGGGCTCCGGCACCCTTAGCTTCGCCGATGCGGTGCAGGGGCTCTTCAAGCCCGACCAGGTGGATGATTCGACGCGGGTAATCCTCTGGGAACTGCGCATGCCCATGACCCTGATGGCGGTGCTGGCCGGCACCTGTCTGGCGCTGGCCGGGTTGATCATGCAGACGGTGCTCGACAATCCGCTGGCCGAGCCCTTCACCCTCGGTATTTCCTCGGCGGCGGGCTTCGGCGCGGCGCTGGCGCTGACCTTCAATCTGTCGCTGGCCCAGTGGCTGCCCGGCTTCGGTGCGGAGATGCTGGTCACCGCCAATGCGTTTCTGTTCTCGCTGCTCACCGTCGGTGTGATCCTGTTGCTGACCCGCGGGCAGATCGGCCTGCAGGCCATCACCCTGCTGGGGATCGCCGTGCATTTCGTGTTCAGCTCGCTGCTCGGCCTGGTGCAGTACGTGTCCAGCGTCGACCAGCTACAGAGCATCGTGTTCTGGCTGATGGGCTCGCTGCTCCACGTCACCTGGACCAAGGTCGGGCTATGCGCGGTGATCGCCCTGGTGGCGGTGCCGTTGGTGCTGATGCAGGCCTGGGCGCTGACCGCGCTGCGCAGTTTTGGCGACCAGGCTGTGGTATTCGGCATTCGCGTCAAGCGGGTGCGCACCAGCATGCTGGTACTGGCCGCGCTGCTCGCGGGTGCAGTGACCTCTGTGGTCGGCATCATCGGCTTCGTCGGTCTGGTGGCGCCCCATGTGGCGCGCCTGCTGGTTGGTGAGGATCAGCGCTTCACCATCGGCGTGACCCTGGCCTGCGGCGTCATCTTCGTCACCCTGGCGTCGCTGGCCAGCAAGCTGATCGTGCCGGGCGCCGTGCTGCCCATCGGCATGGTCACCTCGCTGATCGGCCTGCCGTTCTTTATCGTCTTGATCCTGCGCGACCGGAGGTTGACGTCCCGATGAGTTTCGTCAGCCAGAATTACGGCGTGTCCATCAACGGCCGGCCGATCATTCGTGACTTCGCCGTGCGCGCCGAGGCAGGCCGCACCCTGGCGCTGCTCGGTGCCAACGGCGCGGGCAAATCGACCTTCATGAAGGGGCTGTGCGGGCTGCTGCGTGCCGAGGGCTCGGCGACCATCGATGGTACCCAACTGCTCGGCCTGGAGCCGGCGTTGCGGGCGCGGCTGATCGGCTACGTGGCCCAGGACATGGCCCACCTCGATGTGCGCTTGTCTACCTACGAGCTGCTGTTGCTGGCGCAGCACGGTGGCGCGCGGGGCTGGTCGACCCAGCGCGATAGCCAGCGGCGCGCCAGTGAAGTGCTCGACCTGCTGGGGCTGCAGCGCTTTGCCGAAAAGCAGCCGGGGCAGCTGTCCGGCGGTGAGCGGCAGATGATTTCCCTCGCCCTGGCGCTGGTGCGCAGCCCACGCCTGCTGCTGCTCGACGAGCCGACCTCGGCGCTGGACCTGGCCAACCAGTTGCACATGCTCAAGGCGGTCAGCGCCTACACACGCCGCGAAAAGATCGTCACCCTGGCGATCTTCCACGACATGAACCTGGCCAGTCGTTATGCCGACGATGCGCTGATGATCAGCCAGGGCCATGTACACGGCTGCGGTACTACGGAAGAAATGCTCACTCCTGAGCATCTGGCCGCGGTGTATGGCGTCGATTGCCGGACCTTGAGCGTGGACGGTGGCGCCTATACCGCGATCTATCCGGTGTCGGTGATCGGCACCTAACCCGGGTATCGCTGCGCTCAACCCGGGCTACAGGCTGTAGCTGACTAACACCTGTGGGAGCGGGCCATGCCCGCGAAGCTGTCGCGGGCATGGCCCGCTCCCGCAATCTGTTCTCACCTCCTCAAATCCCATGTAATCCGCTTAGGCAGGCCTAGATATAAGGCTGGAGTGTTACCGCTACCGGCTTTCAGCCATTGCGCCGATGAACGCTGTTCCCCGCCGCAAAGGTCTCCCGGATCACCCGATCATCGCCCAGGGTGATTATCGCGAACAGCCGCTCGGCCAGGTTGCTACTCTGCTGTAAGCGATAGTTGATCAGCGGTGTGGCCTGGTAGTCGAGTACCACGAAGTCCGCGTCCTTGCCCGCCTCGAAGTTGCCGATGCGCTCGTCCAGATACAGCGCTCGGGCGCTGCCCAGGGTCGCCAGGTACAGCGACTTGAACGGATCGAGCTTCTGGCCCTGCAGCTGCATGATCTTGTAGGCCTCACTGAGCGAGCGCAGTTGCGAGAAGCTGGTGCCGGCGCCGATGTCGGTGCCCAGGCCGACGCGTACCTTGTGCTGCTCCATGCGCTTGAGGTCGAACAGGCCGCTGCCGAGAAACAGGTTGGAGGTCGGGCAGAAGGCCACCGCCGACCCGGTCTCGGCCAGGCGCTGGCATTCGGCGTCGCACAGGTGCACGGCGTGGGCGAACACCGAGCGTGGGCCGGTGAGCTGGTGCTTGTCGTAGACGTCCAGGTAGCCGCCATTGTCAGGGAACAGCTCCTTGACCCACTCGACCTCCTGGCGGTTTTCCGACAGGTGCGTGTGCAGGTACAGGTCCGGGTATTCGCCCAGCAGGCGCCCGGCCATGGCCAGTTGCTCCGGCGTGCTGGTCGGCGCGAAACGCGGCGTCACCGCATAGTGCAGGCGGCCCTTGCCGTGCCAGCGCTCGATCAGTTCACGGCTGTCGGCGTAGCCGGATTCCACCGTATCGGTCAGCGCCTCGGGGGCGTTACGGTCCATCAGCACCTTGCCGGCGATCATGCGCAGGTCCAGTGTGCTGGCCACCTCGAAGAGGGCGTCCACCGACTGCTTGTGCACGCTGCCGAACACCAGCGCGGTGGTGGTGCCATTGCGCAGCAGTTCCTTGACGAACACCTCGGCCACTTGGTGGGCGTGGGCCTGGTCGGCGAAACGCATCTCGGTCGGAAAGGTGTAGGTATTCAACCAGTCGAGCAGTTGCTCGCCGTAGGCGCCGATCATGCCGGTCTGCGGGAAATGGATATGGGTGTCGATGAAGCCCGGGGTGATCAGCGCGTTGTCGTAGTGGGTCAGGGCAACGCCCGCCAGGCGCGGCAGCAGCTCGCTAGCTGGGCCCACGTCGCGCACCTTGCCGTCTTCGACCAGCAGAATGCCGTCCTCGAAATAGGTGTAGGACGCCTCGATACCGACTTCGGCCGGGTCGGCCAGGCTGTGCAGGATGGCGCCGCGGTAGGCGTGGGGGACGTTGGACATGGGGCCTCGATTCAATTCCGATGGAGCAGGGTGGGCTTCGCGGATGGCGATGCCCACTGGGCGAGCGCCCTGATAATGGGCGCTCGCCGCTGTGAGCCGGGATTCTGCGCGACAAGCGTGGCGTCGACAACTACGCCTGCGACGAATGTTGACCTGATGGTCAGGGGGTGGGGCGAGGCGCCGCGCCGTCGGGCTCGGCCGTCGTCGCGTCGGCCTTCAGGGTTTCCGGCATGCCCAACAGTAGAAGAACCGCGCAGCCGGCCACCGCTGCCAGCACCAGAAACGCACTGTCGTAGCCATTGGCCTCGGCGACATAACCGGCCAGGCCGTTGCTCAGCGCTGCGCCGATGCCGAACACCAGGCTCACGCTGGCCAGGCTGACGTTGAAATGGCCGCTGCCGTGTGTCAGGTCGCGCACCATCAGCGGAATCAGTGCGCCGAACAGGCCGGCGCCGATGCCGTCGAGCAATTGCACGGATACCAGCCAAACCGGATCGTCGCTCAGCGTATAGAGTACGCCGCGAATCGGCAGGATCAGAAAACCCGCCAGCAGCAGCGGCTTGCGCCCCCAGCGATCGGCGCGGGCGCCGACCAGCATGGCCGCCGGTATCATCACCAGCTGGGCTGCGACGATACAGGCCGAGATCAGTGTGGTCGCCAGCTCCGGATTGGCCAGCGCGAGCTTCTGGCCCACCAGCGGCAGCATCGCGGCGTTGGCCAGGTGAAACAGCGCACAGCACAGCGCCAATAGCACCAGCGGCGGTTGGGTGAGCAGCTCGCGCAGCGGCGTCATGGCGGCGCCGACGTCGCGGCCACGGGCCAGGTCGGCATCGACGGCGCGCGCCGGAATGCTCAGCACCGACAGCAGGCTCAATATCGCCATGACGGTCATCAGGTAGAACACCGCCACAGGTCCCCACAGGTAGGCGAACAAACCCGCAAGCAGCGCGGCGGTGGCGTTACCGGCGTGGTTGAAGGATTCGTTGCGGGCGATGCGCCGGGTGAAGGCCTTTGGCCCGACGATGCCCAGGGTGATGCCAGCCAGCGCTGGGGCGAACACCGAAGACGCCATGCCGGCGGCGATCTGGCTGACCGCTACCCAGGCGAATTGCGCCTGCCACAGGGTGACCAGGCAGGCGAGGGTGACCAGAATGGAGGCGGCTGCGACCAGCAGGCGCTTGTCGCGCACCCAGTCGACCAGGGCGCCAGCCGGAATCTGCGCCGCCAGGCCGGCCAGCCCACCGAGGGCCATGACCAGGCCGATATCGCCGGGCTGCCACTTGTGCACCGAGAGCAGATAGATGGCGAGATAAGGCCCGAGCCCGTCGCGTACATCAGCCAGAAAGAAATTCAGGCGATCCAGCTTCGCTGCGCATGGGTACGTCTGCATGGGAACCTCGGGCGGCAAGAAAACGCGCCAGGCAATTGCGCTGGCCTGGCGATTGGATGCCAGCGAAGCGGCGGCGTTCCCTGTACATATGCGCGGGGCTTGCTGGAGCCTTGGCTGTGCTAAACTCCCGCCCCTTCTGGCCATTGGCCAGGCCTCACGCTCTCCAAGCATCGCGCCTCAAGGACCTATATGACGCTGTGCGCCGCTGACCTCCCTGCCAATCCGGTTGCCGTCTCGGCGAGTGCCTGCCCGTGCGCCTGAAATCCATCAAGCTGGCAGGCTTCAAGTCCTTCGTCGATCCCACCACGGTGAACTTCCCCAGCAACATGGCGGCGGTGGTCGGGCCTAACGGCTGCGGCAAGTCCAACATCATTGACGCCGTGCGCTGGGTGATGGGCGAAAGCTCGGCGAAGAACCTGCGTGGCGAGTCGATGACCGACGTCATCTTCAACGGCTCCAACACCCGCAAACCGGTGACCCAGGCCAGCATCGAGCTGATCTTCGACAACAGCGACAACACCCTGACCGGTGAGTACGCAGCCTTTGCGGAAATCTCCATTCGCCGCCGGGTGACCCGCGACAGCCAGAACACCTATTTCCTCAACGGCGTGAAATGCCGTCGTCGCGACATCACCGACATCTTTCTCGGCACCGGCCTGGGCCCGCGCAGTTACTCGATCATCGAGCAGGGCATGATCAGCAAGCTGATCGAGGCCAAACCCGAGGAGCTGCGCAACTTCATCGAAGAGGCGGCGGGCATTTCCAAGTACAAGGAACGCCGCCGCGAGACCGAGAGCCGTATCCGCCGCACCCAGGAAAACCTGGCGCGCCTGACTGACCTGCGTGAAGAGCTGGAGCGCCAGCTCGAGCGCCTGCACCGTCAGGCCCAGGCGGCCGAGAAGTATCAGGAATACAAGGCCGAGGAGCGTCAGCTCAAGGCGCAGCTGACCGCGCTGCGCTGGCAGACGCTGAACGAGCAGGTCGGCCAGCGCGAGGCGGTGATCGGCAATCAGGAAGTTTCCTTCGAGGCGCTGGTGGCCGAGCAGCGCAACGCCGACGCCAGCATCGAACGGCTGCGCGATGGCCACCATGATCTGTCCGAGCGTTTCAACCTGGTACAGGGGCGCTTCTATTCGGTGGGCGGCGATATCGCCCGGGTCGAGCAGAGCATCCAGCATGGCCAGCAACGCCTGCGCCAGCTGCAGGACGACCTGCGCGAAGCCGAGCGCGCGCGTCTGGAAACCGAATCGCACCTGGGCCATGACCGCACCTTGCTGGCGACCCTCGGCGAAGAACTGGCCATGCTCGAACCGGAGCAGGAAATCACCGCGGCGGCTGCCGAGGAATCCGCCGCCGCCCTGGAGGAATCCGAGACCGGCATGCACAGCTGGCAGGAGCAGTGGGACGCCTTCAACCAGCGCAGCGCCGAGCCGCGTCGCCAGGCCGAAGTGCAGCAGTCGCGCATCCAGCAACTGGAGCAGAGCCTGGAGCGCCTCAGTGAACGCCAACGGCGCCTGGGCGATGAGCTGCAGCAGTTGGCGGCCGACCCGGAAGATGCGGCGATCATCGAGCTGGGCGAGGAGATTGCGGTCGGCGAGCTGGATCTGGAGCAATTGCAGGAACAGGAAGCCGAGCAGGCCGAACGCTTGCAGCAATTGCGTGACGAACTGCAACACACCGGTCAGGCCCAGCAGCAGGCCCAGGGCGAGCTGCAACGCCTCGATGGTCGCCTCGCGTCGCTGGAAGCCTTGCAGCAGGCCGCGCTGGATCCGGGCAAGGGCACGGCGCAATGGTTGCGCGACAACGGCCTCGATCAGCGCCCGCGCCTGGCCGAAGGCCTGCGGGTGGAAGCCGGCTGGGAGCTGGCGGTGGAAACCGTACTCGGTGCCGACCTGCAGGCCGTGCTGCAGGATGATTTCGGCGGGCTGGATTTCGCCGCCCTTGAGCAGGGCGAATTGCGCCTGGTGTCGGCGGCCGGCGATAGCCAGCGCATCCCCGGCAGCCTGCTGGACAAGGTCGAGTCACCCGTGGACCTGGCGCCCTGGCTGGGCCGCGTGCGCCCTGTCGAAAACCTCGATCAGGCCCTGGCAGAACGCGCCACGCTGGCATCCGGCGAAAGCCTGGTCAGCCGCGATGGCTATTGGGTTGGCCGGCACTTCCTGCGGGTGCGGCGTGCCAGCGAGGCGCAGAGCGGCGTCCTGGCCCGGGCTCAGGAGCTGGAGACGCTGGGCCTGGAGCGGGACGAGCGCGAGGCCGCGCTGGCGCTGCTGGAGGAAAGCCTGCAGGCCCTGCGCGAGCGCCAGCGTCAGGAAGAAGAATTGCGCGAGCAGCAGCGCCGCCAGTTGCAGGATCAGGCGCGCCGCCTGGGCGAGCTGAAGGCGCGGCTGTCAGCCGGTCAGGCCAAGGCCGAGCAGTTGTTGCTGCGGCGTCGGCGCATCGAGGCCGAGCAGCAGGAGCTGGCCGAGCAGCGGGCCATGGAAACC
Source organism: Pseudomonas sp. AG1028 (assembly GCF_007993955.1). Classification (NCBI taxonomy): domain Bacteria; kingdom Pseudomonadati; phylum Pseudomonadota; class Gammaproteobacteria; order Pseudomonadales; family Pseudomonadaceae; genus Pseudomonas; species Pseudomonas sp. AG1028. The sequence continues at coordinate 24,105 of NZ_VIVP01000016.1, forward strand.
GAACAGTTGGGTGAGGCACGCCTGTACCTGCAGGACGCCCTCGACAGCATGGCCCTGGATACCGAGCAGCGCGAAAGCCTGCTGGCCAGCCGCGATGCCTTGCGCGAGCGGCTTGATCGTGTCCGCCAGGAGGCCCGTCAGCACAAGGATCACGCCCACCAGTTGGCCGTACGCCTGGGCTCGCTGCGTGCTCAGCACGATTCCACTCGTCAGGCCCTGGAACGCCTCGAGCTGCAATCCGAGCGCCTCACGGAAAAGCGCGAGCAGCTCGACCTGAACCTGGAAGAGGGTGCTGCACCGCTGGAAGAGTTGCGCCTGAAACTCGAGGAGCTGCTGGAGCGGCGCATGGGCGTCGAAGAGGAACTGCGCCTGGCGCGCCTCGCGCTGGAAGATGCCGATCGCGAACTGCGTGATGCCGAGAAGCGCCGCACCCAGGCCGAACAGCAATCGCAAATGCTGCGTGGCCAGCTGGAGCAGCAGCGCCTGGAATGGCAGTCGCTGAACGTGCGCCGCAAGGCCTTGCAGGACCAGTTGCTGGAAGAGGGCTTTGATCTGCACGGCGTGCTCGCCACCTTGCCCGAGGACGCCAGCGAGGCGGCCTGGGAACAGGCCTTGGAACAGATGGCCGGGCGCATCCAGCGGCTCGGCGCGATCAACCTAGCGGCCATCGAGGAGTACCAGCAGCAATCCGAGCGCAAGCGCTACCTGGATGCCCAGAATGCCGACCTGGTCGAAGCACTGGATACCCTGGAAAACGTCATCCGCAAGATCGACCGGGAAACCCGCAATCGTTTCAAGGAAACCTTCGACCAGATCAACGCCGGCCTGCAGGCGCTTTTCCCGAAAGTTTTCGGCGGTGGCAGCGCATATTTGGAACTCACCGGCGAAGATCTACTCGATACCGGGGTGACCATCATGGCGCGTCCACCGGGCAAGAAGAACAGCACCATCCATTTGCTGTCCGGCGGCGAGAAGGCATTGACGGCGCTGGCGCTGGTTTTTTCGATCTTCCAGCTCAATCCGGCACCGTTCTGCATGCTCGACGAAGTGGACGCTCCGCTGGACGATGCCAACGTCGGGCGTTACGCGCGGCTGGTCAAGGAGATGTCGGAAACCGTGCAGTTCATCTACATCACCCACAACAAGATCGCCATGGAAATGGCCGACCAGTTGATGGGCGTGACGATGCACGAACCCGGTTGTTCGCGTCTGGTTGCGGTGGATGTCGAAGAGGCTTTGGCGATGGTGGACAGCTAAGAAGGCCAAACAGGTTTTTTGTCGCGTAAAAACCGGCCGCAGTGGCGGTTTTACAGCGTTTTGCCGGTGTAAAGTTGCCTTTCGTCGTGCTAGCTTAACGCCCACTTTTGTTGCACGTGGGAAAACGCCATTCAGAACATGGAGTTGGCGCCACGTTTCAAGGTCATCATTACGGGCCAGGACGCCTTTTTTCATCAATTTTTGCTTTAGGGGTCAGGACATTTCATGGAATTCGGTCTACGCGAGTGGCTGATCATCATCGGTATCATCGTCATCGCCGGCATCCTCTTCGATGGCTGGCGGCGGATGCGCGGTGGCAAGGGCAAGCTCAAGTTCCGGCTCGACCGCAACCTGTCCAATCTTCCCGATGAAGAAGGCGATCCCGACGTGCTCAGCCCGCCCCGGGTGGTCGAGCGCAACCATGAACCCTCGCTGGACGAAGACGATCTGCCGTCGATGAGCGCCCGTGACGTCAACAGCCGCCGTCGCGGCGAGCCGCGCCAGGGCGACCTGGATCTGACCGCCGATGAGCCGGTGCCGACGCTGCTCAGCCCGGTGGACGATGAAGATGACGCGCGCACCAGCGTCTCCGCCAAGCAGAGCGACAAGGATCTGCCGCCGGTCGAGGAAGTGCTGGTGATCAACGTCATCGCCCGCGACGAGCAAGGCTTCAAGGGCCCGGCGCTGCTGCAAAACATCCTGGAAAGCGGCCTGCGTTTCGGTGAGATGGACATCTTCCATCGCCACGAGAGCATGGCCGGCAACGGCGAGGTGCTGTTCTCCATGGCCAACGCCCTGAAACCTGGCACTTTCGACCTGGACGACATCGAAGGCTTCAGCACTCGTGCGGTGAGTTTCTTCCTCGGCCTGCCAGGCCCGCGCCATCCCAAGCAGGCCTTCGACGTGATGGTCGCTGCAGCGCGCAAGCTGGCCCATGAACTCAATGGCGAGCTCAAGGACGATCAGCGCAGCGTGCTGACCGCGCAAACCATCGAACATTACCGTCAGCGCATCGTCGAATACGAACGCCGCCTGTTGACGCAAAAACGCTGAAAGAAAGCGGCACCGACAAGCCTCAAGCTACAAGTCCAGCGCTTGGCTTGAGGTTTTTCGTTTCTGTGCCCTGGCCGTGGCCCGCCGAGAATGACCCGCATGAAAGATTCCGCCCAACGTATCCTCGAACTGCGTAACGAACTGGACGCGCACAACTACCGCTACTACGTGCTCGACGAGCCGAGCGTGCCCGACGCCGAGTACGATCGCCTGTTCCGCGAACTGCAGACCCTCGAAGCCGAGCACCCGGAACTGGTGACGCCCGATTCGCCGACCCAGCGCGTCGGCGGTGAAGCGCTCAGCGCCTTTGGCGAAGTACGCCACGAAGTGCCCATGCTCAGCCTTGGCAACGCCTTCGAAGAAGACGACCTGAGGGCCTTTGATCGCAGCGTGCAGAACGGTCTCGGTGTGCAGGGCGGCGATCTGTTCGGCGGCGGTGCCGAGGTCGAATACAGTTGCGAGCCCAAGCTCGACGGCCTGGCAGTGAGCCTGCTGTACCGTGACGGCAAGCTGATACGCGGCGCCACCCGCGGTGACGGCACCACCGGCGAAGACATCAGCGTCAACGTGCGCACCATTCGCAACGTGCCGCTCAAGCTGCAGGGCAGTGGCTGGCCGGATGTGCTGGAAGTGCGCGGTGAGGTGTTCATGTCCCGCGCCGGTTTCGAACGTCTCAACGCTGCTCAGGCCGAGATCGGCGGCAAGACCTTCGCCAACCCGCGCAACGCCGCGGCCGGCAGCCTGCGCCAGCTGGACTCGAAAATCACCGCCAGCCGCCCGCTGGAGTTCTGCTGCTACGGCCTCGGCCAACACAGCGCCGAGCCGGCGCCGACCCAGGTCGGCATGCTGCAGCGCCTGAAAACCTGGGGCATTCCCATCAGCCCCGAACTGAAGCTGGCCAAGGGTGTGGAAGACTGCCTCGCCTATTACCGCTATATCGGCGAGCGACGCATGGGCCTGCCCTATGACATCGATGGCGTGGTGTTCAAGGTCAACAACATCGAAGACCAGCAGCAGCTGGGCTTTCGCGCCCGTACGCCGCACTGGGCCGTCGCCCACAAGTTTCCCGCCATGGAAGAGCTCACCGAGCTGCTCGACGTGGAGTTCCAGGTCGGCCGTACCGGCGCTGTTACGCCGGTGGCACGGCTCAAGCCGGTGAAAGTGGCGGGTGTGACGGTATCCAACGCCACGTTGCACAACATGGACGAGGTGGCGCGCCTCGGGGTGATGATCGGCGACACGGTGATCATCCGCCGCGCGGGTGATGTGATTCCCCAGGTGATGCAGGTGGTTACCGAACGTCGCCCCGAGAACGCGCGCCCGGTGGCGGTGCCGGAGCAGTGCCCGGTGTGCGGCTCGGCGGTGGAGCGCACCCAACTGATCAAACGCAGCAAGGGCCGCGAAACCGTCAGCGAAGGTGCCGTGTATCGTTGCGTCGGCCGCCTGGCCTGCGCCGCCCAGCTCAAGCAGGCGATCATCCATTTCGTGTCGCGACGCGCCATGGACATCGAGGGTCTCGGCGAGAAGAGCGTCGAGCAGTTGGTGGACGAGGGCCTGGTCGGCTCACCAGCCGACCTTTACACCCTGGAGTTCGAACAGATCGTCGGCCTCGCAGGCTTTGCCGAAGTATCCAGCCGCAAGCTGCTCGACGCCATCACCGACAGCAAGCGCCCGAGCCTGGCGCGCTTCATCTACGCCCTCGGCATTCCCGATGTCGGTGAAGAGACCGCCAAGGTGCTGGCGCGCTCCCTCGGTTCGCTGGAGCGCGTCACCCAGGCATTGCCGGAAGTGCTGACCTATCTGCCGGACATCGGCCTGGAAGTGGCCCACGAGATCCACAGCTTCTTCGAGGATGCGCACAACCAGACGGTGATCAGGCACTTGCTCGAGCGTGGCCTCGAGCTGCAGGACCAGGGCGAGCTGGCGGCTGAATTCGCTGCCAGCACCACGCTCGGCGGGTTGCTCGACAAGTTGAACATTCCGTTCGTGGCGGCCACTGGTGCGAAGAACCTGGCCGAGCGCTTCAAGACGCTGCAGGCGGTGATCACCGCCGACTGGCTCGACCTCAGCGCCATGAAGGGCCTCAACGAAAAAGCCAAGCAGTCGGTGCGCGAGTTCTTCGCCAAGGCCGAGAACGCCGATCGCGCGCGGGCCATCGAGGCGCAACTGCGTGATTTCGGCATGCACTGGGAGAGCGAGAAGAAGGTCGTCGAAGGCCTGCCGCTGGCTGGCCAGACCTGGGTGCTGACCGGCAGCCTGGAAGTGATGAGCCGCGATGTCGCCAAGGACAAGCTGGAAAGCCTGGGCGCTAAGGTGGCCGGCTCGGTATCGGCGAAAACCACCTGCGTGGTCGCCGGCCCCGGCGCCGGCTCGAAGCTGGCCAAGGCCACCGAGCTGAACATTCCGGTGCTTGATGAGCAGACGTTTATCGCCAAGCTGGGCGATTACGGGATCGCTGCCGAATGACGGTTTAACGCCTCCAGAAACCGCGACCTCGCGCCGAGGTCGACGCTCCTGCGCAGCGCATAGCCCGGGTCGAGCGCAGCGACACCCAGGGTTTTCTGGGTTTCGCTGCGCTCAACGCCAGGCTACGAGGCCTGCGTGGCTACAACCCATCAGCAGTGGCTCATCAATGCGTTCTCAACCACCCGCCAACATCATCCAGAACGACGTGCCGACCCCGACGATGCTTTCGCCGGCCACCAGCCCAGCCGCGGCGGCGATGGTGAAACGCTCGCCGAGGCTGCGCCAGCGCGACTGAAATACCCAGGCGAGCAGGGCGCCGATCGCCATCATCAGCGAGATCGACGCCGGGATGATGAACGCCAGGCCAAAGGCCGCCGAGCTCGGCAGCAGCCGGGCGAAGGTCGACTGCACCGGCAGGCTCGCTTCCAACACGCCAAACACCACGCCGCCCAGGGCGCCGGCCAGCATGGCCCAGCGAATGCTCACGTCGAGAGAATCGAGGCCATAACCCAGCACTTCGGCGACCGCCTTCCAGGTGGCGACGGCGGGCGCCGGCCATTGTTGGGTGATCAGCATGCTTTGTGGGTCGGGGATCAGGATCTGGTAGACCAGCACGCCGACGATGCTGCCGACCAGAATGCCCAGGCACTGGGCGATCAACTGGTTGTAAGGCTTGGCGCCGATGGCGTGGCCGACCCGGAAGTCATTGAGCAGGTCGGTGCACTGGCCGGCGGCGCCGCCGGCGGTATTGGCGGCCATCAGGTTGACGCTGACCTGCCCCGGTGCGATCACCCCGAACGTCAGTTGCGACAGCTGCCCGGTGGCGCCAATTGGCGGAATGCCGGTCGCCCCGACCACCCGCGCGGCCATGCAGGCGAGCGCCACCGCCAGCGGCACGCTGAGTAGCGCCATCAGCGGGTCGATGTCGAACAGCAGCACCTGCAGCGTCAGCACCAGCAAGGACGCCAGAACCAGCATCAGCAGCGGCAATTTGGCAGGGCTCTGCCGGGGCGTATCGCCAGCGGCGCTGGCGATACGCCGGCTCGCCACGAAGCGCACCGCCAGGGCGGTCAGGGTGGCGCAGACCAGCAGGGTCACGCCGGGCCATAGCAGCCACTCTACCAGCGGAGCGAACTGCGGGCCGCTGGCATCATCGGCGAGCGCGACCAGGCCACTGCTCAGCAACCACGGAGCCAGGCCGCCCCAGGCGATCAAGGCACCAAGCAGCAACGACAGGCCTACTCGGATGCCGATGATGCCGCCAAAGCCGATCAGCAGCGGCGACGGGTCGAGGTTGAAGGTCAGCCGTTCCAGTTGCGCACTGGGCGACCAGCGCGGCAGGTTGTATAGGAAGGTATCTGCCCATTTCACCAGCCCGCCGAGCAGCGCCGCGGCGCCGAGCACGCAGAGACGTTGCAGCGCATCGCGGCCATGGTTGTAGACCTGCTGCATGGTTTCCAGGGTGGCGACCGCCTCGGGAAAGCGCAGGCGGGTGTCCTCGACCATGCTGCGACGCAGGTACCAGGCCACCCAGATACCCAGAAAGCTCACCGAGAACACCCAGGCCACCAATGGCAGCGTCGGCAGCTGTTGCCCGGTCAGCAGGGTGTAAGCTGGTATGGGCGCCACCAGGCCGCCGGAGATGATCGAAGCGGCCGCCGAGGCGGTGGTCTGATTGATGTTGCTTTCGCGCATGCTCCAGGCGGTGCCCAGACGCCAGCGCACCAGGCTTTGCCAGATGCCGTAGCTGACCAGCAGGGCGATGATCGACATGTTGAACGACCAGCCGATTTTCAGCCCGGAATAAATGTTAGACGGCGTCAGCAGGGCGCCGAGCAATACACCGGAAAACAGGGCGCGGAAGGTGAGTTCGCGATCGGCGAGCATGGCGAGCCTGCATCTGACGAGTGTCGTCGTTTGAGGCGTCAGGCTGGCGGGGGTTCAGTCTTAAAGGAGGGCGTTCTTTGCGGGGAAGAGCAGCGGGACGCCTTGTGACGCCCCGCTGATGGATCAGTTGACCGCGTCGGTCAGTGCCTTGGCCGGTACGAACTTCACGACCTTCTTGGCAGCGATTTCGATGGCTTTGCCAGTCTGCGGGTTGCGACCGGTGCGCGCCGGGCGCTCGCTTACCTTCAGTTTGCCGATGCCCGGCAGGGTGATTTCACCACCATTTTCCAACGCATCGCTGACGATCTCGCTCAGCTGATCGAGTGCCGCGCGGACGGTGGTCTTCGGCGTGTCGATAGCTTCTGCGATGTCACCGATCAGTTGGTCTTTGGTAATGGCCATGTGATTGCTCCTTGGGGATGAAAAGTCTGGCGCTGGATACGCCGCTACTCATAGTTGATCGATCAGAGCTGCACTGCCCGATCGGTCAGGCTTCATTGTGACCTACCTGCTGCCGGTTAATTCCGCCGTACTGCTCAAATCCGTGCGCTTGCGAGCGTTTCTCATGTTTTTCCAAGGGTGTTAAGTTCGCGTAAAGATACTGGCGGTTTGCCTTTCTGTTCCTTTAAATGGGGCTATTCTCCTGAAAACAGTCGCCAGAGCCATTCCGGTTCTGCTGGGGGAAGCCATGTTGCGCTTATTCGCCGATCTTGGGTTTCGTTCGAAGATTGCCCTGCCGATCATCTTCCTCGCACTGTTGCTGGTGCTGATGGGCAGCCTGGCTATGTGGGGCATCAGCCAGGTGGTTGGCGCCAGCAATCGACTCACTCACCAATTTCTGCCAGGCGTGAGTCTGCTGCTCAACGCCGACCGCGACCTCTATCAGGCGCTAGTCGCCGAGCGCAGCCTGCTCAGCGATGGTGCTCGAGAACATGTAGCGGATCTGCGCCAGTCCCAGGCAGAAAACGTTCAGCAGGCCGCTGACCGCGTCCGTGCCTATGGGCAGATGGCGCCGGGCGACGAGGCCATGCGCCTGGTGGGCGACTTCGAACGTGCATTCGCAACCTGGCAGCGCAGTGCCGCTCAAGTCATGCAACTGATCAACACGGATCCGGCCGCCGCCGCCCGCTTGAGCTTCGGCGACAGCGAGGCGCAATTCGATGCCATGCGCGAGGTGATCAACAAGCTTGGCGAGTTGGAGGATCAGGCTGCCAAGGATGTCGGTACAGCGGCTATTGCCCACGGCGAACGCCTTGGCTGGCAGCTCGGTGTGGCAGTGGGCAGCGGGTTGCTGGTCTGCTTGCTGCTGATCATCGCCTTCCCCACGCTGGTCACGCGGCCGCTACACCGCTTGCTCGACCGCATTGACCAACTGGCCGATGGCGATGGCGACCTACGCGTACGCCTTGAAGTATCGTCACGCGACGAGCTCGGCCGCCTCAGTGCCAGCTTCAATCGTTTCCTCGACAAGCTGCACCCGATGATCAGCGATGTAGGTCGGGTCACCGGCGAGGTCGCCAGTGCGGCGAAAGGCCTGGCGGTGATGGCCGCCACCAATGACCGGCTGATCAACAGCGAGCATGCGGCGGTCGATCAGGTCAGTACCGCAGCCACTGAAATGAGTGCAGCGGTGCATGAGGTCGCGCGTAGTGCCCAAGGCGCAGCCGATAGCGTACGTCACGCCGAAACCCAGTCCCGTGAAGGCGCGCGGGTGGTCGGGGCGACCATTCAGACCATTCGTCATCTGGCTGGTGAAGTGGAGAGTGCTTCGCAGAGCATTCAGGCGCTGGAGCAGGAAGCCGGTCGCATTGGTGAGGTATTGGCGGTGATCCGCGGCATTGCCGAGCAGACCAATCTATTGGCCCTCAACGCCGCAATCGAGGCCGCGCGAGCGGGCGAACAGGGGCGCGGCTTCGCTGTGGTGGCCGACGAGGTGCGGGCTCTGGCAGCGCGCACCCAACAGTCGACAACCGACATTCAGGACATGATCCAGCGCCTGCAAGGCGGTGTGCAGAATGCCGTCAAAGCCACCCACTCGGGCAGTTTGAAGGCCCGGGAAAGTGTCGAGCAGGCAGCGGGTGTGGATCAGGCTCTAAGCGATACCAGTGATTCGCTGCAACGCATCAACGATATGACGGCCCAAATCGCCACCGCCTGTGAGCAGCAAAGCAGTGTCACCGAGGAGATCGCCCGTAATATCACCGATATTCGTGAACTCTCCAACGAGGCAGCGAACACCTCGCAGCAGAGCACCCAAGCCAGTCAGCGCCTGTCCGAGCTGTCCGGGGACCTCGCGCGACTGGTCGGCCGCTTCCGCGTCTGAGGCCGCACATATACGCTAAGTGCTTGAAGCAGTTGTAAGTTCGGCACAAGCCGGTACAATGGCGCCGGCTCACTGCATGGTGAGCCGCTTTATGGTGGTCCTGCCGGTCCCCCCGCAACGATTACCCGTGAACCTGGTCAGATCCGGAAGGAAGCAGCCACAGCGGGAACATTGTGTGCCGGGGTGTGGCTGGCAGGATCGCCTCCATCTCCCAGGCCCGTTCGGGTCACTCGATTTTCGAAATACAGCTTCGGCGCTCGGTACCTACCGCAGCGGCGTTTTCTGCTGTCCGTCGTTTTTGTTCCGGCGAGTGTTCTTTCCCGTTGGCCATGAAAAAGCCCGTCGCAGGGACGGGCAAAGGGTGACACTGGAGAAGGGTACGCTGGCTTACAGGATCGACAGCGGGTAGTTGAAGATCAGGCGGTTCTCGTCGAACTCGTTGTTGCTGAAGTCGCGGCGGATGCTCGCGTTACGCCAGCGCACGCTCAGGTTCTTGAAGGCGCCGTCCTGGATCACGTAGGCCAGCTCGGTCTCACGGCCCCATTCCTTGCCATCGTCGGTTGCAGCGGTATGCACGTTGCTGCCGCTGATGTAGCGGTTCATCAGGGTCAGGCCCGGGATACCGACACCGGCGAAGTTGAAGTCATGCCGTACCTGCCAGGATTTTTCCTTGGCATTGTCGTAGGACGAGTTGTAGCTGTCGTTAGCCAGGGTGCCGCCACTGGTGCCGTTGACGCGCATCCAGCCGGTGTCGCCGGTAACCTTCTGCAGGCCGACGTAGAAGGTGTTGCTGCCGTACTTGGCGGAGAACAGGCCCGAGTAGGTCTTGTTGTCCAGTTTGCCGGCGCGCGCGGAGCCGTCGTCTTCACCCTGGAAATAGCCGAGGTTTGCGCCCAGGGTCCAGTCGCCGATGGGCTGGCTGTGGGTCAGTTGCAGGTACTGCTGCTCGTAGACGTCCTTCAGTTCGGCGCCCCACAGGCCGATCATGGTGCGGTCGCCGTTGAACTTGTACTCGCCGCCGACGAAGTTGAAACGGTTGGAGTCATTGGCTGCGCTGTTGCCGTTCAGGAACATGTTTTCCATGCTGGCGTTGTTGCGTTCGCTGTTCTGGCGGAACTGGCCGCCGTACAGCGTCAGGCCGGCGATTTCGTTGGAGGTGACCTGGGCACCTTCGAACGTTTGCGGCAGCGAGCGACCATCGTCGGCACGCAGGATCGGCAGCACCGGCATCCATTCGCCGACCTTCAGTTCGGTCTTGGAGATCTTGGCCTTGGCAGCCAGCGCCAGGCGACCATAATCGTCAGCCGGGCGGCCGTCGTCATGCCGGGGTAGCAGGCCGGTGCCGTAGGTGCCGCGACCGCCGTCGAGCTTGAGCGAAAGCATGCCCAGCGCATCGACCCCGAAGCCGACCACGCCCGGCGTGTAACCGGAGCGGGCATCGAGAATGAAGCTCTGCGTCCATTCCTCGGCTTTGCTCTGCGGCGCCGCCGCGCTCGGGCCCTCGGGATTGGTGAAGTTGCGGTTGATATAGAAGTTGCGCAGGTTCAGCGACACCTTGGCGTCGTCGACGAAGCCCTCGGCGTGGGCGCCCATCGGCAGGGCGAGAGCAACGCCGAGGGCCAGCAGCGAGGGGGCGAGCAAACAGCGGCTGCGAACTGCGGTTTCGATCGGTTTCATGACGATTTTCCTTTTCTCAGGACGCACGAGTCCTGCCGCCTGGGCGGAAGCGTTTTTCTGTCATCGATTGATGGAGTTGGCCCGACTGGGCGCTCCGCTACAGCACAGGCTGGGCAGTTTGCCTGCCCAGCCCGGTTATCAGGGTTGCTCGATACCAACGCTGTCCGGTGAGATCTCGATGGCCTTGGCCTTGTACATCGACCAGGCGGTGACCGACTGCCAGCGCTTGAGGAATTGCTCGGCTTCGGCGCCATTGAGGTTCAGGCTCTGGGCGCCGTAGTTCTTCAGGAAGCCCTGGAACTCTTCATTGGCCACGGCCTTGGAGTAGGCCTCGACCAGCTTCTGCTTGATGTCGTCCGGGGTGTCCTTGTGCACGAACGCGCCCCAGAACGGGCCCCATGGTAGGTATTCGCCGATGTCCGGAAGGGCCTTGGTGATCGGTTCGACGCCCGGCAGCTCCGGCACTTCCTCGGCGGCCAGCACGGCCAGCGCCTTGAGCTTGCCGGAGCGCACCAGTTCCTGGGCGGCTGCCAGGCTCAGCGGCATGAAGTCGATGTGCTTGCCCATCAGCGCGGTGATGCCCGGGCCGTCGCCGCCAAAGGTTACTTCACGCACCTTCAGCTCGCCGACGGCGTTGACCATGGCGTGGACGGTGCTCGGCAGGCCGCCAGCGCCGGTGGAGCCCATGCGCAAGGTGTCCGGCTTTTCCTTGGCGGCGGCCAGCAGCTCGGCCATGGAGTTGAACGGGCTGTCGGCGTTGGTGGCGATCACCACAACGTTCTGGCCAATGATGTTGACCGGGTAGAAATCGCTGTAGTCGAACTTGGCCAGGCCGAGCACCGGATACAGCTGCGGGTTTTCGGCGCCGAGCAGCAGGGTGTAGCCGTTGGGTTTCTGCTGCATCACGTAGCTGCTGCCGATCACGGCGGTGCCGCCGGGGCGGTTGTTGAGGATCAGCTTGGTGCCCAGTTCCTTCTCGACGTAGGGCGCCAGGCTGCGCATCACGTTATCGGTGGCACCGCCGGCACCCCAGGGAATTACTGCCTGGATGCTGCGTTCCGGGTATTCGGCATGGGCGGGCAGGGCGAGCGTCAGTGCACTAAGGGAAAATGCGACGCCGGTAAGTAGTTGCTTGAGCATGTTGGAGACTCTCCATTGGTTGTTTTTATATATCCGTTTCCGGGCATGCGTGACGCGGTGTATCAAGGTTGAACCGAAGCGGCCTTGCGCTTGCGTTTGAGCCAGCCGAACAGCGGCGTGTTGCTCAGTAGCACCAGCACCAGGGCGCTGGTGAGAATCAGCGACAGCGGGCTGCTGACCAGCTCGCCGAGCAGCTCGACCGGGTTGTCGCCGACCGAGGCCATGGCCTGGCGGTAGGAGCTGTCCATCAGCGGGCCGAGGATTACGCCAAGGATGATCGGCCCCATCTGAAAGCCGAACGCTTTGAGGAAATAGCCGAGCAGGCCGAAACCAAGCATCCAGTACACCTCGGTCATGCTGCTGTTCAGCGAGTAGGAGCCGACGGTGCAGAGCACCAGGATCAGCGGAATCAGCACGGCCTTGGGCAGCTCGACGACCTTGGCGAACAGCTTGATACCCATCAGCCCGAAGATCAGCAGGAAGATGTTGGCCAGCGCCAGATTGCCGACGGTGAACCAGAAGATGTGCGGGTTCTCGACCATCAGCATCGGGCCGGGGTTGAGGCCGTGGATGACCAGCGCGCCGATGATCACCGCGGTGACCGCGTCGCCCGGCATGCCGAGCGTCAGCATCGGCACGTAGGCGCTGCCGACGGCAGCGCTGTTGGCGGTTTCTGGTGCCACCAGGCCTTCGTAGGCGCCTTCACCGAACGGGCTGGTCGGGTTCTTGACCGTGCGCTTGGCATGGTCGTAGGCGAGCAGAGCGGCGATCTCGCCACCGACGCCAGGCAGCACGCCGACCAGCACGCCGATGATCGAGGTACGCAGCGACAGCGGCAGGAACTTGAGCACCATCGCCACCGACGGAATGATCTTGTCGACCTTCTGCTTGACCGCCTGGGTACTGAGGTTGTGCAGCTGGAAGAGCGCTTCGGCGACGCCGAACAGGCCGATCATCACCACCACGTAGTGAATGCCGCCCATCAGCTCCATCTGGCCCATGGTGAAGCGCCCTTCGGCGGTGACCGGGTCCATGCCGACCATGCCGATGATCGCGCCCAGGGCGACAGCGAAGATGCCCTTTGCCAGGCTGCCCTCGGCAAGGCTGCCGACCAGCATCAGGCCGATGGCGGCGATCAGGAAGTAGTCGCGGGGCGCGAACTGCAGCGCCAAGTCGCCGAGTATCGGTGCCGCCAAAGCCAGTACCCCTGTACCGACCAGCCCGCCGATCACCGACATCACCGTGCTCAGGCCGATGGCGCGACCGGCCTCGCCACGCTTGGCCAGCGGGTAACCGTCGAACGAGGTGGCCACCGAAGAAGGGCCGCCGGGGATGTTCAGCAGGATGGCGCTGCGCGCGCCACCGTATACGCCGCCGATGAAGATGCCGACGATCAGCGCCAGGGCGTCGTTGACGTCCCAGGAGAAGGTGAACGAGACGAGGATGGACACCGCCATCGTCACCGAGAGGCCGGGAATGGCACCGATGTAGATGCCGGCGAAGGTGCCGAGCGCCGTCAGCATCAGCAGGTTGGGGTCCATCCAGGCCATCAGCAGGTAGGAAAAGGTATCGCTCATGGAAGTCTCGTCTCAGGGCAGGTAGACGCTGAACGCCAGGGTGAACAGGAGGTAGATGGCCAGCACCGAGATGCCGCTGGCCACCAGGGCTGAAAGCACCTTGCCGCGCCGCAGGTAGACGATGGAGAGCATCAGGAAGGCGAAGGTGCTGACGTAGAAGCTCGCCCATTGAATGACGGCCAGGTAGGCCACCGAGAGCAGGGTGAAGACTACGATGTGGCGTGGGAAGTGCTCGTGGCTGAAACGCTTGGCCGAGGCCGCCCAGCTCTCGCCGTGAGTCGGCTTGCCGCGTAATTCCCAGAGCACTCGCACGGCGGCGATCAGCAGCACGGCACCGGCCCCCAGGGGGAAGGCGCCGGGCGAACTGATCGAGGAGAACCCGGAAATCAGATAGGCCTGATAGAGAACGAACAGGCTGAAGACCACCAGCAGGATGCAGAAGGTGCGCTCACCCACCGGTACTTTTTTCGATGTACTCATGACTCACTCCAAGATGCAGCCGTGCTGCCCGCGTTGGAAAACCGCTCAGGCGCGTGTGCCGGGTTGGCGAATCGGCGCGTGGGTAGAGCGCTGGGGCGTCTGGAAAGTGAGCATGTCGAGGGCCGCCGGCGCGAAGGACGAGGCGGCATCGCTGTGCGTATTGGCCAGGGAGCGAATGGCGCTCAGGCTGATCTGCCGGGCGCGGGTGAACACAGTGTTGAGCTGTGGCATGGCGTGACCTTCTTATATTTATAGGTAAGGCATTTTTTCGTGAGTGGCGCTGGCAAAACCTGCATGTCTCACGCAAGTGCTGGGAATACTGTGTGGTGATGCGGGCTATTTCAATTCACCAAATCGGTTCCTGTTCGATAACCGAACAAGAACGAACCAGTTAGTACAAATAGCCGGTCTGGATTATGGCCTCATGTTCGGGCGCAGCCAACCCGCAGCGATCCCGACGGTGGCTGCGATGATTTCAGAATGTGGCGGTTCCGCCGGCACCGCTGGGTCTTTAGAATCGCGGCAAATTATTCGAGGGCATGACCATGGCTGGCAGCCAGATAGAACGGGCACTGAATCTTCTGGAGAGCCTGGCGGGTTCCGGTGATGTGCCGATGCAGACGCTGGCCGAGCAGCTGCAGATTCCCAAAAGCGCCACGCATCGCATGCTCGCCGAGCTGGTGCGCCTGGGTTACGTGCGCCAGGACGCCGATACCAGCCGCTATCGGCTCTCGACCAAGCTGGTCGCCCTGGGTTTTCGCTACCTGTCGGCCAGCGGCGCCGACATCGTGCAGCCGATCCTCGATCGCCTGGCCCGGCAAAGTGGCGAACTGGTGCGCCTGGGGGTGATCGAAGGCGAGCGACAGACCTGGATCGCCAAATCCCAGGGCGCGCGCTCGGGCCTGCGCTATGACCCCGACATGGGCCGTGACGCGCCGCTGCGCTACACCGCCTCCGGCCATGCCTGGCTGGCCAACCTGGCGGACGCCGACGCACTGGCGCTGGTGGCGCGCCAGCACATTCCCGACGACAGCGAGTTCGGCCCCAACGCGCCCCATGACGATGAGGCGTTGCTCGCTTATCTGCAGCGTGCCCGCGAGCGCGGCTATGCGACCGTGATGGAAACTTCCTCCCTGGGTACCTGCGCGCTGGCTGCGGTGGTCAGCCACCCGCAGCGAGGTGGCGTGATTGGCGTGCTGAGCATCGCCGGCCCCAGCGCGCGCATGCCCGGCGAACGCATGGAACAGCTTGCACCCTTGCTGCTGGAAGCGGCTGCCGAGCTGTCGTCAGCGAGCCAGGCTTCCGACCTGTTCGTGTGAGTGGCCGATAACGTTCGATTAACGGCCGAGCGCTCCATCCGGAGTTGATTAAATGTGGAACTGAGTTCTAGATTGTTGTCGAGCGCGCTGCGCCTATAACAATCAGAAAAGGACTCATGTCTTGAACCCTTTGCGAATCGCCCTGATCGGCGCCGGCATCATGGGCCGGCAACACCTCAGCTATCTGCGCGAGCTGCCGCACGCCACTCTTTGCGCGATCGTCGATCCTACCGAGCAGGCCCGGCAGCTGGCCGCCGACCACGGGGTACCGTGTTTCGATGAACTACAGGGCCTGCTCGACAGCCACTTGGCCCAGGCGGTGATCATCGCCAATCCCAATGCGGCCCATGTGCCCACTGCGTTGCGCTGTATCGAGGCCGGCCTGCCGGCATTGCTCGAAAAGCCGGTCGGTGTCAACCTGCAGGAAGTGCGCGAACTGGTGGCTGCCGTGCAGCGCAGCGGCGTGCCGGTGCTCGTGGGTCACCACCGCCGCCACAATCCGCTGATCGGCAAGGCGCGGGAGTTGATGCTGCAGGGCGTCCTGGGGCGACTCACCACGGTGACGGCGCTCTGGCAACTGCAGAAGCCGGACAGCTATTACGACGTGCCTTGGCGGCGCGAGCCCGGCGCGGGGATGCTGCTGACCAACCTGATCCATGATCTGGATCTGCTGCGCTACCTGTGTGGCGAGGTGGACCAGGTTCAGGCCCTCACCAGCAACGCCGTGCGCGGCTTCGCCAACGAGGACGGCGCGGCGATCATCCTGCGCTTCGCCAATGGTGCGCTGGGTAGCCTGACCGGCTCAGACGCGGCGGCGGCTCCCTGGAGCTGGGAGCTCAGCGCCGGGGAAAACCCGGTGTATCCACGGCAGCCCGATCAGCCGTGCTACCTGCTGGCCGGCACCGCAGGTTCGCTGAGCATCCCGCAGCTGCGTTACTGGTCGTACGCTTCGCCAGGCGCTGGCTGGCACGAGCCCTTGCAGAGCGCGGAGCAATCGTACGAGGCTGCTCCCGCATTGCTGTTGCAGCTCAGGCACTTCATCGAGGTTGCGCGGGGTGAAGCACTGCCGCTGGTCAGTGCAGCCGATGCCGGGCGCACCCTGGCGCTGTATGACGCCATCTGCCGCGCCGCCGAGCAGGGCTGCGCCACCGTACCCGAATCCGTCTGAGCCAACGTCCATTCATGGGCCTCGGCCCGGAGAGAGATCGATGCACACCCACGAACGTCCGATGTCCCTGGCCAGCCTGACCGTCCTCGAGCTCGCGCCCCCGCAGATGGTCGAGGTGGCAGCCCGAACGGGCTACAGCCACGTCGGCCTGCGGCTGATTCCCGCCACCGAGGAGGAACATCACTTCGCGCTGGTGGCCGACGCGGATCTGCGCCGGCAGACGCTCAGGCGGCTGCGCGACACCGGCATCGGCGTACTCGACGTCGAGATCCTGCGGCTCAAACCCCATACACGCTGCAGCGATTTCGAGACGGTGCTGGAGGTTGGCGCCGAGTTCGGTGCGCGTGAGGTGCTGGTCGCCGGCAACGACCCGGATGAAGCGCGGCTGACCGACAATTTCAGCGAATTGTGCGACCGCGCCAGGGCGTACGGTTTGCGGCCCCATCTGGAATTCATGCCCTGGACCAACGTTGCCGATCTCTCGCAGGCAGTGCGTATCGTGCGCCAGGCCGGCCGCGACAACGGCGGCGTGCTGGTCGACGCCTTTCATTTCAATCGCTCGGGGTCACGCCTCGACGAGTTGCAGCAGGTGGAACCATCATGGCTGGGTTATGCCCAACTGTGCGACGTGGCCGGGCCGCGGCCGCACGACATGGCGGAGATTCTGCGCCAGGCGCGTAACGAGCGGCGCTTTCCCGGTGACGGTGATTGTGACTTGTCGGGGCTGTTGCGCTGTCTACCGGCCAATGTTCCGTTGAGTCTGGAAATCCCCACCCGGCAGGTGGAGGATCCGACGCAGCGGGCGCAGATGGCCATCGACAAGGCTCTGGCGCTGTTGAAACGTCTCGACCTTTCGGCATAGCCCATACTGAAATCCGCAATGGCGGCAGACCGCACATATAGTTAGTTTGCTACCGATAATGACGTCTGGATCACGAGAATTCCCATGAGCACCCCGAGTTCGCTGTCAGGCGTCAATCATCCCTTGAAGGGCATCGCCCTGGTGGTGCTGGCGACCTTTCTGTTCGCCAGCCACGACGCGCTGTCCAAGTACCTTTCCGGCATCTATCCGGTGATCATGGTGGTGTGGGCGCGCTATGTGGTGCACACGCTGCTGATGGCCGGCATCTTCCTGCCGCACTCGGGGTTGCGCGTGCTGCGCAGCAAACGGCCGGGGTTGCAGGCGCTGCGGGCGATCTGCCTGCTGGGCTGCAGCCTGTTCTTCACCACCGGCCTCTTGTACATCCCACTGGCCGAGGCAACGGCGGTCAACTTCCTGGCGCCGCTGCTGGTTACCGCGTTGTCGGTGCCGCTGCTCAAGGAGCGTGTCAGCCGGGGGCAATGGGCCGCGGTGCTGGTGGGCTTCGTGGGCGTACTGATCATCGTGCACCCGGGTGGCGACCTGTTCACCCCGGCCGTACTGCTGCCGCTCTGTTCGGCCAGCTGCTTCGCGGCATACCAGATACTCACGCGTCTGCTCAGCCAGTACGACACGCCGACCACCAGCAACTTCTTCACCGGCCTGCTCAATACCTTGCTGATGAGCTGCCTGGTGCCGTTCTTCTGGCAACTGCCGCAGTGGCATCACTTGCCGCTGATGCTGGCGCTCGGTGCGTGCGGCATGTTCGCTCACCTGCTGCTGACCAAGGCCTTCCGCCACGCCGCGCCGGCGCTGCTGGCGCCGTTCGGTTACTGCCAGATCGTCTTCGCCGGCCTGCTGGGGCTGATCATCTTTGGTCACGACCCCGAGGCGAGTGCCAAGGTGGGTATCGCCATCATCTGTCTTAGCGGGCTGGCGGCGGCTTATCAGCAACGCAGAAAGCGCTGAAATTTCAGCTCCCGGAAATACAAGAAGGCCCGTTAAGGGCCTTCTCTTTTTTACGTCTGCCTGGTTAGTGGCTGGCTTCGTTCACGCTGTTCTGGCGAGCGGCGTCGTACTCGGCCTTGTCCATCGGCTTGGCGCCGGGTTTACCCAGTTCGCTCATCGGAACGCGGTAGGTTTCCGGTGCGATGAAGGCGGCGAGGGCGCACAGGCAGGTGATGCCGAATGCCAGGCCGCCGATCAGCCATGGAATGTTGTCCGAGCCGGGCGGTGCGACCAGGGCGAACAGCGCAGGCAGCATGGCGGTGAGCATGGTGCCGATGTTCTGGGCGATGGCCATGGCCGACACGCGGTAGCGGGTCTGGAACAGCTCAGGGTAGAAGCTCGGGAACACCGCGTTGTAGCCCTGGTAGACCACGCCCCACATCAGCAGCGACATGATGAACGCCAGCGGCACGTTGCTGATGCTGATCGCATACAGATAACCGAACGCCAGCAGGCCAGAGCCCAGCGCGCCGGTGATCATGGTCGGGCGGCGGCCGATCTTGTCGGAGAGGTTGCCCACGAAGGGAATCACCAGCACCGCGACTATGTTGCCCACCACCGGAATCCACAGATAGACGCTCTTGTCGAAGCCGATCCCGTAGGCCGGTTGCACGGCATAAGCGCCACCGAAGATGGTCGCCACCACCGGAATCACGTTCATCAGCGCCATCACCATGACCAGGAACATGGTCCGCCAGCTGGTGCTGAATGCTTCGGAGATCGGCGACTTGGCGATCTTCTGCTTGTTCTCTTCGTTGACGAAGGCCGGCGTTTCGTGAACCTCGCGACGGATGATGAAACCCGCCAGCAGTACGAAGGCACTGAGCAGGAACGGGATCCGCCAGCCCCAGTCGTTGAACGCCTCGCTCGGCATGAAGTAGGCGAGCGGCAGGAACACCGCAGCGGCGAGCACCTGGCCGGCCTGCACGCCTTGCAGCGTGAAGCTGGCGTAGAAGCCTCTTCGTCCGAAGGGCGCATGCTCGAGAATCATCGAGCTGGCGCCGGAGATCTCACCGGCTACCGCGAAGCCCTGGATCAGGCGCAGCACGACCAGCATGGCCGGAGCCAGCAGACCGATATCGTGGTAGGTCGGCAGCAGGCCGACGGCCATTGTGGAGATGCCCATCAGGAACATGCATAGCAGCAGCACGTTCTTGCGACCACGGGTGTCGCCCCAATGGCCGAGCACGAATGCACCTACCGGGCGCGCCAGGTAGCCGACGCCGTAGGTTGCCAGCGAGGCGACGATGGCCATCTTCGGATCGGTGTTGGGAAAGAAGATCTGCGGGAAGATCAGCGCCGCGGCCTGGGCGTAGATGAAGAAATCGTAGTACTCCAGCGCTGAACCGACCCAGCCGCTGGCAGTGGCTTTCTTGGCTTGTGAAGTTGAGGGCTTAGCCATCATGGTCTCCGTTGTTATTAGAGCGCCGAGCGAAGCGGCAACTGGGTGCGGCTTGGCCACAGCGTGTGGGGACCGGCCTTGTGGATGGCACCGGTCGACCCGCTTTCAGGATTATCGAGCGGAGTGTCGCGAGTCAGGGTTGGACGTGCGCAGACGCAGTTGGCCGGGTGGGTGCCAAAAAGCGTGCGAATGGTATGCGGGTATGCAGGGGCTGGGAAGTGAGCATGGGCGTACTCTTATTGAAATTGTTATGGATGGAGCCGGGTTGTTTGCTGGTCGCGGCGGAAGGGTTTCCGTCACTGCAGTGGGAAACATGGTGTTGCAAGTCGTGAAATAGCGTCAATTCGATAAACGGCCTAGTGTTCGATAATCGCACGAAATACTAACTAGTTCGTACACTTTGAATTGCCGCTTCCCGCGAGCGCACGAATAATCGCTGCAGGCCTCAAGAAATGGCATAAGGGGATTGAACGGCCTGGTAAACCCCAGGCTCGAACGCCTCGTCGGCTACGCTTCTGGTGCCGGGCCCAGGTCATTACACGATCCGTAGAGATCGTTATCTACAAGGAGCTGAAGTATGCATCGCTCGATCGCCACCGTCTCGCTGAGCGGCACCCTGCCCGAGAAACTCGAAGCCATCGCCGCTGCCGGCTTCGACGGCGTGGAAATCTTCGAGAACGACCTGCTGTACTACGCGGGCAGCCCGCGCGACGTGCGCAAGATGTGCGCCGATCTGGGCATCGCCATCACCCTGTTTCAGCCGTTTCGTGATTTCGAAGGCTGCCGCCGCGACCGGCTGCAACGCAACCTGGACCGTGCGGAGCGCAAGTTCGACCTGATGCAGGAGCTTGGCACCGATCTGGTGCTGGTATGCAGCAACGTGGCTGCCGACTCGCTCGGTGATGAAGAGATTCTCGTCGACGACCTGCGTCTGCTGGGCGAGCGCGCCGGCGCACGGGGCCTGCGTATCGGTTACGAGGCACTGGCCTGGGGCCGCCACGTCAATACTTACCAGCAGGTCTGGAACCTGGTTCGCCAGGCCGATCATGCCGCGGTCGGGGTGATTCTCGACAGCTTCCACACCTTGTCGCTCAAGGGTGACCCGGCAGCCATCGCCGAGATCCCTGGCGACAAGATCTTTTTCGTGCAGATGGCCGATGCGCCGATTCTGGCCATGGACGTGCTGGAATGGAGCCGCCACTTCCGTTGCTTCCCGGGGCAGGGCGAGTTCGACCTGCCAGGCTTTCTGGCGCCGATCATCCGCACCGGCTACACCGGCCCGCTGTCGCTGGAAATCTTCAACGATGGCTTCCGCGCCGCGCCGCCACGCGCCAATGCGGTCGACGGGCTGCGCTCACTTCTTTATCTGGAAGAGAAGACCCGGCAACTGCTGGCGACCGATGCCAAGGCGACGAACCTCGATCTGCTGTTCGACACACCGCCAGCCAGTCGCTATCACGGCGTCGAGTTCCTCGAGTTCGCCGTCGACGAGGCCGCCGGCGCCAAGCTGTCGGGCTGGTTGCAGCGCCTGGGTTTCGCCAAGGCAGGCGAGCATCGCTCCAAGGACGTCAGCCTGCTGCGTCAGGGCGACATCAACATCGTGCTCAATGCCGAACCCTATTCGTTCGCCCACGGTTTCTTCGAGGCCCACGGCCCGTCGTTGTGCGCCACCGCACTGAAGGTCAAGGACGGTACGACGGCATTGCAGCGCGCCCTCGATTACCGTGGCCACCCCTATCGCGGCCTGGTCGGGCCGAACGAGCGCGAGATTCCGGCGATGCGCGCGCCCGATGGCAGCCTCATCTACCTGGTCGACCAGGCCGAAGCAGGGCAGACCATCTACGACAGCGACTTCAAGCTGGACCCCGCTGCGGCTCCGACCGGTAGCCTGCAGCGTATCGACCACATGGCGCTGGCGCTGCCGGCGGACAGCCTCGACAGCTGGGTGCTGTTCTACAAGAGCCTGCTGGACTTCGAGGCCGACGACGAAGTGGTGCTGCCCGATCCCTATGGCCTGGTGAAGAGTCGGGCGCTGCGCAGCCGCTGCAGCTCGGTGCGCCTGCCACTGAACATTTCGGAGAACCGCAATACCGCCATCGCCCATGCGCTGTCCAGCTACCGGGGTTCCGGCGTGCATCACATCGCGTTTTCCTGCGAGGACATCTTCAAGGAAGTCGAGCGGGCCAAGGAGGCGGGTGTGCCGCTTTTGGACATCCCGCTCAACTACTATGACGACCTCGCCGCGCGCTTCGATTTCGACGACGAGTTCCTCAGCGAACTGGCCTATTACAACGTGCTCTACGACCGCGATGCCCAGGGCGGTGAGCTGTTCCACGTATACACCGAGGCGTTCGAGGAGCGCTTCTTCTTCGAGATCATTCAGCGCAAGAATGGCTACGTCGGCTATGGTGCCGCCAACGTTGCGGTGCGTCTGGCTGCCATGGCCAAGGCGCGCAGTGGTGTGACGCGGCAGGCGAAGCTGTAAGCTGTACTCAGGCGGATGCGGGCCAGAGGTCGCATCCGCTTTTCGTTTGCAGTGATAACAAGAACGCCATGATGAGTGATTCCATGACCGCTACCCTCGAGCCTGCGAGCCACGAGCAGGCCGCAGCGCCGCGCAAGCCACGCAAGAACAATCCGGAGAAAACCCGGGAGAATATCCTACAGGCCGCCATCACCGAATTCGTCCGCCAGGGGCTCTCGGGTGCCCGGGTCGATGCCATCGCCGAGCGCACGGCAACGTCCAAGCGCATGATCTATTACTACTTCGGCAGCAAGGAGCAGCTTTATCTCGAAGTGCTCTCGAAGTTGTACGGCGATATCCGCAGTACCGAGCGCCGTCTGCACCTCGACGAGCTGCCAGCACCCGACGCCATTCGCCGCCTGGTGGAGTTCACCTTCGACCACCATGATCGCAACTCGGATTTCGTGCGCATCGTCAGCATCGAGAACATTCATTACGGCGAGTACGTCAAGCAGTCACCGGAAATCCGCCGGATGAGCAACGTGGTGCTGCTGACGCTGGGCGAAACCCTCAAGCGTGGCGAGAAGGAAGGGCTGTTTCGCGAGGGGCTCGATACCCTGGACGTACACATGCTGATCAGTTCATTCTGCTTCTACCGCGTCTCGAACCGGCATACCTTCGGGGAGATCTTCCAGATCGACCTGCCGGACGAGCAGGTCAAGCAACGCCACAAGACGATGATCTGCGAAGCGGTACTGCGCTATATCACGCGCTGAGCGTATCAGCCAGCGAGCTTGGGCCGACTCATCGCCGAGTCGGCCCGGTGGCATCAACCGTTCATGCTATGGAAATGATCGAGCATGCGCTGGGCATCGGCCTGGGCATCGCTGAACAGCTCGAATGCCTTCACGGCTTGAAAGACCGCCATGTTGCCGCCGTCCAGGGTTCGGCAACCGATGGCACGTGCTTCGCGCAGCAGTTCGGTTTCCAACGGGAAGTAGACGATCTCCGCAACCCATAGCTCTTGGCGCAGCAGCGTCTTGGGTACCGGCATGCCGGGCAGTTTGGCCATGCCCATCGGTGTGGTGTTGACCAGACCGTCGGCGGCGGCCATCGCTGAGCTCAGGTCGCCGCCGGCCTGGGCATGTGGCGAGCCGAAGTGCTCGTTGAGGTTGCTTGCCAGGGCCTGGGCGCGTTCTGGCTCGACGTCGAAGATGCTCAACTGTTCGACTCCCTCGCTCAACAGGGCATGAGCGACCGCGGCGCCGGCACCTCCAGCGCCCATTTGCACCACGCGCCGGCGAGCGACGTCGCCCAGGCCACGTTTGAACCCTTCGGAAAAACCAAGGCAGTCGGTGTTGTGGCCGATGCGTTTGCCACCCTTGAACACGACCGTGTTGACCGCGCCGATGCCCCTTGCTTCGTCGGAGAGTTCATCGAGCAGCGGAATGATCGCCTGTTTGCAGGGAAAGGTGATGTTGAGCCCGGTAAAGCTCATGCGCTCGGCGGCGCTGAGCAGATCGGGGAGGGCGCTGATGCCGAGCTTCAACTGGTCCAGGTCGATCAGCCTATATAGGTAGCGAATCCCCTGGGCATCGCCTTCATGCTCGTGCATGGCTGGGGTACGGGACGCTTGGATGCCGGCACCGATGAGGCCGGCGAGAATGCTTTTGCTGGAAGTCATGACGGCCTTATTCCTTGACCAGGTGGCTGAAGTGCTGGAGTGCAGCGCGATAGCCGCCGCTGCCCAAACCACAGATCACGCCAAGCGCGACAGGGGAAACGAAGGAGTGATGGCGGAAGGTCTCCCGCTTGTGAACGTTGGAGAGGTGCACTTCTATGACCGGTAGCTCGCAGGCAACCAGCGCATCGCGAATGGCGACGGACGTATGCGTCCAGGCCGCCGGGTTGATCACGATGCCCGCGCAGCGGCCGCGTGCCTTGTGAATCCAGTCGATCAGCTCGGCTTCATGGTTGGTCTGGCGGAATTCGGTGGTCAGGCCAAGGGCTTCAGCGGTGTTCGCGCAAAACCTGGAGATATCGGCCAGGGTTTCGTGGCCGTAGGTGGCCGGCTCACGGGTGCCGAGCATATTCAGGTTCGGGCCGTTGAGGATCAGAATGATGGGAGCCATGGTGCTTCCTGTTGTTATTGTGGAATCAGCCTGAGGCGGCTTCAGTAAAAATGTACTAACTGGTTAATTAGGTCAATCCAGCTATCTATATAAAGCAGCCAAAGCGTTCGATTATCGCGCTACGGCCGATTTCGCAAGAAAGTGAAATAACCCCTTGACCTGAGTTTCGAGGGGCCTATAATGCGCACCACTTCCGGTGCAGCCTGATCTAAAAACTCTTTGTAGATCAACGAGTTAGACGAAAATAAGGGTTGCACGGACGGCGAATTCGAGTAGAATGCGCCGGCATCGACAGGGCGGTTTGAGTGGTTCTGTTGATGGTTCGGTCAGGTTGATCGAAGGCGGTAAAAGAGGGTGTTGACAGCGGTTTCTAAAGCTGTAGAATGCGCCTCCCGCTGGAGAGAAGATGGTCTGGTCGGGCGCTGCAAGGTGTTGAGAAGAAAGAAAAAATTCTTCAAAAACAGCTTGACAGCAAATGAGGGTGCTGTAAGATGC
>NZ_VIVP01000017.1:0-45929 GCF_007993955.1 Pseudomonas sp. AG1028
CCGGATCAACCCATCAGGTTCGACGCTGGAAAACTCTGCTCTTAAAAAGCAGAGCGGGTGGCTTTGAGTCTTGACGCAGGGCCGGCTAATGGGTGTCCCCTTTCTCGCCCTTTTCACTACAGTCCTACTTGTCTATTCCAGTCGTTTACATACATTTCGATTCGCTGGAGCTCATTTGGAAGCAAGATTCTATTGTGTGCTATGAAGTTTCTCGCGCTTTCAAGTTCGTCCATGCGTTGTTTCAGCCAGTGATGGCTCGGGATTAGATCGGAAAAGTCCGCCCAGTTCTCTGTGATGATGTCAGAGAGATGGCCGAATTGCACAAACTCCATAGGGTCTTTGCTTTGGCCTTCCAACCACGAATTGGCCTCCGCATTTTTTATTCGTCCGTCTGCAAAGTTTTTTATTTTATTAGGAACTTTGGAGTTCCACCAGTTTGCCCCGTGGCGCTCTGTTAGTCGGTCGTCAATAAGATTTCTTACAGAGTTCTCGAAACAATACAGGAGCGCGTAAACGCGAGACATAGTGAGTGCGTGATTTCGCAGGTCTACACTAAATGGTGATAGCGCTTCCTGAAAAAGTGATTGTTCTACTTCCCTTTGGTCTGCTCCAACCCTTAATCCCGCGCGACGAAAGTTTTCGGCGTCTGCCTCAAACATTAAGCCTCTAAACATCCAATCTCTTAAGTCTTTCTTGTTAGTGTTCAAGTAGGTGCTCTCTAAGAGATTTAAATATTGCGTTGAAGACTTCAATGTCTTTTGTCGCAGGAAGATGAATTTCTATGTTGTAACGAAGCCCACCTAGGCTGATTCGGTGATTGCTCTCTGGACTATTTGGTTTTGTATCAGGTTGAGTTGGGGGCGGAGTAGGGTCTGTGGCCAGTGAACTGCTGGGTGCTGCTGGCGAGGTCATATCTGCTAGTCTTAGAAGGGCAAAGAAAGTTTTTGCTTGCTCCGATGCAACCCGATCTGTGACGTTATGGACTTGCTTGAACTTGCCTTCAATGGCAACTCTATCTTTCTCGGACAGACTTTCATTGATTAAAAAGAGATCGCTATATGCTTCGCGTATAGCTTCTGCTAAGATTTTTCCAGATTGAGTCCGATCGCGATATGCGTGGTATCTGGGGGTTGGTATTCCATCATCAGTTAAAAATCTCAGATCTTTTAAGAGCGCTAGCACTCCAACGTCATTACTACTTGTGAACCCTAGACCTTTAAGGTGGGATATTGTGAATTTAGCCGGCGCAGCGCCTTCTATTATTTTCTGAAAGATAAGGCCTAGATTTTTTACACTAGTCATATAGCGACTGATTAGCATTCATGCCTCCTGAATGTTTGAGCTATAAAAAAGCCCCGCACTAGGCGGGGCTCTTTATCGAAGCTTCAACCCCAGCATCCATGGCAGGTGTTGGGTGAATCTAGCGTGATTTCAAACTGACATCAATCCCAGCTCAACGCCCCACCAGTCTGATACTCGATCACACGGGTTTCGAAGAAGTTCTTCTCCTTCTTGAGGTCCATGATCTCGCTCATCCACGGGAATGGGTTGGTGGTGCCCGGGTATTCTTCCTTCAGGCCGATCTGGGTCAGGCGGCGGTTGGCGATGAATTTGAGGTAGTCCTCCATCATCGCGGCGTTCATGCCCAGTACGCCGCGGGGCATGGTGTCGCGTGCGTATTCGATTTCCAGCTGGGCGCCCTGCAGGATCATCTGGGTCGCCTCGTCCTTCATGGTGGCGTCCCACAGGCTCGGGTTCTCGATCTTGATCTGGTTGATCATGTCGATGCCGAAGTTCAGGTGCATGGACTCGTCGCGCAGGATGTACTGGAACTGCTCGGCGGTGCCGGTCATCTTGTTGCGGCGGCCCATGGAGAGGATCTGGGTGAAGCCACAGTAGAAGAAGATGCCTTCGAGTACGCAGTAGTAGGCGATCAGGTTCTTGAGGAACTGGCGGTCGGTTTCCGGGGTGCCGGTTTCGAACTTGGGATCGGAGATCGAGCGGGTGTACTTCAGGCCCCAGGAGGCTTTCTTCGCGACGCTCGGGATCTCGTGGTACATGTTGAAGATTTCGCCTTCATCCATGCCCAGCGATTCGATGCAGTACTGGTAGGCGTGGGTGTGGATCGCTTCCTCGAAGGCCTGGCGCAGGATGTACTGGCGGCACTCGGGGTTGGTGATCAGGCGGTATACGGCCAGTACCAGGTTGTTGGCAACCAGGCTGTCGGCGGTGGAGAAGAAGCCCAGGTTGCGCTTGACGATGCGGCGCTCGTCTTCGGTCAGGCCGTCGGCGGACTTCCACAGGGCGATGTCCGCGGTCATGTTCACTTCCTGGGGCATCCAGTGGTTGGCACAACCATCCAGATACTTCTGCCAGGCCCAGTCGTACTTGAAGGGGACGAGCTGGTTGAGGTCGGCGCGGGCGTTGATCATCTGCTTGTCGCCGACTTCCACGCGCGCGGAGCTGCCTTCGAGCTCGTCCAGGCCTTCCTGGATGTCGAGGTCGTTGAGAGCTTGCTTGGCGCGGGCTACGGCGGCGGAGTCGCTGGCGTCGACGGCGCGGGCTTCGAGGGCGGCGTTGCCGCCGACCTGGTTGAGTTTTTCCAGGCTCATGTCGGCGCCGGCCTGTGCAGCGTTGTTCTTGGCGGGGGAGGCGGCTTCGGCGCCGTCTTCCTTGTCGAATTCATCCCAGCTCAGCATGGTGGGGCTCCTGCTTGAGAGGCCGGCGAAGGACCGGCCTGTGTGGATTGTGGCTAATCGGTCGGTAGCTTGCGATGCACGCAGAGCGCTACGGCTGATTATCAGAGGCCGGGGTTGTACCCCGGCTCTTGGGTTATCGGTGCCGGCTGCAGTGGCTGCAGCCGGCTAGACCATCATTGGCAGGCTTCGCAGTCCGGCTCGTCGATGGCGCACGCCTTCGGAACCGGAGCCGGGCCAGGGGAGGCCTGGGTGGTCGGTGCGGCAGCCGGGGCGGCGCTGAGGCCTTGGTCGCCACCACTGGACACGGCGTTGAGCTTGCCGGTGTTGATGGTGGACTTCTCGGTGCTGGTGGCGGCCAGGGCACGGAGGTAGTAGGTGGTTTTCAGACCACGGTACCAGGCCATGCGGTAGGTCACGTCGAGCTTCTTGCCCGAAGCGCCAGCGATGTACAGGTTCAGCGATTGCGCCTGGTCGATCCACTTCTGGCGACGGCTGGCAGCATCGACGATCCACTTGGTGTCGACTTCGAAGGCGGTGGCGTACAGGTCTTTCAGGTCTTGCGGGATGCGCTCGATCTGCTGCACGGAGCCGTCGTAGTACTTCAGGTCGTTGACCATGACCGGGTCCCACAGGCCGCGGTTCTTGAGGTCGCGAACCAGGTAGGGGTTGATCACGGTGAATTCGCCGGAGAGGTTCGACTTCACGTAGAGGTTCTGGTACGTCGGCTCGATGGACTGCGACACGCCAATGATGTTGGAGATGGTCGCGGTCGGCGCAATGGCCATGATGTTCGAGTTACGAATGCCTTTCTTGACGCGCTCACGGATCGGCGCCCAGTCCAGGGTTTCGTCCAGGTTGACGTCGATGTACTTGGCGCCACGGGCTTCGATGAGGATCTGCTGGGAGTCCAGCGGCAGGATGCCCTTGCTCCACAGCGAACCGTTGAAGGTTTCGTAGGCGCCGCGCTCGTCGGCCAGGTCACAGGAAGCCTGGATGGCGTAGTAGCTGATCGCTTCCATGGAGCGGTCGGCGAACTCCACCGCGGCGTCGGAGCCGTAGGCGATGTGCTGCAGGTACAGGGCGTCCTGGAAGCCCATCAGACCGAGGCCGACCGGACGGTGCTTGAGGTTGGAGTTACGGGCCTGCGGCACGCTGTAGTAGTTGATGTCGATGACGTTGTCGAGCATGCGCACGGCGGTCTTCACGGTGCGGCCGAGCTTGGCGGTGTCCAGCTTGCCGTCGACGATGTGGTTGACCATGTTGATCGAGCCCAGGTTGCAGACCGCGATCTCGTCCTTGTTGGTGTTCAGGGTGATCTCGGTGCACAGGTTGGAGCTGTGCACCACGCCCACGTGCTGTTGCGGGCTGCGCAGGTTGCATGGGTCCTTGAAGGTCAGCCACGGGTGGCCGGTCTCGAACAGCATCGAGAGCATCTTGCGCCACAGGTCCTTGGCCTGGATGGTCTTGTACAGCTTGATCTTGCCGTACTCGATCAGGGCTTCGTAGTACTCGTAGCGCTCTTCGAAGGCCTTGCCGGTCAGGTCGTGCAGGTCCGGCGTTTCGCTCGGGCTGAACAGGGTCCACTTGCCGTCTTCGAAGACGCGCTTCATGAACAGGTCCGGAATCCAGTTGGCGGTGTTCATGTCGTGGGTACGACGACGGTCGTCACCGGTGTTCTTGCGCAGCTCGAGGAATTCCTCGATGTCCATGTGCCAGGTTTCCAGGTAGGCGCACACGGCGCCCTTGCGCTTGCCGCCCTGGTTGACCGCCACGGCGGTGTCGTTGACCACTTTGAGGAACGGCACGACGCCCTGGGATTTGCCGTTGGTACCCTTGATGTAGGAGCCCAGCGCGCGCACCGGCGTCCAGTCGTTGCCCAGGCCGCCGGCGAATTTGCTCAGCATGGCGTTGTCGTGGATGGCGCCGTAGATGCCCGACAGGTCGTCCGGCACGGTGGTCAGGTAGCACGACGACAGCTGCGGGCGCAGGGTGCCGGCGTTGAACAGGGTCGGGGTCGACGCCATGTAGTCGAACGAGGAGAGCAGGTTGTAGAACTCGATGGCGCGCTCTTCACGGTTCTTCGGCTCTTCGATGGCCAGGCCCATGGCTACGCGCATGAAGAACACCTGGGGCAGCTCGAAGCGCACGCCATCCTTGTGGATGAAGTAGCGGTCGAACAGGGTTTGCAGGCCCAGGTAGGTGAACTGCTGGTCGCGCTCGTGGTTCAGCGCCTTGCCCAGCTTCTCCAGGTCGTATTCCTTGAGTTTCGGGTCGAGCAGCTCGAACTTCGCACCGGCTTCGACGTAGGCCGGCAGGGCCTTGGCGTACAGCTCGGCCATCTCGTGGTGAGTGGCGCTGGTGGCGATGCCCAGGAAGCCCAGGGCCTCGGCGCGGATGTTGTCCATCAGCAGGCGGGCGGTGACGTAGCTGTAGTTCGGCTCACGCTCGACCAGGGTACGGGCGGTCATCACCAAGGCGGTGTTGACGTCCTTCTGGTTCACGCCGTCGTACAGGTTCTTCAGGGTTTCTTTCTGGATCAGCGCGCCGTCGACTTCCAGCAGGCCTTCGCAGGCTTCGGAAATGATGGTGTTCAGGCGGCCCATGTCCAGCGGCTCGAGGCTGCCGTCGGCGAGGGTGACGCGGATGCTCGGGTGCGGCTCGGCAATGGCGCTGCCGGCGTCGGCGTTCTTGCGCTTGTTGGCCTGGGCTTCGCGGTAGATCACGTAGTCGCGGGCAACTTTCTGCTCGCCAGCGCGCATCAGGGCCAGTTCGACCTGGTCCTGGATCTCTTCGATGTGGATGGTGCCGCCGGACGGCATGCGGCGCTTGAAGGTCGCGGTGACCTGCTCGGTCAGGCGCGCGACGGTGTCATGGATGCGCGACGAAGCGGCGGCGTTGCCACCTTCCACTGCGAGAAACGCCTTGGTGATGGCCACGGTGATCTTGTCACCGGTGTAAGGCACCACGGTGCCGTTACGCTTGATCACACGCAGTTGGCCCGGAGCGGTAGCGGCCAGATCCTGAGGGGCGTCGCCCTGAGGCACATTGGCCTGAGGGTTCTCACGAGTGGTGTCGGTGTGCATGAAGGTCTCCATGATCAATGAAATTTTCGGGTTGTAGCATTCCGTCGCTGATCGACGTGGTACCTGGCTTTCATTCCAATCGACAAAGCCTGCGCCTGCACGAGGCGGGCAGCAGGGTGTTGCAAAAAGGCGGTGATGGACCGGCTGGCGTGCGGCTCAGCGACGGTCGGTACTGTTCGATTGCCGGAACGCTTCATCCCTGGCGTTAACTGGTGCTTCCTGCTGCAAGCAGCCACTAGATGTAGTGTGGGCGCAGCCTCTGGTATTGCGTGTGGCACGAACGATCGGCTCGTTCGCTGCCGCTGTATCCGAGTTGCCGCCACCCTGGCAAAAAAGGGCTTGGGCCATGGACTTCATCAGCACATTTGTGCTTGGGTCCATTTTGGCCAGAAACCCAACATATAGGGGTCTGGCGAACTGGGGATACAAGATAGTGCGGTGTGGGCAGCAAGGCAAGCCCTTTGGGTTGTGGATAAATCTGTGGGTTATGCCGGGGTAAGTGGCGCAAATGCCCATGGTTGCTGGGGCTCGCGCGAGGCTGGGCATTTATGTCGCAGGCAGATTTTTTTAGGGCTTTTGCCGGGTGGTTTCGCAGGTTCGCATAAACACAAGATATGGGGTTATTTACTGAACTTTTTGGTCAATGTGCCATCACGACTTATGTGCTCTATTTAAGTGCTCCGGCGTGACCGTTGGTCGCTCGTAGCGCGTTGTCGAGGGCGCAATCATTTCTTCTGTGGGAACGGGCCATGCCCGTGATCTTTCGCGGCATGGGATGGGCGTCCCCGTCCGCTTCCACATTTCACCGCGGTGGCCCGGCTACCAACTGCTTAGCCGAGCATGCAGCAGCCGGAGAGCGCGATGTTGATCAAAACGGTGCCGGGCACTCGAAGCGCAGGCGCTCGCCACTTTGCGGGTGGGTGAGGGTGAGCATGCTGGCGTGCAGGCACAGGCGCGGGTAGGCGGCCAGGGCTCGTTCGTGGGCATACAGGCCATCGCCGAGCAGTGGGTGGCCGATGGACAGCATGTGCACGCGCAGCTGGTGGGAGCGGCCGGTGATCGGTGTCAGCTCGACGCGGGCGTGTTCGGCGTGGCGTTCCAGCACGCGCCAGAAGGTCAGGGCATGTTTGCCGTGTTCGTGGCAGACCACATGACGTGGCTTGGTCGGCGGGTCGTAGCGCAGCGGCAGATCGATGCTGCCGCTATCGCCTTCGGGTGAGCCCCAGCACAGTGCAGTGTAGGCCTTCTCGGTTTCGCGGTCGTGAAACTGGCGCGACAGCTCGCGGTGGCTGTCGGCATCGCGAGCCAGCACGATTAGCCCCGAGGTTTCCCAGTCCAGGCGGTGCACGATGCGCGCCTCAGGGTAGCCGTTTTCCTGCAGGCGCGTGACCAGGCAATCCTTGTTGTCCTCGGCGCGGCCGGGCACTGAGAGCAGCAGGGTGGGCTTGTTGATCACCAGCAGGGCGGCATCCTGGTGGACGATTTCGATTTGGCTGAGCGGCATAGGCGTGTACAGATTCTGTGGGAGCGGATTCATCCGCGATGCGCTTGGCCTATAAGAACTCGCGGATAAATCCGCTCCCACAGGCAGGCTTGTGACAGCAAAATGGCGGCCACCAGGGCCGCCATCTCGTTCAGGCTTCGTTGCCGGTTCGTTTAACGATCCGGCAGGGTGATGTTCAATTCCAGAATCGAGCAGCTGCCCTGGTTTTCCAGGGCGACCTGCACCTGATCCGAATCGATGGCGACGTACTTGCGGATCACCTCGACCAGCTCCTGCTGCAGGGCAGGCAGGTAGTCGGGCTGGGTGCGCTGGCCACGTTCGTGGGCAACGATGATCTGTAGGCGCTCTTTGGCGATGGAGGCTGTGGTTTCCTTCTTGCGCGAACGCAAGAAGTCGAAAATATTCATTCGCGACCTCCGAATAGGCGTTGCAGGAAGCCCTGCTTCTTAACATCGAGGAAGCGGTGCGCCACTTCCTTGCCGAGCAGGCGATCCACGGCGTCGCTGTACGCCTGGCCGGCATCGCTCTGGTCATCGAGGATCACCGGCACGCCCTGGTTGGAAGCCTTGAGCACTGCCTGGGATTCGGGGATCACGCCGAGCAGGCGGATGGCGAGGATTTCCTCAACGTCTTCCACGCCGAGCATTTCGCCCTTGGTGACGCGCTCAGGGTTGTAGCGGGTCAGCAACAGGTGTTCCTTGATCGGCTCGCCGCCTTGTTCGGCGCGGCGCGACTTGCTGGCCAAGAGGCCCAGCATGCGGTCCGAGTCACGTACCGATGAAACTTCCGGGTTGGTGACCACGATGGCTTCGTCGGCGAAGTACATGGCCAGGTGGGCGCCTTTCTCGATACCGGCCGGCGAGTCGCAGACCACGTATTCGAAGTTCTGCGACAGCTCGGCGATGACCTTCTCGACGCCTTCCTGGGTCAGGGCATCCTTGTCACGGGTCTGGCTGGCGGCCAGCACGTAGAGGTTCTCGAGACGCTTGTCCTTGATCAGGGCCTGGGTGAGGGTGGCTTCGCCGTTGACGACGTTGACGAAGTCGTACACCACGCGGCGTTCGCAGCCCATGATCAGGTCGAGGTTACGCAGGCCGACGTCGAAGTCGACGATGACGGTCTTGTGGCCGCGCAAGGCGAGACCGGTACCGATGGCAGCGCTGGTGGTGGTTTTACCGACGCCACCTTTGCCGGAAGTGACTACGAGGATCTTGGCCAAGGTGATTCACCCTAAAAATGAATATAAAGCAGGAACCTGCCGCGATTGGCGGTCTGTCGAAAGAATCGCTCGGCTGCGGCGTGCGCGGTGCTCGCCAGGGACGACCGATGATTGTTTTGACAGCCCGCCCAGAGGCGTTCGAGGGCCCTGTGTGACAGTTAAAAGTGCGGGGCAGTATCCGTTAAAGACGGGTGATGTTCAACACGTCGCCCATCAGGCTGACTTGCACGGCCCGGCCCCAGTTCGGGTCGCGGCGCAGGTCTTCGGCAACCTTGTACTGGCCGGCGATGGAGAGCAGTTCGGCGCCCATCTGCTGGCAGAAGATCCGTGCTTGCCGGTTGCCCTTGACGCCGGCCAGCGCCCGGCCACGCATTGGCGCGTAGACATGGATGTTGCCGTCGGCGAGAAGTTCCGCACCGGCACTCACCGGGGCCAGCACCACCAGGTCGCAGCCCTGGGCGTAGATCTGTTGGCCGCCGCGCACCGGGGTGGTGATGACGCGGGTCGGCTTGACCTCGGGTTCCACCGGCTTGGGCGGCTCGACCGGCTTGGGCGCCGGGTCGATGACCCGCTCGCGGGCACCGGACGGTGGCAGCACCGGCAGGTCCAGGGCATTGGCGGCGGCGATGTCTTCCTCGCGGCTGGCGCGCACGGCCAGGGTGCGCAGGCCGTGCTTGCGGCACAAGGCCATGAGCTCGCCCAGATCGAGATCACCTTCCTCGCGCGGCAGTTTGTCGAGGGCCAGGACCAGCGGCGTGTTGCTGAAGAAGTTGGGCGCCTGGGCGACCTTCTCGGCGAGTTGCGCATCGAGGCGGGCCAGGTCGTTGTGCGCCAGCTCCATCACGGTGATGGCCAGCATGCTGCCTTTGAGCTGGAACACGGGGTCTTGGTCGAGGAGATCAGCTTGGCTCATGGTCTGCCTGATGGGCCTTGGAAAATTAGCGGGACTTATAACGAGAACGGCGGCGGGGCTCAAGGACAAATGTCGCGCCGATTCCCGTCGCCAGGCTTGCAGTGACAAGCTGGCGGGCCATTGGTGCCCCAGCTGCCTGCAATGTGCGTGTGCTTGTGCGGCGCTAGAAGCGCGCGCTATGTTGCGCAGCCTTTCAAGGCAGGCGTTTGGCCGCTTCAGGTTCAACGATGACGACTTCCCGCATAGAGATAGCCCGAGCCAGCACAGCGGACATCGACGAAGCGATCGGCTTCGTGATGGCAGCCCGCGCCGAGATCTTCCCAATGCTCGATAACAGCGTGCTACCGACCGACCTGCAGCGTTTTGCCGAGACTTACGTGCAGGGCGAGGCGGGCGCTTTCTGGCTGGCACGCTGCGCAGGCGACATCGTCGCGGCCGTGGGCTACTTGCCATACGACCACCGCTTCGCCCAGCTCGACTACCGGGGCGTGCGCACGGTGGAGATCGTGCGGCTGTTCGTGGCGCCTGCTTTCAGGCGCTCCGGCCTGGCAGCCAGGCTGTGCAGCGAGTTGCGCGAGCATGCCATCACCCAGGGGGTGGAGGTGCTCTACCTGCACACCCATCCCTTTTTGCCGGGCGCCGTCCGTTTTTGGGAGCGGCAGGATTTCGAGGTGCTGGATGTCGAAGCCGATCCAGTCTGGCAAACCACTCACATGCAGCTCGCCTTGCGCTAGCTCAGGTGGTATCGCAGCGGGCGATGGCATCTATTTCCACCAGGTAACCATGGTGCAGACCGGCTACCGGTACCACGGCGCGAGCCGGCCGATGGCTTCCGATCAGTTGCCGGTACAGCTGGTCGAAGGCCGGCCAGTGCTCCACTCCGACCAGATATACGGTGACTTTCAGCAGGTCTTCGGGGCGGGAGCCGGCCTCATCGAGGATTGCCAGCAGGTTGCCAAGGGCACGCCGGGCCTGTTCCACGAACGGCTGCTCGGGCTGGTGCCTGCCGTCGGCCCTAACCGGCAGTTGCCCTGATACGTAGAGCAGGCCGGCGTGGCCGATGGCCTGGGCATAGTGGCCTCCGGGAGGCGCCGCCTGGTTGCTGTGCACCTGGGTTATCAGCTTACCAGCCATGCAAGCGACTCCACCGATGAGCTTCGCTGCAGGCGTTGATCGCCTGGTAATGGGGAAACTGCGCGCCCGTTGCGCAGGCATGGTTGGGCAGGATGCGCAGGCGAGTGCCCAGCGGAAATCGCCTGGCCAGCTCAGCGCCGGCCAAGCCTGGCAGAGTGACGATGCCGTGCTCCTGATTGGCCGCGCTGAGCAGCATGCCGTCGATCCAGTGACCCGCTTGCGTGCACACCTGGCCATAGCCGAAGTCGCGTTGCTGATGTTGAGTGCCTCGATCGCGGCTCATGGCCATCCAACCGGCGTCGACGATGATCCAGCCCTTGTCCGGCTGGTGGCCAATGACCTGGGTCAGGACGCTCAGCGCCAGCTCCTCGGCCTGGCAGACGCCGATGTTGTACATCACCAGGTCGAAGAAGGCGTAGACGCCCGCGCGCACTTCCGTGACGCCGTCGAGTTCGCGAGCCGACAGGGCGGTTGGGGTGGAGCCGACGCTGACCTCGGGGCAGGGCAGCCCGGCGGCGCGCAGGCGCTCGGCGGCGGTGACGCAGGCCAGGCGCTCCTGTTCGGCCAGTTGCGCCAGTGCTTGGGGATCACTCAATGCATAGCTGGAGCCGGCATGGGTCAGTACGCCAGCGAGCGACAGCTGGCCCTGGGCAATCACCCTGGCGACTGCCAGCAGGGCTGGATCGTCGGCGCGCAGGCCGGCACGGTGGCCGTCGCAATCGATCTCGATCCAGACGTCGAAGGCTTGCCCCTGTTCGCTGGCGAAGCGGGAGATGGCTTGGGCGCCCTGCAGGCTGTCGGTGAGCAGCCCGAGCCGGCAGCCACGGCGTGCCAGATCAAGGGCCTGAGGCAGCTTGTCCGGGGCCATGACGACCGCATAGAGAATGTCGTCGATGCCGTGCTCGAAGCACCGCTGCGCTTCCCCGAGCGTCGAAACGGTCACGCCCGTGGCGCCGGCAGCGATCTGCGCGGCGATCACCGGCAGGCACTTGCTGGTTTTGACATGGGGGCGCAGACGCACGCCGAGGGCGTTCATGCGCGCCTGCATGCGTTGGATATTGCGTTCCAGGCGCGGCACGTCGAGAAGGGCGGCGGGCGTCTGCAACGTTGCGGGAGGCGTGATCATGATGAACTCCGGGCGGGTAGTGACGGCACTTTAGGGCGATGAGCCAAGCCTGTGGTTAAATCAGCTGTCATCTTTCCTTAAGTGCTGATTAATGATCGCCATCGAGGATCTACGCCTGGCGGCCACCCTGGCCAAGGCTGACTCACTCAGTGCCGCGGCTCGTGCGCTCAACGTCTCGGCGCCGGCGCTATCGATGCGTTTGCGCAAACTCGAGGCTCGGCTGGGCGTGGCCCTTGCCAATCGCGACGCGCGGCGCCTGAGCCTGACGCTGGAAGGCGAGCGCTTTGCCAGGGAAAGCGCGGCGCTGCTCGAACGCCTCGACGCGCTGCCCGATTCTTTCCGCCAGCCAGACGCCCAGTTGGCTGGCCCCCTGCGTCTGGCCGCGCCCTTTGGCTACGGCCGCAAACGCGTGGCACCGGTGCTGGCTCGTTTCGCCCGGCTGCATCCGCAGGTGCAGGTGCAACTGGATCTGCGTGAGGCGCCGTGGCCGGACCGGCACGATAGTGACGCAGTCATCCACATCGGCCATGTCGACGATTCGGCCTGGACCGCTCGCCTGCTTGCTGACAATCAGCGCTGGCTGTGTGCGAGCCCGGCCTACCTCCAGCGGCACGGCGTTCCGCTGGAGCCCGAGGCGTTGGCGCAGCATCGCTGCATCTGCATTCGTGAAAACGACGATGACGTAACGCTTTGGCACCTGCGCAAGGGCAGCACGTTGCGCACCCTGCGGATCGAGCCGGCGATGCTCAGCAATGATGGTGGCGTCGCCCGCCAGTGGGCCGAGCAGGATCAAGGTCTGCTATTGCGCTCGCAATGGGATGTCAGCGAGGCCATCGCCGGTCAGCGCTTGTTGCGCGTATTGGCGGACTGGACGTTCGACGGTGCGCCGATCAATCTGCTGGTGCCGGCCCGTCAGCGACGCACCGCGCGGCTGCAGGCGCTGATCGATTTTCTCGTCGAGTCCTTGTGACCGTGGCGGACGATGCCCGAGCAAATTGCCGCCGAGCGAGGCGGGGAGGCAGGTATGGATAAACTGATGGCCTTGAAAGCCTTTGTGGAAACCGTGCGCTGTGGCGGGTTTTCCGCGGCTGGGCGGTCTCTTGGCGTGGCGACCTCGTCGGTGACCCGGCTGGTCAGCAGCCTGGAGACCGAGCTGCAGAGTGTGCTGGTCAACCGTAGCCCGCGGCAGGTCAGCGTGACCGAGGCCGGGCAGGCGTATTTCACCAAAGCGGTGGCGATTCTTGAGGCGCTTGAAGAAGCCGATGCGGCCATCGCCGATCGCGGCAGCCTGGCGCGTGGCCGGCTGAATGTCAGCGTGCCGGTGGAGTTCGGACGGCGGATCATCGCGCCGCGCCTCGGGCGCTTGCTCGACCGGCATCCGCAGCTCGAGCTGAATCTGCGCCTGAGCGATGAGGTGGTCGACCTGCTCGGCGAGCGGGTGGATGTCGCGGTGCGCCTGGGTAGCACGCTGGTAAGCGACGATGTGGTCAGCCTCGGTGTCGGCCAGTTCCAGCGCTGGCTGGTGGCCAGCCCGGAGTATCTGGCGTGCCATGAGCCGCTCAGCGCGCCGCAGGACCTGCTGGCGCACGACTGCCTGCGCTTCGATTACGGCGCTGCCGGCCAAAGCTGGCAGTTCAGCGCCAGCAGGGAGATACAGCAGGTGGCGGTGCGCGGTCGCCTGCACAGCAACAACGCCGACGTGCTGCGTGAGGCGGCGCTGGCTGGGCAGGGCGTGGCGCTGCTGGCCGATTGGCTGGTCCGCGAGGATGTTGCCAGCGGCCGGCTGCTGCGCGTGCTGGAGTCCTACGCTGTCAGCCCGGGCTCGGCCAGTGGCGCGATCAGCGTGCTGTATCTGCCCAATCAGCGTGGCTCGCGGCGGGTGGCTGCTTTCGTCGAGTTCCTGCGCGAGGTGCTGGCAGGTTGAGCAGCGGTGGCAGTGTTCGACCTGGTGCAACGCAGCGTTGCGCCGCTGGTGGATTCTGCCGAGGCGGCAGGCGTCGTACCCTTTTATCAACCCTGGGCAATCGCGAAGCGCAGCGCCCGGGCTCCACTGATTCTTCATCTGTTTGAGCGATCCGCGCCCGGTCCGGGCCGTCTCATCGCGAGGTCATCATGAGCACATCATCCTCCAGCCAGCCCCACAGCCTTTCGCCGGCGCTGGTGCTGCTGTTCGCCTTCTGCTGCGGCGCCATCGTCGCCAACCTCTATTACGCCCAACCGATCATCGAGCTGATCGCGCCTGCGGTCGGCCTGTCCATGCATCAGGCCAGCCTGATCGTCTCGCTGACCCAGATCGGCTACGCCGTCGGCCTGCTGTTTCTGGTGCCCCTGGCCGACCTGCTGGAAAGCCGCCGATTGATGCTGCTGACCACTCTGGCGGCGATGGTCTGCCTGCTGCTGGCAGGCTTTTCGAGCACGCCCGGCGTGTTTCTCGCGCTGTCGCTGCTGATCGGCCTGAGCTCGGTATCGGTGCAGGTGCTGATTCCCCTGGCCGCGCACCTGGCGCCAGAGACGAGCCGGGGTAGGGTGGTGGGCAACATCATGGCCGGTCTGCTGCTGGGCATTCTGCTGGCGCGGCCGGTGGCCAGCCTGATCGCCGAATATTTTGGCTGGCGCGCGGTGTACTTCATGGCGGCGGCGCTGATGCTCGGTATCGTGGCGGTGATCGCCACCACCATTCCCCGTCATGCGCCGGATAACCGCGGTCATTACGGCCATCTGCTGCTGTCGCTATTCGGCCTGCTGCGCCGTTACGCCACCTTGCGTCAGCGCGCGCTGTACCAGGGCCTGATGTTCGCCTCGTTCAGCCTGTTCTGGACGGTGGCGCCGGTGGAGCTGGTGCGCCATTACGGCTTCAGCCAGACGCACGTGGCGCTGTTCGCCCTGGTCGGTGCCATCGGCGCTATTGCCGCACCGATTGCCGGGCGCCTGGCCGATGCCGGTCACACCCGCCGCGCCACGCGGGTAGCCCTCGTGCTGGCGCCGCTGGCCTTCGCGCTGACGTTGGCTGGCCCGCTAGGCGGGGTAATCGGTCTGGTGCTGTGCGCTGTGCTGCTGGATTTTGCCGTGCAGCTGAACATGGTGCTTGGCCAGCGCGAGGTCTATGCCCTGGAGCAGAACAGCCGAGCGCGTCTCAACGCGCTTTACATGACCAGCATCTTTATTGGCGGTGCCAGCGGCTCGGCCATCACCAGCCCGATCTACGAGAGCTACGGCTGGCAGGGCGCGGCGCTGGCCGGTGCGGCATTTCCGGCGTTGGCGCTGCTGCTCGCGCTGTGGCACGGGCGGCGCGCGGCTGGTGAACAGGGGCTGGCCGTCGGCAAGTAAGGGACGAAGGCGGCGCGCCGATCATCCGCTGGTGCGCCGCCAATCTGCTGGGCGCTGAGGAACCCGACCGATCTGCTGCGGTCTTTCAGCAGTCGGCCAAACCGGTGGCAGGCATGGCGTTGCGCCACTTTCGCGCCGGTTACAACAATTCGCCTGGCCGACGTTCGCGCGCTGCGTCGCATTGTGTTCCACCGCCGAGTGAAGATGGTTTTTATGTCCCTAGCCCGCCCCTTTTCTGCATCCTTTTCCCTGCCGACCGTTCGCGCGCTGGGGACCTGTGTTCTATCCGGCCTGCTGCTGATCGCAGCACCCGCCCATGCCCAACAAGCCAGCGACAACGTGCGCTGGGTCAGCGACAAACTGAACACCTACGTGCGCAGTGGCCCGACCGAGGGCTACCGCATCGTCGGCACCCTGAGCTCCGGTACCCGCGTGCAGCTGCTGCGCACCCAGGGCGACTTCAGCCAGGTGCGTGGCGAGAACGGCGATGCGGTGTGGATTCCCAACAGCGACCTGCAGGAAGTGCCCGGCCAGGCCGAGCGACTGCCGGCGCTGGAGCAGAAGGTCACCGAACTGAGCACCGAGCTCAAGAACATCAACGAAACCTGGGAAACCCGCGTGCAGGGCATGCAGGAGACCCTCGACTCGCGCAAGAAACTGATCGACGAACTGGAAGCGAGCCGCAGCGCCCAAGATATCGAACTCAACCAGGCCCGCTCGGAA
Organism: Pseudomonas sp. AG1028; assembly: GCF_007993955.1. NCBI lineage: Bacteria > Pseudomonadati > Pseudomonadota > Gammaproteobacteria > Pseudomonadales > Pseudomonadaceae > Pseudomonas > Pseudomonas sp. AG1028. The sequence continues at coordinate 15,729 of NZ_VIVP01000017.1, forward strand.
CTGCGCGAAGCCCAGGCCCAGCTGGGCAGCGAGCAGAAACAGGTGCTGATGCGCTATATGGTCTACGGCGGCAGCATCGCCGGCGCCGGCCTGCTGCTGGGCCTGATACTGCCGACCATGCTGCGCGTGCGTCGTAAGCGTAATGATCAGTGGATTTGAGTCGGTAGGCTTTCAGACCTTGCGCTTTGCCCTTGCTTTGCAGGGGCGAATTGGCAATTGCGCCATCTCTTTCTGTGGGAGCGGGCGGGGACGCCCAGTCCATGCCCGCGAAAGGCATTTACAGCGACTCGGTATGCCTGTTCAGATAACTGGGGCAGCTGATGGGAGTTCGCGCGCATGGCGTGCTCCCACATTCTTCGCATACTCCACAGTCGCTGCTCTTTCGCATCCAGTGGACGCTTCACTGACCACTGCAACTGAGCAAATCTCGAGCTTCAGTGCATCTCCGCCGCCACCGCTGCCCTGATCGCTTCGAGCAGCATCAGGCAGGCGGGGTTGTCGTTGTTGCTGCGCCAGGTCAGGTGCAGCTCGCTCTGGATACCTTCGCCCAGATCAATCTCACGAAAGCACACGTCCTTGAACACCACGTTGGTGGCGCAGCGCGGTACCAGGGCCAGGCCCATGCCGGCGTTGACCAGGGCCAGGATGGTCAGTGACGAGCCCAGCCATTGCACGTATTCCGGGGCCACACCGGCCGAGCGAAACATACCGGTCAGCAGCTCGTTGAAAGGTGGGTAGGCGGCGTGGGAGTACATCAGAAAGGGCGCGCCATCCAGATCCCCGACGCTCACCTGACCGACCGCGGCCAGCGGGTGCTGCCGGGGGATGGCCAGCACGAAGGGTTCGCGTACCAGACATTCATTTTCGTAGCCGGCCTGCAGCAGTGGCTGGCGCACGATGCCCAGGTCGATGCGCCGGGTGCGCAGCGCTTCGTGTTGCTGGTGGGTGTTCATCTCGCTCAGGGAAATCTTCACCTGAGGCTGATTGAGGCGCGCTTCGGCGATCACCCGGGGTAAGAACTCGTACACCGCACTGCCCACGAAGCTGATGCTCACCGAGCCGACATCGCCGGCGGCGAAGCGCCGTGCCGAGGCGGCGGCCTGATGGGCGCGCTCCAGCAGGTTCTGCGCTTCGATGAAGAACGCCCGGCCGGCGGCGGTGAGCGCGACGCTGCGCGTGCTGCGGGTGAACAACTCGACGCCCAAGCTATGTTCGAGCAGCTGGATCTGCCGGCTCAATGGCGGCTGGGTCATGTTCAACCGTTCGGCGGCGCGGCGAAAGTTGAGTTCGGTGGCGACGGTGGTAAAGCAGCGTAGTTGGGCGAGCTCGAACATTGATCTAATCCAGGTATCAATCGAATGCCAATATAGATTAGACGGGATCAATACCCGCGTACATGATCAGCGCATCCCACAAAAACAATGATCGGGAGTCGCCCCAATTGAATAACGTCCAAGGTTCAGCCGACCCGCAGGTTGTCGCCCGCGCGGTCTCGAAAGTGAAACGCCACGTGCTGCCGCTGTTCGTGGTCATGTTCATCGTCAACTACATCGACCGGGTGAATATCGGCTTTGTGCGCAGTCACCTGGAAACCGACCTGGGTATCGGAGCCGCTGTTTATGGCTTAGGCGCCGGCCTGTTCTTCATCGGCTACGCGCTGTTCGAAGTGCCCTCGAACATGCTGCTGCAGCGCTACGGCGCCAAGGTGTGGCTGACCCGCATCATGTTCACCTGGGGCATCGTCGCTACCGCGATGGCCTTCGTGCCCAACGAAACCTGGTTCTACATCCTGCGCTTCTTGCTCGGCGTCGCCGAGGCCGGGTTCTTCCCAGGCGTGGTTTATTACTTCACCAAGTGGCTGCCGGCCGGCGAGCGCGGCAAGGCCATGGCCATCTTCCTGAGTGGCTCGGCGATCGCCTCGATCATCTCCGGGCCGCTCTCGGGTGCGTTGCTGCAGATCGACGGCTTGGGCATGAAGGGCTGGCAGTGGATGTTCTTCATCGAGGGCATGTTCTCGGTGGTGCTGTGTGGCTTCGTGTGGTTCTGGCTGGACTCGCTGCCCAAGGACGCCAAGTGGCTGAGCCGCGAGGAAAGCCAGGCGCTGAGCGAGTGCATCGACGAAGAGCAGCGCCAGCGCCAACTGGCCGCAGGCGAGACCGGCACGGTCAAGCACTCGGCCTTCAAGCTCTTGCGTGACCCGCAGATCATGCTGTTCTGCTTCCTCTACTTCTCGATCTCGCTGACCATCTATGGCTGCACCTTCTGGCTGCCGAGCATCATCCGCTCCATGGGCGGGCTGGGCGATTTCGAGGTCGGCCTGTTCAACTCCATTCCCTGGATCATCTCGGTGCTGGCCATGTACGCCTTCGCGGCCCTGGCAGCACGCTACAAATGGCAGCAGGCCTGGGCCTCGGCGGCGTTCGTGATCGCGGCGTTCGGGCTGTTCATGTCCACCACCGGCGGGCCGGTATTCTCCTTTATCGCCATCTGCTTCGCGGCGATCGGCTTCAAGGCGGCTTCCTCGTTGTTCTGGCCGATTCCCCAGGCTTATCTGGATGCGCGTATCGCCGCGGCGGTGATCGCCCTGATCAACTCGGTGGGCAGCCTGGGCGGTTTCGTGGCGCCGGCCACCTTCGGTTATCTGGAAGAGCATACCGGCTCCATCGAAGGCGGGCTGATCGGCCTGGCCGTGGTCTCGCTGGTCGCCGGCATCCTGGTGTTCATGACCAAGACCAGCAAAAGCGCCAAGGGCAGCGGCAACGGCGTGAGCCCCAAACCGGCCGTATCGCCGGCCTGACATGCATGGGCGCTGGCCGGGCCAGCGCCGCTATTACCAGTACAAGGAATTTGAATGATGAGGATCAAACAGGTACGCGTGACGCCGATTGCCTTTCGTGACGCACCTTTGCTCAACGCCAGCGGCATCCACGAGCCCTACGCATTGCGTTCGATCATCGAGGTGGAAAGCGACAACGGTTACATCGGCCTGGGCGAAAGCTACGGCGATGCGCCGGTGCTCAGCGTGCTGCAGGCCATGCAGGAGTCGCTGGTTGGCCTGGACCCATTCGACCTCAACGGCCTGCGCGCTCGCGTGGTGAATACCGTGGCCACGCTCAAGCCAGGCACCGCGGGCGCCGAACTGGCGCCGGGCTCGCACCCGAGCAAGCAGGTGGCCAATGCCTATTCGGCTTTCGAGGTGGCCTTTCTCGATCTGCAGGCGCGTTCCCTGGGCATGCCGCTGGTGGATCTACTTGGCGGTGCGGTGCGCGATCGTGTGCCGTTCAGCGCCTACCTTTTTCTCAAGTACGCCGAGCACGTGGGCTCGCCCTACAAGCCGGACCGCTGGGGCGAGGGCATCAGCCCCGAACAGATCGTTGCGCAGGCGCGCACCATGATCGAAGAGAACGGCTTCAAGAGCATCAAGCTCAAGGCCGGCACCTTGCTTGGGCCGGAGCATGAAGTGGCGTGCATCAAGGCGCTGCGCCAGGCCTTCCCGGAGGCGCCGCTGCGTATCGACCCGAATGGCAACTGGTCGGTGGAAACCTCGCTGCGCATGGCCGAGCTGATGGGCGATGACCTGGAATACTACGAAGACCCGTGCCCCGGCCTGGAAGGCATGGCCGAGGTGCACAAGCGCACCGGAATCCCGCTGGCGACCAACATGGTGGTCACCGACTTCGACGAGTTCCGCCGCAGCGTGGCGCTGAACAGCGTGCAGATCGTGCTGGCCGACCATCATTACTGGGGCGGCCTGCGCGACACGCAGATCCTGGCGCGCATGTGCGACACCTTCGGCCTGGGCGTGTCGATGCACTCCAACTCGCACCTGGGCATCAGTCTGATGGCCATGACCCATGTGGCGGCGGCGGTGCCGAACCTGTCCTACGCCTGCGATACCCACTATCCGTGGCAGGAGCCGGACGAGGAAGTGATCAAGGGCGGCAAGCTGCCTATCGTCGACGGCTGCGTGGCGCTGACCCGCGCGCCGGGTCTGGGCGTCGAGCTGGATTACGACCAGCTGGCCAAGCTCAACGACCAGTACCTGACCTGCGGCATCCGCTCGCGCAATGACGTGACCCAGATGCAGAAGTACGATCCGAGCTGGAAGGCGCTCAAGCCACGCTTCTGATCCTCATGCCGAGGCGGCCGTTCATGGCTGCCTCAATCCTTTCTTATTAGTTGCTTGAGTAGTGCTAGCGCTGCTTGGCTTTCTATTACCTGCGCGTACTCATCCTGCAGATTGGCCAGGGCCATGGCATGCACCTCGTCGGCGCTGCGCCGCACGCCGTGGTAGTCGGTCTTGGCGAAGGTGAAGCAGCTATCGGCGACCACGTGGGTGGCGAACCCCAGGTTGCCTGCCGAACGTGCGGTTGCTTCAACGGAGTTGTTGGTGCTGACGCCAACGATCACCAGCGACTGGATGTCCCGCACCCGCAGCCAGCGCTCCAGCCCGGAGTTGATAAAGGCATCGGGCACATTCTTCTCGACCACATGTTCATGGGGCAGCGGCCGTAGCGCGGGCTGAGATTCCACGCCTGGCTGGCCAGGCGCGAACGGTGAGTCTGGTGATCTGGAGATATGCCGCACATGCACCAGCGGCGCGCCGGCCAGCCGCCAGGCCTTTAGCAGTTCGGCGATGCGTGCCGGAGCCTCGGGGTTGTTGCGCTCGCCGGCGGCCGGCTCGAGCATGCCGCGTTGCATGTCGATGATGATCAGGGTGGGCTTAGTCATGGATTACCTTGTGTCGGGAGGCAGGGCACTTCTGCGCCATTTACCTATCTATACAGTAATCCTTCTCCCATTCGACATTGCATCTTGCACGACCAGAATCTGGTTATCGTGCAGGATGCAAAGTTCATTTCTTTTTTTAATCTAAATAGTCCTTTTAAATCAGGCTCTTAGCTTTTCTTAATAGCTGGCATGCACTCTGCAATATCCCTCGTACAAGGAACACCACTCAGAGGGTAAGAGCCATGCAATACGCCATCCAGCATCTGATCGAAAGCCTCCCGGACTACGCCATCGATTTCAAGAAGCGCCCCGACGGGATGTTGCTGATGACGTTGCGCAAGGATGGTGAAGTGGCTTTCGTCAAAGCCATCGACCGCCAGACCGTGTTCTGTGAAACCCGCGTGCAGGCGCTGCTGCATGAGATTCAGCGTGACAGCAAGCTGATCAGTGGCGAGATCAACTGGAAGGGGCAGGGCGCCCAGTGGATCGATCGCAGCTTGCCGACCTTCACCGGCGCGCCGATCAACCCGACTGCCGCCAAGATGATGTGGGCCCGTCGTGGCCGCGATGGCAGCTACCGCGCTACCGCCTGACTGTCACCCCACGGCTCAATAAAAGCCCCGCTTCGGCGGGGCTTTTTCGTGCTGGCGCGAAAGGCTTTCAACGTTTTAAAAGCGCAGTGCGGCGATCAGCCAGTACCTGTCACAAAAGCGTCACAGGATTGATGCAAAGTGCGGACTCCCGCTCACAAGGAGTCCCCAATGAAAAAGCTATTCAAGTCTGCCGCCATCGCCGTCACGGTTTCTCTTTGTGCCAGTTCCGTCTCCTTCGCCGCGGAAAACGTGCGCCTGACCGGCTCCGGTGCCAGCTTCCCGGCCCCGATCTACCTGAGCTGGTTCAAGGACTTCAGCAAGAACACCCCCGGCGTCACCGTCGACTACCAATCCAAGGGTAGCGGTGCCGGCGTACAGGATTTCCTGAACAAGACCGTCGACTTCGCTGCCAGCGATTCGGCGATGTCGGACGCCGATATCGCCAAGGTCGCCGAAGGCGTGCAGCTGCTGCCGATGACGGCAGGCGAAATCGTGCTGGCCTACAACCTGCCAGGCAACCCGAAGGGCGTTAAGCTGCCGCGCGACGTTTACTCGAACATCTTCCTGGGCAAGATCACCAAGTGGAACGATCCGCAGATCGCCGCGGCCAACCCTGAGCTGAAACTGCCCGACCTGCCGATCACCGTTGTTGTGCGCGCTGACTCCAGCGGCACCACCGCCGTATTCACCAAGCACCTGTCGGCCATCAACGCCGACTTCAAGAAAGAGCTGGGCGAGGGCAACACCGTCAACTGGCCTGGCAGCGACAAGTTCATCAAGTCGCCGAAAAACGATGGCGTGACCGCCACCGTTCGCCAGACCCCGGGCTCCATCGGCTACATCGAATACGGCTTCGCCAAACTCGCCAAGGTCGACTTCGCCGTGCTGCAGAACAAGGCCGGCCAGTATGTGGTGCCGAACGCGGAAAGCGGTGCCGAGGCGCTCGCCGCCGTGAAAATGCCGGAAAACCTGGTGGCCTGGCTGCCGGACCCGGACGGTGCCAAGTCCTACCCGATCACCACCTACACCTGGATGATCTTCCGCAAGGACAACGGCAACCCGGCCAAGGCCAAGGCCCTGCGTGACATGGTCGAGTACAGCCTGACCGAAGGTCAGAAGATCGCCGACTCGATGGGCTACATCCCGCTGCCGCAATCGGTCGTCGATCAGGTTCGCAAAGCGTCTGCCAACATCAAGTAATGCTCGCCCGGCCCCTTGCGGTGCAAGCCGCAAGGGGCCTGCAATTGCGTTGGAATTAGCCAATGACCAGCCCTTTCGTTGTTCCAGACAACCCCGACTCTGCCTGTCAGCCGCCTTCTACGAAGGATTTTCTGGTTGACCGGACCTTCCGCGCACTCTCCCGAGTGGGCGTGGTTCTGATTCTGGCCGTGGTCTTCGCCCTGGTGTTCGAGGTTGGGCGCAAGGCATTGCCCGGCATGCAGGAATATGGTTTCGACGTACTGTTCGGCACCGTCTGGGATGTCAATCAGAACAAGTACGGCATTCTTCCTGCCATTTGGGGCACGCTGTACAGCGCCTTTATCGCCTTGTTGATCGCCGGGTTCTTCGGTATCAGCATGGCCATCTTCCTGACCCAGGATTTTCTGCCTGCCAAGCTCGCGGCGGTGTTTCGCACCATCGTCGAGCTGCTGGCGGCCATCCCCAGCGTCGTGTACGGCCTGTGGGGTATCTATGTGGTGATCCCGGCCATCCGCCCGCTGACCACCTGGCTGCACACCGAACTGAGCTGGATCCCTTTCTTCGGCACCTCGCTGAGCGGCCCGGGCCTGCTGCCTGCCGCCCTGGTGCTGGCGATCATGATTCTGCCGACCATCGCAGCGGTTTCTCAGGACGCGCTTTCCAGCGTACCGATGAAGACCAAGCAGGCCGCCTACGGCATGGGCACCACCCACTGGGAGGCGATTCTCAAGGTGATGGTGCCGTCCGCTGCGACGGGCATCTTCGGTTCTCTGGTGCTCGGCCTTGGTCGCGCGCTGGGGGAAACCATGGCCCTGGCCATGCTGGTCGGTAACGCCAACAGCATCTCCCTGTCGCTGTTCGCCCCGGCCAACACCCTGGCCGCGCTGCTGGCCCTGAACTTCCCGGAAGCCGGGCCGCGCGAGGTCGAGGTGCTGATGTACGCCGCCCTGGTGCTGATGCTGATCACCCTGATCGTCAACATCATCGGCTCGATGCTGATGGTCTACGCCCAGCGGGGCAATAAACAATGACCAACCTGACCGTTCCTCCCGTTGAAATGCCGAGCCTGCAGCGCCGCTTCGAGGGCCGCGCGCTGCGTAGCCTGATGCTGACCAGCGTGGTCTGGGTCGTGGCGCTGCTGGCCAGTGTGCCGCTGCTCTCCGTGCTCTACATGCTGATCACCCGTGGCGGCGCGCGCCTGAGCCTGGAAGTGTTCACCGAACTGCCGCCCACCGGTTTCGAGACAGGGGGCGGCTTTGGCAACGCCATGGCAGGTACCTTCGTGATGGTCGGCATCGCGGCGGCCATCGCCGTGCCGGTCGGCATTCTGGCGGCGATTTTCCTGGCCGAACTGGGCCCGCACAGCAAGCTGGCCAATGCCGCACGCTTCGCCGCCAAGATGCTCACCGGCCTGCCGTCGATTCTCGCCGGGGTATTCGCCTACGCGCTGGTGGTCGTCACCACCGGCACCTACTCGGCCCCGGCCGGTGGTGTGGCGCTGGCGGTACTGATGCTGCCCATCGTCGTGCTGACCGCCGAAGAGGCGATGAAGATGGTGCCCAAGGTCATGAAGGACGCGGCCTACGGCATGGGCTGCACCCGCTCCCAGGTGATCTGGAAGATCATCCTGCCGACCGGCCTGCCGGCGATCTTGACTGGCGTGATGCTGGCCGTGGCCCGTGCTGCTGGTGAAACCGCACCGCTGCTGTTCACCGCGCTGTTCAGCAACTACTGGATCTATCACGACGGCGAACTGGCCGTGATGAATCCCACGGCCTCGCTCGCCGTGCTGATCTACAACTTCTCCGGCATGCCGTTCGACAACCAGCTTGAGCTCGCCTGGGCCGCTTCGCTGGTCCTGGTGCTGATCGTGCTCATGGTGAATGTCATCAGCCGTATTTTCGGCAAGCCCAAGTATTGAGAATCGGAGCACTCTGATAGTGAACCAGTTATCCGCACCAATCGCCGCGCCGTCCGAAACCCACGCACCCGTGGTCATGGACTGCAAGCTGGACAAGATTTTCTACGGCAACTTCCTGGCCGTGCGCGACAGCCATGTGCCGATCGAGAAGAACAAGATCACTGGCTTCATCGGCCCGTCCGGTTGCGGCAAGAGCACCGTGCTGCGCAGCCTCAACCGCATGAACGACTTGGTCAAAGGCTTCCGCTTCGAGGGCCACGTGCACTTCCTCGGCCAGGACGTCTACGGCAAGGGCGTCGATCCGGTGGTGGTGCGCCGCTACATCGGCATGGTGTTCCAGCAGCCCAACCCATTCTCGATGAGCATCTTCGACAACGTCGCCTTCGGCCTGCGCCTCAACCGCTACAAGGGCGACCTGGGTGATCGCGTCAAGCACGCCCTGCAAGGCGCCGCATTGTGGGATGAGGTCAAGGACAAGCTCAAGGTCAGCGGCCTGTCGCTGTCTGGCGGCCAGCAGCAGCGCCTGTGCATCGCCCGCGCCATCGCCACCGAGCCGGAAGTATTGCTGCTCGACGAACCCTGCTCGGCGCTCGACCCGATCGCCACGCGCCGGGTCGAGGAACTGATGGTCGAGCTGAAGAAGGATTACACCATCGCCCTGGTGACCCACAACATGCAGCAGGCCATCCGGGTGGCCGATACCACGGCGTTCTTCTCGGTGGATATCTCCCAGGGTACCCGTACCGGTTATCTGGTCGAGATGGGCGCGACGGAGCAGATCTTCGGCAGCCCGAAAGAGAAGATGACCGAGGACTACATCAGCGGCAAGTTCAGCTAAGCGCCGCCAATCGTTGCAGGCCGCATGCCAGCACGAGCCCGAAAGGCTCGAACGGGTATCCGGCCGTTTTACCGGTTCAAGACTTTTTTCAGGAATGCCAATGCCTGCCAAGCGTCGCCTTGATTTACCTGCTGTGGAGCACGCCCTGCGCGAGGTGCAGAGCCGCTTCGCCGAGCTCAGCCGGCACTTCACCGAGCCCCGTGATCCGCTGACCGACGAAGTGCTGGAAAACGTGCTTGAGGGCTACGCGCTGATTGACGATTATGTCGCCCGCGGTATCGATCTGTTCGAGTTGCAGAATCTGAACCTGATGCTGGAGCTCAATGCCACCGTGCTCTGCGGGCAGAACGCGGCACATCGGCAGGAGTTCGCCCAGCACCTGGCGGCGACTGAAGCGCACTTCTTCAACAATATCGAAGGCGGGATCAAAGACGTGTTCAACTGGTATTGCGCACACCGCAGCGAGTCGGTCTGGAAGCGTGCCGCCGGCGTCTATGTGCGGATTCTCAGCAAGCCGCAGCTGTTCATCGAGGGCAACAATCGCACCGGCTCGCTGATCGTCAGCTACCTGCTGATGCGCGATGGTCAACCGCCTTTCGTGCTGACCCTGAAAAATGCCGAGGGCTACTTCAACCCCTCGTCGGTGATCCGCAACTCCGCCAAGCACGGGGTCAAGGCCTTGTACGAACTGCCCAAGATCAAGAAGAAATACGCCGCCTTTCTGGAAGACCAGTCGCCCGAGCGCAAGAAATTCTTCCTCAGCGAGAAGAAGCTCGCTGCCGAGCAGCGGTGGGAGGCGTAATGAACAAGCGTTTTGCAGCTCGCCTGTCTCACCTCACTGATCTGCCGACCCTGCAGACCTTCAAAGCTCTGGTGCCGCTGGCTTCGTTCAAGCGCCAGCGCCTGCGTATTTCCTTCGATATCGACGACACCCTGGCCTGCCAGGCCCTGCACAGCGATGCCGAGCCGAGCAGGTTGCCGGCGTTCGTCCATCGCTGGCTCGGCGAGCCGCTGCGCATCGGCACCCGCTCGCTGATTCGCGAGCTGCGTCGGCAGAACTGCAGCGTGTGGATCTACACCTCCTCAGGGCGCACGCCTGCATACATACGGCGTTGGCTGATGCTCCACGGCATTCACGTCGATGGCGTGGTGAACAGCGTGCGCCACAAGCATGCGCTGACGGCGCGCGGGTTGTCCCACGCGCCCTCGAAACTGCCATCGGCCTTCGATATCGACCTGCACGTCGACGATTCCGAAGGCGTGCAGATAGAAGGCCAGCATCATGGCTTCCGCGTGGTGGTGGTGCGCCCCGATGACCCGCAGTGGGCGCAGCAGGTGCTGGGCGCCGTGGCGAAGGTGCAGAAGCAGATGAGCCGACAGCAGCAGAGCGTGCGTCGCGCCAAGACTGTACAGGGTGCGCAGGTTTATTCGTCCTGAGTCCAGGCGCGCTGAAGCGACTTAAACAAAACGCCCGGCATCAGCCGGGCGTTTTCTTTGGTCAGCCGGCCAGCACGCTGTCGACCAGCGCCTTGGCCTCACTCTGGATACGCTTGAGGTGCGCATCGCCCTCGAAGCTTTCCGCGTAGATCTTGTAAACGTCTTCGGTGCCGGACGGGCGGGCGGCAAACCAGCCATTGTCGGTCACCACCTTGAGTCCGCCGATGGCCGCACCGTTGCCGGGCGCCTCGGTGAGAATCGCGGTGATCGGCTGGCCGGCCAACTCGCTGGCGGTCACCTGGGACGCCGACAGCTTGCTCAGGCGCGCTTTCTGTTCACGGTCCGCCGGGGCGTCGATACGCTGATAGACCGGCGCACCGAAACGCTCGGTCAGCGCCTGGTAACGCTCGCCTGGGTCCTTGCCGGTCACCGCGGTGATTTCCGCCGCCAGCAGGCCGAGGATGATGCCGTCCTTGTCGGTGGACCAGGCGCTGCCGTCCTTGCGCAGGAACGAGGCGCCGGCGGACTCTTCACCGCCAAAACCGAAACGGCCTTCGATCAGGCCGTCGACGAACCACTTGAAGCCCACCGGCACTTCCACCACGTCGCGGCTGATGCCCTTGGCCACGCGGTCGATCATCGAGGAAGACACCAGGGTCTTGCCGATGGCAGCCTGGGCGGCCCACTGCGGACGGTGGGTGAACAGGTACTCGATGGCCACGGCCAAGTAATGGTTGGGATTGAGCAACCCCACGGAGCGGGCGACGATGCCGTGGCGGTCGTGGTCGGTGTCGCAGGCGAAGGACACGTCGAAGCGGTCCTTGTTCTCGATCAGCCCGGCCATGGCGTGGGGCGAGCTGCAGTCCATGCGGATCTTACCGTCCCAGTCGACGCGCATGAAGCGGAAGGTCGGGTCGATACGGGTCGACAGCACCTCCAGCGGCAGGCCGAAGCGCTCGGCGATGCGCGTCCAGTAGTGCACGCCGGCGCCGCCGAGCGGGTCGACCGCGAATTTCAGGCTCGAGCCGCGAATCGCCTGCATGTCGAGCACCTGCTCCAGATCGCCGACGTACTGCTCGATGAAGTCGTGGCGCTGGGTGGTCGGAGCTTTCAGGGCGCTGGCGTAGTCGATGCGCTGCACGCCCTTGAGGCCGGCCACCAGCAGTTCGTTGGCGCGTTCCTGGATCCACTTGGTCACGCCCGTGTCGGCCGGGCCGCCATTGGTGGCGTTGTACTTGAAGCCGCCATCGGCCGGCGGGTTGTGCGACGGGGTGATGACGATGCCGTCGGCCAGGCCGCTGCTACGGCCCTTGTTGTAATCGAGGATCGCCTTGGAGATCGCCGGGGTAGGGGTGTAGCCCGTCTCGCCGGCGGTTTCGCTGCAGCCGGCATCGATGCGGGTTTCGATGCGGTTGGCGGCCAGCACTTCCAGGGCGGAAACGAAGGCGGGCTCGGACAGCGCGTGAGTGTCCATGCCGATGTACAGCGGGCCGTCGATACCCTGGCCGCGGCGGTAATCGCAGATTGCCTGGGTAACAGCGAGGATGTGCCATTCGTTGAAGCTATTCTTCAGCGACGAACCGCGGTGGCCCGAGGTGCCGAAGGCCACCTGCTGAGCGGGGTCGCTCGGGTCCGGGCGGTCGCTGTAGTAGCGCGCCACCAGGCGTGGCAGGTTGACCAGGCTGTGCTCGTCGGGAAGTTGGCCCGCGGTGCTGTGGATGCTCATCAATCGTTCCTTTGACGGGGTAAAAGGGCCGGGCGGCTGTGGCGGCACGCCTGGCATCGGACTCGGGTTCGACACCAGGGCGGTGGGCTGGAGTTCCCCATACTCGCGTCGCGGATGATAAAGATTGCACAGCAAAGCGCCAGTACCCATGTTATTGGCCAGCTGGTCAGGATCGATTGCAGTTATGCAGGCTGTTTTGGGTGGGCGATAGATTTATTTAACGCACAAGATGATGGCTGTTTGATATTGTTTGGTCGTGTCTGCCAGAACATAGAAAGTGTGTGCTGGGCCAACAGGGAGTGGTTGGTAAAACGTTCCTTATATGGTGCCGCCATGAATCTTCGTAGCCTTAATATCGCCCCCCGTGCCGCTCTGTGTTTCGCGCTCATCACCCTGTTGGTGATGGCGCTGGGCGTCTTCTCACTTTTCAAGCTCGCCGACCTCTACGACGCCGAGCAGGATATTGAAACCAATTGGATGGCCAGCATCCAGGCCTCCGGCGAAATGCAGAAGGATCTGCTCAATATCCGCCTGGAAACCTTGCGCATGCTCGCCGTGGTAGAAAACACCGGCCAGGCCATTGACGAAAGCGTCGCCCAGCAGTACCGCGGCGCCCTGCAGCAGGTGCTCGGTCAGTACGATCGCCACATGGTGTCCACCGAGGCCGAGCGCGCCATGTTCAACCGCATCAGCGCCAGCGCTCAGGCCTACCTCGACGGGCAGCAGCAGATCGTCCAGTTCCTGCACCAGAAGCAGCTGCCCCAGGCGCTGGAACTGGCTAACGGCAAGGTGCGCGACGATGGCAATTCGCTGCAGCATCAGCTCGACGAGCTGACTGCCTACAACATGCAGGGCGCCAAGCAGGCGGGCCTCAATGCCAGCACCATCTTCGACCATGGCCGTAACGGCGTACTGATCACCATTGGTATCGCGGTGCTGCTGACCGTGCTGCTGGCGACCCTGCTGACCCGCTCCATCGCCGCGCCGATCAGGGAAGCGCTGCAGAGCGCCGAGACCATCGCGTCCGGCGACCTGACCCGCGCCGTGCTGGTCAGCGGTAAGGACGAAGCCTCGCGCCTGCTGGCCGCCCAGGCGACCATGCAGAAGAACCTCAATGACGCGATCCGTCAGATCAGCGAGTCCTCCACTCAGCTGGCCGCTGCTGCCGAGGAAATGGCGTCGGTCACCGAGGAAAGCACTCGCAACCTGCAGAGCCAGAACGCCGAAATCGACCAGGCCGCCACGGCGGTAACGCAGATGAGCTCGGCGGTCGATGAAGTGTCGCGCAACGCCAGCGGCGCCTCCGATGCGTCCCGCGAGTCGACGGTGTCGGCCAATGCCGGTAACCAGCATGTGGCCCGCACCGTAGCGGCAATCCGCAATCTGTCCGGTAACGTGATGGAGGCCTCCGATCAGGTGCAGGGCCTGGCCGATCAGGCGCGCGATATCAGCAAGGTGCTCGACGTGATCCGCAACGTCGCCGAGCAGACCAACCTGCTAGCGCTCAACGCTGCCATCGAGGCTGCCCGCGCCGGTGATCATGGCCGCGGTTTTGCCGTGGTGGCTGACGAAGTACGTGGGCTGGCCCACCGCACCTCGGCCTCGACCCAGGAAATCGAGCAGATGATCGCGGCGATTCAGGCCGGCACCGAGAAGGCTGTGCAGGCCATGCGCGGCAGCAGTCAGGAGGCCACCAACACCCTGCAGGTGGCCGACGAGGCGCGGGTCGCCCTGGGGCAGATCGTCGACTCCATCGGCATGATCAACGAGCGCAACCTGCAGATCGCCACGGCTTCGGAGCAGCAGGCTCACGTGGCCCGCGAGGTGGATCGCAACCTGGTGAGCATCCGCGACCTGTCGATGCAGAGCGCCTCGGGCGCCAATCAGACCGCAGCGGCCTGCAGCGAGCTGGCGCACCTGGCCCAGGGCCTGAATACCCTGGTGGGTCGCTTCAAGCTCAGTGCCTGAGTGAGTAAGCACTGATTGGCGGCGCGTTGACCATGGTCAACGCGCCGCCAGCGTGGCTATGATGCAGGCCATGAATGCCTCCCTGCCAATCCGTCATCCCTGCCCACCGGGCGCTTGCGACTGCGAGCGCGAGCAGTTGCTGGAACAGCCCGAGGCGGATCGGCGCATCCTGCTGCTGACCAAAGCTGAGGAAAAGCGCCTGCTCGAGCGCCTGGAAAACCTCGCCAGCCTGGAAGACCTGGAACGCATGCAGCAGCGCATGTTCGAGCAACTGGGCATTCGCGTCGACGTGGCACCGGGCTTCAACGAAGTGCGCAGCATGCGTGGCATCACCATCGAGGTGCGCAACTTTCCTGGTCTTTGCCGCAAGACCCGCCAGGCGATCCCGGCCGCCATCCGCCGCGGTCTGGAGCGCCGTCCGGAAATCGCCTACGCACTGCTCAACGCCCATGACCTGTTCCGCGATCTTTGAGCTCATCTACAGGTTTTTGCAGGGCTGCCCGAGGGCCTGGTAACGCGCGTCGAAATCTTCCGCCAGCGAGGCCACGCTGATCGACGCCAGCCGCTTTAGGAGCAGGGCCTGGGCCTCGTCGAACGCCTGACCAAGGGCCTGGTTGACGGCCTGTTCGACCAGGCAGGTGGGATTATCGGTCGCCAGGCCGATGCTGAAGATCGACTGCGAGCCCAACGCCTCGTGAATATCCAGCAGCGTGATCTCGGCCAGCGGTCGTGCCAGCGACCAGCCGCCATTGTGGCCCTTGTCGGAGGTCACGTAGCCCTTGTCGCGCAAGAGGCCCATGGTGCGCCGCACCACCACTGGATTGGTTTCCAGCATGCGGGCGATGGTCTCCGAGGTGGCGCGCTCTTCGTGGCGATCCATGTGGATCAGCACGTGCAGCATGCGCGATAGGCGGGTGTCGTTTCTCATGGGTGTCTCAGGCTGAAGGCAGTCGCGCCGAGTATGATTCGTAATGAATAGAGTTACGAGAGGTTGACGTTTTTCTTATTCGTAACTTATGGTGTTTCATGATGGCTTGGCATTTCCCCGAGCCGTAAGAAAGAGGAATGACGCCATGAGTTATGACGCAATCATCGTCGGTGGCAGCTACGCCGGCTTGTCCGCCGGCCTGCAGCTGGCCCGCGCCCGACGGCGGGTGCTGGTAATCGACGCCGGCGTGCGCCGCAATCGCTTTGCCAGCCATTCCTACGGCTTTCTCGGCCAGGACGGGCGTGCCCCCGAAGAGATCGCTGCCGATGGCCGTGCCGAACTGATGGACTATCCGACCGTCACCTGGCAGGTAGGCGAAGCTAGCCAGGTGCAGCGTGACGGCGAGGGTTTCGTCGTCACGCTGCGCGGCGGTCAGCGTGTGGCCGCCCGGCGCCTGATCCTGGCCGGCGGCGTACGCGATGAACTGCCGGCCATCGAAGGGTTGGCCGAGCGCTGGGGCCGCCATGTGTTTCATTGCCCGTATTGCCATGGCTACGAGCTGGAGCAGGGACGCATCGGCGTGCTGGCCGTCTCGCCCATGTCGATTCACCACGCGTTGATGCTGCCGGACTGGGGCAGTACTACCTTCTTTCTCAACGGCGTCTTCGTGCCTGATGCCGAGCAACTGCAGCAGCTGGCGCGCCGCGGCGTGGTGGTCGAGCCGGACCGCGTGCAATCGATCAGCGGCGAGCGCGTGGACCTCAACTTGACTGACGGCCGCCGCGTGTCACTGGACGGATTGTTCGTGATGCCGCGTACGCACCAGAACAATCCGCTGGCCACCCAGCTGGGCTGCGCGCTGCTGGAAGGGCCGATGGGACTCTACCTGCAAACCTCGGAAACCCAGGAAACCAGCGTGCCTGGCGTGTTCGCCTGCGGCGACGCGGCACTGGCTGCCGGTTCCGTAGCGCTTGCCGTGGGCACTGGCGCAAGGGCAGGGGCGGGGGCGCATCAGTCGCTGATCTTTCGCTAGCGCAGATCAATGAATCGGTGCGGGTGCTGGGGCATACTGGCGGCTTCTTCGCATCGACTTGCTGCGTGCCAATGACCGTTTCTGTACTGATTCACCTACCGGGCCGGCGCCTCCTGCGACACGGGTTGCTCATCGTGGCGAGCGCGCTGTTCACCCAGACGGCCCTGGCCGAAGCCGATATCGCTGCCGGCGAGGCACTGTTCAAGCGCGTCTGTGGCAACTGCCACAACGTCGGGCCGGGCGCGCGGGCGGCCTTCGGGCCCCAACTCAACGGGATTTTCGGCCGCCACGCTGGCGCCACCCAGGACTACAAGTATTCGCCTGCCATGCAGCAGGCGGACGTGGTGTGGGATCACGACACCCTGAGCGCCTTCATCAAGGATTCCGACAGCGTGGTGCCGGGCAACAAGATGCGCTTCTGGGGCATTGGCGATCAGGACAAGATCGATGGCCTGCTGCTATATCTGAAGGCTCAGCAGGATCACTGAACGGCAGCAATCAATCTGAACGAAGCCCTCACCGCTGGCTCTGAAATTGAACCAGCGGACGGCCTGGCCGTTCGCGATCCTCCCTTTCGCACCCCGGGATCGCTATGGCAGATGAACAACAGATCAACTGGCTGGTCGAGCAGTCCATGCTGCACACCGCCCGCCAACGCATGCGCCTGTATTCGGGCCAGGCCCGCCTGTGGCAGCAACCTTATGCACTGGCACGGCCGCGCAGCGTCACCGCGGTAGCTTCGGTGTGGCTGGCGGTCTATCCCGCCTCGATCATCACGTCGCCCGATGGCTCGGTACTGCAGGCGCTCGGCGACGAGCGCTTGTGGGCGGCACTCTCCGAACTTGGCGTTCAGGGCATCCACACCGGGCCGCTGCGCCGTTCGGGTGGTTTGCAGGGGCGCGAGTACACGCCCACCGTCGACGGCAATTTCG
Source organism: Pseudomonas sp. AG1028 (assembly GCF_007993955.1). Lineage (NCBI taxonomy): Bacteria > Pseudomonadati > Pseudomonadota > Gammaproteobacteria > Pseudomonadales > Pseudomonadaceae > Pseudomonas > Pseudomonas sp. AG1028. Next base: position 33,036 of record NZ_VIVP01000017.1, read on the forward strand.
ACCGGATCAGCCTGGAGATCGACCCGCGCTTCGGCAGCGAGGAAGAGTTGGTGCACCTGAGCCGTGTGGCGGCGGCCCATAACGCCGTGACCATCGACGACTCGATCCCGTCGCACACCGGCAAGGGCGCGGATTTCCGCCTGGCGGAAATGGCCTATGGCGATTACCCCGGCCTCTACCACATGGTGGAAATCGCCGAGGCCGACTGGGAGCTGCTGCCGCCGCTGCCCGAAGGCCGCGATTCGGTGAACCTGTCGCCGGCCACCGTCGATGCGCTGCGCGACAAGCACTACATCGTCGGCCAGTTGCAGCGGGTGATCTTCTTCGAGCCGGGCGTCAAGGAAACCGACTGGAGCGCCACCGGCGAGATCATCGGCGTCGATGGCAAGGTGCGGCGTTGGGTGTATCTGCATTACTTCAAGGAAGGCCAGCCGTCGCTGAACTGGCTGGACCCGACCTTTGCCGCCCAGCAGCTGGTCACCGGTGAGTCGCTGCACGCCATCGACGTGATCGGCTCGCGAGTGCTGCGCCTGGATGCCAACGGTTTCCTCGGTGTCGAGCGGCGTAGCCAGGGCAATGCGTGGTCGGAGAGCCACCCGCTGTCGCTGACCGGCAACCAGTTGCTCGCCGGGATGATTCGCAAGGCCGGCGCTTTCAGTTTTCAAGAGCTCAACCTGACGCTCGATGACATCGCCTCGATGTCCCAGGGCGGTGCGGATCTGTCCTACGACTTCATCACCCGGCCGGCCTACCAGCACGCCTTGCTGACGGGGGAAGTCGAGTTCCTGCGCCTGATGCTGCAGCAGATGCACGATTTCGGCATCGACCCGGCGTCGCTGATCCACGCCCTGCAGAACCATGACGAACTGACCCTGGAACTGGTGCATTTCTGGACGCTGCATGCCAACGACACCTACGTGTTCCGTGGGCAGAGCCTGCCAGGCAGCATCCTGCGCGAGCACATCCGCGGCGAGATGTACGAGCGCCTGACCGGCGACCACGCGCCTTACAACCTGAAGTTCGTCACCAACGGCGTGGCCTGCACCACGGTGAGCATCATCACCGCGGCGCTGGGCATCCGTGACCTGAACGCCATCACCGACGCCGACATCGAGCAGATCCGCCGCGTGCACCTGCTGCTGCTGATGTTCAATGCCATGCAGCCGGGCGTGGTGGCGCTGTCGGGCTGGGACCTGGTCGGCGCCTTGCCGCTGGAAGCCGAGCAGGTGGCCGAGCTGATCGCCGATGGCGACACGCGCTGGATCAACCGCGGCGGCTACGACCTGGTCGATCTCGACCCCGATGCGCTGCTGTCCGCCGAAGGCCTGCCGCGTTCACGCCAGCTGTACGGCAGCCTCAGCGAGCAGTTGCAGGACCCGCAGTCGTTCGCCTCCCAGGCGCGCCGGCTGTTCGCGGCGCGGCGCTCCCACGGCGTGGCCTCCAGCCGGCAGATCGCCGTGCCGGTCACCGAGCATCCCGCGCTGCTGATCATGGTGCACGAGCTGCCGGCCGGGCGCGGCATCCAAGTCACGGCGCTGAATTTCGGCGCCGAGCCGCTCAGCGAGGTGATTACGCTGGAGCACGTCGAGCCGGGCCCGGTGGTGGACATCATTCACGAAAGGCTGATGGGTGATCTGTCCGCCGATGGTGAGTTGCACATCGAGCTCGAGCCCTATGAGGGGCTGGCGCTGCGTATCGCCAGCATGGCGCCCGGTATCGCGCCCATGGACGGCTGAGCGATATGCCTTTGCGCACTAAACTCATAACCTGCGAGTAGTTGAGCGCGCCTGCGGGTGCGCCGTATTGTCCGTGTTCTGGCCGGCCGTTGGCGCCGGCCACCTGTCGAGTTGAGGTGTCGATGAACGGCGAGTTTGCCATCCGCAATGACGATGGCGCCGAGGTTGATTACTGCTCCCGTCCCGTCAACTGGGACCTGGAGCAGACCGTGGCCGGCCTGCGCGCGGCGCGTGCCGAATGGCGCAACCGCTCGGGCCGCCACACGGAACTGGGTGGCCGCGAGCTGCCTTCGCGCCAGGCCGTGGCGGCGATCCTCACGGGCCTGTGCGGGGCGCTGTTCCCCATGCGTCTGGGGCCTGCGGAGCTGCGCGAGGAAAGCGAGGATTACTATGTCGGCCATACCCTGGACCGCGCACTCAATGCCCTGGTGACCCAGGTGCGTATGGAGTTGCGTTACGCGGCGCGCCAGCGCGGTGAGTCCGGCGATGACGTGGATGGCCAGGCGGTTGCCATCGTGCGTGATTTTGCCGCCGCATTGCCGGCGCTGCGCCGCTTGCTCGATCAGGATGTGGTGGCCGCCTATAACGGCGACCCGGCGGCGCGCAGCGTCGACGAAGTGCTGCTGTGCTACCCCGGCGTGCTGGCCGTGATCTATCACCGCCTGGCGCATCATCTGTACCGCGCAGGGCTGCCGTTGCTGGCGCGCATCGCGGCGGAGACTGCCCACGGCGCCACCGGTATCGACATCCATCCGGGTGCGCAGATTGGCCACAGCTTCTTCATCGATCACGGCACCGGCGTGGTGATTGGCGAGACGGCGATCATCGGCAACCACGTGCGTATCTACCAGGCCGTGACTCTGGGCGCCAAGCGCTTCACCAGCGACGAGAGCGGCCAGTTGCACAAGGGCCAGCCGCGTCACCCGATCGTCGAGGACGATGTGGTGATCTACGCCGGCGCGACCATCCTAGGGCGTATCACCATCGGCAAGGGCTCTGTCATCGGCGGTAACGTCTGGTTGACGCGCAGTGTCGAGCCTGGGAGTAATGTGTCCCAGGCGAGCGCTGAACGCAGCGGTTGCTGATCCCTGTCACAGGAAGGTCACGGGGATCCACTAGAATCGGTACGAGACCGAAGAGAAAGAAAGGAGAAAGCGATGGACGATTATCAGGAAGAGTTGCTCGAGTCCCGTGCCCTGGAACAGGACGTGCCCGAGTTCGCCGAAGACGCCACCGAGCTCTAGGCTCGGTGAAAGGTTGGGGGCGAGCCCCGGCCACGATCAAAACAAAAGGCCCGATGCACATGCATCGGGCCTTTTTCGTTACATCGGCTGAAGTGCTTACTGGCTCAGCGCCTTGACCAGCGCATCGACGTTGCCTTCCAGCTCGGCGACGGGGTCGTCGCTGTCGGTTGTTAGCACCAGCAGCGGCACGCCGGCGGCCTGCACTGCATCAGCCACCGGCTTGGGCGGATTGCGGTGGGTCAGCACCAGGGCCACGTCATCGGCTTTCAGGGCGCCGGTCAGAGTTTTCAGGGCCTCGGCGTCCCAGTCGCGGTCATCGCGGCTGTCGCTGCTGACCAGATCCAGGTTGAGCCCGCTGATCAGGTAGTCCAGGCGATCGCTGAGGCTGTACACCGACAGGTTGTCGGCCTTGGCCAGCTCGCGCTCACTGTGGGCGTTGAGCTTGAGCAGGCGCTGCTTGAGGGCGGCCAGGTTCTGCTCGACCTTGCCCTTGGCGTCCGGCGCCAGGCGTACCAGGTCGGCAGCCATCACGTCGGCCATGCGGCCCATGTTGTTGATCGCCAGCCACGGGTAACTGGCCAGATCGTTGTCACCGGCGCTTTCGGCCTGGGTGGCGATGCCCGGCAGGGCGCCGTCCACCGGGCGGGCGGCGTCGATCTCGACGATACGGATGTTGCTGCGTCGCGCCATGGGGTAGAGCGGGTCTTCGCTCCACAGCGAGCGCAGGGCGATGGCTGCGTCGGCCTCGACGGCGACCTTTTGCAGCGCGGCGGCGCCACGCCCGGCGAAATACGATACCTGGCGGCTGGCCGGCAGATTGGCCGGTGCGGCGCGCCCGATGTGCACCTGGGTGCCGTCGAGCAGGTCACTGGCCAGGCCAAAGGTGATCGGCTGCGAAACCAGCACGGTCACGTCCTTGGCGAGAGCGAGGCCCGGCAGGCTGAGGAGCAGGGCGAGGCCCAGTTGGTGGAGTCGATGGGTCATCCCAGGTTCCCTTTCAAGCTTGGTACGACGCCGCGCGCGATGGCGGCGAGGGCGAAGGCGATACCGGCGATCATGATGATCGCGGCGCCGGAGGGGATCGGCAGATCCAGCACGATGGGCAACAGGATGCCGAGCAGCGTGCTGACGGTGGCGATCAGTACCGAGAGCCAGAAGAAGCCTTTCAGCGACTGGCTGAGCAGGCGCGCGGCGGCGGCTGGAATCACCAGCAGGGCGCCAACCAGAATCGCGCCGATGACCTTGACCGCGGCCACGGTGATCAGCGTCACCAGAATCACGAACAGGTAATCCAGGGTCTTCACCGCCACGCCGCGCACCGCGGCCAGCTGCGGGTTGAAGCTGGCCAGCATGATGCGGTTGTACAGCGGCAGCGCCAGGCCCATGACCAGGCCACCGACCACCAGCAGCACCAACAGGTCGGTGCCGTTGACGGTGAGCACCGAGCCGAACAGCACATTTTCCAGAATGTGCACGTTGATGCGCCCGGCCAGCACCAGCAGCAGGCTGGCGCCCATGGCCAGGGACACCGACAGGAACACGCCGATCAGCGTGTCCGGCGCCAGGCCCGTGCGATTGCGCAGGTAGTTGAGCAGGATGCCGAACAACAGCGCGTAGCCGAACAGCGCGCCGTAGGGGCCGGTGTAGGGCTCGCCGAGCAGGATGCCGATGGCCACGCCGGTCAGCGCGGCGTGGCCTACCGCCTCGGAAAAGAAGGCGAAGCGCTTGACCACCACCAGGGTGCCCAGGCCACCCAGCACCGGGCCGATCAGCAGGCCGGCGAGCAGGGCGTTGACCACGAAGCCATAGGCCAGCGCGGCGGGCAGGTAGCCGGATGAGGCCCAGCCCTGGATCAACAGGCGGAACTGTTCGTAGTCGATCATGGCTGGGCGGCCTCCACGGTGCGGGCATGGGTGGAGAACAGGCTGAGCAGGCGCTCCGGGGTCAGGGCTTCACCTGGCGGCGCATCGAACAGCACGCGGCGGCTCAGGCCGGTGACGCGATCGGCCAGGCGCTTGACCGCTTCCAGGTCGTGCTCAATCCACAGCACGGTCATGCCAGCGCGGCGCCAGTCGCCGAGCAGGCGCTCGAACACCTGGATCCCGGCTTCGTCGAGGGCCGACATCGGCTCGTCGAGCACCAGTAACTGTGGCGCGGGAATCAGCCCCTGGGCCAGCAGCACGCGCTGGCGCTCACCGCCGGACAGTGCGCCCATGCGCCGCTTGCGCTTTTCCAGCATGCCGACGCGGGTCAGGGCTTCGTCGATGGCCCTGGCGTAATGCTTCGACAGGCCGAGAAAGGCAGGTCGGCGCTGGCACATGGCGGCCATGAAGTCGTCGACGGTCATCGGCAGGCCGCGGTCGAACTCCAATGCCTGGGGCACGTAGCCGATGATGCCGACCTCGCCCTGCCAGGCCAGGCTGAGCGTGCCCTGGTGGGGCATCTGGCCGAGCAGGGTCTTGATCAGCGAACTCTTGCCGCCACCGTTGGGGCCGACCAGCGCATGCACGCTGCCCGGGCGCACCTTGAAGCTGACGTTGTCGAGGATCTGGGTGCGCCCCAGCACCAGGCTGACCTGCTGGAAGTCGAGGGTCGGGCCGATGGCCGCCACGCTCAGGTTCTCGGCTGCGGTCATTGGCCGGCGTCCTGGATGGCGCGCACCACGGTGTTCATGTTGTTGGCCATTTCCTTCTCGTACTTCTCGGCGCTGTATTCACCGTAGGAAATGTGCGACAGCGGGTAGAGCTTGACGCCCGACTCGCGCTGGATGGTTTCAACGTAGGTGGACGGGAAATCCAGCTCGGAGAAGATCACCTTGACGTCCAGCTCGCGCAATTGGTCGATGGTCTTCTTCAACTGGCTCGGGCTCGGCTCGATACCGTGGGCCGGTTCCACCACCGCGGTGACTTCCAGGCCGAACTCGCGCAGCAGGTAATCGTAGGCCGCATGCACGGTGGCCACGCGCAGGTCGGCGTTTGGCGCTTCGGTGAGCTGGGCGAGGGCATCGGCGCGCAGCTTGCGCAGGCGCTTGCCATAGGCGCGGGCATTCTGGGTGTAGGTCTTGGCGTTGTCCGGGTCGAGCTTGCCGAGTTCGCGGGCGATGTTGTTGACCTGGGCGATCGAGGCGCTGATCGACAGGAAGGTGTGCGGGTTGACCACCTTGCCGGCGCCACGAGCAGCGATGCCGGTGGCGGCCAGCAGCGGCACGTTGGCATTGGCCTCGATCACTTCGATATCCGGCTTCTCGCTGGCGGCGATCATGCGGTCGGCGAAGTCGTCATGGCCAACGCCGTTGAGCACCACCACGTCCAGCGAGCCGATACGCTTGATGTCCTCGGCCCGCGGCTCGTAGGCGTGGGGGTTGAAGCCGGCCGGAATCAGCGGCACCACCTCGGCCTTGTCGCCGACGATGTTGCTCACGTAGCTGTAGTAGGGGTGCAGGGTGATGCCGATGCGCAGCTTGGCATCGGCCGCGCTGGCAGCGCCGAGCAGCAGCAGGGCGCCGATGCTCAGGCGTGATAACAGAGCGCGTGCGCGGAAAAGGCGGGAAATGGGCATGGGCGGGCGGTCTTCTGTCGGATGAGTCGGAGGTGTCAGTGGCGATGTTGCCGGGTCACACCTGCGTCGTACTGGGAGGCGATCTGCTGCCAGCCGGCAGCGATCAGGGCCGGCGCATCGAGGCTGGCGGGCGCGCTGGCGGTGTTGCGATTGAGCCACACGTCGGCCTGCTCTCCTTCGGCGTCGAGGCGCATGAGCAGGGAGCCGGCGACGTCCAGCGCCTGGCTGGCACCGAAGTAGGCGGCCTCGTCACCGGGCAGCAAGTGCCACTGATGGCTGCCGCGGCTGGTGGCGCTGGCGTCGCTTACGAACGGCGGGAAGCCTTCGTCGGCCAGCTCGGCGGGGCTCAGCAGGGGCTGCTCTTCGTCGCGGCGAATGCGGATTTCGTCGGCGGCCACGCGCAGGTCGGCATAGATGCCCTGTTCGGCGGCAGTCAGGTCGCGGCGGGCATCGATCTGGTGACTGGCGATGGCGGTTTCGCTGTCCGTTTCGCCATGCCAGGCGACCACCGAGCCGGCCACCAGCACGATGACCAGGCACAGGACGAGCACGTAGAGGGTTTCATGACCGGCACCGGCGGGGCGTACGATCTGAACCGTCATGGAGTCTCGATTTCCGTGTGATCGATTTCGACGATATGACCGGGGCCGGCGTCGAACAGCACGTAGAACTCGCCTTCGGGTTTCTTGAAGGTCAGGGTCGAGTCGTCGGCCAGTTTGCCGGGCACCAGGATGCTCTCGTCATAGCCGATCACATCCAGGGTCACGCCGGCAGCGCCGCTGCCATCGGAGAAACCGCCGGTGCAGCGGATGTTCTCGGCGTCGACTTCCTCGCACTGGCACATCGGGTTGTGGGCCATCGCCAGGCCGCTGACCGACAGCAGGGCGATACCTGCGACGCTGCGCAGAACGTTGGGCTTGATCATGGTTTGCCTCCTTGTTGTTTCTGCAGCCACGCGACGGTGGATGGGGATGCCAGTTCGAGCGGTACGGCGGCCTGATGCACGGAGCCGTCCCAGCCCTCCATGGTGATCCACAGCTCGGCGTCGGGCTTGGTGCGTGGCGGTAACGGCACGGTGGCGCCCATGCGGTAGGCGCTGCCGAAGAAGATGCCGCCGGCGGCGCGCAGGCTGCGGGGCTTGCCGATGCGCAGGTAGGTGGCCTTGACCTGGCTGCTGCATTCCCTGCAAAGCGCACCGGTGAAGGTCTTCATGTAGCCGGCCGGGCCGTCGAGCTCCGGTGGCGCGGCGCGAAATTCGGCCAGGGTGATCGACCAGGGCCCGACCGGTACTTCGCCGACCGTGCGCTCGCCCAGGCCGCTGGTGCCGCGAAACAGCGCCACGTCGTGGAAATAGCGAGGCATGAAGCCCAGTGGAATGAGCACCAGCAGGATGTTGATGTGGAAGCGCCACTTGTGCCAGAAGCGACTCAGCGACGAGGCGGGTTGTGCTGCCATGGCCTTGCTCATGCCTGAACCTCCCCGTTGTCGCTTGCGGTTTGCGGCTCACGCACCCGCGCCGGGCGCTTGATCACCTTGGCGGTGGCCAGGGCGGTGCGCTTGGTCCAGATCAGCAGGCCGCTGAGCACCATCATGCTGAGCACCAGGCCGAAGAAGAACCAGATCATCTTCACCCACAGGCCGCCGAAATCGCCGGTGTGCAGCGGGCGCATGGATTCGGTGACGAACTCCAGCTTGGAGCGATCCTCGAGCAGGCGCTGCTGCGCCACTTCGCCGGTGTAGGGGTTGATCGAGGCGCTCTGCATCATCAGCGGGTACCAGCCGCGCCCGCCCACGGAGATGTGGTCGTAGGCGTTGCTGGGCAGGCGGGTGAAGCTGACGTCCAGGCTCGGAACCTTGCCGATGGCTATGCGCGCGGCTTCGTCCACGTCGAGCATCGGGATCGGCTCGCCGGGCCGCACGATGGGCACGTCTTCGCGGGCGACCACGGCGGGCACGCCTTCGGTGGAGATGGAAATCTGATTGTCGAACAGGATCGCCTGGATCAGGAACCAGATGCCGGTGATCGACACCACGGCGATGAACCAGATTGACCAGATACCGCTCAGGCGGTGGAAGTCGCCCCAGAAGATCCGCGCGCCCTGGTTGAAGCGCAGGCGCGGCTTGAAGAAGCCCTTCCAGAATTTCTTGTAGACCACGAGGCCGGTGATCAACGACAGCAGCATCGGGATGCCCATCATCGACACCAGGTACCAGCCCCAGCTGAAACCGTTGGTGAAGGGCACCAACCACCAGCCGTGCAGAGCGCGGGTGAACTGGCGGAAGTCGAACTCCGGGCTCACGCCCTGGATGGCGCCGGTGTAGGGGTTGACGTAGATGGTCGGATTGCTGCCGTCCGGGTAGCTGACCCGCGCGGTGAGGGCGAAGTGCGATTCGTCCGGGCGGGTGATGGACTGCACCACCAGATCCGGCTCGGCCTTCTTGATCTCGGCCAGCACCTGGCCGAAGGTCAGCAGCTCGGCATCGTCGGAGGGCTTGCTGGCGCGTACGTCGGGGTTGGCCAACCAGACGATTTCCTGACTGACCACCGCCAGGGTGCCGGTGACGCAGACGATCAGCACGAAGAACCAGATCGGCAGGGCGAGCCAGCTGTGCACCAGAAACCAGATTTTTGAACGCGACTTCTTGGACATGAATATCAGTCTTGTCTGTGCGCCGCCGCCACTAGCACGGCAGGGCGATTTTGGTACGAACGACGCTTCGCCAACCGGTCGGCAGCGAGGCGCGTTAACCGACGACTGCGGCCAGTGGCACGCACCCAGCGGTCAGTTACTTGTTAAGACGAATGAGAAGCCTAAAACCCGCAGCTGCAAATGAAAATAGTTATTTTATAGATTCGGATGTGCTGTTGCCGGTTTGCCGATAGACGCGGCGCATTTCCCCGGGCGTTTGTTGGAGCCAGCGCTTGAAGGCGCGCTGGAAAGCTTCGGCAGAAGCGAAGCCGAGCAGATAGGCGATTTCCCCGAACGACAGCTCGGTGTCGCGCACATAGGCAACGGCCAGATCACGCCGGGTTTCATTGATGATCGAGCTGAAACGCGTGCCTTCTTCGGCCAATCGGCGACGTAACGTCCAGCTCGGCAATTGCAGCTGACGGGCGATATCGTCCATGTCCGGCTCGCGGCCATGCAGGCGTGGGCCGATCAATTGAATGACCCGGTCACGCATGCTTTTCGGCTGCATCAGGCGTTCGAGCGCTTGCTCGCAAAGTTGTAACAATTCATGCCAGGTGCCGGGGCAATGAATGGGGTTGCGCAGATTGAGGGTCTGCTGATCGAGGCGCAGGCCGTTGAAGTCGGCTTCGAAGAGAGGAGTGCAGCCAAACTCCAGCGGATAGCGTTCGGCGTACTCAGGTGCGCTGAATTCCAGCTGTAGCGCCTGGGCGATCAGCGGCGTGCGCGCCAGGGCGCCCATTTGCCGTAGCCAAGCGGCCAGCACGGTGTCGACCACGAAGCGGTTGTAAGCGTTGTACGGGCCGATGGAGTGAAAGCGCAGCCAGGCGCCGCTGCTGTCTTCCTGCAGGCTGGAGCGGCCCCGGTAGTTGGAGGCATAGAGCGCCTCGAAACGGATCAGCGTGCGGGCCGCCTCACGTACGGTAGGCGCCTGGGCTGCGGCGATACCGGCCAGCCCCAGGCGATGCAGGTAGGCAAAGCGGCCCATCACCAAGCCCAGGGCCGGCTCACCAGTCAGCACGACGGCGGCATGGCCCAGATGCATATAGCGGGGAATCGATAGCCGCGCCCGCGGTTCGGCCAGCCGCGCGGCGTCGAAACCGTAGTGCTCGAGCAGTGGTTGCGCGGCGTGGCCAAGGTGCTCGATGGCATCGGCCAGGCTGTGCAGGTAGCCAACGGAGAGATCGCCCAGGCGAATGGCGGCAGGTTTCATCAAAGTAAGGCGCTGGAGGAGATGCGCCAGCGTAGCCTGGTCGCCGGCGAGCTGCCAGCGGCGCTGTTAGACATGATCATTAATTTGTTATTTACGATCATTGAGCAGGTGCATCTGCTTCACTATCGTCTGTGCCATACGACCGCTGCCCGCGCAGGCTGCGGCAATTCCGTGACCAACGCCGATGGACTGACACCATGACCGCCTACCCGCACCTGCTCGCACCCCTGGATCTGGGCTTCGTGACCTTGAAGAACCGCACCCTGATGGGTTCCATGCACACTGGCCTGGAAGAGAAACCGGGTGGTTTCGAGCGTATGGCTGCGTATTTCGCCGAGCGCGCCCGCGGCGGCGTCGGCCTGATGGTCACCGGCGGCATCGCGCCGAACGAGGAGGGCGGCGTATACGCTGGCGCGGCCAAGCTGAGCACGCCTGAGGAAGCCGACAAGCATCGCATCGTCACCGAGGCGGTGCATAAGGCGGGCGGGCTGATCTGCATGCAGATCCTGCACGCCGGGCGCTATGCGTATAGCCCCAAACAGGTGGCGCCAAGCGCCATTCAAGCACCGATCAACCCGTTCAAGCCTCAGGAGTTGGACGAGGCGGGCATCGAGAAACAGATCGCCGACTTCGTCAATTGCTCGTCGCTGGCCCAGCAGGCCGGCTATGACGGCGTCGAGATCATGGGTTCCGAAGGCTACTTCATCAATCAGTTCCTGGTCGCCCACACCAACCAGCGCACCGATCGCTGGGGCGGCAGTTACGCCAACCGCATGCGCCTGCCGGTGGAGATCGTGCGCCGGGTGCGCGAAGCGGTCGGCCGCGACTTCATCATCATCTATCGCCTGTCGATGCTCGACCTTGTCGAGGGCGGCAGCACCTGGGACGAGATCGTGACCCTGGCCAAGGCCATCGAGACGGCCGGCGCCACCCTCATCAACACCGGCATCGGCTGGCACGAGGCGCGCATCCCGACCATCGCCACCAAGGTGCCGCGCGCGGCGTTCACCAAGGTCACCGCCAAGCTGCGCGGCGAGGTGAAGGTCCCGCTGATCACCACCAACCGCATCAACACTCCGGAAGTGGCCGAGCAGGTGCTGGCCGAAGGCGATGCCGACATGGTGTCCATGGCGCGGCCGTTCCTGGCTGACCCCGAGTTCGTCAACAAGGCCGCCGCAGGCCGCGCCGACGAGATCAATACCTGCATCGGCTGCAACCAGGCATGCCTGGACCATACCTTCGGCGGCAAGCTGACCACCTGCCTGGTCAACCCGCGCGCCTGCTATGAAACCGAGTTGAACTACATTCCTACCGCCACGGTGAAAAAGATCGCCGTGGTCGGCGCCGGGCCTGCCGGCCTTGCCGCTGCCACTGTGGCTGCCGAGCGTGGCCATAGCGTGACCTTGTTCGATGCTGCGGGCGAAATTGGCGGGCAGTTCAACGTGGCCAAGCGCATCCCGGGCAAGGAAGAGTTCTACGAGACCCTGCGCTACTTCAAGCGCAAGCTGGAGACCACGGGCGTCGAGCTGCGCCTGAACACCCGGGTGAGCGCTGCGGATCTGCTCGCCGGCGGTTTCGACGAGGTGATCCTGGCCACCGGCATCGTGCCGCGCACGCCGGCCATCCCGGGTGTCGAGCACGCCAAGGTGATCAGTTACCTGGACGCCATCCTGGGGCGCAAGCCGGTTGGCCCGCGCGTTGCGGTGATCGGTGCCGGTGGCATCGGCTTCGACGTTAGCGAATTCATCACCCACGCCGGGCCTGCGACCAGCCTGGATCGTGAAGCGTTCTGGAAGGAGTGGGGCATCGACCTGGCCCTTGAAGCCCGCGGCGGCGTCGCCGGCGTGCAGCCGCAGGTCGAGCCGGCGGCACGCCAGGTGTTCCTGTTGCAACGCAAGAAAAGTAAGGTCGGCGACGGCCTGGGCAAGACCACCGGCTGGATCCACCGCGCGGGCCTGAAGAACAAGCAGGTACAGATGATTAACGCCGTCGAGTACCTGCAGATCGACGACCAAGGCCTGCATATCCGCGTCGGCGAAGGTGAGCCCCAGGTGTTGCCGGTAGATACGGTGATTCTCTGCGCCGGCCAGGAGCCGCTGCGTGAACTGCAGGACGCGCTGGTCGCGGCTGGCCAGTCCGTGCACTTGATCGGCGGCGCCGACGTGGCTACCGAGCTGGATGCCAAGCGCGCGATCAACCAAGGGTCGCGGTTGGCGGCGGAGCTCTAGGAACCTGTTCGCGGTCTTGTTGGGCGACATTAAACAGGCTGCTGCAAGGCCGAAACGGTCGTTGAGCATGTAGGAGGGGCGTTAGCCCCGAGCTATATTGGTGTGCGCAAAGAGCTCGCGGCTAAAGCCGCTTGTATGGTGATACTCGAAGGGGTGGTGGGACGACAAAGCCAATTCTGACTGTTCGCAGCAGTACAGACGGTAGGAGACCTCGCCCCACCCCTT
>NZ_VIVP01000018.1:0-21519 GCF_007993955.1 Pseudomonas sp. AG1028
CCGGCCCATCTTCTGTTCCGGGGAAACGAGATCCTTGATCAACTCCCAGGCTGCATCGGGGAGTTCGTAGCGCTTTGCCATGCGGGCCTCCAGCCGATCATGGCGGCAATTCTACCCGCACCGACTTTTCGTACAGAACCTAGTTCAGCAGGTCGCCAAACGCCTTGTCCGCCTCCAGCACGGCGGGCAGGGCGTCGAACAGTTTGGCCAGGTCCACGCCCTCGAATAGTGGTCCTTCCAGATCCTGTTTGGCTGCATCGCTCAGACCGTGGGCCTCAAGGCTTTCTTCGACATGGATAGACTGCGCTACCAGGCGCGCATACTGGCCGTCGCCCGGCGTCTGGGTCGGTTTGTTCTGGTAGGCAATTGCGTTCTGGATCAGCGCCGGCAATTGCCAGCGGCGTGCCAGCTCGGCACCAACCTCTGGGTAGCCGAAGCCCAGCTGCAGCGTTTCCTCGGCGGCCAGGGCCGCAGCTTCACGCTGTGGGTGGCGGTTGAGGCGGCGGGCAAAATCCGGGGCGCCGGTCTGGATCAGCAGTTCGCCGATGTTATGCATCATTCCACAGGTAAAGGCGGCGTCCGCGTCTAGCTTCGACTGTTTGGCCAGGGCGCGGGCGATGCTCGCCACACGAAAGCTGCGCAGCCAGAATTTTTTCAGGTTGAAGCCGGTATCGACCTTGAAGGCGCCGGTCATGGCCGAAGCCAGTACCAGGGTACGCAGGGTGTTGAAGCCCAAGCGCATGGCGGCATCTTCCACGCTGCTGGCATCACGCGAGCCGCGAAAGCGTGCCGAGTTGGCCAGGCGCAGCACCTTGGCGGCGATCACCGGGTCACGCTCGATATTGCGCGCCACGCTTTCCAGGCTGGTGGTGGGGTTGTCGAATTGCTGGATCAGGTCCTGGGCGACTTTCGGAACAGTGGGCAGGGTGTGTAGCTCGGCAAACAGGCTGGCTATATCCATATGAAGCTCCTGGGTGAATCCGGGGACTATATGGAGTTTCAGCATAGTCGCGCTGACCACGCTTGCCAGGCCCTGCGCCGGCTTTTTCGCTGGATCGGACGGCGTCCTGCAGGCACGGTCAGCCGAGAGCTGGCCTCTCGGCGCTCACCACTTGGTTGCGGCCGGCGCGTTTGGCGGCATAGGTGCGTTTGTCCGCTGCGCTCATCAACTGGTCCAGACGTTCGCCGTCCTGGCCGAGGCTGGCCACGCCGGCGCTGAGGGTCATCTGCAGGGGCGCGTCCTCCACCATCATCGGCGTGCTGGCCAGTTGCTCACGCAGCGTTTCGGCAATCGTGGCCGCCTGGGTGGCGCTGGTGTCGGGCAGCAGGGCGGCGAACTCTTCACCGCCAAGCCGGCATAGCAGGTCTGTGCTGCGCAGGCGCTGCGACAGCACGCTGGCGAAATGGCGCAGCGCCTGGTCGCCGGTTTCATGGCCGAAGCGGTCGTTGATCTGCTTGAAATGATCGATATCCAGATAAACCAGAGCCAGCGGCGACTGGTTGCGCAGCGCGTGGGCACGTTCGCGGTAAAAGATTTCGGTCAGCTTGGAGCGGTTCGCCAGGCCCGTGAGGTAGTCGGTGCTGATCAGCTCGATCAGGCGTTTTTCGGTCTGGGCACGAGTGTGTTCATAGGTATGTGAGAAGACGGTGATGGCCAGGGTTGCCATGCCGATGTCGAGCAGAAAACCGATGCTGTCGCTGGGGTTCTTCTCGGTGTAATGCTGGGTGTAAATGTACAGGCCCAGGCTGACGAAGATCAGCGAGCCGATCAGCCCCAGACGCAGGCCAAGCAGCAGGTAGAGGATGATCGGGATGGTCTGGATCCAGGCGAATATGCCGACCGAGGTGTCTGGATTGGCCAGGGTGGCCATCATGACACCTAGGAAAGGGATCAGATAGACGATGGTCAGGGTCTTGAGGTGCCGTGTGCGCTCCACGACCACCAGCATGTAGAGCGCCAGTGCCGTGTAGACCACCTCGATGCCCACCAGCAGCCACAGCCCGCGGGTCGCATTGAAGATCGAGAACAGTACCCCGAAACACATGGTCACCCACAGCAGGGTCTTGAACATCCTGCGTCGGGATTGATCGGTGTGATCGACTGGGACCAGCATCGAAACGTCCTTCGGGCCGCCTTGGCACACGTGTATCACCGGCGCGTCCTGGCGATTGCGCCGTCTGGTTGAGAGGTAGATTGGTGGATAATTTTGCCTGAAGGTGGCCACCTGCTACTAGGGTTATTTCGCTGTAAACGCGGCGCTTGGCCTTGGCAGACAGCGCACATTAGCGGCCTTGCGCCGCTGCTGCGCCGCCTAGCGCACCATCGATGGTGGCTAGGCGTCCAGCTTGGGAATTCGCCGGGGGTTCAGGCGAACACGAAGTATTTGCGTACTGTCTCGACCACTTCCCAGGTGCCTTTCATGCCTGGCTCGACGACGAAGATGTCGCCGGCCTTGAGATGGATTGGCGCCATGCCGTCCGGGGTGATGATGCAATAGCCTTCCTGGAAGTGGCAGTACTCCCACTTCACGTATTCGACTCGCCATTTACCGGGCGTGCAGATCCAGGTGCCCATGATCTTACTGCCGTCGTCGCTGGTGTAGGCGTTGAGATTCACGGTATGCGGGTCGCCCCCGATGCGCTCCCATTTGCAGGCATCGACCACGGGCATGGGCTGGGTGTCACGCAGAACGGTAATAGGTTTGTTGGCCATGAGCGGCTCCTGGTGTTGGACAAAGGTGGTTCACCTTAGGGGGCGAGTGGGTCAGCCGATTGTCTGGGGTCGACATGGGCGTGTGTATTCACGCTCAGGCCGGCAACGCGGGGCGGGCACGCAGGGTTAAACCGGCATGTGCCATCAATGTGACGATCACCAGCATGCCGCCATACAGCGTGGCCTGGGCCGGCACCTCGTTCAGGAAGTACCAGACCCATAGGGTGCCCAGCACGCTTTCAAGCAGATAGAAGAGCGCCACCTCGGCGGACGGTAGATAGCGCGTCGCGCTGTTGATCAGCAGGGTGGCCAGCGGCATCTGCAGCAGGCCCATGATGCCCAGCGCCAGGTAGCTCGTTTGATTCAGGCCGAAGGGCTGAGCCTTGGGTAGGGCGATCAACGCAGCGACCAGCCCGCCCAGTGCGATCAGCGGCATCCGGGCGAGGCTGGAGTGGCGGCGCAGCAGCGTCAGGTTGGCGCCCAGCGCGGCCGAGGACAGCAGCGCATAGCCATTGCCCAACAGGTCGCTGGTGGTGAAGGAACCGGCGAATACCAGCATGATGCCCAGGGTCGCCACCCCAATAGCCAGCCAGATGCGCAGCGCCACCGCCTCATGCAGGAAAAAGCGCGTGAACAGCGCAGCGAACAACGGAGCCGTGGCAAGGATGACCACCACGTTGGCCACTGTTGTGTGGATGATCGCCAGCACGAAGAACAGCGAGATAAGCGCCATCAGCACCGCCGACATGGCACTGGGCAGCGGCTTGGCCCGCAGGCTTGCGCGGCTGCCGGCTGACAGCGAAAAGGCGCCCAGGGCGATGAACATCAGCAGACCACGCCAGAACACGATGCTCCAGCCATCGGCCTGTACCAAGCGCACCAGCAGCCCATCGAAACTAAGCAGCATGATGCCGCTGGTAACCATCAGCAGGCCGCGCGCTGAATCTTTCATCCCGGCTTTCCTTGTCGTTATTTAACCGCTGCCTGGATGATCGCCCCACGTTGGTGCGTTGGCCTGCCCAGATACGCCGCCCGCTAAGGCGTTTGCGACCTGGTATTGGATCGCGACGCTAGCCTGGCAGCGACCTCATGGCGCCGCCAAGTCAAGTGGCTCAGGTATTGAGCTGGCGCAGCCACTGCAGGCCTTCGCTGGTATCGCCCTTAGGGCGGTACTCGCAGCCGACCCAGCCGGTGTAGCCCAGCGAGTCGATCACCTCGAACAGGTGGGCGTAGTTCAGCTCGCCCAGGTCTGGTTCGTGGCGATCCGGCACGCCGGCAATCTGGATGTGGCCGATACCGGCGAAATCACGACGCAGCTTCGCGGTCAGGTCGCCTTCAACGATCTGGCAGTGGTAGCAGTCGAACTGCACCTTGAGGTTGTCGGCACCCACCTGGCGGACGATGGCCTGGGCCTGGTCCTGGCGGTTGAGGAAGAAGCCCGGCATGTCACGGGTGTTGATCGGCTCGATCAGCACTGTCACGCCCGCTCCGCGCGCCTGTTCGGCGGCGTAGGCGAGGTTTTCCAGGTACACCGCCTGGTGCTTGTCGCGCAGCGCTTCATCGGGCAGCAGGCCGGCCATCACGTGGATGCGGTCGTTGCCCAGCGCCTGGGCGTATTCCAGTGCCTTGGCCATGCCAGCACGGAACTCCGCCTCACGACCCGGCAGGCTGGCGATGCCACGCTCGCCGGCCGCCCAGTCCCCTGGCGGGGCATTGAACAGCGCCTGCACCAGACCGTTGTCGCTCAGGCGCTGTTTCAGCGTCTGGGCGCTGTAGTCGTAGGGGAACAGGTACTCCACCGCCGCGAAGCCATCGGCGGCGGCCGCGGCGAAGCGGTCCAGAAAGTCATGCTGCGGGTACAGCATGCTGAGGTTGGCGGCGAAACGAGGCATGGGGCTCTCTCTTGCAGATGGACAGAAGGTGGAGCAGGGCGAGCGCCTGGGCGCTCACCGGTGTCTCAGACGAATGGCCACAGGATCAGGGTCATCACGAAGCCCAGGTTGCCCAGGATGGTGACCAGCACGGTCCAGGTACGCAGGCCGTCGGCGACGTTCAGGCCGGCCAGCTTGGTGAACATCCAGTAGCCGGCGTCGTTGATATGCGACATCGCCAGGCCGCCACCGCCCATGGCCAGGCACAGCAGCGCGAGCTGGTTGGCCGACAGGTCGAGGGTGGCGATCAGCGGGCTGAGGATACCGGCGGTGGTTACCAGCGCCACGGTGGTCGAGCCCTGCACCGCACGCAGCAGCATGGTCAGGATGAAGCCCAGAGCCAGCACCGGCAGGCCGGTGTGACGCAGCGCCTCGGAGACCACCGCGCCGATGCCGGTATCGACCAGCACTTTGCCGAACACGCCACCGGCACCGGCGATGAGGATCACCATGGCCACGCCTGGCAGTGCCGAGCCCAGCACATCCGAGACCTGCGAACGGCTCCAGCCACGGCGCGAACCGAGCAGCCAGGCGCACAGCAGGGTGTCGATCAGCAGCGCCACCAGCGGCGCGCCCAGCACAGTCAGCACGTCACGCAGCATGGAGCCGGCCGGCAGCATGGTGGTGGCCAGGGTGCCGAGCAGAATCAGCACGATCGGCAGCAGGATCAGGGTGATGATCAGCCCGAAACCGGGCGCAGGGGCTGGAGGCAGACTCTTGGCCAAGCTGCCGGCGTTGGCCTCGGCGCCGAACTCCTTGCTCTCGACCACTTCGCGCACGGTGGAGTAGTCGTTGCGTGCCCAGGCTTCCAGGTCGGCGTTGGTGACATTGGGGCCATAGACCTCGGCACGGATGTCGTCGGTCATCGGGTAGGTCTTGCGGGTCATGCGCCCGGCAATGAAGTAACCGACCATGCACACCACGGCGACCAGCGGAATGCCCAGCAGCAGCACGCGACCCAGGTCGGCGCCCAACTGGCTGGCAGCCGCCACGGCACCCGGGTGCGGCGGCAGGAAGGCATGCACCGCCAGCAGCGCGGCGCACATCGGCAGGGCGAAGATCAGCAGCGGCTTGCGTGCGGCGCGCGCCACGCCGTAGGCCAGCGGCATGAGGATGATCACGCCCACTTCGAAGAACACCGGGATCCCGACCATGAAGCCCGCCACGGTCAGCGCCAGTGGTGTGCGGCGGTTGCCGAAGCGCTCGATGAGTGTCTTGGCCAGCGCCTCGGCGCCGCCGGACAGCTCGATGATGCGCCCGATCATCGCGCCCAGGGCGATGATGATCGCGATGTGGCCGAGGGTCTTGCCCATACCACCTTCGATGGTTGCCACCAGGTCGGCGGGTTTCACGCCAGCCACCAGTGCGACGATGATGCTCACCAGCATCAGCGCCACGAAGGGCTGGAATTTGTACTTGAGGACCAGAAACAGCAGCAGTGCAATACCGGCACCGGCGATCAGCATCAACATGAGTGGCGTCATTTCAATTCTCGTTTTTTATTGTTGTCCGGAATTTCTGGGGCTGTCCGGGCACGACAGGGCGGCGCCCGGCCATGGGGCGTTACCAGTTCGCGCCGAAGACCTGGTTGAGTTCTTGCAGCGCCTGTTCAGGCAGCGGAGCGGGTTTGGGATCGCTCATCAGCCACAGTCGGGCGGTTTCCTCGAGTTCTTCGAGGGCATAGCAGGCCTTGGCCACCGAGCTTTCCCAGATCACCGGGCCCAGGCGTTCGAGCATCACGCCACGCACGCTGTTGGCCAGCTGCGCCACGCGCTCGGCGACGATGGGCGAACCGGGGCGCTGGTAGCCGATCAGCGGGATGTGGCCGACCTTCATGACCTGGTAGGGGGTCAGCGGTGGCAGGATGTCGTCTTCGCGCCACACGCCGGCCAGGGTCAGCGCCACCAGGTGGGTGGAGTGGGTGTGCACCACGCCACCGACTTCGGGGTTGCGGTCGTAGACCTGGCGGTGCAGGGCCAGGGTCTTGGACGGCTTGTTGCCCGACACCCATTCGCCGGCCAGGTTGACCTTGGCGATGTCGTCCGGGTGCAGGCGGCCCAGGCAGGCGTCGGTAGGAGTGATCAGCCAGCCGTCGTCCAGGCGTGCGCTGATGTTGCCAGCGCTGCCCACGGTGTAGCCGCGCCCATAGAGCAGCCGGCCGACGTCGCAGATTTCCTCGCGCAGGGCTTTTTCATTGCTCATCAGGCTTCTCCTGCCAGGTGTTTGAGGGCCTTGGTGAAGAAGTCACGAGCACCGAAGTTGCCGGACTTCAACGCCAGGGCCAGCGGTTGTTCACCGTCGCTGACCGTGGCCGGTACGCCCGGGTCGATCTGCGCGCCGATCTTCAGCAGTTGCACGCCCAAGGCCTGGACCACGGCGCCGGAAGTTTCTCCACCAGCGACCACGAAGCGGCGCACGCCAGCGTCCAACAGGCCCTTGGCGATCTGCCCCAGGGCGTCTTCGACCATGGCGCCGGCACGCTCGGCGCCGAGCTTGTGTTGCACAGCCTTGACTTCGTCCGGGGTGCTGGTGGCGTAGATCAGTACCGTCTGGCCAGCGTCGCGGGCGAAGGCGATGGCCTGCTCGACCACCGGCTGGCCGGCCGCCAGGGCCAGCGGGTCGATGCGCAGCGCCGGGCGACCGGCCTCCAGCCAGGCGATGACCTGGCCGTTGGTGGCCACCGAGGCACTGCCGGCCAGCACCACTTCACCGCCAGGAATGTCGATGCGCTGGGCGGCGTCGATATCGCGCAGTTTGCCGGCCTTGCGGAAGTTGCCCGGCAGGCCCAGGGCCAGGCCCGAGCCACCGGTAAGCAGCGGCAGGTCGGCGCAGGCTTCGCCCAGGGTGTAGAGGTCGGTGTCCGAGACGGCGTCGGCGATGGCCATGGTCACGCCTTCGGCACGCAGTTCGGCGATGCGCGCCCGCACCGCATCGGCACCCTTGGCCACGCAGTCGTAGCGCAGCAGGCCGACCTTGCCCTGGGTCTGGGCATCGAGCACGCGCAGCAGGTTGGCGTCGCCCATGGGGGTCAGCGGGTGGTTCTGCATGCCCGACTCGTTGAGCAATTGGTCTTGCACGAACAGGTGGCCACGGAAAATGGTGCGGCCATTCTCCGGGAAGGCTGGGCAGGCGATGCTGAAGTCGCCGCCCAGCTTGGCCAGCAGGGCCTCGCTGACCTGGCCGATGTTGCCGGCCGGGGTCGAGTCGAAGGTCGAGCAGTACTTGAAGAAGATCTGCTCGCAGCCGCGCTCGCGCAGCCACTGCATGGCGGCCAGGGATTCCTCGACGGCTTCGGCAGCCGGTGTGGTGCGCGACTTCAGGGCGATGACGATGGCGTCGGCGTCGAGGCCGGCAGCCACTTCGGCGCTGGGAATGCCGATGCTCTGCACGGTACGCATGCCGCCACGTACCAGCATGTTGGCGAGGTCCGTGGCGCCGGTGAAGTCATCGGCGATGCAGCCCAGCAGCGGGCGGGAGGTCACGCTCATGGGTTACTCCTTGGCCTTGGGCAGTTCGATGCCAGGGAAAATCTTGATGACGGCGGAGTCGTCCTCGCGGCCGAAACCGGCGCTGGAGGCCTGCATGAACATCTGGTGGGCGGTGGCCGACAGCGGCAGCGGGAATTTGCTGGTGCGTGCGGTATCCAGCACCAGGCCCAGGTCTTTGACGAAGATGTCCACGGCCGACAGCGGCGTGTAGTCGGCGTTGAGGATGTGCGGCACGCGGTTTTCGAACATCCACGAGTTGCCGGCGCTGTTGGTGATCACTTCGTACAAGGCATCGGCATCCACGCCTTCGCGCAGGCCCAGGGCCATGGCTTCGGCGCTGGCGGCGATGTGCACACCGGCCAGCAGCTGGTTGATGATCTTGACCTTTGAACCCAGGCCATGGACGTCACCGAGGCGGTACACCTTGCCCGCCATGCCGGCCAGCACGGCTTCGGCCTTGGCGTAGGCGTCGGCAGGGCCGGAGGTCATCATGGTCATCTGGCCAGCGGCGGCCTTGGCGGCACCGCCGGAGATCGGTGCGTCGAGGTAGGCCATGCCCTTGTCGGCCAGGCGCTGGCCCAGCTCCACGGCGAAGGTCGGGGCGACGGTGGCGCAGCCGATCACCAAGCTGCCCGGGCGCAGGCCGGCGACGGCACCGTGGTCACCGAACAGCACGGTTTCGGTCTGCTCGGCATTGACGACTACGGTGATGACGATGTCGCAGGCGGCGGCCATCTCGGCTGGCGAGGCACAGGCCACACCACCCTCGGCGGCGAATGCCTGCACCACCTCGTTGCGCACGTCGCAGGCATGCACCTTGAAGCCATTGCGCAGCAGGGAGCGCGCAATGCCCAGACCCATGGCGCCCAGGCCGATCACACCGACATTCGATTGAGTCATTGCAGTCATCCTCGGTCTGTGCCGTCGCGCGTCATGCTGGCTGACGGCTTGATTGTTCTGAAATGTGAGCCGGATAGTGAATCAGTGAGCGGATAATGTGAAGTATTTTTTAAATTTAACAAATATTCACATTGAAGTGATGGTCCTGTGGGAGTGGCTTCAGCCGAGATGGATTATCCCGGCTAAAGCCGCTCCCACAGGGCTGCGGACGGCTTGGAGAGGTACTGGCAGGAGGGGGACGAGCGGGTAGGTCAGGAAACCTGTGGAGTGGCCAGCAGCAGCTCGATGCGCTGGCGGCGGATGGCGTCGGCTGAGGCGGGAGGGAGGGCGTCGTCGCTGATCAGGGTGTCGAACTGTTCCAGCGCCGCGACCTTGTACATGCCGAAGGTGCCGTACTTGGAGCTGGTGGCGATCAGCACGTTGCGCGAGGCCGACTGCATGGCCGCCTGCTTGACCTCGACCTTGAGGCCGGACGGCGTGGTGGTGCCGCGCTGCAGGTCCCAGGAACTGGTGGAGATGAACGCGATGTCGGTGGCCAGCTGGCGCAGCGTCGCTGCCGCCAGGCCGCCAACACTGGAGATGTTGGGGTGGTCGAGCAGCCCGCCGGTATGTATCACATCAACGTGATTGGCTTCGGCAAGGGCCTGGACGATACCGAAGTCGTTGGTCACCACGGTCATGCCGGACAGCGCGACGATGTGCGGCACGATTTCCAGTGTGGTGGTGCCGGCGTCCAGGTACACGGTCATGTCCGGGTGCAGCAGGCCGGCTGCCAGGCGCGCCATGGCCTGCTTGTGGGGCAATTCCACCACGGCCTTGGAATCATGGCTGGGCTCACTGTGCACCTGGCTGGCGATACGCACGCCGCCAGTGACCGAATAGGCGCGGCCCTGTTGCTCCAGCAGCGCAATGTCACGGCGCACGGTCATGTGCGAACACTCGAACATCTCCATCAACTGATGAACACTCAGCACCTGATGCTTGCGCAACTGGCGCAGTATCTGTTCACGGCGCTGTTCGGGAATCATCGGGGTGCTGGGCGTGGCCTGCTTATCGGACGGTGGCATGCGCGCTCCTGCGTAAGGGCACCGTAGAGCAGGTGCGAGGTAATCAGTGGCAGGTTTTTAACACAATCCGCTCATTCAAACCATTTGGCTCCAGTGTGCGATAGCGCTGCTCGGCGGGTCGGCAGCTGCCTTGAAATATCGCTGGCCAGCCCGGAACTTGTAATTTTGCAATCCACTCCAATATCTCGTTTCAGCGGCGTCCGGCGCCGCGCGGCACCTTGAACAGGGATGTGCATTTTCCGTGGCTCAAGCGAGGCAATCATGAATTCCGAAGAGCAAACCCTGATCGATGGCCTGTTCACTCGCCTGCAAGAGGCCGAGCACGAGGGCGGGCTGCGCGATAGCGACGCCGAGGCGCAGATCAAGAGCCACTTGGGCCGACAGCCGGCCGCGCCGTATTACATGGCCCAGGCGCTGCTGATTCAGGAAGCGGCCATCAAGCGTCTGGACCAGCGCGTGCGTGAACTGGAAGCCCAGGCTGCCGACGCCCAGCGCCAGCGTTCCGGCAGTGGTGGTTTCCTTTCCGGTCTGTTCGGCGGTGGTCAGCCAGCCAACGCGCCGCAGGCGAGCCAACGTCCAGCTGGCTGGGGGGAAACGCGCTTTTCCCAGAATACGCCTGCTGCACAAGCCGCACCGGTTGCGCCAGCGGCCATGCCCGGCGCTGCACCAACCGCCCAGGGCGGCGGCTTCATGCGTGGCGCCCTGCAAACCGCAGCGGGCGTGGCTGGTGGGGTGATGGTGGCGGATCTGCTCACCAATATGTTCCACCACAATCAGCCTCAGGAAATCGTCGAGGTAATCCGCGAAGACGCGCCCATGCAGGACAGCTTCGGCAACGGCCTGGACGACCATAACTTCGCCGACACGTCGTATTCCAACAGCAGCGACATCGACACCGATGCCTTCGACAGCTCGGACTTCTTCGACGACGACAGCATGTTCAGCTGAGGCAGGGCTGGCGCCGCTGAACAGGCAACACTAGCCCGCCAGGGGCGCGGCGCTGGCGGTGCGATCCACCAGCCGAATGCTGTCGCGCCCGCCGCGCTTGGACGCGTACAGCGCCACGTCACCTTGTTCGATCAGCGCCGCCAGGCTGGCTGGCGGCTGGTCGAACAGGCTGGCGCCGACGCTCAGGGTGACCGCTTCGGGGGTTGCGAAACCCTCGGCGGCAATTACCCGAAAGCGCTCGCGCAGCGCTTCGCCCAGCTCGACGATCTGCTCGGTTGAAGTGTTTTTGAGCAGGATCACGAACTCGTCACCGCCCAACCGCGCAGCAAGTGCACCTTCGGGCAGCGCCACACGGATCACCTCGCCCAGCGCCACCAACAGGCGGTCGCCGGCCGCGTGGCCGTGCAGGTCATTGACCAGCTTGAAGTTGTCGATATCGATCAGCAGCAACGCACCAGGCCGGGCGGGCGCGGCGGCATTGAGCAGGTGTGGGGCCCGTGCCTCCAGAGCGCGGCGGTTGTACATCGCGGTGAGCGGATCGCGGGCGGCCAGGCGTTCGATGCGTTGCTCGCGGCGGATGCGCACGGTGCCGGTCATCGACAGGGCGATCAGCATCAGCGCCATCACGCCCTCGACCAGAGAAATCTGAATGATCAGGCCGTGAAACGAGGCCAGGTCGATCAGCGTGCCGGGCACCAACACCGGAATGGCCTTGGCGATATAGAACAGCCCATGGCCCAGCAGCACGAAACGCAGCTGCGCGGCGCCGGCGCCGAACGACTTGCCTTTGGGCCGCAGCAGGAAACTGGCCCTGATGGTGATCAGCGCGATCAGCAGCGAATTGACCAGCAGCATGGTCTTCGACCATTGCGGGCCTTCCGGCAACAGCAGCATTGCCAGCCAGATGGCGGCGACCAGCAGCCAGGCACGCGACAGTTTCGTTTCGGTGAAGCGCGCCACACCGGCGTAGAACAGCCCGTGCGAGATGATCAGCAAGCCGTTGGCGAACCAGATGCCGATCACCAGCAGGCCACTGCTGCGCAGCAGCGCCAGGGTCGAGCCAACGCTGATCAAGGCGAAGCCGGCGCTCCACAACAGTAGCGCCGGCTCACGCACGGTGCGCCACTCCACCGCCAGGTACAGCGCTGCTGCCAGCGCCAGGGCAATGGTCATCGTCAACAGCGTCAGGGGATCGAGCGCCACGGGGTATCGGCCTTTCGTTGCAGTGCTGGGTTACGGTCTATCGGCTTGCGGCAGTGATGGGGCATGGCTTCGAGCATAGCCACGCTTTGTGAAAATGCAGCTAATGGCGTCAGCTGCGTTTCGGCCTGACGGTCAGGCTGATCATCCGCGTGACCACCAGGCCGATGTACATCACGCCGGTGAACTGTTCGAGCATCACCAAGGCGCGGGCGAAGGGACGCAGCGGAATGATGTCGCTCAGGCCGACGCCGGACAGGGTGGTGAAGCTCAGAAACAGCAATTCCACCCAGGTGCGCTGCGCCTCGGGATTGATCGCCGCAGTGAAACTGCCGGGGCTGACCAGCTGACACACCGAAAAGGCATGGGCAAAGGCCCAGGCCAGCAGGGTGAAGGTGGCGCCAACCGCGAACAGCTCGTCGGTGCTGGCGCGCTCGTCTTCCATCATGTAGGCGATCAGCCCGCCAGCGGCGTAGAAATAGAAGCTCGATTCCAGGCCCGCCAAGAGGACCGACAGCGCCGTGTTGCTCTCGAACTCCACGGCCACGGTCAGTGCCAGGATGCACGCTGCCTGGGTAAAGGCGATCCACTGAATGGTCGGACTGCTGCGCACCATGCGTAGCGACATCGCCAGCACCACGATGCCGAAGGCGCCGACGATGGCGCGCCCCTCGGAGAGCTGTTCCATGAAGGGGTAGAGCACGATGCCCAGCAACTGCACGAACAGCAGGCTGGCAGACGGGTAGCGGAGCAGGTAGGTGTGAGCCTTGGGCATCGACTGGGACCGAGCGAGGGGAAAGATGCAGCGGGGCGCCATTTTGCCGGGCAGTCTAATGGATCGCCAGCGCGGCGTATGCTGCCGTTCGGCCCAGCATGGCCTTTGGCGTGGGGAGGCCATCACGCTGGTTTATCCGCGCATCGAACCGTCCCTTTGGTCCCGCGAATGACCATGGGGCGGGATTTCGGCTATGATCCGCCACCCTCGAAAACACCCCCGTCATGGTCAGGTCCCGATGCCCGTCAATGCTCTCTACACGGACCTGTCCGATTACTACGATCTGATGTGCGCTGATATCGACTACCGTGCGCAAAGCGATGCCGTCCAGCGCCTGCAGCAACTGTTCGGCAACGGTGGCCTGCGCCATCTGGATCTGGCCTGTGGCACCGGGCCCCATGTGCGGCATTTTCTCGATGCGGGCTTTCAGAGCGGCGGGCTGGACATCAACCAGCCGATGCTCGACAAGGCCGCCATTCGCTGTCCCGAGGCGCACTTCGCCGTACAGGACATGTGCACGTTCAGCAGCGACGAGCCATTCGACCTGATCACCTGCTTTCTCTACTCGCTGCACTACAGCGCCACTCGCGCGCGGCTTGCCGACTGTATCGCCAGCGTACACCGCGCCCTGCAGCCCGGCGGACTGTTCTGCTTCAACGCGGTCGACCGCACGCGCATCGACAACCGCCTGTTCGCCTCGCACACCGTGCAGAGCGATGCCGGGCACTTCACCTTCAGCTCCGGCTGGCACTACAGCGGCGCGGGCGAGCGCCAGGCCCTGCGCCTGCGCATCGAAAAGACCACGGGCGACGAAACCCTGACCTGGCACGACGAACACCCCATGGTTGCAGTGAGCTTCGCCGAGCTTGAGGCGCTGCTCGAACCGTACTTCGAAGTACATGTGCTGGAGCATGACTACCAGCGCATCCTGCCGCTCGGCGATGGGGCGGGGAATGCGCTGTTCGTTTGCGTGAAGCGTTAACGAATAGCTCTGGGGGCCCACTGATGTGGGAGCGGCTTTAGCCGCGATCTTTCACTGGCCTCAAGCCTGATCGAGGTTGAAGCGGATCGCCCGGCCGCTCCCACGCAGTTTTGCATCGAAGAGTTCGCGCTGTTGGGGCGCAAAGTACTGTGTCGCAGGCTCGGCGGCTGAGTGTATCGTTGCATGTAAATATGAATGCGACGCTATTTCGTAAGTAAACGCAAAGCATTACCATTCGCGCGCCAACAATAACTCCTCAATGGATGCGCTCTTTCATGCCTGCCTCTTTGCGTCTCGTCCCCGTTTCGCTTGGCTTTTCCGTTTTACTAATCACCGGTTTCGTTGCAGCTGCCAGCACCGTGCTGCCGGAAACCTCGATCAACGCCGACCGTGATGCCGAAGCCGATAACCCGCGTACCCGGGAAGTCAGCACGGCAACTCGTACCGCCACGCCAGTGCGCTACGTACCCCAGGCCATCGACTCGGTGAAAACCGCCAGTGTGCTCGACTACGGCACCAACGACCTGGCCACGGCGCTGAGCGGCATTCCCAATGTCAGCAGCGCGGCGGATACCCGCTTCGATGGGCTGCGCATCCGCGGTTTCGAGGCCAGCAACGACCTGTACCTCGATGGCGTACGCGACGACAGCCAGTACGTGCGCGACCTGCACAACATCGAGCGCATCGACGTCCTCAAGGGGCCGGCAGCTGTGCTCTACGGGCGCGGTAGCCAGGGTGGGATCGTCAACCGCGTCAGCAAGGTGCCGGAGGCAGGGCGGCGCTCCAGCATCGAGGCCCAGGGCGGCAGCGACGACATGCGCAGCCTGTACGCTGACCTCAGTGCCGATGCGAGCGAGAACATCAGCCTGCGTCTGAACATGGGCAATCAGGATGCCAACAGCTTTCGCGATGGCATCTCCAGCCACCGCCAGTTGTTCGCGCCTGCGATTAGCTGGCAACTGACCCCGCAGCTCAACTGGCTGGTGCAATACGAATACAGCCGCTTCGACCGCACGCCGGATCGTGGCATCCCCGGCCTCAATGGTCGCCCGGCCGACGTGAAGCGCGAGACCACCTACGGCGACGACCGCGACTACATCGACGACAAAGCGCAATCGCTGCGCTCCAAGCTGACCTTCGATCTCAACGACAACTGGCAGCTGCGCCAAACCCTGAGCGTGTTCAAGCTCGATAGCGATTTCGACAACACCTACCTGACCGGGGCCAACGCGGCCACCAACCGCGTGACCCGGCAGCGTTGGCAGCAGGACCTGCAGACCCGCAATGTTTTCAGCAACCTCGAGGCCGAAGGCACCGTCGACACCTTCGGCTTCGAGCACCGACTTTTGACCGGCGTCGAAATGGGCAGCCAGCGGCGCAATCCCAAGCTTTACACCGCAGCCACAACAGGCCCTGGTCGCCAGACGGTGCCAACGCTCGATATCTACAACCCGGATCGCAACCAAAGCCACAACGGCACCATGTCGCTTTCCAGCGACAACCACACTGAAGTCGAAAGCCGCGCAATCTACCTGCAGGATCAGTTGCGCCTGAGCGATCAGTGGCTGCTGCTGGCAGGGCTGCGTTACGACCGTTTCGACGTGGATACCACCAACATGGCAAGCATCAAGGACGGCCGCGACGACAACAGCGTCAGCCCGCGCGTCGGCCTGGTCTGGACGCCGCTGCAGGATCATTCCTTCTACGCTTCGTGGAGCAAGAGCTATTCGCCGGTCGGCGGCGGGCAGATCGGTATCACCCCGAACGCCACCGGCAATACCAATGACCTGGACCCGGAGCTGACCCGGCAAAAAGAAGTTGGGGTGAAAAGCGACTGGCTGGGTGATCGCCTGAGCACCACCTTCGCCGTCTACGAACTGGAACTCTACAACCGCCGTACCAGCGACCCGGACAACCCAGGGCTGTCCATCCTCACTGGCTTGCAACGCTCGCGCGGCATCGAGCTCACCGCCACCGGGCAACTGGCTGGGAACTGGTACCTACGCGGCGGCATCGGCCTGCAGGACGCGACCATCGTCAAGGACAACAACGGCTTTGAAGGCAACCGTGTCAGCAACGTCGCCAAGCGCAACGGCAGCCTGTTCCTGACCTGGAAGCCGGAGCAGGGCTGGTACGCCGAAACCGGCCTGACGCTGGTCGGCAATCGCTTCGCCGACAACCTGAACACCACCGTGCTGCCGGGTTACGGCCGTTGGGATGCGTTGGCCGGTTTCCGTCAGAAGGACTGGGACCTGCGCGCGGCCCTGAACAACCTCACCGACCGCACCTACTACAGTTCGGCGACCAGTGCCGCGCAGATTCGCGTTGGCGAGCCGCGTAACCTCGTGGTCACCGGTACCTACCGCTTCTGAGGCCTGGCCTGCGCCTGCAGCGCTGGCTACCTGGCCAGCACTGCAGAGCTGTCAGCCGCTGCGCTTTTCACCTTGGCCGCCATAACAGCAGCCTGGATCGCCGCCAAGCTTCGCTTGGCCGCCGGCTTTTCGAACACCGCACTTTCGGCCAGGGTGTAAAGGCGCTCGCCGTTGTGCAGGGTAAATTCCACAAAGGCCAGATGCTCGGTCCACGAGCGATAGCGCCGTACCATGAACAGGCTGTGCTTCGAGGCCACCGCGCGCACGCTGCTCAGCGGTATCTGCCGGTGATTGCTTTCGCTGGCAATGATCAGTTCATCGTTGTGAATAGAGGCCGGCCCGGCCTTGCTCAGCCGGTGCCATTCCACGGCGAACCGCCAGCCCATCAGCAATAAACAGCCGCCAACCAGCAACATTTCGGCCAGCTGCATGGCCGATGCCTTGAACAGCACCAGGCCACCAATCGCCACCAGAATCGCCAGGGTGATGGAGCGATAGAAATACACGCTGTGAAAATCGGGGAAGGTCAGAAAGCGGATGTCCATAGCGTCAATCTCGTCCCGAGGTCTGACTAAAGGCGTTGCTGGAGGCGCAGAGTGCTACCTCCATGGCGACTTCCTGCCCGTGAGTGCGCGGCAATCACGGTAGGTTATGGCATCTGCCCGGCATGCTGCGTGATCCGTCACGCAAATCGGCAGGGTGCTTGATCAGTGCAGCGTCGGCGTAAGCCGCTCGGCAACCAGTTGGCGAGCCTGGTGGGCCAGTTGGTCCAGGTGATAGTCGCGCTGTTTCTCGGCCTCGCTCATGGCCTTCTTGCCATGCTGCTTGAGCAGGTAGGCGTGGATTTGCCGCACCTCGGTGGACTGAAACACCGGCGCCAGGTCCTGCACGGCCACCAGGCCATCGGAGCGCTGGTCTCGGGTGTTCATCAGCACCTGCGGCCCTTGGGCGGCGAGCACCTGCAGGCCCATGGCCTCGAAGGTCGGCACCTTGCCGGCGACGCAAGCCAGCTCCAGATGGGGATGCCGCTTGGTGATGCGCTGCAGCATGGCGCGAGCGATGCCACGCCGGCGGTGGCTGGCGGCCACGGCCATGTAGGCGAGGGTGCAGGCTTCGGCATCGTCCTGGCTGGGCAGGTACAGGGCGAAACCCAGCACCACGGCAGGGTCCTGATCGTCCAGGGCCAGCAGCAGGTGCGTCGGGCTATCGGCTTCGCCATTCATGGCCTGCAGGTACAGGTGCACTTCAAAGCCGATCACGTACTGGTACAGCTGAAACAACGGGTTGCTGGGCGTCAGCGGCACCGGGCTGATATCGCTGAAGTAGTCCACCACCATCTGCAGCACCTGGGCTTTGAGGGACTCGGGTGGCGGGGCGTCGAGGTGGGTGAGGGTGAACATCGGACGGGCTCTTGATTGAAACGGCGGGCGACATTGTAACCCGTGGGGGAGGTGGGCGTTGGCGCCGAGGGCCTATGGGGGTGCCGTCTCGGGTAACATGGCGCCGCATCGAGCATTGATTCAGAAGGGCCTTATGGCAGCGTCGAAACGAAAATATGCAGGCATCGAGCGCGAGCTGATTCGCACCCTGACCGAGGCTTGTGAAACGGCAAAGAGCGAAATTGTCGGCTTCCAGTGGCTCACCCATGAGGTGGACTACGAGCGCTTTCCTGAGAGCCTGCTCGTTACCTGGATGTTCGACAGCGAAGCCAGCAAGACGAGGGCCCTGACCAGCGCGGACCGGGCCATGATGCTGGCGCTGACTCAGGCGGCCTTCGAAGCAGTAGGCATCAGCGTGGCCCGCATCAATGAGCACGTGGCGTTTTCGGTCGAGCAGCCGGCAAGGGGCAAACGTGGCCAAGGACATTGAAAACCCCTGCGTGTCGCTGTGTCAGCTCAACAGCGAAATGTGCGTCAGCTGTGGGCGCACGCGGGAGGAAATCCGCAAGTGGCGAGGCATGAAGCGGCCGGAGAAGATGGCCACGGTGCAGAAGGCAGCGGCGCGGATGAAGGCGATTGCCAAGAAGAAGGGCAAGGGGCAGAAGTCCGATTAGCCGTATGGGCGTAGTCACGTAAGGTGGATCAGGGCATGTAGCCGACGCTCCTTTCATCCACCATAGCGATATATCGGCGCAATGGTTTCGTTAATGAGGGACTTGTGGATGACTCGCGGGACGGTATCGCTGCCATGTGCATCGCCTTATGGCTGTACCACCACGCCACGTTTGAGATTGTCTGACCGCCAGCGTGCCAGCAGCCAGCTACCTTGGCCGACGAAGCGCTGCGACGAGAAGCTGAGGCTGCTGATATTGGTCAGGCGAAAATGCCGGTAGTCGCTGCGCAGTTCGCACCAGGCGGCGAGAATCCTGAAGCCGTCGAAATAGCCGAGGGCGACGGGCTGTAAGGTACGTTGAGTCACGGCCCCCTTGCTGTCGGCATAGTCGATCAGCACCTTGCGCTCGTCACGAATCGCCTCGCGCAGCAGCTCTGCGGTGGCACCATCGCTGTCGTCCTGTCCGGGGCCGGCGAATAGCGCCGCCTGTTCCAGCTGCTGCAGCGCCTGTTGACCCAGCACTGTGCGCAACTTGCCTTGTACCCTTTGCGAGGCCTGCGCCAGGGCTGGATCCGTTCTGCGCTGCACCCAGCGCAGGCCCAGTATCAGCGCCTCCAGTTCCACCTGCGTGAACATAAGCGTTGGCAGCATATAGCCGGGCTTGAGCACATAGCCGATGCCAGGCTCGCCCTGGATATCGGCGCCCTGGCGTTGCAGGGTGGCGATATCGCGGTACAGCGTTCGCAGGCTTACCTGCAGCTCATTGGCGAGCACCTGCCCGCTGACCGGCAGGCGTTTACAGCGCAGTAGCTGGAGCAAATGCATCAAGCGTTCGGTACGGTTCATCGGCACCATGCTGACAGGAACTGTCAGTAGCGTCGACTAGGCTGGGCTCTCATTCAACAGGAGCCATGCCATGAGTCATCCCAACTTGCTTATTCTCTATGTCGCCGACCCAGCGGCCAGCAGCACCTTCTATCAAGGCCTGCTGCAGCAGGCGCCCACGGACAGCTTTCCCAACTATGTGGCGTTTGTGCTGACCGACCAGTTGAGCCTCGGGCTCTGGTCCGAGCAGGCTGCCAATTTTCGTTCTGCTGGCAGCGGGCACCGCTTCGAAGTCGGCTATATGGTCGAGACCGAGGCGCAAGTGGAGCAGCTCTATGCTCGCTGGCAGGCGCTTGGCGTCAGTATCGAGCAACCGCTGGCGCGGGCCGTGTTTGGCCTGACTTTCGTCGCGCTCGATCCCGACGGGCATCGGTTGCGGGTCTGCACGCGGGACTAACCGGTAGGGTGGAGCGGGACTCGCGCCAGCGGTTGCTCGCTGCAACCTGGGCCCAGCTGGCACGGCCCAAACTGCCCAGCAGAGCCATTGCCTTGTTCGGCTTCTACACGCGCCTTTAAAATGGCCGGCCCTTGCAAGGCAGGAAACACCATGTGGTTCACGAAGAAAAAGACGCTCAGTGACGAGCAGGCGACGGCGCTCAATGAGCAGGCATGGGCGGCGTTTCGCGAGCAGGACCTGGACACCGCGCTGGAGCATTTCCAGACCCTTGCCAAGGCGTGTCCTGCCGACCCGCGCTGGATGAATGGCGTTGGCGCGGTGAGCCTGGCCCGTGAAGATCGCGCCGGCGCCCGTCGACACTTTCAGATGGCTGCCGAGCACGATTATCCCGGCAGCCACTACAACCTCGGCATCATGGCCTATCAGCAAGATGA
The DNA here is from genome assembly GCF_007993955.1 of Pseudomonas sp. AG1028. NCBI lineage: Bacteria > Pseudomonadati > Pseudomonadota > Gammaproteobacteria > Pseudomonadales > Pseudomonadaceae > Pseudomonas > Pseudomonas sp. AG1028. The sequence continues at coordinate 20,145 of NZ_VIVP01000018.1, forward strand.
CCTGGACGCCGCCCGCCGGCACTTCCTGAGGGCTGCCGAGCACGATTATCCGGGCAGCCATTACAACCTTGGCACCATGGCCTTCCAGGAAGGCGATCATGATGCTGCCCGCCATTATTTCCAGCAGGCCACCAAGTACGATTGCCCCCGCAGCCACTTCTACCTTGGCAGCATGGCCTACCAGGACGGCGATCACGATGCCGCCGTCGAGCACCTCGACAACGCCGTGCGCCACGATCATCCGGAAGCGTTGAATCTGCTCGGTGATATTCACCTGCACGCCGAGCGTTACTCGCAGGCCGAGCAGGCCTACCGGCGCGCCACTGAGCTGGGCAATGTCGACGGCTACAACAACCTTGGTCTGTTGTACCTGCAGCTCGAGGATTATCAGCAGGCCAAGCAGGCGCTGTTGCAGGCTCTGCAATCCGACCACGTCTACGCTCAGCACAATCTGGCGGTGGCCTATCACCGCCTGGGCGAGCTGGAGGCGGCCGAGCGTTGGTACCTGATTTCCTTCTCGCAGCACGGCAATCTGCAGTCGCTGGAGAACCTTGGGCATGTGTATGGCGACAGTGGGCGGGAAGTCGAGGGTAAGGCGCTGGTGGCGGCCTCTGACAAGCTCTATGAGGATCAGCCTCTCAACGAGTATGAGCAGGCGTTGATTGATCGTTTGTTGGCTTGAGCTGCGTTCGGGTTACTTGTTTTTTGCGTGAACTCGCGGCTTCCATGTTGTTGCCGATACCGGTTCCGCTCTTACAGCGGCTCACTTTTGGCAGACGCCCCAAAAGTAAGCAAAAAGGCTTGCCCCTGCATACGGCCCGACTTCGTCGGGTTCCCTCGCTCCATCGTCGTTCCAGGGGCACGCCGCGAAGGGCCATCCCTGGCCCATCGCGGCTCTCGCGGCATCCATGCCGCTCAACCCCTTACACAACGATTCCACTCGGCCTCCTGACGGGGCGTTTGGTGTCGCCTGCGAGATCGCTGCTACTGATCGTTCCCACGCTCCGCGTGGGAACGCCTTTGGGGACGCTCCGCGTCCTGCTTTTGGTCGGTGGCAGAGATCAGCTGCAGCGTCGTATCTGGTAGTGGTCGACGCAGAGCGTCTAAGGCTGCATTACCACGCGAAGCGTGGGAGCGATCAAAACGTTCAAACGCCGCGGTCCACGAAACCCGGATGCCGGACGCGCTTTATCTTTGGTTGCTTTCTCTTTTGCGCGAGCAAAGAGAAAGTGACTCGCCGTAAGGGCGAAACCAGTAGAAGAGCGCGATTCAGAAAATAAATCTGAGAATCATCTAGCCGGCCTCCTCACTCCCGAGTAGGCGCAAAATTCAAAGTGCGAACATTGTCTTTTGCTGTGAGGAGGCCGTGATGAAA
>NZ_VIVP01000019.1:0-19594 GCF_007993955.1 Pseudomonas sp. AG1028
AAAGCTCGCCAGAGTCGCATTCGCCTTGATGAAAACTCAAGGCGAGTACATCAGCAGAAGGGCATAAAGGCATTGCCCTAAACCATAGAATCTCCTACGAAAGTATTCCGCACATTGGTCGCTCCCGCCACTTTGCAATCAAAGCGCTGCAGCCGAGCTGAACGATCGTGAACAGGCTCTAATTTGCACTTTCGGTCGATCTCCACCGAACCGGTCACAGTTCGGTCGTACCGTTCGTCCTGTGGCCGAGTGACTGCCAACCGGGTCACACAGCCTGTCACAGGTTCTCGCCTAGACTTGCCTGGCTGCCGCTCTATTGCGGCGGCTCGAAACCGTCATTAGCTGTGGAGAACATCGATGAGCAAGCCGCAACTGATCGAGGCCGTGATGTTCTTCGCCCCGGACGGCAGCATCGGCAAGCAGATGTTCTACACCGAGTTCGAGACCCTGCTCGATGGCCTGGTGAAGATGCCGACCCTGGCCGACGAGCAGGTGCGCGCGGTCTACGTGGTGATCAGCGGTCGCCTGCAGATTCGCTCGGCAGTGTTCTTCTATCTGGATTTCGACGAACACGGCGCACCTGACGCCGGATGGAACATTCCCCTGCAGCAGATGGCCGAGCGTGCCGGCCGTGGCCCTGACCTGGGCGGCGGGCCAATACGCCTGGCCTGCCGCAGCCAGTGCCCGGTGTCCTGGCACCAGATGCATCTCTGGGATCCGAGCCTGGTGCCCGGCAATAACGATCTGGCCACCCTGCGCGACACGGTACGCGCCAACAGCCTCGGCATTGTGCTGCAGGAAGAGGAAGCCGCGGCCGTGACGCCGGAACGCCTGCAGGTGGCGTCCGAGGATCAGTGGTACGCCGTCGATCCCGCCCGCGACATGGCCGAAAAACTGGCCGAGCGGCTCTCCCACGATTACCGGCAAAAGGCCGCGCAACTGGTTCGCCAGCAACGTGAGCGGCTATCGGCCCTGGCCACCGAACACCAGGCCGAGCTGGCCCGCGCGACCGCCCGCAGCGAAGCGCAACTGGCCGAGCTGCAGGGGCAGATGCAGGCACTGCGTCAGGCGTTGCGCCAGCAGGAAGGGCTCAACCAGAACCTCAAGGCTCAGCTGGCCGAGCAGCTGGAAGTGCAGCAGAGCGAACGCGAGGAGATGGCGGTGCGGGTGCGCGCCGCCGAGCGTCACGCCCGCACCGAGCGGGAGATTCTGCGTGAGCAGTTCGACGAGGAACTGCGCGCCCGCATTCTGGCCACCCAGGCCGTTGCCGAGGAACAAGCACGCCGCCGTGAGAACGAAGCCGCCCAGCGCGGCGCCAGTCAGGTGCTCGAGCGCCTGGCCGCCCAAGGCGTGGTGTTCGTGGTCTTCCACCCAGGCGCCGGGCACCTGACCGTGCCGCTGCAGGATGTCGACCGCTACCTGGCCAGCCCGCTGGCTTATGCCGCGAGCAAATGCTTCGTGCCGGAGAGCCAGTACCGTCAGTGGCTGGAGCACTACCAGCGTCCGCGCTGCGAAGGTTTGCAAAGCAATGGTGAGCGCTGCGGCGCGGCCCTCGAACGGGTCGAGACGCCCGGGCGTTTTGTCGCCGGTGACTCCAACTGCTGCATGCTGCATAAGAGCGCGCTGCTGCGCACCGTGGGCTAACAGGCCGTTGAAGAACTACCTACGTTGCCATTGCTGCGTTAAAAACCGCCTCAAAATGCTCATGTACAACTCGTACACTCCGCTTTTTTCGGCGGTTTTTTCCTTGCACTGGCTGCCTCGCCTACGTTTTTCAACGGCCTGTTAAACTTGCGGCCTTTTCGGGGCCGCCTGTTCATGACCACGATTCCACTCTCTGCTATCAGCACCTGGCATCCCCAGGCGCCGCTGCAGCGCCTGCATTTCGACTGGCTGGCAGGCGTCGAGCTGGCGGTGCTGCGTCTGGATCTGATCGATCCGCTGATCAGCGGTAACAAGTGGTTCAAGCTCGCGCCCCATCTGCGCCTTGCCGCTGAGCAGGGCGCCGGCGGCATTATCAGTCTCGGCGGTGCCCACTCCAATCATCTGCATGCACTGGCGGCCGCTGGGCAGCGCTTTTCGTTCCCCACGGCCGGCCTGCTGCGCGGCCACACCCAGGACACTCCGACCGTTCAGGATTTGCAGCGTTTCGGCATGCAGCTGCACTGGCTTGGCTATGGCGGCTACCGCGAGCGGCATCGGGCCAATTTCTGGGAACCATGGCAGGCGCGCTATCCAGGCTTTATGCCGGTGCCCGAGGGCGGTGGAGGGGTGCCCGGTGCGCTAGGCTGTGCGGATTTGCCCAGCATGGTGGCTGCGCAATTGCCGGCGCTGGGTTGGGACGACTTTCACGGCTGGTGGCTGGCGGCGGGGACCGGCACCACCCTGGCCGGGCTGGTGATTGGCGAAGGCGGGCAGCGCACCGTGCACGGCGCCCTGGCCGTGCCGATGGATCATGGCGTGTCGGAACAGGTGCGTGGGCTGCTGGCCGAGGCGGGGCGCGACGACATCGGATACCAGTTGCTGGACGCTTGCCGCGGCGGCTTCGCGCGTCAGGATGCCGAGTTGCTGGCCTTTATGGCGCAGTGCGAGGTGCAGAGCGGCTTGCCGCTGGAGCCGCTATACACCGCCAAGGCGCTCCTGGCCTTGCGTGACGCCATTGGGCGAGGCGACATCAGGGCAGGCACGCGCTTGATCTTCGTGCACACCGGCGGCCTGCAGGGCCGTCGCGCCGCTCTCATGGCAGATTCAGCGCGCTGAAGGCGGCGCGCCACCGGGTTCGGTGCCGCTGTTGGGCCAGTCATCGGCGACCAGAAAGATGCGCTGGCGCTCGGCAAGCGCGCCATTGCCATCAGGCTGCAGATCGACCAGCAACTGGGCGCCGGCTTCCGCGGGCAGCGCTTGCAGCCAGCTCTGCAAATGAGCCTCGGACCAGCCCTGCGTCGCCGGCAGTTTAGCCGGTGCCAGCCAGGCACTGCGCGGCAGCGGTTGCCAGCGGGCATCTGCGTACTCGGCCTGCAGCGCCGACCATTGCCGACGGTGCAGCCAGCGCCCGCGCAGGTGCGCGGGCTCGGCGCCGGGCGGCGGCGGATGATCCAGACCGTGGGGATAGAACAGATAGCCGCCCAGCCACATCGAGGCCTGGATCGGCGCGTCGGTTAGCGCATGCAAGGTTTGCCGCGCTTCGGGCGAAGCCGACAGGGGGAGCTGGTGAGTGGCCAGATGATCGAGCTTGAGATCCAGACGATCACGACCGCCCGGGCCGATCCAGCGTTCGAGCGCGCCCGGCGGCTGGCCCAGGTACAGCTTGATCGCCAGCTCGACGTGATGCACGCCGCTGGCATCGCGCAGCAGCAGATCCAGCTCGCCCAGGGTATGGCCGCCCTGACGAATCGGCAGATTGGCCGCCAGCACTTCGATACCGGGCGCCGCCTGAAGGGCGAACTGCCACAGGCGCTCGTAGTAGAGCCCCAGGCGTCGCACCGAGCTGCGCGACAGCCATTCGTGCAGTGCTTGCGGGCACTCATCCTGACGCTGCAGCCAGTCGGCCAGCAGGCCCAGCTCGGCTGCCCAGCTACTGGCGATGAGCGGGTGGCGCTGCGGCCATGGCGTATGGGCGAGCAGGGGCGGCGAAAGCAGCGTCCAGGCCAGGTCGCGCACGGCAGGTTCGCTGAGGTGGCGGGGCAGGTCGGCAAGCGCGGTGAAAGGGTTCATCGCTGCAGCATAGGCGTTTGGCAAGCCCTTGAAAAACTACCTACGTTGCCATTGCTGCGTTAAAAGCAGCCTCAACAAGCTGCTCGCAGCTAACGTACTTCAGTGCGGCCCGAAGCGAGTAATGCTCATGTACAACTCGTACACTCCGCTTTTTCGCTGTTTTTGTGGGGCCGCCCAGGCCTTGCACTGGCTGCCTCGCCTACGTTTTTCAACGGCCTGCCAGGGCCGTCGGCGTCAGGGTTTGCTGGCGCAGGGTGCCTTCGCCCATAATCCAGGCCATTAGAGCCAGAGCGTCGCGGGAGCCCCATGGAGCAGTTTCGTAATATTGGCATCATCGGCCGCTTGGGTAGCACCCAGGTGCTCGATACCATCCGCCGCCTGAAGAAGTTCCTGCTCGACCGCCAGCTGCACGTGATTCTCGACGACACCATCGCCGAGGTGCTGCCGGGCCACGGCCTGCAGACCTCGGCGCGCAAGCACCTGGGCGAGTTCTGCGACCTGGTGATCGTGGTCGGCGGTGACGGCAGCATGCTTGGCGCCGGCCGCGCCCTGGCGCGCCACAAGGTGCCGGTGCTGGGCATCAACCGCGGCAACCTGGGCTTTCTCACCGACATCCGCCCTGACGAGCTGGAATCCAAGGTCGCCGAGGTGCTGGAAGGCAACTACCTGACCGAACACCGCTTTTTGCTGGAAGCCGAAGTGCGCCGCCACTCCGAGGCGATCGGCCAAGGCGATGCACTCAACGACGTGGTGCTGCACCCGGGCAAGTCGAATCGGATGATCGAGTTCGAGCTGTATATCGACGGCCAGTTCGTGTGCAGCCAGAAGGCCGACGGCCTGATCGTCGCCACGCCGACCGGCTCCACGGCCTACGCGTTGTCCGCGGGCGGGCCGATCATGCATCCCAAGCTCGATGCCATCGTCGTGGTGCCGATGTACCCGCACACGCTGTCCAGCCGGCCCATCGTGGTCGATGGCAACAGCGAGCTGAAGATCGTCGTTTCCAAGGACCTGCAGCTCTACCCGCAGGTGTCGTGCGACGGCCAGAACCATTTCACCTGCGCGCCGGGCGACACCATCACGGTGCGCAAGAAATCCCAGAAGCTGTGCCTGATCCATCCGCTGGATCACAACTACTACGAGGTCTGCCGTACCAAGCTGGGTTGGGGTAGCCGACTCGGCGGAGGCGACTGATGCAGCTCGATCCGTCTCGCGGTTATGACCTGATCGGTGATGTGCACGGTTGCGCCAATACCCTGGTGCGCCTGCTGGAACGCATGGGTTATCGCCGCCAGGACGGCGTGTGGCGGCACCCGCAGCGCATGGCGATCTTCCTCGGCGACCTGATCGACCGGGGCCCGCGCATCCGCGAGGCCGTGCACCTGGTGCACGACATGGTGCGCGCCGGCGAGGCGCTGTGCATCATGGGCAATCACGAATTCAACGCCTTGGGCTGGATGACACCGGCGCCACCGGGCAGCGGGCGCGCCTTCGTGCGTGAGCACACGGCGCGGCACGAACGGCTGATCGGCGAGACCTTGCGGCAGTTCGAGGCCTACCCGCATGAATGGCGCGACATGCTGGCGTGGTTCTACGAGATGCCGCTGTTTCTCGACGCCGGCCATTTCCGCGTGGTGCACGCCTGCTGGGACGAGGTCATGATCGCCTCGCTGCGCGGGCAATTCCCCAGCGGCTGCATCGACGAACACTTCCTGCAGGCGTCGGCCATTCCCGGCAGCTTCGCCTGCACGGTGCTCGACCGCCTGCTGCGCGGCACCGACATGCGCCTGCCGGGCGGGCTGACCATGACCAGCAGCGATGGATTCACTCGCTCGTTCTTTCGCACCAAGTTCTGGGCCGGCAACCCGCTGACCTATGGCGACGTGCAGTTTCAGCCCGACCCGTTGCCCGAGCAGGTGGCCTGCCTGCCGCTCAGCGAAGAGGACAAGGCGCAGCTGCTGACCTACGGCCCCGAGCAGCCGCCGCTGTTCGTCGGCCACTACTGGCGCAGCGGCACGCCGGCGCCGATCTGCCCGAATATCGCCTGCCTGGACTACAGCGCGGTGATGTACGGCAAGTTGGTGGCCTACCGGCTGGATCAGGAAAAACGTCTGGACCCGACCAAATTCGTCTGGGTCGAAGTCGAGCGGCCGGAGCTGTCGCAATGAGCCCGGTGATCGCCTTGCGCGCGCCGCTGGAGCAGAATCTCGCGGCCTTCATTACCTTGCTGGCCCGGCTGGGCGTACCGCACCGCGTGGCCGAGCAGGGTAACGAGCAGGTGCTCTGGGTGCCGAACGAGGAAATCGCTGCCCAGGTGCGCGAGTTGTATACGCGGGCGCCGGAGGGTGACCCCAACCTGCAGCCGATGCGCACAACGGTTGCCAGCTCGCGCCCAGGCATCGCCGCCCAGGCCAGGCGCAGCCCGCTGACCCTGGTCGTGCTGGCGCTGGCCCTGCTGGTCGCAGTGCTGACCTGGGGCGGTGAAGACTACGACGTGGTGCGTTGGCTGAGTTTCGTCGACTTCCATATCGATGGGCAGTACATCTATTTCGCGACCTTCGCCCAGGCCATGGACAGCGGCCAGTGGTGGCGCCTGCTGACGCCCATGCTGCTGCACTTCGGCATTCTCCACCTGGCGATGAACAGCCTGTGGTACTGGGAATTGGGCCGGCGCATCGAGGCGCGCCAGGGCGCGCTGATGCTGTTGCTGCTGACGCTGTGGTTCGGCCTGGCCGCCAATGTGGCGCAGTACGTCTACGGCGGGCCGGCGCTGTTCGGCGGTTTGTCCGGCGTGCTCTACGGGCTGCTCGGGCACTGCTGGCTGTTCCAGTGGCTGGCGCCGAATGCGGCATACCGGCTGCCGCGCGGCGTGCTGGTGAGCATGCTGGTCTGGCTGCTGATCTGCATGACCGGCGTCTTCGAGCTGCTGCAGTTCGGCGCCATCGCCAATGCCGCCCACGTCGGCGGGCTCGTTGCCGGCTGCCTCACTGGCGCCATCGGCGGACTGCTGGCTCGCCAGTTGGCGCGGCGATGAGCATCGCCAGCGCCTCGGCTTGGCGGGGTAGATAGGGTAGAATCGGGGCTTTTCCAGCCCTGGAGTCAGCCATGTCCTCCTTCGTCGAACTGATCCGCAACATCACTCCGGACGTGTATGAAAGCCTCAAGCTGGCCGTGGAGATCGGCAAGTGGCCGGACGGCCGCAAGCTCACCCAGGAGCAGAAGGAGCTGAGCCTGCAGGCGATGATCGCCTGGGAGATCGAGAACCTGCCCGAGGATCAGCGTACCGGTTACATGGGCACATCCGAATGTGCCTCCAAATCCGCGCCCATCCCCAACATTCTGTTCAAATCCTCGGAAACCCTGCACTGATGTTAGAAGTAGCCCGCGGCGCCCTGAGCAAGATGGCCACCCAGCTCGATGCGCCAGTGCAATACGCGTTTCGCCTGGGTGACGAGCAGGTCGCCGTCAACCCGATGATCGGCAAGACCGTGCGCCTGGAGTTTCTCGGCGCCATTCATTGCAGCCATTGTGGCCGCAAGACCAAGTCCAGCTACAGCCAGGGCTATTGCTATCCCTGCATGCAGAAGCTGGCCCAGTGCGACCTGTGCATCATGAGCCCCGAGCGCTGCCACTACGACGCCGGCACCTGCCGCGAGCCGAGCTGGGGCGAGCAGTTCTGCATGACCGACCACGTGGTCTACCTGGCCAACTCGTCAGGCATCAAGGTCGGTATCACCCGCGCCACGCAGATTCCCACCCGCTGGATCGACCAGGGCGCCACCCAGGCGCTGCCGATCATGCGGGTCGCCACCCGTCAGCAGTCGGGCTTCGTCGAAGACCTGCTGCGCAGCCAGGTGGCGGACAAGACCAATTGGCGTGCCTTGCTCAAGGGCGACGCGGCGCCGGTCGACCTGCTGCACGTGCGCGAGCAGATCTTCGATGCCTGCGCCGGTGGCATCACCGCGCTGCAGGAGCGTTTCGGCCTGCAGGCCGTGCAGCCGCTCAATGAGCAGAGCGTGGTGGAAATCCGCTATCCGATAGAGGCCTATCCGGCGAAGATCACCAGCTTCAACCTGGACAAGAATCCCGTCGCCGAAGGCACGCTGCTCGGCATCAAGGGCCAGTACCTGATGTTCGACACGGGCGTCATCAACATTCGCAAGTACACCGCGTACCAGATCGCCGCCAGCTGCGCCGCCTGACCGGCAGGCGCGGCCGACACCATTCACCCGCTTGCCGCGCCCGCTGGCGTGGCATCGAAGAGGTTCCCATGCGCACCGAGCAATCGAAGACCATCTACCTCAAGGACTATCAGGCGCCGGATTACCTGATCGACGAAACCCACCTGACCTTCGAGCTGTTCGAGGATCACACCCTTGTGCACGCCCAGTTGGTGATGCGCCGCAATCCGGCGCTGTCCGCCGAGCTACCGGCGCTGGTGCTGGACGGCCAGCAGCTCGAGCTGCTGCATCTCAAGCTCGATGACCGTGAACTCGCTGCTGGCGACTATCAGCTCACCGACAGCACGCTCAGCGTACAGCCGACCCAGGCCAGCTTCGTCATCGACAGCACCGTGCGCATCCACCCGGAAAGCAACACCGCGCTGGAAGGCCTGTACAAGTCCAGTGGCATGTTCTGCACCCAGTGCGAGGCCGAGGGCTTTCGCAAGATCACCTATTACCTCGACCGCCCGGACGTGATGAGCAGCTTCACCACCACGCTCAGCGGCGACAAGCAGAAGTACCCGATCCTGCTGTCGAACGGCAATCCGATCGCTAGTGGCGAGGAAGACGACGGCCGCCACTGGGCGACCTGGGAAGACCCGTTCAAGAAACCGGCCTACCTGTTCGCCCTGGTGGCCGGCGACCTGTGGTGCGTCGAAGACAAATTCACCACCATGAGCGCCCGTGAAGTGACGCTGCGCATCTACGTCGAGCCGGAAAACATCGACAAGGTGCAGCACGCCATGGACAGCCTGAAGAAGTCCATGAAGTGGGACGAAGAGGTGTATGGCCGCGAGTACGACCTGGACATCTTCATGATCGTCGCGGTCAACGACTTCAACATGGGGGCCATGGAGAACAAGGGCCTCAACATCTTCAACTCCAGCGCCGTGCTGGCCCGCGCCGAGACCGCCACCGATGCCGCGCACCAGCGTGTCGAAGCGATCGTCGCCCACGAGTACTTCCATAACTGGTCCGGCAACCGCGTGACCTGCCGCGACTGGTTCCAGCTGTCGCTCAAGGAGGGCTTCACGGTATTCCGTGACGCGGGCTTCTCGGCGGACATGAACTCGCCGACGGTCAAGCGCATCCAGGACGTCGCCTACCTGCGCACCCACCAGTTCGCCGAGGACGCCGGCCCCATGGCCCACCCGGTGCGCCCGGATGCGTACATGGAAATCTCCAACTTCTACACCCTGACCATCTACGAGAAAGGCGCCGAAGTCCTGCGCATGATCCACACCCTGCTGGGCGCCGAAGCATTCCGCAAGGGCTCGGACCTGTACTTTGAGCGCCACGATGGCCAGGCCGTGACCTGTGACGATTTCGTCAAGGCCATGGAAGATGCCAGCGGCGTCGACCTGACCCAGTTCAAGCGCTGGTACACCCAGGCCGGTACGCCGCGCCTGGCGGTGACCGAGCAATACGATGCCGCCGCCAAGACCTACACCCTGACCTTCACCCAGAGCTGCCCGGCCACGCCAGGGCAGAGCGAGAGCAGCAAGTTGCCGTTCGTGATTCCGGTGGCGCTGGGCCTGCTGGACGGGCAGGGCAATGACCTGCCGCTGCGCCTGCAGGGCGAAGCCGCCGCGGTGGGCGGCAACCGCGTGCTGTCGGTGACCGAGGCGCAGCAGTCGTTCACTTTCGTCGATGTTGCCGAAAAGCCTTTGCCGTCGCTGCTGCGCGGATTCAGCGCGCCGGTGAAACTGAGCTTCGCCTACGACCGCGACCAGCTGATGTTCCTGATGCAGCATGACAGCGACGGTTTCAACCGCTGGGAAGCCGGCCAGCAGCTCAGCGTGCAAGTGCTCCAGGAACTGATCGGCCAATACCAGCGCGGCGAAGCACTGGTGCTCGATCAGCGCCTGGTCAGTGCACTGCGCACCTTGCTGCAGGACGACACGCTGGATCAGGCCATGGTCGCCGAAATGCTGTCGCTGCCGGGCGAGGCCTACCTCACCGAAATCAGCGACATCGCCGATGTCGACGCCATTCACGGCGCCCGCGAGTTCGCCCGTCAGCAGTTGGCCGACGCGCTGTTCGAGCCGCTGCGGCAGCGCTACCAGGCCAACCGCGAGGTGTCGCGCAACACGCCGTACGTGGCCGAAGCCGAGCACTTCGCCCGCCGCGCCCTGCAGAACATCGCGCTGTCCTATCTGATGCTGAGCGACAAGCCCGAGGTGCTGGTCGCGGCGCTCGATCAGTTCGAGAACAGCGACAACATGACCGAGCGGCTGACGGCCCTGGCGGTGCTGGTCAATTCGCCATTCGAGGCCGAGCGTAGCAAGGCCCTCGACGCCTTTGCCGAGCACTTCAAGGACAATGCGCTGGTCATGGATCAGTGGTTTAGCGTGCAGGCCGCCAGCACCTTGCCGGGCGGGCTGGCCCGTGTGCAGGCGTTGATGGAGCACCCGGCGTTCACCCTGAAGAACCCCAACAAGGTGCGCGCGCTGATCGGCGCGTTCGCCGGGCAGAACCTGGTGAACTTCCATGCCATCGACGGCAGCGGCTACCGCTTCCTGGCCGATCAGGTGATCGTGCTCAACGCGCTGAACCCGCAAATCGCCTCGCGCCTGCTGGCGCCGCTGACCCGCTGGCGCAAATACGGCGCTGAACGTCAGGCGCTGATGAAGGCCGAGCTTGAGCGCATTCTCGCCTCCGGCAAGCTGTCGCCCGATGTCTACGAGGTGGTCAGCAAGAGCCTGGCCTGAGCCCGTGCCCGGGGCGGCAATCGCCGTCCTGGGTAGCAAGGCTTTTTGATCTCCCCGCGGCGTCCGTTCTGGACGCCGTTTTTCTTCCCGCCAATCACCTGCTCGCTGTTACCAGCGGCCTTGGTGGTAACAATTTTTTGTTACTTCGAGGAATGAAAAGCTAACGCCGCGCTTGGCGACGCCCTTACTATCGCCGCCGCTGTCGCGATGCTGGCATTTAGCCGTGATTTTTTTCCGTCACTGATGGGTTTCGACAGCCTGCTGAAAGTGTTTGTGAGCCATTCTGGGTCGCTAATCGGCTGTTGCTGGTCAGTGGCCGACCAGTCACAAAGGGACGCTACGGAGCTGCTCTAGAAAAGCGCTTTCAGCTAATACGATCGTTTGAATTGGCACCAAGGTTGCACTGCAGTGTGCAGTGACGCCAGCCAGTCCAAGGTCATCGCCGGGTGCCAAGTCAGGCACCCGTAAGGCCTGCCAGAAAAACGGGTCGCACGAACAATGACTGTCTGTCTGCGGAGTAAGTATTCAATGCGTATCAAGTCCCTCGAGCAGGCCCCGCGGGCAAGAGCCGGCTTCGCCCTGGCCGGCATGCTGCCGTTGCTGGCGGCGGCGCCTGCCCAGGCCGCGGAGTTCAGCTTCGCCGATAACGAGATCAGCGGCTCGCTGGACACCACCCTGTCCTACGGGCAGCTGTGGCGCGTGCAGGGGCAAAGCAGGGACAACGACGACGTCAACGTCAACGACGGTAACCGCAATTTCGACACCGGGCTGGTCTCCGAGGTGTTCAAGGTCACCTCCGATCTGGAGATGAACTACCAGAACTACGGTCTGTTCGTGCGCGGCACGGCGTTCTATGACACGCAGATCATGGACAAGCGCAACGACTACTACAACGGCAACCGGATCGCACAGCCCAGCCAGAACACGCCCAACGATGACCGTTTCACCCGCGACACGCGGCATGCTGCAGGTCGCGATGCGCAGATTCTCGACGCCTACATCTACGGCAACTGGGACGTCGCCGAGCACCCGCTCAGTGCGCGCCTGGGGCGCCAGGTGTTCAACTGGGGCGAAGGCCTGTTCTATCGCGGCGGGGTGAACACCAGCAACCCGGTGGATGGCGCGCGCTTCCGCCTGCCCGGCGCCGAACTCAAGGAAGTGCTGATTCCCGTCGAGGCGGTCAGCTTCAATATCGGCCTGACCGACAACCTGTCGATGGAGACCTTCTACCAGTTCAAATGGAAGGAAAGCGCCATCGACCCGGTGGGCAGCTATTTCTCGGAGACCGATCTGTTCGCCGAGGGTGGCAGTACGGCGTATGCGCGAAACGCCGCGCTAGGCGGCACCGATTTTCGTAGCAACTACAGCGCTTTGAGTGCGCTCAGGGCTGGCGGGCTGCAGGGCACCGAGTATCTGGACAGCAACGGTTACTTCAAGGCCGCCTCCATCGGCTCGGATCTGAAGGCCAAGGACGACGGCCAGTTCGGCGTTGCCTTCCGTTACATCGCCGAACAGCTGAACTCGACCGAATTTGGCTTCTACTTCGTCAATTACCACTCCAAGGAGCCGACGCTCCATGCCGATCTGAATGGCTTCTCGGGGCTTGACCTGGATGCGCTTACCGCAGCCGCCAGCAGCAACGCGATCAGCAGTTATTCGACGCTGCAGACATTGGCCGGTTTAGGCAATACCACTGCTCAGCAACTGCTCGGTCTGGTCAACGGCGCCGCCACCGTCGATGCCGCCAATCAGATCAATGCCCAGCGCGAGTATGTCGAAAACATCCGCATGTACGGCTTCAGCTTCAACACCACCGTGGGCGATGCCTCGCTGTTCGGTGAGCTGACCTACCGGCCCAACTTGCCAATCGCCATTGCCGCCACCAACGACTTGCTCGGTGATCTGCTGCGTCAGGCGCCGCTTTTGGTGCAGGGGCAACAGGGCAACATCGGCGGCCAGGCGCTGCAGCTGGGTGACCAGATCCGTAACTACGAGCGCGTCGAGGCCTATGACGCGTCGCTTGGCACCATTTACAACTTCGGGCCGTCCTTGGGTTTCGATGCGCTGACCGGGGTGGCCGAGCTGGCCTCCGAGCACCTGCGTGGCAGCGACCTGAAGTACACCGCCTTCGATGGCTCGACCCGCTATTACTCGGGCCGCGGCGACTCGTCCTATACCTTCGGCTACGGGCGCAGCTACCAGGTCAACCGCAATGCTTACGGCTACACCCTGGTGCTGTCGGGCACCTGGAACGACGTGTTCGCCGGGGTGAACCTGTCGCCCTACGTCGTCTATCGTGACGATTTCGAAGGCAACTCCTACCAGACCGGGCGTTTCGTCGAGGGCCGCAAGGCTTACACCCTCGGTATGAAGGCGGCGTACATGAACAGCCTGGAAGCCGAACTGCAATACACCGAGTTTTCCGGCGGTGGCAACAACAACGCCGTGCGCGACCGCGACAACATCGGCGTCAACGTCAAATACTCCTTCTGATCACGGGGATAGAGCATGCTGAACATCAAGGGTGTCGCCGTCGCGCTGGTGCTGCTGGCTGGCAACAGCATGGCCGCGGTAGCGCCGCAGGACGCCGCCAAGCTCGGCAGTAGCCTGACGCCGCTGGGTGCCGAAAAGGCTGGCAACGCTGCCGGCACCATTGCGGGCTGGACCGGTGGCATCACCCAGGCACCAGCCGGTTACAAGGGCTCGGGCACCCACCATGTCGACCCGTTCGCCGCCGATAAGCCGCTGTTCACCATCACTCGTGCCAACCTGGCTCAGTACCGTGATCAGCTGACGCCTGGGCAGGTGGCGTTGTTCGAGACCTATCCGGATAGCTTCCAGATGCCGGTCTACCCCAGCCGTCGTTCGGGCTCGGCGCCGCAGTGGGTATATGCCAACACCGCCAAGAACGCGGTCAGCGCCAAGCTGCTCGACGGCGGCAATGGTTTCGCCGATGCCTACGGCGGCATTCCGTTCCCGATTCCACAGAACGGCGTGGAAGCCCTGTGGAACCACATCGCCCGCTACCGCGGCACCTACGTGGTGCGCCGTGCCTCGGAAGTGGCGGTGCAGCGCAACGGCTCCTTCTCGCTGGTCACCTCGCAGCAGGAAGCGCTGTTCAAGTTCTATGACCCCAAGGGCAGCTACGCCAACCTGAACAACATCCTGTTCTACTACCTGTCGTTCACCCGCAGCCCGGCGCGTTTGGCTGGCGGTGCGGTGCTGGTCCACGAGACCCTCGATCAGGTCAAGGAGCCGCGCCAGGCCTGGGGTTACAACGCCGGCCAGCGCCGGGTGCGCCGCGCGCCGAACCTCGCCTACGACACGCCGATCTCCACGGCCGATGGCCTGCGCACCGCCGATGACACCGACATGTTCAACGGCGCGCCGGATCGCTACGACTGGAAGCTGCTCGGCAAGCGCGAAATCTACATTCCCTACAACAGCTACAAGCTCACCAGCCCTGAGGTGAAGTACAAGGACCTGTTGCAGGTCGGCCACCTCAACCCGGCCTACACGCGCTACGAGCTGCACCGCGTGTGGGTGGTGGAGGGCACGCTCAAGCCGGGCCAGCGACACATCTATTCCAAGCGCACCCTTTATCTCGATGAAGACAGCTGGCAGGCCGCCGTGGTCGACCAGTACGATGGTCGCGGCGAGCTGTGGCGCGTGTCCATGGCCTATCTGAAGAACTACTACGAGTTGCCGACCACCTGGTCTGCGCTGGATGTGTTCCATGATCTGCAGGCGCGTCGCTACCACGTGCAGAATCTGGACAACGAGGAAGCCAACACCATCGACTTCAGCCAGCCGATGGCCGAAGACAGTTACTTCACACCGGCAGCATTGCGTCGTCGCGGCACCCGATAGAAGGCAAAGCCCGCCTGTTGTGCGACAGGCATTCGCGCGGTCGATAACGCGGGCTTTTTCTTACAAAACAGCAGATCGTGGTGGCTACCATGTTCCGCAAAGGCCGATAGCATAGGCGGCGCTTTCAAGGCGCTGGATATAACAAGAACAAGGGGGAGTTGTGTATGAGTGAGCCCATGGTGCGGCGCACCCGAAGCGGTAAGAAACCGTGGCCCGTGCTGCAGGCCCTGGCACTGTGCTCGCTGCTGGTGGCCGGCCTGCCGGTGCTGCAGGCTCAGGCTGCCGACGCAGCGACCTTCTCGGTGCCGTCGACGCGGGCCGTCTCCAGTCTCCTGCTCGATGTCGCCCACGCCGGCAAGCGCCTGGTGGCGGTCGGCGAGCGCGGCCATGTGCTGTTCTCCGATGATGGCGGCGCCAACTGGACCCAGGCCAAGGTGCCGACCCGGCAGTTGCTCACCGCCGTGTATTTCGTCGACGACCAGCATGGTTGGGCGGTCGGCCACGATGCGCTGATTCTGGCCAGCAGCGACGGCGGTGCCACCTGGACCAAACAGTTCGAGGACCTGCAGCGCGAAGCACCGCTGCTCGACGTATGGTTCCAGGACGCCCAGCACGGCTTCGCCATTGGCGCCTATGGCGCGCTGCTGGAAACCAGCGATGGCGGCGCCACCTGGGATGACGTCAGCGACCGTCTCGACAATGAAGACACCTATCACCTCAACGCCATCGCCGATGTACCGGGCGCCGGTCTGTTCATCGTCGGCGAGGCGGGCAGCGTATTTCGCTCCACCGACGGTGGGCAAAGCTGGGAAACCCTGGAAAGCCCCTATCAGGGCTCGCTGTTCGGCGTGATCGCCAGCGGCGAGGCCGATGGCCTGCTGATGTTCGGCCTGCGCGGCCACCTGTTCCATTCCAAGGACGCCGGTGAAACCTGGCAGCAGGTTGCGCTGACCACAGCCGGTGGCGGCGACCTGGAGTTCGGGCTGGCCAGTGCGGCGACCCTGGACGACGGCAGCATCGTGGTGGTCGGCCATGGCGGCAGCGTGCTGCGCAGTGCCGACCACGGCAACAGCTTCAGCGTGTTCAACCGCCCTGATCGTTTGTCCGTGGCGGGCGTCACTGCGGGTGCAGACGGCAAATTGGTGCTGGTCGGGCAGGGCGGTGTGCGCCTGACCACCGAGACCGGTGCCAATCCAGGCCAACAATAACAAGCTGGGGTAGTGTTCGATGAGTAACCTTGATCAAGACAAGGCCAGCCTGCTGGAGCGCCTGATCTTCAACAACCGACCGGCAGTGATCCTGATCTGCCTGCTGGTCAGCGTCTTCCTGTTCTTCCAGGCCACCCAGGTGCGCCCCTCGACCAGCTTCGAGAAGATGATCCCGCTGAGCCATCCGTTCATCCAGAACATGATGGAGCACCGCAACGACCTGGCGAACCTCGGCAATACCGTGCGTATTTCCGTGGAGGCCAAGGACGGCGACATCTTCAGCAAGTCCTACATGGAAACCCTGCGCCAGATTCACGACGAGGTGTTCTACATCCCCGGCGTCGACCGCTCGGGGCTCAAGTCGCTGTGGAGCCCCAGCGTGCGCTGGACCGAAGTGACCGAGGAAGGCTTCGCCGGCGGCGAGGTGATTCCGCAGACCTACGACGGCAGCGCGCAGAGCCTCGAGGAGCTGCGCGGCAACGTGCTCAAGTCTGGGCAGATCGGCCGCCTGGTGGCCAACAACTTCAAGTCCAGCATCATCGACGTGCCGCTGCTCGAGTCCTACCCGGACCCGCAAGACCAGGGCCGCCTGATCAAGCTCGACTACCAGCAGTTCTCCCACCAGCTCGAGGAGAAGATCCGCAACAAGTACCAGGCGCAGAACCCGGACGTGCAGATCCACATCATCGGCTTCGCCAAGAAGGTCGGTGACCTGATCGACGGCCTGATGATGGTCGCGCTGTTCTTCGGCGTGGCGCTGCTGGTTACCTTCGTGCTGCTGTACTGGTTCACTTGGTGCATCCGCAGCACCATCTCGGTAGTGATCACCACCCTGGTGGCGGTGGTGTGGCAATTGGGTTTGATGCACACGGTGGGCTTCGGCATTGATCCCTACTCGATGCTGGTGCCGTTTTTGATCTTCGCCATCGGTATTTCCCATGGCGTGCAGAAGATCAACGGCATCGCCCTGCAGTCCAGTGCGGCCGATACGCCGCTGATGGCCGCGCGGCTGACCTTCCGCCAACTGTTCCTGCCGGGCATGATCGCCATCCTCGCCGACGCCGTGGGCTTCATCACCCTGCTGTTGATCGATATCGGCGTGATCCGCGAGCTGGCCATCGGCGCCTCCATCGGTGTGGCGGTGATCGTGTTCACCAACCTGATCCTGCTGCCGGTGGCGATTTCCTATATCGGCATCAGCAAGAAGGCGGTGGAGCGCAGCAAGCGCGATTCGGTTTGCGAGCATCCGTTCTGGCGCCGCCTGTCCAATTTCGCCAGCGGCCGCGTGGCACCGATTTCCGTGACTCTGGCGCTGGTCGCTGCGGTCGGCGGCTTCTGGTACCAGCACCAGCACCTGCAGGTCGGCGACCTCGACCAGGGCGCGCCGGAGCTGCGCCCGGACTCGCGCTACAACCTGGATAACGACTTCGTGATCCGCAACTACTCGACCAGCTCCGACGTGCTGGTGGTAATGGTCAAGACCGCACCGGAAGGCTGCTCGACCTATGAAGCCATGGCCGCCATGGACGAGCTGATGTGGACCATGGACAACACCCCGGGCGTGCAGTCGGCGATCTCTATGGTCAGCGTGTCGCGCCAGGTGATCAAGGGCATGAACGAGGGCAACCTGAAATGGGAAACCCTGTCGCGCAACCCGGACGTGCTCAACAACTCCATCGCCCGTGCCGACGGCCTGTATAACGGCGACTGCTCGGTGGCACCGGTGCTGGTGTTCCTCGAAGACCACAAGGCCGAAACCCTCAAGCGTGCGGTGAAGGCGGTCGAAGGTTTCGTCGCCGAGCATCAGTCCGAGAACGTGCAGTTCCTGCTGGCCGCCGGTAATGCCGGTATCGAAGCGGCCACCAACGAGGTGATCAGCACCTCGGAGCTGCTGATTCTGGTGCTGGTGTACCTGTGCGTCGGCGTGATGTGCATGATCACCTTTCGCTCGTTCGCCGCGACCATCTGCATCGTGCTGCCGCTGATCCTCACCTCGATCCTCGGCAACGCCCTGATGGCCTTCCTGGGCATCGGCGTGAAGGTCGCGACCCTGCCGGTGATCGCCCTGGGCGTCGGCATCGGCGTGGACTACGGCATCTACATATACAGCCGCCTGGAAACCTTCCTGCGCGCCGGCCTGCCGCTGCAGGAAGCCTACTACCAGACCCTGCGCTCGACCGGTAAAGCCGTGCTGTTCACCGGCCTGTGCCTGGCCATCGGCGTAGCGACCTGGATGTTCTCGGCGATCAAGTTCCAGGCCGACATGGGCCTGATGCTGACCTTCATGTTTATCGTCAACATGTTCGGCGCCCTGTGGCTGCTGCCGGCCCTGGCCCATTACCTGATCAAACCCGAGAAACTGGCGGGCAAGAAGGGTGGTTCGCTGCTGGCGCACTGACGGGTTGGCTCTGTAAAAGGCGCGCCCTCTACGGTATTTGCATGCCGTAGAGGGCGTTTTGCTAATGCACGATGGGGCTGATTTTTATAGGGCAGTGGTGGGTGTAAAAGTGCGGAAATCAGGTGGTACAGATGGCATCGCTCTGTAGGTCGGTAAGTTTTGATTGGTATGGTCTTGGGTTTTTGCAAATACGGGTAGAACGCGCTTCTGCAGAACACTTTATTATTGTGTTAGCTAAGAGTTCTATCTAATCACTGTCAGGGGTTTAGCAGTGGCGACAACTGAAAACGAATCTGCTTTTGATGTGATTTGGCACTATTTTAGGGCGGCCCTAATTACCACCGCTCTAGCTCCAGCAGTTGGATCATATATCTTAATTGTCAGTGCAGGCTCGTTATCCGCCGGCCCTGGACAGTCGCTTGGCTGGGCTCTATTTTCAATCCCTCTCTCAATGGCCGGATGGGGAATTGCCTATCGACTAATGGCTGTACCAGCTTTCTTTAGCGGAATATTTTACGCAGCTACGATAAGGATCATTTTCAAAGGCAGGCCTCCTAATTTTTTTATAAGAGCCTTAGTGGGTGCGTTTTTAGGCTTCGGTTCTATATATTTATTTCAATTAATAATATTTGGGTTTGATGGCGCTTTGGTGTGGATAGGGGCATGTACAGGAGCATTCATTACAGTTTTTATTAAAAGGCTGGCTTAGCACTCTTGGCAGTTTTGTGCAAACTGCCCCATAAGAGTGAAAGGGTATAAGTGAAACGCGAAAAGGAAGCGAAAAGGCGGCGGATTTATTAATGGTGCAGCGGCACTAGTCTAAAAAATAAATCTGTCCCCTACTGTCCCCTTTCCTACCGGAACGCTTTACTATTGTGTTAACGCAGAATTCTGTCTAATCACTGTTAGAGGTAATGCTCATGACCCTTGAGTGCCCAAGGTGCCAGCAAGGACACATAAGGCCAATGCGCATCAGAAATACGCGAGAATTAATTTGGGTTTGTGAAGAATGCGAGGCAAGCTGGGCAAATATAAACGCCATTAGCAAAAACAGTTTTGAGGACTATGGAACAGCAATGGAATCAAAGGGGCTAAATCCTCTCTGGTCCGAACTGGAGCCACAATAATGCGTAGCGCTTTACCCCTAACAAATCGCTCACTTCGTTCGCTGGGACGGGCTAAAGCCCGCCCCTTAGCTTATCGCCATGCCCCAAGGAAAATTAAATCGTGACAAATGAAATTATTTCTATACCCAGATAGTTTCAGTCATGGAAAAAGGGGGCGGATTTATTTATGGCACAGTGCTGTTGGTCTTGGTCTAAAATAAATCTGTCCCCCTTATAGTAGAGCCTTGTCAAAAGGTTATAATGGAGAAAAAGGGGACACCCATTAGCCGGCCCTGCGTCAAGACTCAAAGCCACCCGCTCTGCTTTTTAAGAGCAGAGTTTTCCAGCGTCGAACCTGATGGGT
>NZ_VIVP01000020.1:0-11225 GCF_007993955.1 Pseudomonas sp. AG1028
CTGCATCGGGGAGTTCGTAGCGCTTTGCCATGCGGGCCTCCAGCCAATCATGGCGGCAATTCTACCCGCACCGACTTTTCGTACAGAACCTAGGGGCCACCGAGGTCAATGCATTTTTGACCTGGCTGGCAGTGGAGCGCAAGGTCGCGGCTGCTACTCAGAATCTGGCTCTCAATGCATTGGTCTTTCTCTACGCAAGGGTTTTGGAGCAACCACTCGGTCAGGTTGGTGAGGTAGTGCGGGCCAAGCGCTCTCAGCGTATTCCCTGTGTACTGACGCATGCCGAAGCCACAGCGTTAATCGCGTTGCTCGGTCAGCCTTATCAACTGCTGGCTTCTTTGATGTATGGCGCAGGTTTACGGGTCGTGGAGGCTGCGCGGCTGCGTATCAAGGATGTGGATTTCGAGCGCCAGGTGCTGACCGTACATGACGGCAAGGGGGCAAAAGATCGCACAACGCTTCTGCCTGCCTCACTGATCACGCCACTGTTGGAGCGTAAGCAGCGTATGTTCGATGCATGGAAGCACAAAGATGCGTTTTACCGGCAGCCGGTCAGTCTGCCCTTCGCCTTGCGACGCAAGTACCCCAATGCCGGCCATTCGTTCGAATGGCAGTGGCTGTTTCCATCCAGCGGGCTCTGTACGGATGAAGATGATCAGGTAGTACGCCATCACATTCACGTCACCTCGATCCAGAAGGCCGTTCGGCAAGCCGTGCGCCGCAGCGCACTGCACAAGCCGGCGAGTTGCCATACCTTTCGCCACAGTTTCGCCACCGAATTGCTGCGCCGAGGCAGTGATATTCGAACCGTACAAACACTGCTTGGTCATGCAGATGTACGCACGACGCAGATTTACACACACGTTTTGGGGCAAGGCTTTGCTGGTGTCGTCAGCCCATTGGGGTGAGCAGACGTTAGCCAGAATCTGCCAGCCTCCGCTGGCCTCACCTCGCTCAGCGAGGGGGGGGAGGCGGGTGCGTAGCCGTCGCTGTTTTCACCCACCATGGAGGTCGTGAAGCGGCGCCTTACTCGTTCTTAATGCTCGTGCTGAATATCGTTTAAATGCATCAGCCAGAGCATTGAGTTGAACGTCTACGTTGCGGGCACGGGGCACAAATAACGCAGCCAATAAAAAACCTGCAAACGCAGGTTTTTTATCGAACCGTGTGTGGCGCTGATCTCAGACCCGCTCAGCCCACATATCGTATTCGTCGGCATCGACGATGCGCACGCGCACCTTGTCGCCTGGCTGGAAGTCGGTACCTTCGATAAACACGCTGCCGTCGATTTCTGGCGCGTCGGCCCAGGAGCGGGCGACGGCGCCCTGGTCGTCGACTTCGTCGATCAGCACGTCCATTTCGCGGCCGATCTTCAGTTGCAGGCGGGCGGTGCTGATGGCCTGCTGGTGGGCCATGAAGCGGTCCCAGCGATCCTGTTTGACGTCATCGGGCACAATGTCCACGTCCAGGTCGTTGGCGGGGGCACCTTCGACCGGCGAGTACTGGAAGCAGCCGACGCGGTCGAGCTGGGCTTCGGTCAGCCAGTCGAGCAGGTATTGGAAGTCTTCTTCGGTTTCGCCGGGGAAGCCGACGATGAATGTCGAGCGGATGGTCAGGTCCGGGCACTGTTCGCGCCAGGATTTGATGCGCGCCAGGGTGCGGTCTTCGAAGGCCGGGCGCTTCATCAGCTTGAGGACGCGCGGGCTGGCGTGCTGGAAGGGAATGTCCAGGTACGGTAGCAGCTTGCCGGCGGCCATCAGCGGAATCACGTCGTCGACGTTGGGGTAGGGGTACACGTAGTGCAGGCGTACCCACACGCCCATGCTGGAGAGCGCTTCGCAGAGCTCTTTCATGCGCGTCTTGACCGGCTGGCCGTTCCAGAAGTCGGTCTTGTACTTGAGGTCGACACCGTAGGCGCTGGTGTCTTGGCTTATCACCAGCAGTTCCTTGACGCCGGCCTTGACCAGGCGCTCGGCCTCGCTGAGCACATCGCCGACCGGGCGGCTGACCAGCTTGCCGCGCATCGAGGGGATGATGCAGAAGCTGCAGCTGTGGTTGCAGCCTTCGGAAATTTTCAGGTAGGCGTAGTGGCGCGGGGTGAGCTTGACGCCCTGCGGCGGGATCAGGTCGACCAGCGGATTGTGATCCTGGCGCGGCGGCACCACTTCGTGGACGGCGTTGACCACCTGCTCGTACTGCTGCGGGCCGGTGACCGACAGCACGCTGGGGTGCACGTCGCGGATGTTGCCTTCCTCGACGCCCATGCAGCCGGTGACGATGACCTTGCCGTTTTCCTTGATGGCCTCGCCAATCACTTCCAGGGACTCGGCCTTGGCGCTGTCGATGAAGCCGCAGGTGTTGACCACCACCACGTCGGCGTCCTGGTAGGTCGGCACCACTTCATAACCTTCCATGCGCAGCTGGGTCAGGATGCGTTCGGAGTCCACCAGGGCTTTCGGGCAGCCAAGGGAAACGAACCCAACTTTGGGGGGGGCGGTGGTGGTCATGCAGGTGAACCTCAGGGCTAAGACGGGCCGGGCGCTTTGGGCGCCTCTGGTCAAAAAGTGCGCAATTCTAGCGGCGTGTGAGGCACTTTTCCAGCACTGCCGACAGGATGTGGGGGTGGGCTGCGCCCATTGCTCTGAAAGATGCTGTTGCAGACTCCGCCTCTGCGCCGCGCCAGGGCCTGTTAGCGTGCCCGAGCGGCCGGCGAGCACCGCCGCGCATCCCCATAACAATGACAAAAGGGCTACCTGATGTTTTCACGGATCACGCTGCTGAGCGTCAATCTGGTTCAGCGCTTGCTGCCTTCTCCCTTCGTATTCGCCATGCTGCTGACCCTGGTGGTGCTGGCGCTTGGCATCTTCGCCACCGGCCAGAGCCTGCCGCAGATGGCCCAGCACTGGGGCGGCGGTTTCTGGAATCTTTTGACCTTCACCATGCAGATGGCGCTGGTACTGGTCACCGGTCATGCCCTGGCCAATGCGCCACCGGTGGCCCGGCTGCTGGATCGCCTGGCGCGCATTCCCAGCACCCCAGGACAGGCGATCGTGTTCGTCACCTTGGTGGCGATGGCCGCATCCTGGGTCAACTGGGGCTTCGGCCTGGTGGTCGGCGCCGTGTTCGCGCGAGCGCTGGCGCGGCAGGTGCAGGGCGTGCATTACCCATTGTTGGTGGCGGCAGCCTATTCGGGCTTTCTGGTGTGGCATGGCGGCCTGTCGGGCTCGGTGCCGTTGTCCCTGGCCACCGGTGGTGCGGATCTGGAACGTATCAGCGGCGGCGTACTGACCGCTGCCATTGGCGTCGAGCATACGCTGTTCACCACACTCAATCTGACCATCATCGCCTTGCTGGTAATCGGCGCGCCGCTGCTCAACCGGGCGATGATGCCGCGAACGCCCACGGTGGCCGCGCCCGAGCTGCTGATGGATCCGCCAGCGCCGGCCATTCCTCGCGACACCGGCGCCCAACGCCTGGACGACAGCCGCATGCTCGGCCTGCTGATCGTCGCCCTGGCGGCCATCTATTTCGTCTACCACTTCGCCAGCAACGGCTTCGGGCTGACCCTGAACCTGGTGATCGGCATGTTCCTGTTCGCCGGCTTGTTGCTGCATGGCTCGCCGGAGCGCTACGGGCGGGCGGTTCAGGACAGCGTCGGTGGTATCAGCGGGATCATCATCCAGTTCCCGTTCTACGCCGGGATCATGGGCATGATGGTCGGTGCCAACGCCGAGGGGCAGACGCTCGGCAAGCTGATCAGCGACCTGTTCATCGATTGGTCGTCGGCCGAGACCTTTCCCCTGCTGACCTTCCTCAGTGCCGGGCTCTTGAACATGTTCATCCCGTCGGGCGGCGGCCAGTGGGCAGTGCAGGGGCCGATCATGCTACCGGCCGGTGAGGTGCTTGGCGTGGCACCGGAGATCACCGCCATGGCGATCGCCTGGGGCGACGCCTGGACCAACATGATTCAGCCCTTCTGGGCGCTGCCGCTGCTTGCCATTGCCGGCCTGGGCGCTCGGGACATCATGGGCTATTGCCTGATCATGCTGCTGTATTCAGGCGTGGTGATTGGCGGGGCGTTCTACTTTCTGGTGTGAGCGAGGCGTGCTGCCGGCGGGCGCCGGCAACACCGAAGTCACTGCGCCGCAGGCTGTCGCTTCTTGATCGCAGCGATCAGGCGCTCGGCCAGCGCCGGGTAGTCTTCGTCGTAGTGGTGGCCGCCAGGCAGCTCGAGTTTCTCGCCGACGCTCTGCTCCTGGGTGCAGCCGCTTTCCGGCGCTTCTTCGCTGCCGTAGACGCACAGCACTTTCGAGGCGGGCAGCTTGATCAGCTCCGGGCCGGTGGCGGCTTCGTCGCCGTCCTTGCCCAGCCAGCCTTCGACCTGGATCTCGAAGGCGCCGCTGCGCGCCAAGGCCAGCAGAAACACGCCATCGATCTGCTTCTTGTCACTCTCGGGCAGGCGGTTGTAGAGCGCCGGCATCACGTCGGCGCCGAACGAATAGCCGATCAGCACGAAACGCTTGGCATGCCACTTCTCGCGGTACTGGCGCATCATCTCGGACAGGTCGCTGGCGGCCTGGTCCGGGCTCTTGCGCTGCCAGAAGTAACGCAGGGTATCGACGCCGACCACCGGATAGCCGCGCTCGGCCATCTGCTCGGCCACGGCCTTGTCCAGGTCACGCCAGCCACCGTCGCCGGAGTAGAACAGGCTCACCGTATCGCCAGGCGGCGTTGACGTCACCTCGACCACCGGCAGGTCGTCGCTGGCGCCTTGCAGCAGGCGACGCACCTGGGCGATCAGCAGCGCCTTGGGCGCGGTGTCGTAGTCGCCGATCAGGGTTTCGGCCTTGGCCTGCTCGCGCACGAAACGCGCGGTGGCGTCATCCGGGTTGTCGTTCCAGGCGGCCAGCCAGTGGCCGTGAGCGCTGCCCGTCGGCGGCGGGGTGGCGCAATCGGGCTTCTCCAGGGAGAAGCCAACGGACAGCGCCTGGGCCTTGTCGTCGTTCTGGCTGGCGAGCCAGCGCCAGGCGAGCATGGCGGTGTTCTCGCTGCCGGCGACCAGGTTCAGCTTGCCGTCCAGTTGAGCGGCGGCGTCCTGCAGGGTCTTGCCTTGCGCCTCGCAGCCTTGACCGATGGCTGAATACTGGCCGATCAGCGCGTGGTTGGACTGGGCCAGCTCCAGCAGTTCGGCTTCATCGAGCAGTTGATCGTTCGGCAGCGCCAGCAGCACACGGCGTTGTACCTTGCCGCCTGGTGTAGCGACCTGCAGGTCGGCGCCGGAGGCCAGCGTGTGATGCGCCAGGCTGGCGGCGGCTGGCGGGCGCAGCCACAGGTAGAGGCCGCCGGCGATCAGCGCCAGCAGCAGGGCGAGGAGGGGAAGTACTCGTTTGGCAGTTCGGGTCATCAGCGTTTCACCAGTCCGGTAAAGCCGCCGGCGATCAGCGCGGCGGTGTCGGTCAGTGCCACCAGCGGGTCGAGCCCAGCCGGTACGGCCATGTAGCGCGGTTCCCAGTCAGGCTGGAATTTATCCTTGAAGCGGCGCAGGCCCTGGAAGTTGTAGAACGCCTCACCGCGCTTGAACACCAGTGCACCGACGCGCTGGGTCAGCGGCGCGCCGCGGCGTGGCTGCAGGCCGGAGAGCGGCACCATGCCGAGGCTGAAGCGGGCGAAGCCGGCCGCCTTGAAGTGCAGGATCAGGCCGAGCATGAGGAACTCCATGGTCAGCTTCGGCGCATCGGGTAGTACGCGCATCAGGTCCAGGGTGGCCAGGTCGCGGCTGTCGGTTTCCAGCAGGTTGGCGAAGGCCACGGCGCGGCCTTCGACCCGTGCGATGACGATGCGGAAGCGGTTCAGGTACGCCGGATCGAAACGGCCCAGGGAGAAGCCTTTCTCACGCATCTGCTTGCCGCCCAGCCAGGCGTCGGAGATGGTGCGCAGCTCGTCGAACGGTGCCTGGCCGGGTTCGTGGAACTCCAGCACCAGGCCGTCGCGCTGGCTGCGGTTCCAGGTGTAGCGCAGATCCTTCATGGCCTTGCCGGTGCTTTCCAGCTCGAAGCGGTTCAGATCCACACGCGCTTCTTCGCCGAGCTTGATGGCGGTGAGGCCGATGTCCATGTACAGCGGCAGGTTCTCGGCACGCACCTGGTAGAACACCGGACGCGTGTGGTGACGGTCGCACAGGTCGCGGAACTGCCAGACCAGCTCGGCACGGCGTTGCGCGGTGCCGATGGGGTCGAACAGCGCGACCATGCTGCGGGCGCGGCGCGAGTACATCAGAAAGGCGTCGCCTTCCGGGTGCACCAGCAGAGCCTTGTCGCCGGTCAGGGCGAGGCCGCCATCGGCCTGGTCGGAGGCTTTGATGATCGCGGCGGCGCGGTCCAGCTCCTCACTGGTCGGCAGGGTGATGGCCGGCGGTGCGGCGCGCAGCAGCCAGGCCAGGAATATCACGCCCAATACCAGCACGCAGCCCAGGGCGGCGCGTAGGCCGCGCGGCGCATCGGCGTTCACCGCGAACTGCCACCACAGCTGGTTCTCGTAGGGCACGTCCTGATAAGCGAAGAACAGCAGCCAGATCGAGGCGCCGAGCACACAGGCACTGGCTGCCAGGTGCCAGGGCGAGAGGGGCAGCTCCATCAACCGGCTGGGGCGATAGAAATAGGGGCGAAACAGCGCCAGCAAGCCGGCGGTGATACTCAGCAGCAGCGCCTCTTCCCAGTCGAAGCCTTTGAGCAGCGAGAGGATGGCGCCGGTGATTAGCAGGATCAGGGTCATTGCCCATGCGGCCGACAGGCGACGGCGCAGGCCCTGGGCGAGTAACAGGCAGAGCAGGCCGATCAGGCTGGCGCCGAAGTGCGAGGCGTCGATCAGCCGGTGCGGGATCAGGAAGTCGAGAATCTCCAGGCGCTCGTCCAGGCTCGGCGTGGCGCCGGAGAACAGCAGCACCATGCCGGAGATGAACACCAGCAGCGCGAGGATCGGCGCGGCCAGACCGCTTGCGGCGCGGATCGCCTGGCGGGCGCTGATCAGCCGGCGCAGCTCCATGCCCAGCAGCAGCAGGCAGGCGACCAGCAGCGGCAACACGATATAGATGAGGCGATACAGCAGCAGCGCGGCAGCCAGTGGCGCAGCGCCCAGCTCGCTGGCAAAGGCGGCCAGTAGCACGGCCTCGAACACGCCGACGCCGCCCGGTACATGGCTGAGTACGCCGGCAGCCAGGGCGATCAGATAAACCAGCAGGAAGGTGGTGAAGGGCGGCGCTTCGGGCAGCAGCAGGTACAGCACGCCGGCGGCGGCGCTGACGTCGGCCAGGGTGATCAGCACCTGCAGCAGCGTCAGGCACGCGCCCGGCATGCGCAGCAGGTGACGGCTGACCCGCACCATCACGCAGTCGGCGTTCGGGCGCTCTTGCAGGCGTGCGCGGTGCAGTTTCAGCAGCAGGCCGGCGCCGAGGGTCAGCAGCACCAGGCTGATGACGATCAGTACCGGTTGCGGCAGGCGCAATGCGGCGGAGGCGTCGGCCGGGTCGGCCAGTGCCGCAATGGCGGCGAGAATCGGCAGCGCGCAGCCCAGGGAAAGGCTGGCGAACACCGTCATGCGGGCGATTTCCACGCCGCCGATACCATGGCGAGCATACAGCCGGTAGCGGATCGAGCCACCGGAGAGCATCGACAGACCCACTGCATTGCCGATGGCGAAGGCGCAGAAGCCGCCGGTGGCCAATGTGCGGCCGGGCAGGCTGACGCCGGCATAACGGCTGGCCGACCACTCATAGCCGAGCAAGGCGATGAAGCCGACGATAGTCAGGCCGACAGCACCGAGCAGGTTCAGCTTGGGCACGGCCAGGATGGATTCGTGCAGGGCGCTGGGATCCAGCTCGTTGAGCAGGTGCCGGCAGGCGAGCAGGGCGATGACGAAGAGGGCCAGGGCGACACTCAGCCCCAGCGGCTGTCGGTATCGATCCAGGCGCTGACGCCAGAGCAGAAGTTGAGATTTGGGCAGAGAAGGTGGAGCAGTAGCGTCGGAGCTGGCGCGCATCGGATACCTCTTGGGCAGTGCGGCTCAGATTGAAGGGCGGAATCCAAGTTCCGTTTTGTATCAGGCAATGTATGAGCTTGAGCGAAGTGCTTCAAGGTGTCTATGGCAGGCCCTTGCAAAGATTAGCCCATCAACACGCGACGTGAAGCGCGGCTGATTTTCAGATGCCCATAAAACAAAAGCCCCGACAGCGAACTGTCAGGGCTTTCGTTTCGAAGGTGGTTGCGGGAGCCGGATTTGAACCGACGACCTTCGGGTTATGAGCCCGACGAGCTACCAGACTGCTCCATCCCGCGGCGGCCATTATAGGGATGGAGAGAATGCTGTCAACCGACTTTTGCGTTTTCAATCAATCGGTTAAATCGGCAGGGCGGAAAAACAAAAAGGCCACTCGATTGAGTGGCCTTTTTGAGTATCTGGTTGCGGGAGCCGGATTTGAACCGACGACCTTCGGGTTATGAGCCCGACGAGCTACCAGACTGCTCCATCCCGCGGCGGCCATTCTATACAGGATGAGGCTTCTGTCAATCGATTTCTGCTTTTTAATCAATTAGTTAAATCGAGGATGCAGAAAAACAAAAAGGCCACTCGATTGAGTGGCCTTTCTGGGTATCTGGTTGCGGGAGCCGGATTTGAACCGACGACCTTCGGGTTATGAGCCCGACGAGCTACCAGACTGCTCCATCCCGCGGTCGCCATTCTATTCATCTGAGACCTGCTGTCAACGCATATCGAGAAAAAAACGTTTTGCTGTCAATTGGTTAGCGATGCGGATCGCGCATTTTGAAGCGGCCTAGGCCCTGCCATACGGGCGTCTCAGGCGGTTTTGTGGCGTTTTCGTGACGGGGCCTGGTGACGATGAACGGCAAGCCTCGGGCTGGAAGGCTGTTCTTATATACAGTAAGGTGCGTTTCCCATCCTTTCTCGCCGACCGCGCCCGCCGTCGGCTGGCTCTCTCAGGTCTATGGCGCAGCGAAAGATCATTCACATCGATTGCGATGCCTTCTATGCCTCGGTCGAAATGCGCGACAACCCGGCGCTTGCCGACAAGCCGATGGCGGTGGGCGGCTCGGCGGATCGGCGCGGGGTGATCGCCACCTGCAATTACGAGGCGCGGGCCTACGGCGTGCGCTCGGCCATGGCTTCGGGGCATGCGTTGAAGCTGTGCCCGGACCTGCTGATCGTCAAACCGCGTTTCGATGTATACCGCGCGGTGTCCCGGGAGATTCACGCGATCTTTCGCGACTACACCGACCAGATCGAGCCGCTGTCGCTGGACGAAGCCTTTCTCGATGTCTCGAACTGCGAGCATTTCGGCGGCAGCGCCACGCGGATCGCCCAGGACATCCGACGACGCGTGTCCAGCGACCTGCATATCACCGTGTCCGCCGGGGTGGCGCCGAACAAGTTTCTGGCCAAGATCGCCAGCGACTGGCGCAAGCCCAACGGCATTTTCGTGATCACGCCGGATCAGGTGGACGATTTTGTGGCGGAGCTGCCGGTAAACAAGCTCCATGGCGTCGGCAAGGTCACCGCGGACAAGCTGACCCGCCTGGGCATACGCACCTGCCGCGATTTGCGTGAGTGGAACAAGCTGCGCCTGGTGCGCGAGTTCGGCAGTTTCGGCGAGCGGCTTTGGAACCTCGCCCATGGCATCGATGAACGGGTGGTGCAGACCGACAGCCGACGTCAGTCGATGAGCGTGGAGAACACTTACGATCAGGATCTGCCGGATCTCGACGCCTGCCTGGCGCAGTTGCCGGCATTGCTGGAAGAACTGGAGCGGCGCATGACCCGCCTGGACGGCAGCTATCAAGTCGGCAAGCCGTTCGTCAAAGTGAAATTCCACGACTTCACCCAGACCACCCTGGAACAGGCCGGTGCGGCGCGGGATCTGGAAAGCTATCGCGTGTTGCTGACCAGCGCCCACGCGCGCGGCAACCGCCCGGTGCGTCTATTGGGCGTGGGCGTACGCTTGCAGGATATGCGCGGCAAGCACGAACAGCTGGATCTGTTCACGACGCTGCCGCAATAGATGGAGGGATAACCAGATGGGCGAGGCAGCTCACCTGGTTATCGAGCGGTTACTTGTCCGGCCACAGGCGGATCGGTTTGCCGCTGGCGGGCCATAGGCGCAGCTGGTCGATGGGCGAGATGTCCCAGCGTTCGATAGTAGTCAGGCTCTGCAGGAAGCGATTTTCCTGTTCCATTAGCGCCGGGGCGCACAGCTTGCGGGTGCTGCCGGCGTCGCTGAAGCTCAGCTTGTCGCCATCCCGGGTATAGCTGGCGAACCAGTGGTTGCAGCCCGCGTTACCGTAGGCGCGGCCGTCTTCGCCGAGGATGATGGTCAGGTGACTGTTGTCGATCAGCGGGCGTTCGCCGATCCATTCCACGCTATAGGTGCGCTCGGTTTCCAGTTGCACCGGTTTGCCGGCGCAGCCAGCCAGGGCTGCGGCGAGCAGACCCAGGGCGAGAAGCGGTTTCATCAGGCCTCCTTGTTAACGCATGCAGGGCACAGGTGTTTGTCTTGCTGTTTGCGCCAGCCCAGCTCGGCCAGGCGCGCATCGGCGGCTGGCGCCTGGGCCTTCTTGCCCAGTGCGCTGTCGACCGCGAACTCGAAGTCCAGCTGCTTGCCGCAGCTGTCGCAGGTGACCTGCCAGTTGAAGATCGACAGTTCGGTGAAGGCCGGCCCGTGGGCGACGGCGACCCACTGGCCGGGCGGGTTGATCAGGTGGCGGACCTTGTCGACCTGCAGGCGCATGCTCAGGTCACGGCTGCCCTTGAGGCTGACGACCAGGGTGTCGTTACCCTTGATAGAACCGCCGTTGCCGGTGACCTGGTAGCGGCCGGGAGCCAGGGCGCGGCACTCGATCAGGGTGTGTTCGGGGTTGAGCAGGTTGTAGCGAAAATCGTGTTCGGCCATGGGTCCTCCGGGTGAGGCGCGCATTCTAACAGGCCCTGACCGGGGCGGGCGGGGTGGCGACGCCTGGGGGCGGCCAGGCGTCGTATTGAGATAGCTAAAACCTGTTCGGAATCTTTAAGTACAGGTTCGTCGATTTTGGCAGCTAAGGAACTGCCGGTGAATGCGTGGCTTTTGTAGGAGATTCTATGGTTTAGGGCAATGCCTTTATGCCCTTCTGCTGATGTACTCGCCTTGAGTTTTCATCAAGGCGAATGCGACTCTGGCGAGC
>NZ_VIVP01000021.1:0-10948 GCF_007993955.1 Pseudomonas sp. AG1028
TGGGGCGAGGTCTCCTACCGTCTGTACTGCTGCGAACAGTCAGAATTGGCTTTGTCGTCCCACCACCCCTTCGAGTATCACCATACAAGGGGCTTCAGCCCCGAGCCTTTTAAACAGAAGCCATCAGGCGTTACTCAGGTACCAGCGCCAATCCTGCTCGCCGACCTCGCCCATGAACTGGCGGTATTCGGCGCGCTTGATCGCCAGATACACCTTGAGAAACGCCTCGCCAAAAGCCTCGCGAGCCCACTCGGAGTGCTCCAGCGCTTGGATCGCCGCCGACCATTGGGTAGGCAGGTGCTCGGTGGCCTGGGCGTAGCCGTTGCCCTCGACCGGCGCTCCGGGGTCCAGCGCCTCGCGGATGCCTCGGTGAATCCCGGCCAGAATCGCCGCGGCGGCAAGATAGGGGTTGGCATCGGCGCCGCAGATACGGTGCTCGATGTGCCGGGTATTCGCAGGGCCACCGGGCACGCGCAAGCTGACGGTGCGGTTATCCACACCCCAGGTGGGCGCCAGCGGCGCATAGCTGTTGGCCTGGAAGCGTCGGTAGGAATTGGCGTTGGGGCAGAACAGCAGCAGCGAGTCGAGCAGACTGGCGAGCATGCCGCCGACCGCCTGACGCAACAGCGGCGTGCCGGCCGGATCCTCGCTGGCAAACAGATTCTCGCCCTGCCCGTCGGCCAGGCTCACATGCATGTGCATGCCGGTGCCGGCGATATCGGCGAACGGCTTGGCCATGAAGCAGGCCTGCATGCCATGGGCGTGAGCCACGCCCTTGACCAGACGCTTGTAGCGCACCGCCTGGTCCATGGCCGCGAGTGCCGGGCCGTGCTCCAGGGTGATCTCCACCTGGCCGGGGGCGTACTCGGAAATCGCCGTGCGTGCCGGGATGCCCTGGGCCTTGCAGGCCGCGTAGAGGTCCTTGAGAAACGGCTCGATCTGCTCCAGCTCGCGTAGGCCATAGACCTGGGTCTGCCGCGGACGACTACCGTCGGCGTCCAGGGCCGGCTGCGGGCGCCCCTGGGCGTCGCGTTTCTGGTCGAGCAGGTAGAACTCCAGCTCGCAGGCCATCACCGGATGATAACCCTCGGCTTCGAGCTGCTCGATCACGCGGACCAGCAACTGCCGCGGGTCGGCAGGAGTGGCCGGCAGGCCTTCGCTGGGGTGCATCGACACCTGCACGGCGGCGGTGGGAATCTGCCGCCAGGGCAGGCGCACCAGGCTGCCGGGCAACGGGTAGGCACGGCAGTCGATATCGCCGACCTCCCAGACCAGGCCGGTGTCCTCGACGTCCTCGCCCTGGATGGACAAACCGAGCATCGTGCTCGGCAGCGGCCGCCCGCTCTGGTACAGCGCCAGCAGTTCCTCACGGTGCAACAGCTTGCCGCGCGGCACGCCATTGGCATCAAGGATGAACAGTTCGATCAATTCGATATCGGGGTTAGCGGCCAGGAAACCCTGGGCTTCCTGCACAACTGCGAAAGTCGTCATCGCGCACTCGCTTGCGCCAGTCAGGCGCTCGATGTCCGCACGGCCGGCTCGCTGTTCGAACCGGCGCACAGGCAGACAAATGGGTATCAGCGGCTGCGGACATGGCGCAGCCATCGGACTCAGCGGGCGGAGAGAGCGTCCGGCGGGCGAGCGTGGCGGCAATGCCAGAGCGCCCAGAAGGCGAGGATCTGCGGCAGCGCCGTGGGTTCGGGCGCCCGCCCCCGCGAGCGCAAGGCTGGCAGGGCAAGAGCGTGGGCAAGGCTGCAGACCGGAATAGACATGCCCGCGAGGCTCGCACGCCGCGACAGTCAGGTTAAATCGTTATTGGCACACCTTCAGGTAGCCAGCGGCTAAACAATCGCGCTCACGGCTCCGGTTTGTAACCCAGCCGCAAGCCGCCCCAATGCTTACCCTGCACATGAATCGGCACCGACAAGTCGTGCATCAGTTCGCCGGTGTCGCGCATGTAGGTCTGCAGCAGCACGCGCTGTTGGTGACTGCCGCAGCGAATGCCGGTGCGGTCGTTGAACAGCCGCTTGCTGCGGCTTTTCACGGTGTCCACGGCGCGATCGCCAGTGGGCGGATGGTTGAAGGCCTGATTGTGGGTCGGCACGTAGCCTTCCGGCGTGGTGGCGATGGCGAATACCAGGCCTTCATGGCGCTTGAGCAGCGGCTCCTGAATAGCCGGCAGCACACCATCGGCGTAGCTGTCGAAGCGCGTGCGGAATTTGGCCGGGAAGCTGTCCGGGATCGGCTGGTACTGGCGGTCGAACAGATCCGCGAGGCTGATACGCCCCGCCTGAATGTCAGCCTCGAACTGCCGGCCTATCGCGGCGGCACCCTCCAGTGCCAGGTCGTAGATGCGTTGGTGGTAGTCGTCGAGGCCGACGCTGGCCAGCTGCTCGCTGACGCTTTCCGCCTGGCCGACCAGTTGCTCGGCGGCCTTGCCCAACTGACGGGTCTGGTCTTCGCTGCTGCGCACGTCGCCGCGCAGTTGCTCGACCGCCACCAGCAGCTCGGCCAGGTGATCGTGGTTGCTCGCCGTACCGGCGCTGATCTGCTCGACCTGAGCATCGACATCGGCGGCCAGGTCGGCGATGCCGCGCAATTGCTCGCCAGTGAACTCGATCTGCCGGGCGGCCGCTTCCAGCTCCTCGGCCTGCTGCTGGATATGGCTGACCACCGCCGCACTCTGCTGGCGGATGTCGGCGACCATCTGCCCCACTTCACCGGTAGCACTGGCGGTACGCCCGGCCAGGCTGCGCACTTCGTCGGCGACCACCGCGAAGCCGCGCCCCTGCTCACCGGCGCGCGCGGCTTCGATGGCGGCATTGAGCGCCAGCAGATTGGTCTGGCTGGCGATAGACTGGATGACCTGGGTGACCTGTTCTATCTGCTCGGTCCGCGCGCCAAGGCCGTCGATCAATTCGCGGCTGGCGGCAGCCTGGGCGCTGAGCTGCTGCATGCGACCGACGGCCTGCTGCAGCTCGGTCTGGCCGCTGGCGCTGCTGGCGCGCACCGTCTGCGCGGCACCGAGGGTCTGCCCAGCGCGCTCGGCATTGCTCTGCTCGGTGCGGGTCACGGCGTGGGCACCTTCGCTGATCTGCTCGACCGCCACCAGTTGCGACTGCAACCGACCGGCCAGTTGCTGCACGGTGAACGCCACCTGGGCCGCGGACAGCGCGTTATGGCAAGTGTGCTGCGACAGGCTCTGGCTCAACGCATCGAGAGAAACCGCCGGGGCGGCTGCAGCCGTCGCCGGGGCCGGGCGCCGCCAGGGGCCGAACCACGGCCAAAGCGCCAAGGCCAGCAAGGCGATCACGCCGACATAGACCGGCATCTGCACCTGCTGCCACACCAGCAGCAGCGCTAGCAGGCCGACCACATGCAGGGCCAGCGCGAGCCGGTCACGAGTAATTCCAGCGTCCATGGCGAACCTCGTCTTTCTTATTGTGGGGTGATGCGAGCGATAGGCTCTAGCGGCCCGTGTTCAGTAGATCGACCGCACGGGACAAATCCGTAGGCCGAAAAACCAATCCGGTCAGTTGACCACCCCATGATGCGCCGCGCCATGGCACTTTGGTAGCAAAGCGACTGGGGCGCTCAGCGTTCGAGGCGGTGGCGCTTGACGAAGGAGCGGTCGAAGTAGTCCTTGCAGCGCCCGTACAGCTGGCCGCCCGCGCTCCACTGCTGCCAGCCGAGCAGCGCGCCGCCGTCACCGCTGGCCAACAGCAGGGGGCGTTGGCCACGGGCCTTGTAATCACGCAGCGCGCCGCCGCGCAGGGCCGCCGCCAGGTTGGCGGCGAGCACCGGTACCTGGCGCATCGAATACAAACCGCTCTTGCGCACGCCGGGCAGGTTGGCGCAATCGCCCACGGCGAAGACCTGCGGGTGGGAATGACTTTGCAGCGTCAGGGCGGTGTGCACGAAACCGTCGCCATCGCAGCTCAGGCCGCTGGCGGCGATCCACGGCAGCGCCTGGGCGCCGCTGGCCAGCAACAGGCGGCTGCCATGCCACACGGATGCCTCACCGCTGATCAGGCAATTGCCGTCGATGCGACTGATCGGGCAATGCTCGCGCACCTGCACGCGGCGCATGCGCAGATGGCCCCAGGCGCGCATGCGCAAGCCGGCGCAGTGCCCGGCCAACAGCGGCTCACCGCAGAACAGCGCCAGCTGCGGTACCTGGTCGGCGAGCGCCAGGGCCATCTCCACACCCGCCACGCCGCCGCCGAGGATTGCCAACGGCTGTGGGTCGCGCTGCCAGGCCTGCCAGCCGGTGATGAAGTGATCCACGGGTTTCACCGCCAGCACGTCCATTCCCTCGCCCTCGCGTGGTGGACAGGCGACCCGGTCACCGACGTTGAGCGACAGCCAGTTGCCCTGCAGCACCCGGTCATCGGCCAGCGTCAGCTGACGTGTCGCGGCGTCCAGCGCGGCAACGGGGGCGACGATCAACTCGACCTGCGCGGCCTTGCACAGCGCGCCCAAACCGATCTGGCAATCCTCTGGCGAATAGCGGCCACCGACCAGCCCCGGCAACATGCCGGCGTGCCAGGTGTGCTCGGCACTGGCCAGCAGGGCGATACGGCCCGCCGGCCGCTCGATCAGCGCCCAGCGTCGCAGAACCCCGAGATGGGCCGGGCCTGCGCCTACCAGCAACAGATCGTAGTCAGTCATCTACACCGATATCCTTGAGAACCTGGGAGCGCTTTGCAGCCGTTTGCGGACATGCACAGCGAGCTTTGACCGAGATAGCCGCGCAATGATCCCGCCGCCGATGGGGTTGGCGGAGCATGGCGGCAGCAGGCCGCTTCGAGCAAGTGAAGAGACGCTTGCGGCGGGTTTTCGACACATTTTTGCTGCGGTTATTACCTGCCTGTCAGGCCGCCGAGGCCTGCACCGGCAACCGCTCGAGCAAACCCGGATCGATGCGCAGCAAGCGTACGCAGCGGGCATCGCGAAGCTGCTCGCTAGGCCGTTGCGTCTGCTCCAGCGTCAGCACCTGCCCGGCCAGATTGAGCACTAGCGCCTCACGGGAAAACACGCCGCTGTTCAGGCTGTAATAGGCGGCCACCAACTCACGCAGGCCGAACGGCAGGCGCCAGCGGATGCGCAAGGCCGAACCGAAACCGGCAGCACGCTGGCCGATGGCCTGGTCGATCTGCGCGTCGCTCAGGCTGCCGCCGGCGTCCTGCCAGTCCTGCATGCAGCGCAGCAAGGCCAGCTCACCTATGTTGTGCAGCAGGCCGGCGGTGTAGCAGAGCTCGGCATCCAGCGACAGCTCGCTGGCCAGCCAATGGGCAACCTCGGCGCTGCGCTGAGCCGCCACCCAGGTACGCACGCCGCGCTCGGCCAGACGCGGGTCGCTGAGCCGCGCATTGCGCTGCACGGAAAGCCCCAGCACCAGGTTCAGGGTACGCGCCACGCCCAGGCGCGGCAGTGCCTGGGTCAGGGTCTGACAGGGCGAGCCGTTGTGGTGGGCGGCGCTGTTGGCCGCGGCAATCAGGCAGGCGGTGATCTGCGGGTCGCGGGCGAACACCTGCTCCAGCTCGCGCAGGCTCGGCTCGCTGCTGTTCAGGTACTGGCTGACCGAATCGCGCACCGAGGCCAGCAGCGGCGCGCCCTGCCCTTCTTCGCGCATGGCATCCAGGTAATCCTCCAGCCGATTCACCAGCAAGGCGGGAATCGGGCACAGCAACTCTTCCCCGTCGGCGAGCAGCAGGCTGGCCAAGCGCTTGCGCAACGCCTCGGCATTGAAGGGCTTGGCCAGGTAGGCGGTAGGTGCCAGCGGCTTGGCGGCGCGCACGCTGTTGGCATCCAGGCGCCCGCTGATCAGGATGAACGGCAGCGCCGGAGTACGCGGGTGACGACGTAGCTGGCGCAGCAGCTCAAGGCCATCTACGCCCGGCAGTTCGCTGTCGGCGATCACCAGTTCAGGCAGGCGTCGCTTGCAGCGCGCCATGGCCGCCTGGCCGTCGGCGACGCGAATCACCACGGCGTCGCACCGCACGTCGAGCACCAGTTGTTCGAGCAGATCCGCCGTCCAGGGGTCGGTATCGGCGATCAGCACTTCTGGAGCGGGCACCGCTTCAGCCATCAGCAAACCTCTCTAGATCGGAGCAAAACACCGACCCAGTATAGACAGGCCCTGACGCCATCCGAATCGGGCGCCAGAACGCCCCAGGCTGCGAAGGCTTGCATAAATAGCAGGCAAAAAAAGACCCGCCGAAGCGGGTCCTTTTCAACGGCGTGGCTTACGCCAGTTCGTCGAAGCACTCGGCCACGATGGCGATGCCTTTTTCCAGCTGGGCGTCCGGGATGGTGACCGGCATCAGGAAGCGCACCACGTTGTAGTAGGTGCCGCACGACAGCAGGATCAGGCCCTTTTCGCGCGCCTTGGCGACGATCTTGCCCGTCAGTTCGGCAGCCGGCTTGCTGTGGTCGCCGCCTTCGAACAGCTCGATGGCGACCATCGAACCCAGGCCACGCACGTCGCCGATCACCTTGTGCTTGGCGGCGATCTTGTTCAGGCCGGCCTTGAGCTTCTCGCCAACGGCGTTGGAGCGATCCAGCAGCTTCTCTTCGTCGAACACCTTGAGTACGGCCAGGGCCGCAGCGCAGGCGATCGGGCTGCCGGCATAGGTGCCGCCCAGGCCGCCGGGGGCGATCTTGTCCATGATCTCGGCCTTGCCGCTGACGCCAGAGATCGGGAAGCCGCCGCCGACGGACTTGGCGAAGGTGGTCAGGTCCGGCACCACGCCCAGTTGCTCGGTGGCGAAGAAGGTGCCGGTACGGCCAGCGCCGGTCTGCACTTCGTCAGCGATCAGCAGGATGCCGTGCTGGTCGCACAGGGCGCGCAGGCGCTGCATGAAGGCTGGCGAGTTGACGTAGAAACCGCCTTCACCCTGTACCGGCTCGATGATGATCGCAGCGATGTCCTGGGGCTGGGCATCGTTCTTGAAGATGCGCTCGATGCTGGCGATGGATTCGTCTTCGCTCACGCCATGCAGTTCGCACGGCGCAACGGCGCGGTACACGCCAGCAGGCATCAGGCCCATGCCGGCGGAGTACGGCACGACCTTGCCGGTCAGCGACAGGGTCATCATGGTACGGCCGTGGTAGGCACCCGTGAAGGCGATCACGCCAGCACGGCCGGTAGCGGCACGGGCAATCTTCACGGCGTTCTCGACGGCTTCAGAGCCGGAGGTGACCAGCAGAGTCTTCTTGGCGAAGTCGCCTGGTACGCGCTTGGCGATTTCTTCGCACAGCTCGATGTAGGGCTCGTAAGCCAGCACCTGGAAGCAGGTGTGGGTCAGCTTGGTCAGCTGTTCCTGAACGGCGGCCACCACTTTCGGGTGCAGGTGACCGGTGTTCAGTACGGCGATACCGCCGGCGAAGTCGATGTACTCACGGCCTTCGACGTCCCACACGGTGGCGTTCTCGGCGCGCTCGGCGACGATCGGGTGGATCTGGCCGACACCGCGCGGTACGGCGGCCTGGCGGCGTTGCAGCAGGGATTCGTTGGTCTTGCTCATGGCTTCCTCATTCACCGCTCATCGTCGGTGTGGTTCAAGGATGACGCATCCCGCTGCAGCCACGACAGCATGCGATGATCGACTGCCGGGCCTTGCGGGATACAGGGAGAAACGTGTGTTGCGCCGCCGCAGCGGCGCAGGTCGATCAGTCTTAAATGCTCAGGCAGAGGTACTTGATTTCCAGGTAATCCTCGATGCCGTACTTGGAGCCTTCACGACCCAGGCCCGAGGCCTTGATGCCGCCGAATGGCGCCACTTCGTTGGAGATCAGGCCGGTGTTGATCCCGACCATACCGTATTCCAGCGCCTCGGCCACGCGGAACACGCGGGAGAGGTCACGGGCATAGAAGTAGGAGGCCAGGCCGAACTCGGTGTCGTTGGCCATGGCGATCACTTCGGCTTCGTCCTTGAAACGGAACAGCGGCGCCAGCGGGCCGAAGGTTTCGTCCTTGGAGACCAGCGCGTTCTTCGGCACGTCGGCCAGAATGGTCGGCTCGAAGAAGGTGCCGCCCAGGGCGTGGGTCTTGCCGCCGGAGAGGATCTTGGCGCCTTTGGAAACGGCGTCCTCGATGTGCTCCTTGACCTTGGCCACGGCCTTCTCGTCGATCAGCGGGCCGGTGGTGGTGCCGTCTTCCAGGCCGTTGCCGATCTTCAGCTTCTCGACCGCGACCTTGAGCTTCTCGGCGAAGGCATCGTAGACGCCGTCCTGCACGTAGATGCGGTTGGCGCATACGCAGGTCTGGCCGTTGTTGCGGTACTTGGAGATGATCGCGCCTTCGATGGCCTTGTCCAGGTCAGCGTCGTCGAACACGATGAAGGGCGCGTTGCCGCCCAGCTCCAGGGATACCTTCTTGATGTCCTGAGCGCATTCGGCCATCAGCTGGCGACCGATCTCGGTCGAGCCGGTGAACGACAGTTTGCGCACGATCGGGTTGCCGGTCAGCTCGCCGCCCACTTCACCGGCGCTGCCGGTCACTACGCTGAACACGCCAGCCGGGATGCCGGCACGGGTCGCCAGCTCGGCCAGGGCCAGGGCGGAGTACGGCGTCTGCGAAGCCGGCTTGAGCACCATGGTGCAGCCAGCGGCCAGGGCCGGGCCGGCCTTGCGGGTGATCATCGCCGCCGGGAAGTTCCACGGGGTGATGGCCGCGGTGACACCGATCGGCTGCTTGATGACGATCAGGCGCTTGTCGGCCTGGTGGCCCGGAATGGTGTCGCCATACACGCGCTTGGCTTCTTCGGCGAACCA
The DNA here is from genome assembly GCF_007993955.1 of Pseudomonas sp. AG1028. NCBI lineage: Bacteria > Pseudomonadati > Pseudomonadota > Gammaproteobacteria > Pseudomonadales > Pseudomonadaceae > Pseudomonas > Pseudomonas sp. AG1028. The sequence goes on from NZ_VIVP01000021.1 coordinate 8,779, forward strand.
CTCGATGAACGAGGCGGCGTAGGCGATCTCGCCCTTGGCTTCGGCCAGCGGCTTGCCCTGTTCGATGGTCATCAGGCGCGCCAAGTCGTCCTGGTTCTCCAGCATCAGCTCGTACCAGCGACGCAGCTTGGCCGAACGCTCCTTGGCGGTCAGCGCACGCCAGGCCGGCAGGGCCTTGTCGGCGGCTTCGATGGCGCGGCGGGTTTCGGCAGCGCCCATCTTCGGCACGCTACCGATTACTTCGCCAGTGGCCGGGTTGGTCACCTTGATGGTCTGGCCACTGTCGGCATCAGCCCAGGCGCCGTTGACGAAAGCCTGCTGGCGGAACAGTTGCGCGTCTTTCAATTGCATGGCGATCTCCTCTATCCCGGCACCACGGCGCCAGGAGATGACGAAAGAAGCTGGGAGCGAACCCAGGCATGGGTTGGAGCGACAGGCTAGCTGCGGCCTGCAAATTCGAACGGAGTGCGCCGCCGTGAGTTCAGCTGGCCAACACCATCGTTTGAAATATCAAACAAATCGTAAGATCAGCTCGACCAAAGGGCAATAGGCCGTTCGAGAAAATTAACAGCTGCAGATGAGCGGGAGCAGGGCCGTCTTTGTTTATAGCCCATACCTGTGGCGATCACTGGCCAAACGAGCCCCTCGCGCAGCATGGACGCACGCCAGCGACATGCGTATGATTGCGCCCCGCAACGCACTCGTAGCTCAGCTGGATAGAGTACTGCCCTCCGAAGGCAGGGGTCGTGGGTTCGAATCCCGCCGAGTGCGCCATCTCGCTGCTTTCCTTCACTCTTCAGGTGATGGGGAAACGCAACACGAAGCCCGCCATGTGCGGGCTTTGTCGTTTCTAGCGCTCGTTCAATTCTGTGCTGAACGGTCCATCAGATGCGGACTTGTCTCGCAGACATTTCGCATTCAACACCTGCACTTCATAAGCCTCGCCGTTTTTTCTCCTATAACAGCGCCTCTGCCTTATAAAAAAGATACACCGGGTGAAACATGCTCGACGACGGTTCATTCAAGCCAATAGTGCAGCTCTGAAAATTCTCTCGGCGCTTTGGCCTCGGCCCCTCAAATCGTTGACCAATCAATCTAAACCGCGATCCTTCGGTGAGTGTCCACTGCATTGCTATCGACCTCAGCCATTCAGGACTCTCGCTATGTACAACCCAGCCATACACGCCAAGGGCGAACTCTCGCAAGGCATCGTCTGGCTTGCTCGGACAGGCTATGCGGCACGCGGCGTGGTGTATCTGATCATCGGCGCTTTCGCGCTCTTCGGCGCCAAGGGCAGCGGTGAAACTGTCGGCACCAAAGGTGCTATCTCGACATTGCTGGAGCAACCTTTTGGCGAGGGCCTGCTCTGGATAATGGTGGCGGGACTTTTCGCCTATGCCGTCTGGCGAATGACTCAGGCCATTACCGATCCGGAAGATCACGGCACCGACGCCAAGGGGCTCGCCGCGCGTGCAGGCCTGGTGGGCGGTGCCATCAGCTATGGCCTGCTGACCTTGTTCACGCTGGGTCTGCTGGGTAGTTCGCTCGGCGAGTCCTCGGGGGGCAGTGGGGGCGGCGAAGACTTTCTCTCTGGCATGCTGGGCTGGAAGTACTCGAACTATCTGGTTTACCTTGTGGCGCTGGTGCCGCTGGGGGTCGGCATTGCACATATCATCAAGGGCTGGAAAGCCAAGTTCGAAAAGTACTTTTCTGCTTCTGATGACGTCATGCGCTGGGTAACGCCCATCTCCAAAGTCGGCCTTATCGCTCGGGGTGTTTCGTTTCTCGTGGTGGCCGGCATGCTCTTCAGTGGAGGTGCACGTTATGAGCCGACCAAGCCACCAGGCTTGGAAGACGCACTGAACGCCCTGCAGTCATTGCCCTATGGCACCTTCTGGCTGGGGTTGATTGGTGCAGGACTGATCGCATTCGCACTCTACAGCTTTGCCGAAGCGATCTGGCGGCGTATCGATACGGCGGCAGTCTTTGACTGAGCTGTACGCTCGACACCATCTCTATTGGAGATGCAGATGAAACAGCAGAGTCAGAAACAACAAAGCCCGCATAGCGCGGGCTTTGTTGTTTCTGAGCCAAGATCATCCTGGGCATTGGTATGCTCGGCTGTTACCCATGCCAGGTAGGTCATTCGAGCATCCCAACAAACTCGCAC
>NZ_VIVP01000022.1:0-5439 GCF_007993955.1 Pseudomonas sp. AG1028
TCTGGGGTTTCTTATAGAAGCTTGACGATGACCTACTCTCACATGGAGAAGCTCCACACTACCATCGGCGATGCGTCGTTTCACTACTGAGTTCGGGATGGGATCAGGTGGTTCCAACGCTCTATGGTCGTCAAGCAAACTGGTTGCTGCTTCGGGGTTTAGCCGCTGCAGCGAATTGGGTATGTGATGTCAGTTGGTATTACGTGTTCTCGCAAATCTTCGGCATTACTGTCGACTTCAACCGTCTAACAGCCAAATTGTTTGGGTGTTATATGGTCAAGCCTCACGGGCAATTAGTACTGGTTAGCTCAACGCCTCACAACGCTTACACACCCAGCCTATCAACGTCGTAGTCTTCGACGGCCCTTTAGGGAACTCAAGGTTCCAGTGAGATCTCATCTTGAGGCAAGTTTCCCGCTTAGATGCTTTCAGCGGTTATCTTTCCCGAACATAGCTACCCGGCAATGCCACTGGCGTGACAACCGGAACACCAGAGGTTCGTCCACTCCGGTCCTCTCGTACTAGGAGCAGCCCCTCTCAAATCTCAAACGTCCACGGCAGATAGGGACCGAACTGTCTCACGACGTTCTAAACCCAGCTCGCGTACCACTTTAAATGGCGAACAGCCATACCCTTGGGACCGGCTTCAGCCCCAGGATGTGATGAGCCGACATCGAGGTGCCAAACACCGCCGTCGATATGAACTCTTGGGCGGTATCAGCCTGTTATCCCCGGAGTACCTTTTATCCGTTGAGCGATGGCCCTTCCATACAGAACCACCGGATCACTAAGACCTACTTTCGTACCTGCTCGACGTGTCTGTCTCGCAGTCAAGCGCGCTTTTGCCTTTATACTCTACGACCGATTTCCGACCGGTCTGAGCGCACCTTCGTACTCCTCCGTTACTCTTTAGGAGGAGACCGCCCCAGTCAAACTACCCACCATACACTGTCCTCGATCCGGATAACGGACCAGAGTTAGAACCTCAAGGTTGCCAGGGTGGTATTTCAAGGATGGCTCCATGAGAACTGGCGTCCCCACTTCAAAGCCTCCCACCTATCCTACACAAGCAAGCTCAAAGTCCAGTGCAAAGCTATAGTAAAGGTTCACGGGGTCTTTCCGTCTAGCCGCGGATACACTGCATCTTCACAGCGATTTCAATTTCACTGAGTCTCGGGTGGAGACAGCGCCGCCATCGTTACGCCATTCGTGCAGGTCGGAACTTACCCGACAAGGAATTTCGCTACCTTAGGACCGTTATAGTTACGGCCGCCGTTTACCGGGGCTTCGATCAAGAGCTTCGCGTTAGCTAACCCCATCAATTAACCTTCCGGCACCGGGCAGGCGTCACACCCTATACGTCCACTTTCGTGTTTGCAGAGTGCTGTGTTTTTAATAAACAGTCGCAGCGGCCTGGTATCTTCGACCGGCATGTGCTTACGGGGTAAACCCTTCACACTCACCGGCGCACCTTCTCCCGAAGTTACGGTGCCATTTTGCCTAGTTCCTTCACCCGAGTTCTCTCAAGCGCCTTGGTATTCTCTACCTAACCACCTGTGTCGGTTTGGGGTACGGTTCCTAATTACCTGAAGCTTAGAAGCTTTTCCTGGAAGCATGGCATCAACCACTTCATCGTCCTAAAGGACAACTCGTCATCAGCTCTCGGCCTTGATCTCCCGGATTTACCTAAGAAATCAGCCTACCACCTTAAACACGGACAACCAACGCCGTGCTGGCCTAGCCTTCTCCGTCCCTCCATCGCAGTAATTAGAAGTACGGGAATATTAACCCGTTTCCCATCGACTACGCATTTCTGCCTCGCCTTAGGGGCCGACTCACCCTGCGTCGATTAACGTTGCGCAGGAAACCTTGGTCTTTCGGCGTGCGAGTTTTTCACTCGCATTGTCGTTACTCATGTCAGCATTCGCACTTCTGATACCTCCAGCAAGCTTCTCAACTCACCTTCACAGGCTTACAGAACGCTCCTCTACCGCTCAACTTACGTTGAACCCGTAGCTTCGGTGTATGGTTTGAGCCCCGTTACATCTTCCGCGCAGGCCGACTCGACTAGTGAGCTATTACGCTTTCTTTAAAGGATGGCTGCTTCTAAGCCAACCTCCTAGCTGTCTAAGCCTTCCCACATCGTTTCCCACTTAACCATAACTTTGGGACCTTAGCTGACGGTCTGGGTTGTTTCCCTTTTCACGACGGACGTTAGCACCCGCCGTGTGTCTCCCGTGCTGACACTTGCTGGTATTCGGAGTTTGCATCGGTTTGGTAAGTCGGGATGACCCCCTAGCCGAAACAGTGCTCTACCCCCAGCAGTGATACACGAGGCGCTACCTAAATAGCTTTCGAGGAGAACCAGCTATCTCCGAGCTTGATTAGCCTTTCACTCCGATCCACAGGTCATCCGCTAACTTTTCAACGGTAGTCGGTTCGGTCCTCCAGTCAGTGTTACCTAACCTTCAACCTGCCCATGGATAGATCGCCCGGTTTCGGGTCTATACCCAGCGACTAAACGCCCTATTAAGACTCGCTTTCGCTACGCCTCCCCTATTCGGTTAAGCTCGCCACTGAATATAAGTCGCTGACCCATTATACAAAAGGTACGCAGTCACCCAACAAAGTAGGCTCCCACTGCTTGTACGCATACGGTTTCAGGTTCTATTTCACTCCCCTCTCCGGGGTTCTTTTCGCCTTTCCCTCACGGTACTGGTTCACTATCGGTCAGTCAGTAGTATTTAGCCTTGGAGGATGGTCCCCCCATATTCAGACAAAGTTTCTCGTGCTCCGTCCTACTCGATTTCATTGATAAGAGCATTTCGTGTACGGGGCTATCACCCACTACGGCGGCACTTTCCAGAGCCTTCCACTACACTCTAATCAACTTAAGGGCTAGTCCCCGTTCGCTCGCCACTACTAAGGGAATCTCGGTTGATTTCTTTTCCTCAGGGTACTTAGATGTTTCAGTTCCCCTGGTTCGCCTCATGCACCTATGTATTCAGTGCATGATACCCAGCTTATGCTAGGTGGGTTCCCCCATTCAGAGATCTCTGGATCACAGTCTGTTTGCCGACTCCCCAAAGCTTATCGCAGGCTACAACGTCTTTCATCGCCTCTGACTGCCAAGGCATCCACCGTATGCGCTTCTTCACTTGACCATATAACCCCAAGCAATCTGGTTACTGTCTATAACGTGAAGACGACATTCGCCGAAAATTTGCACTTGAGAACAACGCAAATTTTACCTTGACCAGATTAATTACCAGTGAAAGTAATCAATCAGTCACTTCTATCACATACCCAAATTTTTAAAGAACGATGTTTCGACTGGTCAAAGACCAGAAATCAACATTCACTCTGCCATCGCAGGAATGCTCATTTCTGAACTCTTACTCGTTAACGACTGCAACCAGAAAGTGGTGGAGCCAAGCGGGATCGAACCGCTGACCTCCTGCGTGCAAGGCAGGCGCTCTCCCAGCTGAGCTATGGCCCCGTATCATCTGCACCTGAATTGGTAGGTCTGGGCAGATTTGAACTGCCGACCTCACCCTTATCAGGGGTGCGCTCTAACCAACTGAGCTACAGACCTATAACAGGGTCGCGTTACAGCATCGTCTTCTACAATGAATCAAGCAATTCGTGTGGGAGCTTATGAATAAGCTGCGATCTTCGATTAAGGAGGTGATCCAGCCGCAGGTTCCCCTACGGCTACCTTGTTACGACTTCACCCCAGTCATGAATCACACCGTGGTAACCGTCCTCCCGAAGGTTAGACTAGCTACTTCTGGTGCAACCCACTCCCATGGTGTGACGGGCGGTGTGTACAAGGCCCGGGAACGTATTCACCGTGACATTCTGATTCACGATTACTAGCGATTCCGACTTCACGCAGTCGAGTTGCAGACTGCGATCCGGACTACGATCGGTTTTATGGGATTAGCTCCACCTCGCGGCTTGGCAACCCTTTGTACCGACCATTGTAGCACGTGTGTAGCCCTGGCCGTAAGGGCCATGATGACTTGACGTCATCCCCACCTTCCTCCGGTTTGTCACCGGCAGTCTCCTTAGAGTTCCCACCCGAGGTGCTGGTAACTAAGGACAAGGGTTGCGCTCGTTACGGGACTTAACCCAACATCTCACGACACGAGCTGACGACAGCCATGCAGCACCTGTGTCTGAGTTCCCGAAGGCACCAATCCATCTCTGGAAAGTTCTCAGCATGTCAAGGCCAGGTAAGGTTCTTCGCGTTGCTTCGAATTAAACCACATGCTCCACCGCTTGTGCGGGCCCCCGTCAATTCATTTGAGTTTTAACCTTGCGGCCGTACTCCCCAGGCGGTCAACTTAATGCGTTAGCTGCGCCACTAAAATCTCAAGGATTCCAACGGCTAGTTGACATCGTTTACGGCGTGGACTACCAGGGTATCTAATCCTGTTTGCTCCCCACGCTTTCGCACCTCAGTGTCAGTATCAGTCCAGGTGGTCGCCTTCGCCACTGGTGTTCCTTCCTATATCTACGCATTTCACCGCTACACAGGAAATTCCACCACCCTCTACCGTACTCTAGCTTGCCAGTTTTGGATGCAGTTCCCAGGTTGAGCCCGGGGCTTTCACATCCAACTTAACAAACCACCTACGCGCGCTTTACGCCCAGTAATTCCGATTAACGCTTGCACCCTCTGTATTACCGCGGCTGCTGGCACAGAGTTAGCCGGTGCTTATTCTGTCGGTAACGTCAAAATTGCAGAGTATTAATCTACAACCCTTCCTCCCAACTTAAAGTGCTTTACAATCCGAAGACCTTCTTCACACACGCGGCATGGCTGGATCAGGCTTTCGCCCATTGTCCAATATTCCCCACTGCTGCCTCCCGTAGGAGTCTGGACCGTGTCTCAGTTCCAGTGTGACTGATCATCCTCTCAGACCAGTTACGGATCGTCGCCTTGGTGAGCCATTACCTCACCAACAAGCTAATCCGACCTAGGCTCATCTATTAGCGCAAGGCCCGAAGGTCCCCTGCTTTCTCCCGTAGGACGTATGCGGTATTAGCGTTCCTTTCGAAACGTTGTCCCCCACTAATAGGCAGATTCCTAGGCATTACTCACCCGTCCGCCGCTGAATCAGGGAGCAAGCTCCCCTCAACCGCTCGACTTGCATGTGTTAGGCCTGCCGCCAGCGTTCAATCTGAGCCATGATCAAACTCTTCAGTTCAATACTGCTTGGGTTTTGAGAAAACCCTAAACTTGGCTCAGCAATCGCAAAAAACTCTCGAATTCACGAGTGTTACTTGTGATGCTGATAATCTTGCGATCAGTCAGTCTTAACTCACAAGCACCCACACGAATTGCTTGATTCAGTTGTTAAAGAACGTTTGGCTGAAGCTTTCGTCTCAACCGAGGCGCGCATCTTACAGCACCCTCATTTGCTGTCAAGC
>NZ_VIVP01000023.1:0-1781 GCF_007993955.1 Pseudomonas sp. AG1028
CCCGCTACGACAAGCTCGCCAGAAGTTTTGGCGCGATGGTCACGCTGGCTTGCGCGCTGCGATGCTTAAGGCAGTACTTTTCGTACAGAACCTAGCTCCAACGGATGACGTAACCCATTGAAGCAAATGAAATAACGAATCCAGTACCAATACGACTTTTCGGTTCGGATGCTGTAATGATGCGTGCGCATCACGGCTGTTACCTGCTCACGCAGGCGTGGCTTGGCGGGAGGACTGTCCATGTCGATCTACCTGAGCTGTTTTTTTGTACAGTAGTAATGGATGAGCTAAAAGCGGAAGTCAAGCGAATACCGGCCGCCGTCAGCAGAGACCGTATAAATGATTGATTAAGATAGATTTTTTATTTATGTGATGGCGATCGATGCGTACTTATATAGAACGCTCTACTATTGCGTTAATGCAGAATTCTATCTGATCACTGTTAGGCGCTTACAACATGAGAGACCCAGAACGCATCGATGAGGTGCTGGACTTAATTCGTGAGGTTTGGCAGAGCAATCCGGATCTGCGGCTTGGACAACTAATTGTGAATGCAGCCCGTATGCGTGAGCCCGCAACCGAGAACATCTTCTATATCGAAGATGAAAGCCTTGCAAAGGGCTTAATGCGGTATCTCGAACTGGTTAAATCAAAAAATTAATTTCGTGTTCAAGGGTGTGCATCATATTTTTGTAGGCTATCCGCACGATTCAGTACAGCGTCTAACTAGTGGTTCAAACCGTTCGCCTCGCTCACTGGGACGGGCTAAAGCCCGCCCCTTAACCAAACGTTATATTGCACAGGCACGTCATGTTTGAATATCTAGCAGAAATTGATAATGGATCTCTGAGACGAGCCCATCGAATGTCGTATGAAGGCTCCATCTGGGATGGTGTCGAGAAAGGATATATTTACGGAGAAGAAGAGATCGTAGACGGAGAAGTCTTCTATAAAAGTCTCTCCCTAACAAAAAGCGGTAAAGATCTACTTCGCTTCAGTAGATTAAAACTTGAAGACATTGATAATGCACATGGCAAAAACTCGCTTCGAGAGTGGCTTATAAAGCCAGTTCTTGTAGCTGCAATCACTACCGCAATTACAACCCCTATATCCGGATTCATCGGGTTTTATCTTGGAAAAGTAATGACCGAGCAGACCGCCGGACAGGGCGCAGTAGGTCAAACAAACCTAAACGGCCCTATAAAAGCAGCACAGTGAAATGCAACATAACAAGTCACTCAGTACCGTTCGCTTCGCTCACTGGACTCGCAAAAGCTGCGCTTTTGCTCGCCTGTTAGCTTGATCTTCAGGGCTACGCATGAAATTAATCTTCGCTGCGTTTTTGGCAATGGTAAGCCAATTCGTCTATGCAGGTTATGATCTCCATATTACTAAAAAATATTTTTGGGCTGACGAGAACGGCCCGTGCATAAGCCGCGAAGAATGGAATAATTACGTAAAAACGGACAGCCAAATCCAGCGCGACAATAAAAACTCAACAAATGATTTCTTGGTATCTCTTGAACTTGAGCAATTCCCCATTTGGTACAACCCCGAACTTTGCGAAATCTACACAAAGAACCCATCTGAAAACGCCATTAATAAACTCATAAAAATTTCTAAAGCTCTCGGCGCAAAAGTTCAAGGCGATGACGGCGAAATTTATCCACTCACACCCTAACAAGTGTATATGGACTCTCCCCACAAGTAGTGAGCAAAGCTTTTCTTTTGCACTTGTCGTCAGCGCGGTTGCATTCGTATATCCGGCCTGTTGTGGGCGC
>NZ_VIVP01000024.1:0-1765 GCF_007993955.1 Pseudomonas sp. AG1028
GCGCCCACAACAGGCCGGATATACGAATGCAACCGCGCTGACGACAAGTGCAAAAGAAAAGCTTTGCTCACTACTTGTGGGGAGAGTCCATATACGAATTGTTAGATGGGGTGTTAGCTCTGTAACCAGACATTCTCTAAGACTCTCGTATATTCGGTCAGGTCATCGGAGTAGTGCTTCCGCCCAAGATCTTTGAGAATACCGGCACCGACCAACTCAGCTACTACTCGATCGGTAACGTCCACATAGGACGCAACATCAGACGAGCTTCCGCCGGGAAATGGCCATTCTCCATAAGTGTCCGACACAAATGCCATCTGGTCGCCTGCACATTCCAGCATGTACCAGGTGCTCATCGCTGCTGCTGCAGCATTGCCTGCAAGCTCTAATTTCGTGGACGCCGGTATGTGCGTGAATGTGAGCACCTCACGACGAGTGAAATTTACGAGTTCGTATCCGACGGTCATTTATCATTTCACCTAACGTTTGGTTAAGGGGCAGGCTTTAGCCAGTCCCAGAAAGCGAAGCGAACGATTTGAACCACTTATCAAGCTATATAGTTATAGTTGGCTGTTAGCTTTTTTGTACTCCAATTCAACGCCATCTTCTGAATCATTGTGCCAATGAATAAACGCAGGTGGCGTTTGCTGCGCTTGAAAAAAATGCAGTGCGTGCTCAATTACATCAACAGGGTAGGCCCACGATGCTGGGTACTCGTCGTGCTGACCATTATTAAGCCGATATTCAATAGTTGATTCTGTCGGCCCTTTATAATTAGTGCTGCGTGAGCTAAAGCCCGCGTCCCGGCTATACCTTAGGTACATCAACCATCCCCACTCACCGTTGATAAGTGCGCACATGGACTGGCCGTCCGGGATCTCGATCCACACTTCCCGGAATGGTGATTTTTCCATTATGAATGCCTAACGCTTGGTTAAAAGACGATAAGGGGACAGATTTATTTTAGACCAACAGCACTGTGCCATAAATAAATCCGCCCCCCTTTCCGAGCGATTCGTTAAAGCATTTTTGACTTTTATTTATTTATCAAACCAGATAGCGTAATAAAAATTAATTGCAGTATAAACTTAGAAAAACTAGTTACTCGTATATTTTTCCGCAATAAAGAAAAACAGCGAATTGCTTCCATTTGTTTTTGGCTAGCTCTGATTCTTGATTGACGCCAAAATTTGAATCTTCTGCCCATGAAACTGCAGACTCAAGAAAGCTTGATATACTGTTATTCGCCCAGTCCTCTACGAAACCAACTTCGTCTATTGTTTTTCCCTCGTGCTGCTCACGATCAGCAACCAGCGCTTTGACGAAAGCCAAGAACGAGCCTTCGTCTTTTACTGCTTCAAGAGCATGATCAAGTTCTTGCATTTTGCCTCTACTATTTTTCAACGTTTAGTTAAGGAGCGGGCTTTAGCCCGTCCCAGTGAGCGAAGCGGGCGACACTGACGACTTCCACTTTACACTGCCTGCAGTTGCCACTTTGGCTGAGGCTCCCGCCCCCAATTTACATTTCTGACGGAACTTGCAGGTAGTGCCACTAGCCGGGTTGTGCTCTCTTGATTGAGCGATAAGGGGACAGATTTATTCTTACCCCAGTGACGCTGCAACACAAATAAATCTGAGAATCATCTAGCCGGCCTCCTCACTCCCGAGTGGGCGCAAAATTCAAAGTGCGAACATTGTCTTTTGCTGTGAGGAGGCCGTGATGAAATTCTGTGGCATAGACCTGCACTCGAACAATAGCGTTGTG
>NZ_VIVP01000025.1:0-1468 GCF_007993955.1 Pseudomonas sp. AG1028
CACCCATTAGCCGGCCCTGCGTCAAGACTCAAAGCCACCCGCTCTGCTTTTTAAGAGCAGAGTTTTCCAGCGTCGAACCTGATGGGTTGATCCGGTCGAGTCCGTTTCCTCGTTCTTGGCTGCGATCGAGTCGCGCCAGTCACCCATATGGATCAAGCGGCAGCTAACGCTCAGCGCCGCCCTGGCGGGAAGCCCGCCCCAGAGAAACGTTGGTGCCGCCAATGTGTCCAAACCGTTTCACAGAACTATGGCTCGTATAAAAACTACACGTCCAGTCTCTTCTGGCTCACTTGGCAGGCGACTCGGGTACAACACACTCAGGCGGTGGCAGCAGGCCTCCACTCAGACTCGCTGGCTAGCATCCAGTCCCCTTTCCGGCTGACCTGCTACCACCTTCACTCGCCTCAGGCGAAACAGCGGCTCACATCAAATGGCTGTTTCTCCTTGAGGATGTGATAGCTCGCTCGGGCCAGCTTGTGAGCCAATGCCTTGGTGGCTACCACATTGTTCGTTTTTGCTTTCTTCTTGTCGAAGAAGCGTTTGGCTTCTTCGTTAAAACGTCGCGCAAAGTTAGCCGCTTCGACAAAGGCCCAAACCAGGTAAGCATTGCCGTTCTTCGTGTTGCCTTCACCCTTTTTCTTGCCATTTGAATAATGGGCGCTATTCACGCAGCGCGCATATGAGGCGAACTTGCCGACATCGGCAAAGCGCTCGATGCTTCCCGTTTCCAGCATGATCACGGTCGCCAGAACCTCACCAACGCCCGGCATTGACTTCAGCAAAGCGTACTCTGGGCGCAGGCGCACACCGCCTAACAGACGCTGTTCCAAGCAATCAATTTGAATGTTGAGTGTTTCAATCACGGCCACATTGGCACTGATCGCCAGAGCCACATCATCGGGCAGGCCAAGGTTATCTATTGTGGTGCTCGACAGGCGCTTGACGGCAGCGCTGCTGAGCCGGCTACCCTGCTGACGCGCCATGATGTTTTCCACTGCCAGCACATGTTGAGTCCGGCTACGCACCAGTTGAATGCGTTTACGTGCCAGATCCCGCAGTGCACGCTCTTGCGGCGGATGCACGTAACCCGTAGGTAAAATCCCAAGCCTCAACAGATGTGCGAGAAAGGCCGCATCATCCTGATCATCGGAGTGCTTCAAAGCGTCATAGCGTTTCATCGCTACAGTATTGGCCAGCTTTACGTCGAAACCGGCATCCTTCAGCCCATCGACCAGCCAATACCAGTTGTAGGTGGACTCGACCACCACGCCCTCCAGCTCGGTACGATGAGGCTCGAGCAGCAGGACGATTTTTGCCAGATCGTTAGGGCAGCGCCGACTAAGCAGAATCCGGTCCGCTTCGTCGGTGATCACCACAACGCTATTGTTCGAGTGCAGGTCTATGCCACAGAATTTCATCACGGCCTCCTCACAGCAAAAGACAATGTTCGCACTTTGAATTTTGCGCC
>NZ_VIVP01000026.1:0-1381 GCF_007993955.1 Pseudomonas sp. AG1028
GTATATGGACTCTCCCCACAAGTAGTGAGCAAAGCTTTTCTTTTGCACTTGTCGTCAGCGCGGTTGCATTCGTATATCCGGCCTGTTGTGGGCGCTTCGCCCTGGCCATTCTGTAGTTCGCGCAGCGGGGGCCAAGCGTTCAATCGATCACGGGGATCATGATTGTTATCGGCCTTGTTCCGCTGCAGGACTCGCCTGTTCCGACAGTGCTGCTACTCACCACAACCACAAGAAAACCATCTTCTTTGCTGATTACCCCCGCCGTCAGGCGGGCTTTACGCTCTGCCAATTGCCATTGAAACGCCGCTCATGGCACCACACCGCCCAGCAGATCCGCACCAGCTTGTTGGCCAGCGCCACAGCCGCTTTGTTGTGGCCAATACGGGCTGCCGTCTCGACGGCCCAGCGCTGTAACTCAGTCAGTTTTTCTGGCGTACGGGCCTGGCATCGCTGAGCCGCTAGCAAGGCCGCTCGCGAGCCATGGATAAATAGCGTGCGCACATAGATATTGCCCTTGCAGCTGATCCGCCCAAGCCGTCGGCGTTCGCCACTGCTGTATTCGTTGGGGGTCATACCCAACCAGGCGCTCAGCTGGCGACCACTGGAAAAGCGCTCAGGCTTACCAACAACGACGGTCAGGGCGCTGGCAGTCAGCAGGCCAATGCCGCTGACCTCATCCAGTTTGCGCACGATTTCATCCTCAGCATGCCAGCGCTTGAGCTGCTGTTCGCATTCGGCAATGCACTGCTCGTACAGATTGATCTCGGCCAGCACGATATGCAGCAGACGGCTCAGGGGCGCGAGTTCGGGCTGCTCAACCAGCTCACTAGCTGCACGGATAAAGGCGGCGGTTGAGGCCGGCGCTTCGATACCTGCTTCACGCAGAATGCCGCGCAGCAGGTTGATGCGCTGGGTGCGGCTCTTCTTCCAGGTTTCCCGCAGCCCGTGCAGCTGTTGCAGTTGCTGCTGTTCGTGGGTTTTGACTGGCACCGGATGAATATCACCGCAGCGTGCGGCTTCCAGCATGGCGTCGCAGTCATTGCGGTCGGTCTTGTTGCGGCGTCGATAGGGCCGCACGTAGCGCGGGTGCAACAGCTTCACTCGATGACCGAGCGATTGTGCCAATCGTCCCCAGTAGTGCGCTGTGCCACAGGCTTCCATCACCCACTCGACCGGCTCGGCCTGCTCCTGTATATATCGCCGGAACGCCTCTCGGTTCAGCCGCTTGCGCTGCACAACTTGGCCGGAACGGACACTCTCGGCGACTTGGTAAACGGACTTGGCCAGATCAACAGCGATTCGTTTCATCACGACTCTCCCGCTCAAAAATCCTCGACACCTTGGTATAGAACTGTGGTGTGGGGAGAGTCCATTACAGCCT
>NZ_VIVP01000027.1:0-1174 GCF_007993955.1 Pseudomonas sp. AG1028
ATCGTGACGCTGACCATTACTCAGGGTGCCAACACCTTTACCGTGACCACACCGGTTCTGGCGGGTGGCACCTACAGCGTCGAGCTGACTCAGCCGCTTGCTGAGGGCCCGTACTCGGTCGATGCAAAAGTCACTGATCCGGCCGGCAACACTGGCTCGGCCACTGACACCGGTGCTATCGACACCACAGCACCGCTGATCACTGTCGATGCTCCAGCTATTACCAACGACACCACCCCGACCATCGTGGGTACTACCGATGCTCCGGTGGGCAGCACCGTTACGCTGACCATTACTCAGGGTGCCAACACCTTTACCGTGACCACACCGGTTCTGGCGGGTGGCACCTACAGCGTCGAGCTGACTCAGCCTCTTGCTGAAGGTCCCTACTCGGTCGATGCCAAAGTCACCGACGCCGCCGGCAACACCGGTTCGGCCACTGACACCGGTGCTATCGACACCACGGCTCCGCTGATCACTGTCGATGCCCCGGCCATCACCAACGACACCACGCCGACCATCGTCGGTACTACCGATGCGCCGGTCGGCAGCACAGTGACACTGACCATCACGCAGGGCACGACCGTGCTGACCACCACCGCTACGGTCGTGGCTGGCGGCACTTACTCTGCGGATGTGCCGGCTGGCTTGGTTGAAGGCCCGTACTCGGTCGACGCCAAGGTCACCGACCCAGCCGGCAACACCGGTTCGGCTACTGACACCGGTGCTATCGACACCACAGCACCGCTGATCACTGTCGATGCTCCAGCCATCACCAATGACACGACGCCGACCATCGTCGGTACTACCGATGCGCCGGTGGGCAGCACAGTTACGCTGACCATCACTCAGGGTGCCAACACCTTTACCGTGACCACACCGGTTCTGGCGGGTGGCACCTACAGCGTCGAGCTGACTCAGCCGCTTGCTGAAGGTCCCTACTCGGTCGACGCCAAAGTCACTGACCCAGCCGGCAATACTGGCTCGGCCACTGACACCGGTGCTATCGATACAACGCCACCCGCTCCGACCATCAGCCTTGACGCCAACATCACCGCCGATGACGTGATCAACATTGATGAGTCCACTCAGCAGATCCCGGTCACCGGCACTGTCGGTGGCGATGCCAAGGTCGGTGACACCGTCACCCTGACCGTTAATGGCAAGACCTTTA
>NZ_VIVP01000028.1:0-1095 GCF_007993955.1 Pseudomonas sp. AG1028
GCTTTGAAGAAAAATGCGCCTTATTCAATCTTTGCTATAAAAAATGGCCCAAAATCTCACATTGGAAGACATTTGATGACCTCATTTCTTTCAATGAAGGGCCTAACGGAGTTGACTAATGTTGTGGGAAATTGGAGCGATAAGCGTGCTTCTGCCGTGGCCAGGACAACGTATACTCATCAGATAACAGCAATACCTGATCACTACTTCGCACTAGTTTCTCGGTACTATGCATATGATCCAATATCAAAGGAAATGATAGCATTGAAGGATGAGACTAATCCAATTGAGGAGTGGCAGCATATAGAACAGCTAAAGGGTAGTGCTGAAGGAAGCATACGATACCCCGCATGGAATGGGATAATATCACAGGAGGTACTAGACTACCTTTCATCCTACATAAATAGACGCATATAAGTACGCATTTAAGCATAAACACGCACTATGCCGTTCTTCTCATGTATATATATATACAGGCAACACGCAGATATAGGTGCGACGTGAACAGTGAGCTGTATGTGCGCAGCTCGCGTTGCATTTTCGGAAGCGCTCGTTTTCGGAAACGCTTTGAAGTTCCTATTCCGAAGTTCCTATTCTCTAGAAAGTATAGGAACTTCAGAGCGCTTTTGAAAACCAAAAGCGCTCTGAAGACGCACTTTCAAAAAACCAAAAACGCACCGGACTGTAACGAGCTACTAAAATATTGCGAATACCGCTTCCACAAACATTGCTCAAAAGTATCTCTTTGCTATATATCTCTGTGCTATATCCCTATATAACCTACCCATCCACCTTTCGCTCCTTGAACTTGCATCTAAACTCGACCTCTACATCAACAGGCTTCCAATGCTCTTCAAATTTTACTGTCAAGTAGACCCATACGGCTGTAATATGCTGCTCTTCATAATGTAAGCTGGATCCCTCGGGGACCGGCAATTCTTCAAGCAATAAACAGGAATACCAATTATTAAAAGATAACTTAGTCAGATCGTACAATAAAGCTTTGAAGAAAAATGCGCCTTATTCAATCTTTGCTATAAAAAATGGCCCAAAATCTCACATTGGAAGACATTTGATGACCTCATTTCTTTCAAT